>CAZAYU010000003.1:0-10970 GCA_964489445.1 uncultured Planctomycetia bacterium
ACGTCCATTCATTGGCTCCACCGATTGCTAAAACAATATTGTTGTCAGTTTCTCCTATAGATATTGATTCAGAATTACTTCCGGTTACTTTACCACCGGAGACATTTAAATCTCCGGAGATAGTTAAATCATCAGTTGCATTATTAAAGACAAAATTTGCATTGTCTTGAGATAATACTCCACTTGCTCCGGCAAATACTACTGAACCTTCAGTAAACCCAGAAGGAGTCACTGTACCTTCGGCTACATCACCATAATAAACTCCGGTAGCCCGGATATCACCGTCAACATCTAATTCGTATGCCGGAACAGTAGTTCCGATACCGACCCGATTATTTAAAGCATTGATACTTAAGGTTCCGGAATCAATATTTAATGCATTAACTACATTGTTTAACGTAACAGCTTTAGCGGCATCACTTAAAGTAATTGCATCAGCATTGATGACTACACTTTCAGTCCCGGTATTATTACCTAGGGTAATTGTATCTCCGGCAACATTTAATGTTCCGGCAATACCTGTATTTCCGGTAGCTCCATCAACAGTAAACTGATTGGTGTTAATGATTAAATCGTTAGAATCTAAGGTTAAATTAGCACCCGTTACATCTACTCCACTTACAGCATCAACATTACCGGTGAATGTATTTTGAGAAGTTCCGGATTGAGTGTATACACCATCAGTCGTAATTCCGGAGATACCGGTTGCAACACCGGTTGTAGATATATCCCAATCGGAAGAATTAATTGCAACAGTTTCTCCACCATCCCCTAAGGTAACTTGGTTATTAGCGGTTAAAGAACCATCTAAAGTTAACCCTCCACCGGAAGTAAAATCAGTTCCGGCAACCCCAATATTTAGAATAAGATTATTATTCATGTCTAAATCGCTGGTTATCTCTGTGGTTCCGGAAACTATTTTATCCGCATACACATTAGCCCATCTTACAGCATCACTTCCTAAGTCATGTGCAGAATTTGCAGAAGGAAGAATGTTTCCGGAAGTTGTAAGTGTTGAACCTAACGTTGTTGCACCGGAGGCATCCAGAGTTCCAGATACTTCTAAAGTATGAGTAGGTGTAGTTGTGCCGACTCCTAACTGCGCCCCAGGCATTAGTGCTAAATCCTGAGAAGGAGCAGTCTTAATCTGCGACACTCCGCCTGAACCGTCCATATCTAGAGTAAATATATTAGAAATCGTTCCGGTATCTGAATTTTGAATTAAAAATGGAGCATCGGGTAATATTTTTTCTGCTTCGCTACCTCTTACTAAAACTGCCCGATCAAAATAAGTAACATAACTACCAGCACTTTCTTCGTTAACTGCTGGATAAAGTTTGATTCTTAACTTATTCCCATTAGCTCCGGTATTAACCGTAAGTGTAGCCCGAGAAAAATTAGACTCCATATACTCAGTATCTACAGTTAAGCTTTCAGTCTCTGTTAACTGAACCGTATCATTGGAATCTCTAACTTCCACTTGAATCTTTACCATCTCTTTAGCCAATGCAGAAACGTTCCTCCCTCCGTAAGATACCCAAACTCCCAAAGTATAATTGGTATTCGCAGCTATCCCGCTGTTAATCTGCTGATAAACACAACTTTGATAAGGTTTTAATCCGGTAGGTTCAACCTTTAAAACATAATCACTATCTACGGGATAAAAACCAGCAGAATCAATTGCTGGACTATATCGTTCCTTACTGGCAGCAGCGATAGTCCAAGCTGGAAGATTTTCAGCTTCAAAACTTCCATCAACAAGCAGATTGCTCACTTTATCTATCTTAGAGCCAGCAGAAGCAACAGTTAGCGAGGCCGCAGAACTTGTATTAGATTTTCCAGAGCGAGTAATAATTAAAGTCATGCTGTAAATATTATCGGCAGCTAATCCTTCATCCTGTGGTACAAAACTAATCGGACTTACCAGTGAAGCGCCACTAGCTACTGTAGTTGAGCCAGCTTTAAGCACATATGAATAATTTTCATAACCCGGATAACTGCTTTCACTTAAATTGGTAAACGTAATAGGAATTGACTCATTTTCATAACGGGTTCCCGAAGGAACACTTATCCCTGGTTTTATGGGAATTATGCTCACAGCCTTGTCTGCTGACGAACCAGAAGCACCATTACGAACAAAATGCACAGAAAACGTACGATTGCCTTCTGCGTAATCTTTAGTAATATTTAAGGCACCATTATCATAATTATAAGTATAATCAGTTGTTAGCGTTAAGTCCGTACTTCCATCATTAACTACAATCGTATCACCTTTAGCATTGTCATAAGCTTCATCGTTTGTAACAGTAATCATAATCGCTGTTTTATACACAAAAGTACCACTGCTATATAATGTTGGCACAACCGGAGCAACTACATGAATTGCTTTTGTTCCGGCAGCACTTAATGTTCCGCTGCGGCTAAACTTTACAGAAAAGTTATAGTCTCCCACCGAATAATCATAAGTTATGTTTAATACTCCTGTTGAAAAATTATAAGTATAGCGACTACTATCTACTTCTGAAGCACCTTCATAGACCTTAATTACATCTCCAAACGAAGCACTAAATTGTGTTTTATTAGTAACATTAATAACTATAGTATTTTGATAAGTAAAAGTTCCAGTAGTAGTTAAAGTAGGCATAGGCGGAACATTGCTAAGCGCATAAATAGTTTGCGTTGGACTAAACGGGGAAGTCCTGCTTGTTTTTTCTGCCCTTACCTTAATAATATAATCTTTCTGTGAAGTAAGTGTTGTATTTGCCGGAAGAGTCAAAATATCTCCGCTTAAAGATCTATTGGATAATAGTTCTGAAGCATTATCGTAAATATCAAAAACTGTTCCCGGACTAAACATCCCATTGTTAGTCACCTTGATATTAACTGCTGTAGATTGATAATACTTATTAGGAGAAACATTCGGAGAAGTTGTCGTAGTAATTGCCTCTAACACCGGTTTCGGTGGCTCAATATATACTGTTTGGCTATTAGAATATGCCGAAGCTAAAGCCCAATCTGTTCCCAGTAGCCGATCTACTTTAATTCTAAAAGCATATGTACCTTCTGGATAAGTAGTAAAATCTGGAGTATGAATCCGAAATCCAGTTACTTGGTCTCCGCTTAATATTTTGCTGTATTGCCCAGTAGCAGAACCTTCAGTTAAATTTGACCAGGTACCGGTATCGCGTTGAACCGTAAAAGTATCAAAAGCGTAAAAACTTGCAGGACTAGTTAAATTTATAACTATTCCATTAGCATCTTTAACATAAAAATGACCTGTTGAGTGGCCAGAGCTATACCCCAGGCTAGTCCCTACTGCAGAAATTGCTCCTGGATATTGGATTAATACAACATCATCGAGATGTGTGGCTTCGTTGCTTCCAGAATAAGTAGCAGAAGAAGGATAAATCTTGGCTGTAATGCTGCTGGCTGCACCACTGTTAAACTTAAACGCAAATGTTCCCCAATCCTGACTGGAATTCGGTGAAGTTTGAATAGAAAACATTGTGGTTTCCCCCGCCACTAAATCCACTTTTACCTGATGACTGTTAGATGAAGCTGAACGCATATACATATAAAACATATATTCGGTAGAAGGGATAAGCCCCAGTATCGTCTGATCTAAATGCTCCCCTGTGTTATCCCCATACAGAGAAAGATAGTAACTTGATCCTATATAAGGTGGACTACTTGTCGCCAAACTAGAATGAGCTTGAGGACTAGCTGCCCACTTAGTCGCATAATCAGAAGGAAAATCACCTTTACTGACTAAATTATCCGCATGTGCAGCTGGATAAAGAAATAAAATAAAAAAAGCTAGTAGTAAAAATATTATCGGTAACTTATTTTTACAGATCACTTTTTCCTCCTTTTAAAGTACATTTTTTAATTCAATAAATAATCATTCATTAATTTTTATTAAAACATTTTCTTTAAAGCCTTATCCTGTTATATACTTTAATACTAAATCACTCACCCTGGCTTTTTTAGTATTTCCCGCACTATTAGCACAATAAACAGTTACTCTAAACACGACAATATTTCCACCTGTTGTCAGAGCACTTTCGCTATTTAAGGCAGTACCGGATAATGTTACCTGGCCAAAATCGCTGCTTGCTCCTCCTGATGGAATATGAGTACTGTTAGTAGATTGAACTAAACTAGTTCCGTTTTGTAAAGCTTCTAGTTTTATATAGGTAACAGTATCACCAGTAATTGCAGTGGTATCTGTATTAAAATCTAACTGTACAGCATTTGTTCCCCAACCGGAAAATCCTTGAGGAATCTGAAACGCAACATCCATTACATATTGCGGTGGCTCTCCAGAAGCCAATGCTCCGCCTTGGACTTCGATAAGGTTGCGAACCCTAGTTGCCTGCCGATAATACCAATTCTTAACTACAGCATTTCCCCATGTACCCGATGCTTCCATGTAATCAGTAAACGGACAAAATAAGCGGTCTTCATGATCAATGCTTACGGTAGCAGAAGTCATTACATCTCCATTGGGAAATTCAAATCCACCGGTAGTTGATTTTATAATTCCGGCCACTGTTAAAGGACGTATTACATTTGTAGTTCCAATACCTACATTACCAGCAGCATCAATAAGCATAGCATCGGCAGATGAGCTTATTCCAAATGCCGCACCACTTGAGCTGACTACATCTAATCCATGAGTTGGAGATGATATTCCTAATCCTACATTTCCATTAACATATAGCTTTGCACTTCCAGCAGAAATTGAGCCAATGGCTACATTGTAGGTAGTTTCATCAGGATAAAGATTTAAACTACTTAAATCCCAAGGACCAGCATTCCCAGTAACATCCGTCCATACACCTACTCCGTCATCATTAGAGACTAAAACATGACCATCGCCAGGAGCTGTTGTTAGTTTAAACCCGCTCATAGACACAGTACCGGAAACATCTAATTTGTTAGCCGGAGTTTTGTTTCCGATTCCCAGCCGATTGTTAGTACCATCCCAAAAAAAGTTATCATTATCTTGTGCTAATGTTCCAGTTGCCCCGGCAAATACTACTGAGCCTTGAGTAAATCCAGAAGGAGTAACTGTTCCTTGAGCTAAGTCACCGTAATAAATACCAGTAGCACGAATATCTCCAGAAACATCTAGTTCTGCAGTAGGCGTATTTGTTCCAATACCCACACATCCACTCTGGAAAATAGCCGCATAATTAGTATCGGCTCCAGTAACATTAACTTTTAAACCAATCAAATTAGAGGTCCCATCACCGGCAAGATCACCGGTTCCGGAGATGTCTAGACCAATTGTGTTTATTGTTCCGCCAGTTGCACCAGTACGAATAATATTTAAATCTAAGCCAGTAGTTATATCTGTTCCTTCAGTAACTACTCCAGTATCGGTAATGTTAAATTCATTTCCTACTTGAGTAGTCGCTTCAGTAGAAGCAAAGGTTAATACTGTGTCTAATCCGGCGGAAGGAGCAGTTGTGCCGATGCCGACAAATCCAGAACTGGTATCTACATAAAAATCATTAGTATTAACCACTAAGTCACCAGTTGTAGATAAAGCAATATTAAGATTATTTCCAACTTTAGGGGTTAAAGTCATTGCTCCACCGGTTGAAGTAACATTTAATGCGCCAGTAGAAGTTAAGTCTCCACCATTTAAGGCTAGATCGCCAACAGAAATAATATTGCCAGTTGCCCCGTCAACAATAAATTTATCAGTATTCATAATTAAGTCATTAGAGTCTATTGTAAGATTAGCACCAACAACGTCTAAGCCGCTATTTGCGTCTACATTACCAGCTACAGTTAACGTTGAACTTAAAGCGGTGACACCTGTTACTCCTAGGGTGCCGGCAACAGAAGTATTCCCGGTTTCCCCATCAACAATAAATTTATTAGTATTCACAATTAAGTCATTAGAGTCTAGTGTAAGATTAGCACCGGCAACATCTAAGCCGCTATTTGCGTCTACATTACCAGCTAATATTAATCCGCCTCCAGAAGTAAAATCAGTTCCGGCAGCTCCGACATTTAGAATAAGATTATTATTCATGTCTAGATTACCGGTTATCTCTGTAGTTCCAGAAACTATTTTATCCGCATACACATTAGCCCACCTTACGGCATCACTTCCTAAGTCGTGTATAGAATCTAAAGAAGGAAGAATGTTTCCAGAAGTTGTCAGTGTTGAGCCTAAAGTTGTTGCACCGGAGGCATCCAGAGTTCCAGATACTTCTAAAGTATGAACTGGAGAAGATGTGCCAATGCCTACACATCCTCCTTGAAAGATAGCCGCATAGTTAGCGTCAGCGCTGGCAACATCAATTTTTAAACCAGTTAAAGTAGAAACGCCACCTGTATCTCCTCTTCCGTAAATATCCAAGCCAATTGTGTTTATTGTTCCGCCAGTTGCTCCGGTACGAGCAATATTTAAATCTAAGCCGGTAGTTGTATCTGTTCCTTCAGTAACTACTCCTTCATTAGTAATGTTAAATTCATTTCCTATCTGAGCAGCCGCTTCAGTAGAAGCAGAAATTAATACTGTGTCTAACCCGGCAGAGGGAATAGTTGTGCCGATACCGACATTACCATTAACATATAATTTTGCGCTTCCGGCATCTTGAGCGCCGATAGCGACGTTATAGGTAGTTTCATCAGGGTACAGATTAGGATTGGTTAAGTCCCAAGGACCGATATTTCCATCGCTAGAAAGATCTGTCCAGTTAGCTGTTCCGTCATTCTCGGCAACTAGCACATATCCTGAAACATTAGAGTCTGTTAATTTAAGTTCGGTTGTTGTTATTTTTCCGGTAACATCTAATGCAGAGAACGGGCTAGTTGTACCGATTCCCACAAATCCAGAGCTGGTATCTACATAAAGATCATTAGTATTAACTGCTAAATCACCAGTTGTAGATAAAGCAATATTAAGATTATTTCCAACTTTAGGGGTTAAAGTCATTGCTCCACCGGTTGAAGTAACATTTAATGCGCCAGTAGAAGTTAAGTCTCCACCATTTAAGGCTAGATCGCCAACAGAAATAATATTGCCAGTTGCCCCGTCAACAATAAATTTATCAGTATTCATAATTAAGTCATTAGAGTCTATTGTAAGATTAGCACCAACAACGTCTAAGCCACTATTTGCATCAACGTTTCCAGCAAAAGTAACTTGACCGCCTGTAACTTGAGTAATTGCTTGATTGGCAACAGTTAGCGGACCACCACTAACATCTAAGCCTGATCCAACATCAACATTTCCAGTAATATTAACAGTTGAACCAAGAATGACTGCTTCTGTTATTCGGGCAGTACCAGAAACATCTAATTTATTAGCTGGAGTTTTGTTTCCGATTCCTAGCCGCTTGTTAGTATCATCCCAAAAAAAGTTATCATTATCTTGTGCCAATGTTCCACTTGCCCCGGCAAATACTGCTGAGCCTTGGGTAAATCCAGAAGGGGTAACTGTTCCTTGAGCTAAGTCACCATAATAAATACCAGTAGCACGAATATCTCCAGAAACATCTAATTCTGCAGTAGGCGTGTTTGTTCCAATGCCCACACATCCACTCTGGAAAATAGCCGCATAATTAGTGTCGGCTCCAGTAACATTAACTTTTAAACCGGTCAAATTAGATATCCCATCACCAGCATCATTACTAGTTCCATAAATATCTAAACCTATAGTATTAATGGTTCCACCGGTTGCTCCACTTCGAGTAATATTTAAATCTAAGCCAGTAGTTGTATCTGTCCCTCCAGTAACTACTCCAGTATCGGTAATATTAAATTCATTTCCTATTTGAGTAGTCGCTTCAGTAGAAACAAAAGTTAGCACTGTGTCTAATCCAGCAGAGGGAGTAGTTGTGCCAATACCGACATTACCATTAACATATAATTTTGCGCTTCCGGCATCTTGAGCACCAATAGCTACGTTATAGGTAGTCTCATCAGGGTACAGATTAATTTCTCCACTATCTAAATCCCAAGGACCAATATCTCCATTAGACGAAAGATCTCTCCATGTGCCAATACCCGCATTATCCGTTACTAGCACAAAACCTTCTGCTGGAGAATTAGTCAATTTAAGTCCAGTCATTTCTACAGTTCCTATAACTTCTAATTTTGAATCTGGTGCATTAGTTCCTATACCGACGCTACCAGAAGTGATTGCTAAATTACTTGCTCCGGAAACATTCAGTGTTCCCTCTGATAAAATATTTCCAGTAGCTTGAGCAACTGTAAACTTACTTCCACCAACGGTAAAGTTATCGTTTGTCACGTCTAGTCCTTTAGTAAAGTCAACGGCATCATTAACAGTCAAGGTACCAGCAATTGTTGTGTTTCCGGTGCTATCCGCAACTGTAAATTTATTCATGTCCATGGTTAATCCACCATCTATAGTAGCAGAACCAGCAACGGTAAGATTCGCATCAAATCCGACATCTTCTCGTGCATGCATTGTTCCCACTACTTCTAACTTTGCATCAGGGCTTGACGTACCAATACCTATTCGGCTAGTAGTACTATTTACAAACAAAGTGTTGGCGTTTACAGACAAGCTATTAATTAAATTAACCGCACCGGTTACCCCTAAAGTTCCTCCAACTAATAAATTATCATCTGTTTTTAAAATATCTTGATCGGAACGATAAAGGTTCACATCTTGTGCTATTCCCAGATAAATTTTCCCTACATTTCCTAAATAAAGACTTCTCCACTCTGCACTAGGAGAGCCTAGATCATGGCTATCTGCCTCCTTGGGAAGAAAATCACCTTCAAAGCTAAGATTATCTATTGTCATTTGTCCAGTTACCGTTAAATTATCCGCAACTGCATCTCCTAGCCAAACCGAACCATCTACTTCTAAATCTCCTTCTACATAAAGATCTCCAGAGCTAAGCGCATTAGTATTAGTGCCGGAACCAGTCCAAATACGGACCTCGTCTCCCCGAATATCTAATTTTCCTACAGGGCTAACTGTTCCTATACCCACACTACCACCCTGAAAAATAGCCGCGTATTTAGAAGCGGAAGATTCCAAGTCAACTCCAGAAACATCTATATTTAACCCAATCGCATCTATTCCGGCAGCACCAGTTAAACCAATGCCATCGCCAGTAGTGTCCAGATTAATATCTAACCCAATCATATCACTAGTTTGATCAGTAGTTGTCATATCCATGTCAATCTGCTGAGCATAACGAACCATTGCGCTTCCAGCAATATTTTGAGCTACTTCTAATTTTCCAGCCGGAGCAGTTGTTCCAATTCCCGTATTACCATTAACATATAATTTTGCGCTTCCGGCATCTACCGCGCCGATAGCTACGTTATAAGTAGTTTCATCAGGAACAAGGCTATTCCCGTATAAATCCCAAGGACCAACACTTCCTGAACTAGAAAGATCGGTCCAAATGCCAGTTCCATCAGCTTGAGACACCAAAATTAAATCAGCAACTATGCCTGCTCCGGTTAATTTAAATCCAGTCATTTCTACTGTTCCGACAACTTCTACTTTTGAATCAGGAGAATTTGTCCCAACACCCACATTTCCATTAACGTATAATTTCGCACTTCCAGCATCCGTTGCACCAATAGCAACATTATATGTGACTTCATCAGGATAAAGATTCGGATCATTTAAATCCCACGGTCCGATATCACCATCAGCCGAAAGATCGGTCCAGGCTCCGACTCCTTCTTCATTAGAAACTAATACTTGTCCGGCAGCTAAAGTGCCTCCGGTTAATTTAACCTCTACGGATTCAATTGTTCCAACAACTTCTAACTCTGAAGAAGGAGAAGACGTGCCGATGCCCACATTTCCTACTGCATCAACAACCATTGCATCAGCAGAAGCACTAATCCCAATTGCTGCACCATAAGTACTCACCACATCTAATCCATAAGACGGAGCAGTTGTACCAATACCCACATTTCCTGCAGAATCTATTCTTACCTTTTCAGAAACCGCACCATCAAGGGCAGTTTCCAAGGTTAGATAACTATCTTGGGTAGTAACTGTAGAAGTCCAATCGGATTCTGTACCTAAGCTTATTCTTCCTACATCAGCTATTTGGGGTGTAGAGGCATCATAATAAAATTGGTTAAAAAGAATGCTAGTTTCAGTTTTATCCATATCTACAGCATTTACTGTATTAGTGATTTCGAGTATATCTAAATTATTTTTGGCTACTCCTGTTTTTTCCAAATCTAAAAAAGATGATGGTGCGGTAGTTCCAATGCCCACATTTCCGGAAGCAGTAGCTAAATTAACTCCCTCCGCCACTTCTAAACTACCAGCAACGCTTGTGTTGCCAGTAGCCGGAATAACCGTAAATTTACTTACTCCCACATTAAAATTGCCAGTAGTAACATCTATCCCGTTTTGAGCATCAATATTACCGGCAAAAGTAACTTGGCCTCCGGTAGTTTGGGTAATAGCTTGGCTGGCAATAGTTAACGGACCACCGCTAACATCTATTCCGCTGCTTGCATCAACATTCCCAGAAAAAGCAACTTGACTGTCTCCAGTTTGGCTTATCGCTTGTCCAGTAACAACTAAAGCTCCACCACTAACTTCTAAACCAGCTTGAGCCTTTGTAGCTTTTAGTATGTCTAATGTTCCAGCAATAGAAGTATCTCCGGAAGTGTTTACGGTGAACTTATCAGTAGCCACTCTGAATTCTCCGGCTAAATCCAAAATTAATCCATTAAACATTAAATTAGAACTATCTGATAATTCTCCTGATGGACCAACTACTACTACTCTATTCGGGGTTAAGTTACCGACTATTGAAGAAACCGCATAAATTTTATTCCATTTTTTTTCAACAGAACCTAAATTATACTCGCTATCTTCGCTAGGAATAATATGACCATCAAACGCTAAATCATTAGTAACCAAAGAACCATATACCGTTAAATTATCTGCAGCTGCATCACCTAACCAAGCAGACCCGTCTACTTCT
>CAZAYU010000003.1:11070-225659 GCA_964489445.1 uncultured Planctomycetia bacterium
GTTAAATTATCTGCAGCTGCATCACCTAACCAAGCAGACCCGTCTACTTCTAAATCTCCTTCTACGTAAAGTTCTCCTGAGCTAAGCGCATTAGTATTGGTACCTGAGCCGGTCCAAATGCGAACTTCATCTCCCCGAATGTCTAATTTTCCTACAGGACTAACTGTTCCTATGCCTACATTACCGCCCTGGAAAATAGCCGCATAAGTGATATCATTAGCATTGCCTGTTCCAACGTCTACATACAAGCCAGTAATTTGGTTAGCCAAAATACTGTTATCATCATCAATGGTAATGTACTTTCCGTATAACGTGTTCGCAGCAGTTATAGGATAATTAATAACTGTTAATTTTTCTCCGTATTGCGTTTCTCCAGCTGTTGGGTTGTAAGTTGCCGAGATAGAAAATGGGGTTTGATTTGTTCCGGAAAAAACTTGAGAGTATGTGCCAATTCCTTCTGTAAGAATAAGATTTTTTCCAGACGCCAGAGTAGTGTTCCCGTTTAAAGATATTACACCTGTTCCGGTAGAAAAAGTTGCTGAACCTGACTGACTAATATTAGCGGAAGCATTAATGTTCCCATCAACGTTTAAGCTCGACCCTAAAGCAACAGGGCTTCCGACGTTTAAAGTTCCAGCGATAGAGGTATTACCAGTTGCATCAGCTACTGTAAACTTATTTGTGTCCATAGATAAACCACCATTTAAATTGGTTAAAGCATTAAACGTCTGCGCGGCTATCCATGTATTTAGATTAGCTAGGTTTAATGAAACTTTCGCATCTCCAGTTGTTGGGTTGACAATTAAAGTTTGATTTCCTGTTGGAGTATCAAGGGAAATAACATTCAGGTCTCCTCCCTCTAAGATAGAATCAATTTTATAATCTAAGTCATTAAGCACACTCTGGACATCGGTAGAATCTGAATAAGCAAATTCATCAAAAGCCCCAATCTTATAAGCGCCGGAAGTCGTAGCCGATGCGCTGGAAGTTAAGCCAACTCCATCACTAAATAAGTAATCTTGTCCATTAGCAAGCTTAATATTTTTTTGTACACTTAAATTAGAGTTAGAACTAGTTATTGCTCCGTTAAGTTCAGCTGTACCATCAGCTTTTAATGTTGTTCCTTCGGCAAAAGTTAGAATAGATCCCCCAGATCCACCAGTATATGTATCTGAAGTGTTTGATTTTAAGAAATCATCTCCATCTAAACCAATGTTCGCCAAACTTTCCGAAGCTGAGCCTCCAGCACCGCCTAAGCCTTTAATCAATATTATACGGACATACCCAGTGGTATAACTTGCCCCCCCAATTGTAATTATGGGGTTGCTTAAAACTAACTGGACTGTATTATTAGTCGGAAAACTTAAGCCTGTTCCTCCTGCCACAGGATAAACTGTTCCGTCTGCAGTAGGCTTAAAATACCAATAAGCAGTAAATGTTTCTGTTCCTAAGTTGTGTGTGTAAGCAAGAGTTACTGCAGCGCTGACGCTACTCCAGCCAGTATCATACGTTACTCCATCAGCAATATCTATCAATAGCTTTGTCGCGCTAATTGCTCGACCAACTTTAACTACCCACGCTCCATCCGTAGGAGCACTATTTACAATTGAACCACTTCCTGCGGAGGTTCCAGAAAGATAATAGATATCTCCCGTAGTTAGACTTGTAAATCCGTCTAAAATTCCCGAAACCTGAATTTTGTGCTTACTGTCATTATCATAAGTTCCTGTATAAAAACCAACTGCTGCATAAGTAGAATTTTCGCTAGGATACCCAGAAGCAATGGCCACCGTATTAGTTCCGGAAAAATAAACTACATCATTTACTATTGGAGTCTCCTCTTCGTCCAAAGTTACACCAGTGACAATATTTGTTGCAAAGTCGGATGCATCTAACCCTTCTAGATATTCAGCATTTAAATTTTCAACCAACGGATAAGTCCCCGGCATGCTGAAATCATTTACAGCATCTATCTCTCCTCCACCGTCAATCATTAAATCTGCAGTAACAAAATCACTAACTGTTCCCGGTTTATGAAAAGAAATACTATCTCCCGTGCTATTTACTGTAAATACCGGATAACCTGCGCTGGTAGCTGCATTAGTAGAATAACTTTTCAATTTATTTAAGTCCGATGAAGTAGCGCTTAAGTTTACCGCTTCGTTTAACTTGGGAGCAGTCAATGTTTTTTGAGTTAGTGTTTGTGTACCTTCGGTAGTTACAATATCCCCCTGGGGAATTTCTGCCCAACGACTTAATGCATTAATTTGGCTAGCAGTAGCTGTAACTTCGATTCCATTAATCTGCCAAGTTCCGGCAACATTAAATGTTGTTCCAAAGCTAAGGGTAAGTGTTCCTGAAGAAAATTGATTAGAGACATCACTTCTTAAAAACTGGTTTGAATTCAAATCATTCAGTTTTTTAGAATTAAATGCATAAGGAACAGCATTAAGAGCTACCCGAGGAGACATTTCCATGTCAGTACCCACTTTTAAAGTAAGATAATATGGTGTATTCCAATTAGCAATAGTGCTTAAATCTAAACTAGTACTAAACACACCATTGTAAACACTGACATACTGTGTATCTTCCCAGACTACTTCACCTGCCTCCAACATATTATAAAGCAAGAAAGTAACCGAATAACTTCCGTCAGCCACCGGAGTACCATTTGAATCAGTAATCCTACCCTGATAAGTCATAGTTTCTGGTACGGTACCACCTTCGGCTGACACCGGAAAAATCAATCCAATCCCCAGAAGTAGAACACCAATAATTAGTAAAAAGATGCAGGAATAAGGATTTTTAATAATCCCGATTCCGCTTTTCTTAATTTCCTTATTCATGTCTCCTCCCCTTTTCATCATCTTTTAAACTTTAATTTTAATTATTTAGTTTTTGTTTTCCATTTATTATTTTTTCTTCCTTATTTTTATCTTAGCTATTAATCTATAGCTCATCCTCTACTTCTTCCGCTGATTTTAATTTCTCTAATTCCGGTTTTTTCATATACTTAAACCAAACAAAAATAAACCCTAATGATACTAGAATTAAAAAACCAACTACCAGCAAAATTAATCGCCAAATAGCTCCAGCAGAAACCGGTTTAACTCTTGAGGCAATTTGCGTTAAACTTTCTACAGCTGCTTTTATCTCAGTAAGATTTTCCACATTTTTCCGATAATTCGAAATATGCGCTTGCGGATTCAAAGCTACCTTGTCTTGTGACTGGATAATTTGATTTATTTTAGAATCAATACTATTTTTTAAGAAAGAGGCTTGATTAGCAAGATTACTATTTTTACATACCAGCCAAAGCCGTTCAGCGTCTTCTGATATCAGTTTCAGCTCTTCTTCATCAATCACCCAGACATCTTGCACTTCAATTTCCTTAATTACTGAACCTTTAGGAGAAAGGGTAATCTTTTTATATCCAAAATAAACGTTTTTCTGGTTATCAAAACGAATCTCTAAATCACCAGATCCCAGAATATGTTCAGGCATTATTTCTTTAGGTAAAGGTACTTTAATTTCAACTTCTTTTTCTATTTCCGGAGAAGGATTAACTACTGCTGCTTTTAGCACAATGCTGGCTTCTGCGTTTTCTATCCATTTTCCTGGAACTAGCTCCAAAAGACAAAAAAAGAATAACCAAACAATATACTTTGCTGTAGTTTTAAAGATATTTCCCGCAACACTCATTATCTTCCTCCTCTTAAAACAATTTATCCTATACATATAAATACCGTTTATCTAAATTCATACCAAATTTGGGTAATCGGCTCATAAGTTACCGTATCAATCATTCTTCGGTTAATCTGTAAAAGATTCTCTAAAGTAATAAACCGATTTCGCATATCAGTTAAGTCACCTGTACCCGACTGAGAAACATCATACAGTGCTTCTAAGTCACCACTGGTAACTTCACTAATATCATACATAACTTCACTAACTTCATTCATCGTGTTATAAATTGCATCAACTTGTGCACCGGAAATTCCTTTTAGAGCTCCTTTAACTGCTTCTCCTACCGTTGCAGAAATTCGTGAATTAACTTCCTCAAGTTTATTGCTGATATTATTAAACTCCACATCCAATATATCACTAACATTACTCAAGTCAGACAATCCAGAAGTAGCCCCCATAATGCCACTGATATCATTAGAAATACTTGCTAAATCAGTAGAAATAACATTAATTGTAACTCCATCTAAAGTGTTGTATGTTGATTCAGAGCAAACAACCGTAAAAAATCCTTCACCCCAACTACTAGAAAATTCTAAATCATATTCATAAATTCCGGTTGTTCCTACTACTTCCATTGCTGCATCAGTTACTAGCTGAGTTTGTTCTGAGTCATACACGTCTAAAGTGGGAGAGGTACCGGTAGGAGCACGATAACGAATGGTTAGAGTATTACCAACAGCTATTTGTGTCTCCGCGTTAAGAATGGACGCATAAATATGTGGAGCAAGCTCATCCTTCATCTCTGTAATTGCTGTAGGAATGGCAGTTTGTGCGGCAGCTAGCGCAGCTTTAGTGTTAGCTTTGAGAGCTATTAACTCTTCGGACATCTGCTCAATAACTTCTTCGCTTATTCCACTTGCCGTTGTCTTTAAATCCTGCATTGTTGCTGTACTAGCCTGAATTAAATCGCCCAAAGCCCGGTTTATTGGTAAATAAAAATCATCGTTATTATTATGTATGCTTCCTGCGTATTCAATTGTAAATTGAGCAAAATAGGATCTTCCTGTGGTTAATCCGGTATCCTCCCAAGAAAACCAATAAGTTCCATCTGCTGCCGGATCTTTATCAGTAATTGGTGAAAGAGTAGTTTTTAGACTTTCTCCGTCATAAATTTTTAGTATTGCATCTCCTAAATAACTGTCATTAACTAGATTACCTCCTTTTTCCAACCAAGCCTGCACAGTTATGCTGTCTTTGTTGTCTCCCTCGGCTTCTGCGTAAGAAAAATTCATTCTGATCTGCCACAAAGAAAGAGTGACAACTATTAAGTCTGACTCTCCTCCACCATTAAGCTTACTAAAACTATCATAAATATCATTTGCGCGTATTTCAATATTTTCAGCAACATCGTCTCGAATAAAAATCTGACAAGTTCCGTTAGTTAAAGCGTACTCCTTTTCCGTGGGAGCATTATCACTGTAAGTATTATTTTCATAAAACCGGGCATTACCTGTAGAGGTAATGTTTACTTTTTCCGGAATAGAATCAGTAATTGTATTACCATTAAGATCTTTAACAGTAACTGTTTCATACCATCCTAGGCCAACTGTCTGCGGAGAAACAGAAGTAATATTATAAACATAAGGCTCTACTTTTATTTCTTGCGATAAACCATACTTGGAAAAAGAATCCTCGGCTTTGATTATAATGTTTTCCGAAACAATGTCTTTTATATATATCTCGGCCCAACCATTCACTAATGTTATTGAGCCAGACGTTAATTCTGTTTGATAGGTATCATTTGTGTAAAATTTTGCCTTGCCATCAGTAGTTGGCGCAGTTGAAATAACTGATTTAATATCAATTGTTTCTGTTGAATTTACCCAGAATCTGGTCTCATCAACAGCATAGACTACACATTTAAATCCTCGACCAGCTAAATAAATATTTGGTTTATAGGAAGACACCCAATTACAAAATTCATATCCGTAAACTACACCACCAGGCGCTGTCTCAGTAGAAGACCAACCATCATCACCAGCATAAAGCGGTGGAACCTTGAGCAATATCGTGCCTGTAGATAAACAGCTTTGTTCATTGCTATCAGAATAATTGAAACCGGAAAGATTAAGCCGGGCAAAATTAGTAACCTCTCCGCTAAACATATCTTCATAAGAAGGAAATTCCGGAACTTTAACGATGAGATTAGTAATAGTTATTGCTAAATCCTTAGGCCAAGTTTGAGTTACTTGAATCTGTAATGTTTTTTCGTTAGGATAATCAACAACCTCATTAATAAAGCCTCGGGGAGAATCAAAATCTAAACTAGCCATGCGTATTCCCGTATCCCAAACAGCCGGAAAATTATCCGGAATTTTTATTAATAAATTACTCTCCGGGTTAATCACCCCCCCCGCTAAAGCAGTAATTACAACTTCTCCTAGCTCGACATCACCTGCTTCAGTAACCGAAATTTCTGCTGTTTCTAAAGACACTGGCAGCAAAATATCATCCGCATAACCTACACAAGCTAAAGTTGCTGCTATTAAGTAATAAACGAAAAATACTACTGCGAGCTTTAACCCTGGAAAACGGATTATTGATTTTTCGCCAATTAACTTCATTTCTTTACCCCCCTCTTCAAAATATTATTTTTTACTCACCATTAATATTTATCATTTATTAAATCCATATAAATACCTTAGTAAGCTAACCGACAACCAGACTCCAGACTCCGATCATCATGGTTTAATTTTTTCTTTTCTGCGTCTATTCTGATATCTTCTTTGCTAGAAATAAAGCTTCCTCCCTTTAATCCAAAATCACTCTCGGAATTCATAACCCACTCTGCAATATTCCCGGAAAAATCTGGAATTCCAAAAGGAGACACTCCAGCTTGGACAATACTTCTAGCTGTATTGCCTAAACAATAAAACCCTACAGTTAGAGGAGTTTTACCCAATTTAAGATTTCCAAAGTTACCATAAACCTCATAATGGCCTAGCCCCTCGCCCTTTATATATACTTTATTATCTTCATTAGGATCATTGTCTCCCCAGGGATACATCCTTTTATTTTCTGTATCTGCTATTTCATTAGGTCCGCGTGCAGCTTTAACCCACTCTTTTTCTGTCGGCAAACGCAAGCCTGCCCATTGAGCATAATTTTGTGCATCTTTAAAAGAGATAAAATTACAAGCCCGCTCACCAAAAACAGCAGAAAAATATTTGTTTTCCTCAGCATCTGGATTATAAGAAATAGAATACCCATATTCTGCATTTTCTCTTTGGTGTGTCTCCCTTTCCTCAAAAGGAAGCATATTTAAATACCCGGCATACTGGCTTTGCGATACTTCATATTTAGAAATAAAAAACTTCTCTTGCCCAGCACTTTCCGAAATTCGAACCATTTCAATAGCACAAACAACCACTTGCGGTCTTTTTCCTTCAGAAAAAGCCTTTTTTACTTCTTGGTTGTCAGAAAAATCCCAAATAAACGAAAAAATCCGCCCTTCCTGAGAAGCAATTAAGGAAGGCACCAACAATCCTTTTTTTTGATTCTCTAAATCTAAATGATACCACTTATCCGCTACCCCATCTTTATCTTTAAAACAATATTTACCAAAAACCCAAATATAATCTTTGGCCCCTAAAATATCCTGTTTATAAGGAAACTCCTGTGAAAGCCAAAATTCAATTTGGGCTGTAGTGCTAAATGGAGTTAAATCTTTAACTTTCACATTACGTATGTCAACATTACTAGCTACTGCTTCATGGCCTAAGAAAATAAATCCAGTTACTATTATCGCAATGACTACTATTAAGCTTATTTTATTTTTCTCTTGGTTAGACATTGCAGCCTCCTGTTATCTTTAATATTTATGTTCCTATCTAAATTCATACCAAATTTCAGTTACTGGTTTATTGGTGTAATTGTCTAACACCTGTTGATGCAAGCGAAATATGACTTCTATCTGTCCAAACTTCTCTCTTAAATATTGAACATCATTTTTGCGTGACTCATCAAGAGACACAATATTTTCTAACAACCCTTGCGGCACTAAACCAGCATCTCCAAACTTCTTTTTGATTCCCTCTATTCCTTCATAAATCCTATCTGTTGCCTCCTGAACTCCACTAAAATTAATACCACCAAGACTATCTACCATTGTCTGTTTTATATTTTCCGCAACACTCTGAAACATTTTTTCAATATCTACTTGAATGGCATCGAATGCTGTTTCAATTTCTTCTGATAAGCCTGATAAACTTGAAAGACTAGAAGTAGATCCTACAACAGAACTTATATCTTTATCAAGTTGCGTTAAATCTGTTCCGGTTAAAACAAGACTTATTGCATCCAGCGTACCATGCGTTGGTTCAGAGCAAACAAGCATATAATTACCCTCTGGCCAAGAGCCATCAAGTTCGATATTTACTTGATATACACCGCTGTTTTCCACTTCAGTCATTTCTTCTTTGACTATTAATAGCTCCCCATCAGAATTATAAAAATCTAATACCGGAACAACACCTGAATAAGTTTGAAAACTTACCATATATGTACTCCCTTGCAACATAATAGTGGGTGTATTAAATATTTTTGCTTGAAGATAACTAGTTAACTCTTCCCGAACTGTAGACAATTGCTCAGGGATAGTTTTAGCGCCGGCAACTAAAAATTTGGACAAATCAGATTTTATGCTGTTGGTGTGCTCTTCTTTCAACTTTTCGGTTGTTTCTGCCCCTACTTTCTTAAATGTAGCTTCTAATTCAGTACTTTCTTCCATAATTTCTTCTTTGAGAGATTTTTCCAACAACCGAGCAAGATCAATATTAAAATTTACTGTATTTTCTCTCAATTCCCCAGCATATTCGATTGTTGCTTTGACTCGATAAGTATATTCGTTGAAATTAGCTTCTGGCCAAGAAAACATAAAAATATGTTCATGTTCTGATAATTCCGGCGACATTAAAGAACCAGCTAAAGTCTTTATTAGTTCTCCTTGAGAACTATAAACGTAAGCTTTGGCTTCGCCTAAACTTGAAAGAACCAAGTCCGCTCCTTTCTCCAACCAAGTAAATATCTCAAAAGATTTTATATCATAGTCATACACAAAGCTGACACCTACTTCCCATGACGAGGGAATAACCGCAATAGTTCCTGAGGTTACTTTTTTTGTAGCTGTTTGAGAAACAGACTGAGATAAACGGCTATATTCATAGATGATTCCTTCTCCTTCAAGCATTACACTTCCACCAATTTCATCACAAGGATAGACAAAAGCTTTTCCATCCAAAGACAAAGTATACGCACGTTCAGGTGTACCCGCAATTGATTCTAATCCTTCGTAGAGTTTAAACGGAATCATGCTCATGTCTGAGTGTGCCGCCGCAGAATTAGGTTCAAGCCTTATTGTTATTTGAGGAGTAGAATGCTCTTGTCCTGCAGAATTATTTAGATTTTCCCAAGAGTTAGCCTGGTTTCCATAAACATCCCAGGCAAATATTTTTTCTGCCCAACGCATACTTGATTGCTGAGGGCTTGTTGCGGTAATCGTATAGTTATTTATCCAGGCTGGTTGAATAGCCAACGGGGAAACACTCACTTCTCTATTACGATCATCTTGAGATTTGATCCAAATATTAGAGCTAGCAATAGTGTCATAAGCACGAAACGCATCATTAAAATTATCTTGTGGAGAAAGTGTTTCGTTGCCCGGCCATTGCCCTTTATTTAATGTAACGTTATTCTGATTAAAATTACCGTCTCCAGTAGCATCAATCTTTAAAGTTGAAGAGCTGGTTTCTAAAGACAATGTAGTTCCACTGTCACTTTTGGCTACTTGCCCATAACCATCATAAGCAATAACACTCAACGGAAAATAAACTCCAGCAACTTGTGTGTATTCATTGTTATCTTTATCAACCCCTGTATCTTTAATTTTAAATGTATAGGCAGTAATTATTCGGCTGTTGAGATTAGCTATATAGCCGGGATAACACCTATACGTTGGAGTATTCATATATTCAGAATCTGTTGCTGATGATAACCCAGGTTGTCCCAAAGTACTGGCTACTGTGTAATAATGACCATCTTGACGATCATTGCCAATAGTCACTGCCTCTAAGCCTGCTTCTTTTACGTAAGCAGAAGCATAAACATTATTTCCGAACACACTATATGCAACCATAAAAATAATACTGTATAAAAAAAATAATTTATACTTATTCACTTTCTTTCTCCAACATAGATATTCTGGCTTAGAACATCAAATATTTTCGCATTATAGTAATCGGAAATTTTTATTAGTACTTTTCCTTTTAAATTCCCTTCCGGATGCCAATAAAATATTCCTGAATTAGCAACTCTTTCTGCAATCATCGGATATGTTTTTCCTTCATCAACAGAATACTCTAAACATAATGGATAATCATCCTCATACTCTTGAGCACTCCAGTTTATTTCAATCTCCTCTCCCACAGAAAAAATATCTCCTCCGGTAGGTAAAATTAAAGTAATTGAGCCCGGAAAATAATCTATGCTTATTTTCTTTAATTGTTTTCCTTTAGCTGTTAGCTTTTGAGTATTTACCTTCCATCTTAAATTTCTTCCGGCAACAAAGTCACCTTTAGACGCATAATAATACTTTTCTGATTCCACATTTCTTAAATAGTTTTTTCTCCCATCAGTAGAAATTATTAGTTCTGCTTCATCCGGGAAATCATATGCTTTAACTATTCTAACTGGAAATGGAACTGAAATATTTTGAGAAATATACCCCTCAGGAATAACCTGGACTAAGTTGGCTAATCTCTGCCGAGAAACTGAGAGTATTACCGGTTCCGGATAAACAATTTTCCGCAACCTTACCCAATCAAAATTAGCTCCTCGTTTTTCTTCTTTTGTTCCGTAAGGAGAAGCACTTTTTAATTCAAATAATTCTCCAGCCATACTGATATTATTTTTAAAGCTAATAGCGCAATCTTCCCCTGAATACATGTCATCCTGATTATTTTCCCGGGAAAATAATATATTGGGTGAATTTATTTCAGCAGAATATAAATAATCAACACCTGTCTTCATCAAATATTCTTCACTCACTTTCACTTCTCCATGTTTAGCAATAACATGTTCTGCCTCAGGAAAAGCAGAAGAATAAAAAGATATTTCTCCAACATTTGCCTGAATATCCGACGTACTATTGTTTAGAGAAGATTTAAATTCTAACCTTAACCGATCTTGCAATATCGGCTGTCTAGAAACCAGGGCGCTATCTTTTAACGTTAACGATCCATTTTTAACTTCCAAACTGCCATTGATCTCTGGCAGATAGTCCCATCTATCTTCATCCAAGCTATCACCGTTAAAGCCGTCAAAGAATTCAAATACTTCTTCTCCCGATGACAAATCAACAGCTTGAACATTACCATAGTAAATATAAATTACCGATCCTTCCTGAGGAATTTGCGGAAGCTTAACCCAATAAGCGCTCGCTCCATCGTTATTTATATCTTGGAAATAATGCTTTAATAATGTTTCCTTATCTGCTGCGGTAAAACGAACAGGCCCATCTACATTTTCTACTTCTATTTTTACTGGATAATTGTACACCATTCTATTGCTTCCAGAAATCATAATCATCTTTCTGTACAAGAACCCTCTTAAAAATTTGTTTCCAAAGCTACCCATAACCCCAGAACTATCCGTGTAAGATATGTTTATTCCTTTTAAATAACTATTATTTTTAATTTGCGTCCGACAACATAACGTCCGACCGGAAACAAAACCGTCCTTCTTCGGAACCCCATTGACTATTGCACAATAATGCCTCCCTCCATCGGCACTTACTTCTAAATCGACTTCTCCTTCAAATTCCCAATTAACCGTTATACTATCAATTACTCCTTCAGTAGTTATGCATGGTGTTTTATAAATTCCCGGCTCCTTCCGGTCAACCTGAAAGCTATATCTTTCCTGCCAGCTTATAGTTTCGGTCTTTCCTGTAGATAGAATCCACAGGCTAAAAATAACTGTCATAAGAGATATCGCATTGCTTCTTTTTCTCACACTTTAAATATAAATCATTTTAATCTATATATCTATGAGATATATACTCTATTTAAATGCACAAACTACTCTTTTTTCTCATTACCTTTATTTTTATGTGTTTTCCCCGAATGCAAGCACTTTATTCCCTTAGATTGAGCTAAATCACGATATATTGTCCACCGGCTTATATTCACAATTCTACTAATTTCTTTATTCTTTAACCCACTATTCTTTAGCTTTTGCAGGAAAAAACCCCTCTCTCGCCTCCCCTTGCTACTAATTACCCTTTTTCGAGAAGAATACTTGACAATCTCTCCTTCAGAAATATTTCCCAATGTTTGGTTTTGGAATAAATATTTATTAAAATACAAGATAAAATTTTCCGGACCTCGTAAATTTCGAAGCTCGCCGGTAAATACTTTTCCTTTAAACTCCTTTAAGAGTTTTCGATATCTCTGGCAGGTTAGATAGCTCTCTTTATCCTTTAATTCTCTAATCCCTTTTACATTAGAAAAATACTTTCTTCCTGTCTTGCCGCAGATTCTTGCTGATCCCCACTTATACTTCTCTGGCCATGTTGCCAATTTTTCTCTGCACGATGTTAGATCAATATACATAAACAAGGCAAGAAGATACCGCTGATTATCACAAAAAACACTTTTATATCTTCCACAAAAAACATGCCCTTTACGCTGATGCTTATTGTTGAAGTAATCTGCATACCTTTCGAACAAATTTTTCATAGACAATGAAATATTTTTTCCTTTAATTTTAATTAGTAGCTGTAGATAATTAGACACTAAACAAAAATTGATTAGTCCAATTTGGAACTTTTTCTCAGTATCATTTATCAAGCTTAAAAACTTTAAATAATCTTCTGAATCAACAAAAATTTTCCCATCACCTGGTGCTCTCTGAACAATATAATAAATACCTTTTCCGGCACACTTTCCTTTTGCCCCTTTCATCCATTCTCGAATTCTGCTTTTTTCGATTATTTCAGATGCTTCCATAGTAAAGTATTACTCTTCCGTATTGTTACTACTGCTAATAATTTTATTTTCGATTGCATATTTAATCAATTCGTTAGTTTTGTGCAAATTTAATTTTTTTAAGATGTTATTTTTGTAATTTTCTATTGTTCTCCGACTCAAAAAAATTACTTCTCCAATTTCTTTTGCTGTTTTTCCTTCAGCCGTTAAACGTAAGATATCCCTTTCTCTTTTGCTTAACTCCTCTGATTTCTTCTCTGCTTTCCGACTAACTACTTGCGATAAATACTGAGCAGTCTGCACTCCAATGTATACTCCCCCTTTGCGAATCAGCTCTAAAGCCGGGGCAAGTTCTTCTACAACGTTATCCTTATTAAGATACCCTTTAATTCCTAGTTCCAAGGCTCTAAGCACATACGCGCCCATTTTGTGGACAGTAATCACCACCACTTTAGTTTCTGGAGAAAGTCGATGCACCTGTTTGATAATATCTAAGCCGCTTATTTTCGGCATTGTAATATCCAAAAGCAAAATATCTGGTTTTAATTGACCTGTTAAATTTTTGGCTTCTTCACCATTCTTAGCTTCTCCAACAATTTCATATTCCGAATGTGCTTCAAGAATGCTTTTTATTCCTTTGCGAATGATATCGTGATCATCGGCAATAATAATTTTAAACAACATCTTTTCCCTTTCCTTAGTTAATGCAACATTTTGGGTAGTAGCTATAATGTTGCATTAACTGCTTAACACTCTTACCCATGCTGCAATACTTTCATTAATTTTACTGTTTGATGCTCTTTCGTTCCCTTTTGCTATCCACAGAAAAACTTACCGTTACGTTAGTCCCTTTTCCGGGAACTGAAACAACACCTAGCCTCCCCCCAAAAATTTCAACTCGTTCTTTCAACAAGGACAAACCCATTTGCATCTTTGTTTTTCTTCGAAAAAGTTTTCGGCAATGAAACCCAATGCCATTATCCGAAATGCTTAATTTTATTAAATTTGTTTTTTCTACCAGCGCAAGCTTTACCTGCCCAGCTTTAGCGTATTTTGCTGTGTTATTCAATGCTTCCTGCGCAACGCGATAAAGAATAAGATTGTGCTCCGGATCTAATTTTATTTCTCTCTCTGGTTTTTTGTATACATAATCAATGCCTGTCTTTTGGTAATACTGCAATAACAATTCTTCTAATGCCGGAACTAACCCAACCTCTTCTAGAGCCGGCGGCCGTAAAAAATAAACAACGTTATGCATTTTTTCTAACAACTCAACAAGTAGAGTCTTGCACTGAGCAAAATTACCTAACTCAAGATGGATCTTTAAAGCGCTTAAATTTTGCCCCATTTCATTGTGTATCTGTAACGCTATATCCTGTCTTTCTCCATCTTCAAATTCCAACATCTGCAAAAAAAGCTGTTTTTTCTTTTCTTCGTTAATCCTATTATTTCGATAAACACTTGCTGAAATAATTGTTCCGATTAAAATACTTAGCAGTGAACTGAAACCTAATAAAATAATTGCTTGCTTGCTTTTACTTTGCGCCTCTCTAAGTTGATTTCTAATGTTTTCTAAAACTGATTTTTCAACAGTATCATTTAAAAAATTATCAATTTTATATAAATGTCTTTCGAACATCATTAAAAGATTATTTATTTCTTTTTGGTGCCCATCAGAAATTATTTGCTTTTTAGACTCATTAACTATTTTTTTACCTAATTCCCGAAGCCGAAAAACACTGCTTGATATTAATTCAGCCCATTGATATTGTTTGGTGCCTACTGTGTTCTGGGAATAATCGAGAAGGGACTTATCGAAATCATTAATCGCTTTTACGCGTGTTTCTTCATTTAAAGCATTAGAAGCTGCTTCAAAAAATTTAGCTGTTTTCCATAAAGAAAAATCTCTTACCGCTCTTCCATAAACATTATTACTTATTCTCATCTCTAGAATTGATCTCTGTAGATAAGAATATTTTGTACCTAAGGTCCCAATTACTGAATTTAAATGCTGAATTTGCAATATTCCGGTAACACCCACTAGAGCAACCAACACAATAAATGAAACAAAGCAAAAAACTTCTCCAGCTTTAAAATGTTTGCCTGGCATTGATACTTAGTAAGTTGTTTCTTCTGTTTTTAACTCCAACTCCGAAATCCACCCCTCCACTAAAACAGTATCTTTAGCATCAGGAGTAAACTCTAGATACTGACGATAATACCTAGCAGCTCCCGGATAATCTTTCTCATATTCCTCGTAAAGCATCCCTAAGTTATAGTACGAAGGCCCGTGACTAGGATTAGCTTCTACCGCTTTTTCATACTCTATAATCGCGTTTTCAAAATCCTGGCGGTCAAAGAAATTAACCCCAAGATTATAGTGAACTTGGGATTCTTTCTCTTTTAATTCCTTTTGTAACTTTTCGGCTTTTTCTTTTTGGAACTTTATCTCTTCATCTTTCTTTTCTATTAATTCTTTTAGCCCATCATTTTCTTTATTTTTTTCTTTGCTACTTAAAGCTGTAGCCTCTGCGAGTAATTTCTTTAATTTTTTATTTCCTTCTTGAGCCTTGTTCAATGTTTTTTTAGAACTACTTACTTTCTTTTCTAAAGCTTTTTTATTTTCCTCACCCTTTTTAGCTTCTTGGGAAAGTTGGTCTATCTTTTTCTGCGACTCTTCGTTCAAGCTGTTTAGCATTTTTTGCAGCTTAGCTTCTTGTTCTTTCAAAGCTTGAACTTCTATGTCTATTTGTTCTGTTCTCTTTTTAGCCCCATCCCGGGCAAGCTCTAAAGACAAGGCTTCTAAATTAAGCTCATCAACCTGCCGGACAAAATAGATACTAACTCCAGTCATTGCCATTCCATAGGCAAATCCCAAGACTATAATCAACCCAATTATAAATTTTTTTCCGGCTCCTTTAGCCATACCTTTTCCTCCTTTCCCTCTTTTTGATTATCGTAAAAATCCTTTTTGCTCTCTCTTGAAAGAAGCCCGGCCTCCATCAGAATCCCCTTCGGTTAAACTGACATTTTCTCCGGTAATAATATACGGCCTAATAAAGATTACCAATTCTGTTTTTGCAATTTCCTTGATACGACTACTAAAAAATAATTTTAAAAACGGAATTTTGGAAAGCATCGGATAACCAATCTGAGAGTCTGATTTTTCTTTTTTAATCAGCCCTCCAATCATAATCATTGATCCGTCTTTAACTTTGATCACTGTTTCAGTTTCCGATGTTTCTACTATCGGAATTCGGCTTTGCAAAACTGATGTCGTCAGATACTCTTTAACCACGCTTACTTCCGGTTTAATTTTCATTATAATGAAATCGTCATAAGTAATGTGCGGCACTACATTAAGTTTTATCCCCACATCAATAAATTCTACATTCTCGCTGGTTACTGTTGATGAATCGGCCTGACTTAATGTTCCTGTGGTATAAGCTTCTCGCGTGCCAATAAGTATCTTGGCTTCTTCATTATTTAAAACAGCAATCCTGGGACGAGAAAGAATATTGGTTTTACCAATAGTTTCTAGGAACTGGACGATACCATGATAGCCATCGGTAGCTAAAGTTCCAACGCTTAAGTAACCTTGTTTAGCGCTAGCAAAAGTGCTAGCGGTTTCTAACGGAAATTGCCCATAAAAAGACCCTGCTAACTTAAGTCCATGCAAAGCAGGATTGGTAAACAGTTTTTCCCAATTAATCCCCTGCTCATACTGATCGCTTAAGGCTACTTGAATTATTTCAGCTTCGATAAATACTTGACGATCAGGCTCATCAAATGCTGCTACCACTTCGGAAATTATCTCCATTTTTTCTGGTAAATCAGATATAATAATTTGGTTTGTTCGGCTATTTATTTGAACTTTACTAATTCCTGGCGTTAGCAGGCTAGCAATTTCACTTTGCATTCCCTCAGCTTTAGCATAATTTAACTTAAAAGTTTTTCGAACCGGAAGAGTTTCTAGTTGAGTTAAAGCCTCTTCCATATCACTAATTACATCGGGAATATCAATAACAATTATCGTAGCTGATCCGGCATCAGTAATAATTTTCCCAATATCTGATTTAATCTGACTAAACACATTAAATACTGCTTGAGGATCAGCAGCGGTTAGTTTAAAAATTTTTAATTTCCTTTTTTCATAATATTTTCTTCCGAAAGTCTGCTGATACTCAGTAGCCGTCATTATGTATCGAATGTTGTCCTTTTTGTCAGCAGCCAAATTTTGGCTTACTAAAATTATTTCCATGGCATCTTCCACAGAAACATCGTTAAGGAAGATATTGATTCTCCCTTTTACCTGAGCTGAAGGAATAATGTTTACGTTGCTGCGCCGAGAAAGAATTTTGAATAACTCAGTTATTTCTACTCCGCGTAAGTCTAAAGAAATTTTATCATTTTCCGCTAGAGGAACTGTCTCATCACCAACATTTGAGGATGTTTGAATTTTGATAGCTTCTTCTTGACCGACAATAATAGCCGGTAAGTTTAGGAGGATGCTGACAAAAACTATACTTATTATTTTCTTAAAAATTATCCTTTGCTTTATAACACTATTCATTTTATGCGTGCATAGCATATATTTTGTTAGTTTACCAGCCTTTTCCGTACTCGTAATATCGCTTAGCTAGCGCTTTAAATATTTGTTTATGGGTAGAAACTAAAATTTCAATTACATCAACATCAATAATCTTGTAAAGCTTATCAATAACATCTTCTAAATTTTCAATGCCGGCAATAGCAATTGTTAGTACCTTGCGATATTTAGCAATCGGAACAACTCTGTACCTCTCCATAAATTCAAACGGAATAGCTTTCGCTGTTTTAGGGTCAATATCTACCTTTTCCAAATTAACAAAATCCATTTTTTGACCAAATTGAAGCGTAAAAGCATATGCAAGATTTTTTTCGGTAATGTACCCTTTTTCTAGTAGTATTTCTCCGAGATACCCTCCAGTTCTTCTGTGAATTTCCAAGGCATGATCTAACTGGTCTTTGTCAATCAAATGCAAATCTAAAAATACCTGACCTATCTTTTTATCAGTAATTTTTTTCATTTTTATTCACTTTGTTGTCTACTATCTCAACTTAATTTCTTTTCCCTTCTTTTTTAAAATAACTTCGTCAACGTTTATTGCTTCAACACGAGTCCCTTTCAAAACCTCATCTCCTTTCGAACATGTATACGTTTTTCCATCAGCTTCAATAAACGCCTGAGCATATTTTGTGCCTCCTGAAAGAATTCCTACTAATTTTAATTTCACCTCTTCTTCAGCAACGACTTCTTCTTCAACTTCTTCTACCTTTGAAGTTACCCTAAACGGATTTTTATCAGCTATAAGCTTAGCATATTCCTCCAACCCGATTCCTTTTTCTTTTTCTAATGCTTCCAACACGCGGACTCGTCCTTCTGGAACCGTTTTCCTCGGCCCAGCTAAAACAAACACAAAAGCTGCCGTAGATGCAGCCGCCACTAATAAGAGAGCCGGTATTTGAAAGTCATTTAAATTTATTTTGCTTCTTGGCCCCTTCCTTTTAAAAAACGCTTTTTTCCTTTTTACTGTAGGCCGAGGTCCTTCAATAATCCTCAAAAGCTTATCTTCTGCCCCGGGTTCTTTTTTTCTAACGAACATTCAAAATTTTTGTTTCTTGAAGAAAAATTTCATGGGCTAAGGCACTATCGACTTCCGTTAGTCCACGCATCACTAGCTCTTTCAGTAACTGATGACAGAACATGGTTATTCTTCTAGGGTAACCGCCAGTTACACGATATATCTCTTCTAGCGCCCCAGCATTAAAAAGAGATCTCTTGCTTCTGAGCCCTCCTTTGCGTAACCGAAAATCTACCATTTCGTAGCTCTCTTCTGCGCTTAGCGGAAGCAACAAACATTTAAAATTAATCCTGTCTAAAAAATTAGGCATCTTCCTCAACTCCGGTAAAATCTCTAGTTGGCTTAACAGAACAAGCTGTAGCAATTTATACTCGTTTGTTTCATAATTCAAAAAACTTCTTAGCACTTCCAAAGAAGCTAAGCTTAACTTTTGCGCTTCATCTACCAGCAATACTATAGTCTTATTTTCTTCTACCCCTTTTTGAAATAAAAAATTTTTTAGAGCATGTTTACATTCAACAAGGCCAGCAGAGCTGCATTCAAAATCAATATTAAAGTGCTCCATTAAATCGGTAATAAACGCTTTTTCATTTTCATACGTAGGGTCAAAAATAACAGTATAAATTATATCCGGTCGCTCTGTGAACCCCCTTAACAACTTACGTAAAAGAGTGGTTTTTCCAACACCTACATCGCCTAACACTAAAGATAGTCCTCTTTTAAGCCTAATTTCAATAACCAGCCGAGTAAGAGCAGAATGATGTTCTTGAGAATCATAGAAAAAATCAGGGTCAGGGCTAGTAGAAAAAGGTTCTTTGTCTAGCCCCAATAGAGTATAGTAACTCAACTTTTACCTCCCGCTAAGCTCCACAGAAAGATTAACGTACCACTCTCAGAATCTCTCCGCCTTTTCTAACTTATATAAACTCTTCCCGAATAACCCTTAACGGATATCCTCGGCGCTTTAACTCGGCAATAGCCTTAAATTTTTTCATTGTTTCTGCGTAATTATACAACCGACTATTACCCTTATTGCCAGATACTTGGAATAACCCAATATTTGTATAGTAGTTCACCAGCTGGTAAGAGACATTTAACTTCTGGGCTATTTCTTGAGCTGTAACTAAATTTTTTCTACTCTTTTCCTTTTTTTTGCCACACTTACCACCTTTTTAGCTTTTTCTCTTAACTTATTTATATATACTATATTTATATAATATAATATATAAATCCATTTGTAGCATATATAATAACTCTTGTCAATGTTATTTAGATTATGAATTATAATTTTTAAATATTATTTATTTTTAAAGAATGAGAACCTAAAAATCCTTGACAATCGCCTCGCATAAATGTTAAGATGATGTGTATTTTAAACAAATTTATTAACCATCATCTATTAAAAGTGTTGCACTTGACAAAGTATATTATTTTCTTTTTTGTCTTATTCTTTTTTTCGTTCCCTTCTTATTCACAGCAATCATTAACTGCCCAAGAAGCATCTTCTGCATTTAAAGAAGCTATCTCCCTTTACAAACAAAAACGCTTCTCTCAAAGCTTATTGGTTCTCGGAGAAATCAGGCGCCGCGCTTCTGATTGGCGACCAACCACCATAGAAAAATATATTACAAAATGCGGAAAAAACATCAATAAAAAAAGGGAAGAAAAGATGAACACCGCTCAAGACAATTGGCTAGAGCTTCTTACTTCTGAAGAATACGACCAGCCAATTAATGCTCCGGTAGAAGTTTTGTTTACGGAATACAAAGGTTTGCGAACGCAATTAGAAAATAAAAAGGTACGTTTGAAGTATTTAGGAAATCAATTAAAAAAAGTGCAGACAGATTCTGTTTTTAAAATTAAAAATCTGGAACGAAAAGATGCTGTATCTAAAGGAAAGATTCAAGAATTAGAAAAGCAGCTATCTGGCATAGGTAAAAAAATTCAAGAACTAGAACATCACAAAGAAACAAACCTTAAAGAATTAAAAAATAAGTGGGAAACAAAAATCCAAGAATCATCAACTTTAATTGACAAGAAAAATCTTGAACTTACGCTGCTAGAAGAAAAAACAAAACATTTAACTAGCGTTGTAGAAGAAGCAAAATCACTCAAAGAAGAAAATGACTTACTGATAAGGCAAATAGAAAAATTACGCAAAAAGATAAAAACTCCTAAAATAATTTACAAGCCTGACCCCGAACAAGAAAAAACAATCAAAAATATTACCAAGCGTGTTTCCTCTTTAGAAACTTTAAGCCAGCGCGTAACTAAAGAAAATAAGGATTTATCTGGTGCCTTTGAGAAAGTAAAAGAAGCTTTAAGAACTAAATCAACAGCTTTGGAAATCAAGAATAAGGAAATCTCTCATTTTAAGGATACTATCCAACAATTAGAAATTGAAAACGAAAAAGTAAAAACAACATATACTCCCGACCCCGAACAAAAGAAAAAGATAGAACAACAATCAAAAAGAATAAAAATATTGGAAAACTTAAACCAAGAAATTCTCAGCTTAAACGAAAATCTTCTTAGAGACTTAAAAGAACTTCAAGAAAAATTTAAAAAATCAGAAATCGGCTTTCAAGCAGAAAGAGAAAAATCACAGTTATCAGGAATCCTTTTTAAAAATAAAGACACCACTATTAAACAGCTTAATGAAAGAATTAACGAATTGCAGCAAAAAGCTAATGCCTCTTTGAAAATTAGAGAAAAAATAGTCTACAAAGTTGATCGCCAGCAAGAAAATAAAATTAATAATTTAGCCAAAGAAATTAACCGCCTCAACGAAACAACTATCAGGGATTTAAAAGAAATGGAGGCAAGGTTGGGGGAAAAAGACGAAATAATAAGACGCCTCAAGCATATAATCTCAACCGTTTATTCTCGCATCGAAGACCTTTCTCTTGATTAACACATTACGACAATAATTTCCAGTACCTATTGTTTTTGCCATAGCTTTACAGCTCTATCTTGTGAAGAATATACAGCTGTATTTTTAAATATTTGTTTATTGACTGTTTCGCCGTATATTTTTATGGAACAAATTTCAGATACAACAGACATCCATTTAGAAGCTTCCGCCAAAGATAAAGATTCTCGCGCAGATATACCTTCCAGCTTTCCGGCAATATTTCTTCGAGAAATAAAAATACCATCATCCTCGGTACCTTGTTCTCTATCTTCGCCATGGCGAAAATCAATAATCCTATCCACAACGCTCTCCTCCCCAATTAATGCTATCAATACCTCTTCTGACGCTGTATTGGCGTTAACCTTCCCCCTGCCCCAAACTGTTACAAAGTTAACCAGCCCTGGATCATCATCGTTGCCATAAAAAATACTTTCATCTATCCCGTCAACATCTAAAAGATTTTCCACAGCCTTAAAAGGCTTTTCTTTGCGTGCATCAACAATTTCTATAGCTAATCCTTCACTCATCCAGGGCAAACGTTTGAGTATTTTGCGCAAAGCAGTATTAATGTTTATTTTACTTTCTTCATCAATAAAGTAATAAGAAACTTCTCCACTTTTATTTTTTATTTTTCTTTCACTTCTTAGCTCTTGAAGAGAATCATACTCTGGGGTAACATCATTACGACTCTCTAAAGTCGCTTGTTCTAACGCAGCGGCAGACAAAAAATCGACATTGACATAATTAAGATAAAACCGAGAAAAAACAATCTGCGAAGCAGCTATTTTTCTTAAGCCTAAAGAAACGATAGAAAGAAAAATTATAAGCCATAAAGAAATTATCAAAATACTTCCTTGTTTTTTCATAATTTAGATTAATCAAGGGCGCAAGTGGCGGGTAACCGGTAGAAACACCCTTCTAACAATAGTTCGAATATCTTTTTCTAAACTTACTTCCTTTTCGTAAGAAATCGTCCTTTTTTTATTTCCCGAAGCTACATAGACATGTCCTAACTTTGAACTTCTCGTCGAAGGAAAATACTCCGTTGCCTGAACTTTAATCTCAATAGGTAGGTCTTCGCTCTCCCATTCATCTGTTTCAAATATTTCTCCAGTTTCTGGATCACTACCAAAATAGATAAAGGAAAATTTATTTAAAGAAACTAGTTCTCTTTTTTTCTTTCCTTTCCCCTCCAATGCATCGTCTATTGTCTGAGTGCTTAAAATTAATTTTTTCTTTTTTTTATCGAACTTATATTCGTATCGCATAAATCCTTGAGAAATATTGTCAAAGCCAACAAAAACAAGCTCATTGCTTTTTCCTTGAAATTCTAATTCTTCTTCCGAAAAAGCAATAATCTGTTTTACCTGCTGAGTGAGCCTTTCTAGAGCCAACACTATCCTTTCCTCCTTAAATGAAAATTCTTTAACTCTCCTGCATATGCTAAGCCCACTTTTAAACACCCCATAGACTGCGGAGATAACAATTGAAAAGACTAGGACAACAATACATACTTCAATAAACGTAAATCCTCTTGAAACCTTTTTTCTCTCTACCGTGCCCATTTATAGCTTTCTTAATTAAAAAATTTATCTAACATTAAATCTGGGTTCTTTACTGGTTATTTAAAAAATAAGTTTCCATTACTAGCTGCTGATCTCTTCCTTGTTCCTGCCATTGAGCTGTAGTTTTAATTTCATAAAGCTCATCGCTTATTTGTGGTATTTCTTCAATATCTTCATTATTAGAAAATTTTTGCGGAAATTCTTCTAACTCAATATTTTTTGACACTACTTCTACTGTCACATTGAATTTTTTTCCCTGATGACTAATTTTCTCTTCTCCATTTAGCTCTTCCTCGTCAATTCCTTTCATAATAATTTCTTCGGCTTCTTCTATTTTTGCTCTGATAATTTGTGCAGCATAATATTGGTTTTGCGCATGATTTAAGCTAAAAACTGTCAACCCTACACTCCTTAAAATAGCTACTAGCCCAACGGAAAGGATAACAATGCTAACCATTAACTCGATCATCGTAAAAGAAAATTTATTTTTTCCCTTTTTCATATAGCCTTTGTTTTATTTAATTAATCAATGTTGCCCACCACTTATTTTATTATTCGGAAACTAAAAATGTGGAGAAAACATAGAAATACCAAGGCAAGCAAGAAATAATTTATCTTTTCTGTAAACATTTATCTAATTATGCCTTAGTTTAGATAAGGTAAATTTTATTCAGCAACATCATCGTCGGTGTCCGGCTTCCCGTCCTTGCCAGAAGAATAAAGGTCATACCCTGTAGAATTATAAGTTCCTGGATATTGATAAGTATAGCTCCTTCCCCAAGGGTCTAAGGGTTTTTTCTTTATGTAGGGGCCTCTCCAGTTAGGCGCGTTTGAAGACTTGGACTGCAGTTCATCCAAAGAACAGGGATACTCCCCGTTATCCATTTCATATAAATCTAAAACCAAAGAAATGCTATTTATGTCCGCAGAAGCAGCTGTTACCCTCGCCTGCTCTGACCTTCCAGTGAGCCGCGGTCCGACCATAGCCGCTAAGATACCAATAATTACCACCACTAACATTATTTCAATTAACGTAAATCCTTTCATTAAATATTTATTCTTAACCATGAAACCCTCCTATTTTTTAAAAATATACGTTTCTAAATCAAATTTTGTCTCCAGCACGTCAGCTTTGACCTTTAATGAAACTTTCTTTATGTCAACCATGGGTACCCCCTCGCTCAACTCATAGAAAAAATCCAACAAAAGATTCAAGCTCGCTTCTACTTCTACTTCTATCGGATAACTAACCAAATATTCGCTTTCAGAGTTTTCGTTGTTTGGCTTAACATCAACCAAAGTCAAATTATTTTTCCTGGCTAAAGATTCAAGGTAAGAAAAAATATCAGCTAACGAATCTTCGTCAGAACCTTTTTTAGTCTGAAGATACTTTCCGTATTCTACAAAACGCTGTTCAATCTTTTCTTTATTGCTAAGCAGAGCGCTTCTTTTTTTATACGACAACTCTTGCTTTTTAATTTCCTCATTAAGTTGTTCGCCGCGATCCCGAATACTTTGCACGGCAAAGCGATCTAAGAAAAACACTACTAAAACAATACACACTCCATTAAGTAAAAATCGTTCATTTTTACTTAATTTATCAGGAAGAAATTTTTTAAACACAGAAATAATTTTAATCCTCCGCTGCTTGTATGTGACAAACTACTTCAAATTCGCTCTTGCTTTCTTTTGCTCCTTTAACCTTACGAGTATGCCTGGTTTCTACGTCCACAAAAACTCCAGAATTTTCTAGCTGAGAAATAAAATCAAAGATGTCAGACATTTTTAATGATTCCCCTTTAATAGTTATCTTTTCACCCTTAACAAAATTAATCTCGATTAACTTGCACCCTTCCGGTACTGGTTCAGACACCTTACTCAAATAGTAAAGAAAACTGTTAGTGGGATTAAGTATGCTGTCTATCAACCGCATTTTTCTAAAAAATACCTCCAGTTTATCGCTTTCTTCTTTAATGTGATCACATTTTAATTTTATTTCTTCAAGATATTTCTGCTGCTTATACACCTGAGTAGAAAAAGAAGCGATCAACATAACTATCACATAGGCTAGAAGCCCACTCAACAAAATAAATTTCATTAGTTTACTTTTCCATTCTTGTTTAATTTGAATTTCCGGAATATCCAAGGAAAACTTTTCTTGTTGATTCCTGCAAGCAGCACCCAAAAGAGAAATAAAAGAGGCTTCACCGGAAAAAGACACTTTCGTTTTAACTTCCTTCACGGGGTAATTACACTCGGATTCCAAACTTTCTTTTAATCCAGAAAAAGATTGGTCAACCCCACATATATATATTTCTTTGTTTTTTTCTTCAATGAAAGACGAAGGAATTATTCCTATTGCTTGCTTAAACTCACCAATAAAAATTTCCCTGTTGGCTTTACTGTTAAGCAAATCTTTTTGCCCTTGGGCAATTAAATGACTAGCAATAATTTTGTTTCCTTCACAAAATAAAAAATCTGTAAAATCATAGTCAATATTTAAAATAATCGTTGTTTTTTCAGGAGAAAGTACATCCGGATTTTCAGCCGCAAACCATTTTAATGTAGCCTCCGGAGCAACTACTACTTCATTCAGCTGAATGCCTGCTGCTGATAAAATACCGAAACATTTGCTTACAAATGTCTTTTGCAAGATAACGAGAAGAACGTCTGCGTAACCATCTTTGCTACGTGTTACCACACGCCAGTCAGCAATCATTTCCTCTTTAGGGTATGGAACTTGAGAAGCAGCATGAACTTTAACCATTTGGGCTATTTCTTTCTGATCTGTAGAAGGCAAATGTAGTGTTCCAATGGTAATGCGGTTACGCGGAATACATAAAATACCAGAGGACTGTTGAATGTCTTGTTTCCGGCAAATATTCCTTACTACCTCGCTAACATCTCGACTGTCTAAATTGCTTATTTGTTGATAGCCAAATTTAACTTGCTCTAAACTGCTCGAGCAAATAATTTTTAGAAAATATTCACCAACCTCAACAACAAACTGCTCTTTTTTATTTTTTCTAAACATATTCTATTCTACACATCCAAAGCTCCCATTTGTAATATCGGAAGCAATAAAGCAATAATAATAGCACCTAGCACAATTCCTACCAAAAAGATAATCACTGGCTCAATCAACGAGGAAAGCACTTTCATTCTTCCTTCCAGTTCTTTAGTTAAAACCTGCGTAACGGCATCTATAGTATCAGATAACATGCCGGCTTCTTCTCCAATAGACACCATGCTAGAGAAAATCTTCGGAAAAGACTTAAAATATCTTGTACTTTCAGCTAACGAAGAACCGCGAGTTATTTCCTCTCTAACTTTATTTACCTCTTGAGCCATTTTCTCATCTTGCAAAGTGCTCTGGCTTACTCTTAAAGCATCCAGCAAAGATACTCCGCTTCTTAAAAGCAAAGACAATGTATAGGAAAATGTAGTTACCTCTTCTAGTAATAAAATATTTTTGACAAAAGGCATTTTCTTCAAAAATTTAACAAACGACACTTTTCGTGAAGAAAATCTTTGGTATATGAAAAATACTGCCGTGCAAAAACAAACGATCCACCAAAATACAATGTTACTAAACCAGGAAGAAACATTTATTAATGCTTGAGTAATCAACGGTAGCTCTTGCCCTAAATCTAAAAATAATCCGCTCAATCGAGGAATCACAAACGTAAATAATACAATCGTTGTTCCGGCACCTACTATAATCATCATCAAAGGATAAGCCAAGGATGAAACGATTTTTCGTTTCATCTCTTGTCTCTGCTCGAGGTACTCACAAATTTTTTCTAAAGCAAATTCTAACTTCCCGCTAACCTCTCCAACTTTTATCAAGCTAATGTAAAACGGAGAAAAAACAGAAGAAAATTGTTTTAGCACATCAGAAAAACTCTCTCCCTCCTTAACTCTTTGGTATATTTTAATGACAAGCTTTTTGGTTAGTAGATTTTCAGTTTGCTGCTCAATTATCAAAAGCGCTTTAAGCATTCCAACGTGGGCTCTAAGAAGATTATATAAATTACGAGTAAACTCAAGCAATTGCTGTTGTTTAAGTTTTTTAATTACGAACTTTTCGTTTGTTGCTTCGTTTTCATTTATATCTATAACTTCTTCAATTTGGAGAGGAGAAAGGCCTTGTTTGATTAATATCTGAGTTGCTTCTTCTTCGCTGGCAACATCTAAAGTTCCTTCAATCTTTTCTGTCGGCCCTTTTTTTGCTAAATACTTAAACTTCATTAATATTCTCTCAACTCAACCACTCGTAAGATTTCACCCAAAGTAGTATCCCCTTGCCGAATCTTTTCTATTCCACTTTCTTTCAAAGGTTTCATCCCTAGTTCACACGCTTTTTTTCTTATTTGTTCTGCCGATGCTTTACTTAAAATTAATTTTCTGATTTCCTCATTAATAATTAGCATTTCATAGATTACTGTCCTTCCTCTAAACCCTGTATTATCACAAAACTCACAGCTTCCTGACTCAAAAATAACCTCTCCCAATCCATATTCTTTATACTCCTGAGGCACCTCTATAGACTTTTTACATTTTGGGCATAATAGGCGAACCAATCTTTGTGATATAAACACTTCTACGGAAGAAGCAACTAAAAAAGGCTCCACACCCATGTTAAGCAAACGGATAACTCCTGACGCAGCATCGTTAGTATGTAGAGTAGAAAACACCAAGTGTCCAGTTAAAGAGCTACGCACTGTTAATTCTGCTGTTTCTCCGTCTCTTACTTCTCCAATCATCATAATGTCCGGATCGTGCCGCAAAATACTTCTTAGCGCAGCAGCAAATGTTAACCCTATCTTCGGCTCAACTTGAATTTGACTTACACCTTCTAGCTCATATTCAACAGGATCTTCTATGGTAACAATTTTGACTTCATTAGAATTAATCTCGTTTAAAGAAGCATAAAGTGTAGTAGTTTTTCCTGACCCAGTAGGTCCGGTAAGGAAAATAACGCCATGCGGCTTCTTGATAATACTTCTTATAATTTGTAGGTCTTCAGCTAAGAATCCTAATCCAGGAAGATCTATCAATAGTTTTGCAGGTAAAATCCTAATAACTATGCTTTCCCCGAATGAAGAAGGAATTACAGAAATTCTTAGTTCAGTTTCTTCCTCTTTAATCTTAACCTTCGCTCTGCCATCTTGAGGAAGTCTGCGCTCAATAACATCTAAACCAGAAATTATTTTTATTCTCGACACAATCGCTGGATATAGATAGCGTATTTCATCAGGAACTTTAATGTCATAAAGAACACCATCTACTCTTTGTCTAATTCTCACTACCCCCCTGTAAGGTTCAAAATGAATATCAGTAGCTCTAGCAATTATTGATTCAGTAATTATCTGATTCACCAGCTTAATAACCGAAACATCTTGAGAACTTTTTCCGATGTCTTCTATTTCTATATTTGTTGCTTCTTTTTTATGCTCGCCTGTTTTATCATCTAAAATCTTATCTACGGTGGCAGCTCCCACTCCGTAATATTTTTTAATTGCCTCTCTTATTTCTTTTTCCGGAGCAAGCACCCTGCGTAATTCACAATGTAACTCATTTTTGACCCCCTGCACTAGCCAAACATCGAATGGATCATATACCGCAATAGTTAAAACATTGTCTGTAAACCCTACAGGTATAAAATTGTACAAGGACACCAACCGAATAGAAACCTTGCTAACAACGTTTTCCGGTATATCCTTGTCCATTAGTTTGGGATAAAATTCCATATGCATTTGCTTAGCTAGAGCCTTAAGTAAATCTGTCTCTAAGATGGCTCCCTGCTCCACTAGAATCTTTCCCAAAGGCTTAGGTGTTTTTTTCTGCTGTTGCAGCGCAGCGTTTAAATTATCCACTGTAATCAATTTTTCCTGAACCAATATTTCCCCTAATGACGCCATATCTTTACTCCGTGTTTTTATCGCTTAAAATTATTCAAGCGCCCCCACCATATAAAGTCTATCTTCGGGAATATCGTCGTAGTCTCCTCGAAGAATTTTTTCACACCCTTGAATTGTTTGCTCCAAAGGAACATACTGTCCTTTTTTCCCGGTATATGCTTCTGCTACAAAAAATGGCTGAGTAAGAAAACTACGAATTCTTTTTGCCCTTTCAAAATCTCTTCGGTCAGAATCAGATAATTCTTCTAGCCCAACAATAGCTACTAAACGACTTAAATCTTCAAATTTTCTTAAAACTCTCTTTACTTCCTGCCCAACGTTAAAATGTCTATCTCCAACAATTACAGCACTCATAAAACTACTTGCTGAGCGCAAAGGATCTATTGCTGGATATAACCCTAACTTAATATACTCCCGGGAAAATACCAAAGAAGCATCTAAAAACGCTAAAATTGTTACTACTGCTGGATCAGTTAAATCATCTGCCGGGACATACACCGCCTCTACTGACGTAATTGATGCCCCCCACTGCCGTCGAATTCGCTCATGGACTTCTCCTACTTCTGAAACCATAGTTGCCTGATATCCACTTTCTGAAGGTATCCGGCCCAACAAAGTAGAAAGTTCACTCCCTGCCTGAATATATCGATAGACATTATCAATAAACAGCAACACGTCCTCGCCTTTCCTTTGAAATGATTCTGCTAAAGTAATTCCGGTGTTTACAATTTCGAATCTCGCCCCGGGAGATTCGTTCATTTGCCCAAAAGTCATTGCTACTCGATCTAAGACTCCTGCTGCTTCCAATTCAAAAAAAAGCTCATTCCCTTCTCGAGTTCTTTCTCCTGCTCCACAAAAAACACAAGGACATTTTAATATTTTAGTAATGTTGTTGATGATTTCTAAAGTTAATACACTTTTCCCTAATGCTGCTCCGCCAACAATTCCACTTTTCGACCCTTTCATCAACGGAAATAATAAATCTAAAACTTTAATTCCAGTAACCATCATTTCCGGCTCTTCAACGCCAACCGCTTCTTTCCTTGTTAGCATTACCCTTCGAATCGGAAAGTGTTCCACATTCTCTGGCGACGGCTTACCGTCTACCGGGACGCCTAAAACATTTATTATTCGTCCGGTTATAGATGCTGCATCCGGAATAGCAATCGGCCCACCGGTTGACTCTACATCATCTCCTCGCCTTAGTCCGTAGGTGGGTGAAATACCAATACACCGCACCTTGTCTTCTCCACAATATCCGGAAACTTCCATAGCTACTTTATTTCCTTCGCAATTATAGGTAATCAGTTTTTCGTATATTCTTGGAAGTCCTTCTTTAAACTGCACATCAACTACCGGCCCATATAAAGCTACTATTCTTCCTTTCATACTAAAAAATTTCTTTTTCCCGGCAGAGATCACCAAACATACTAGTAAGCTCTGCTTGTATTTCCGGAGTTAAATCACACTTCTCTTTAATTTTTTCTACCAGCTCCGGAGTGTTTTCTAAGGCATACTTCATCAACTCATTCTGAAATTTAATTCTTCCTTCGGGACTTAGAATTTCTAACACTTTTTTCGAAAAGGCAAAAAATAGCATCACCTCTTCTACTAACTCTACCGGTTTAGCCACGCCTTGCATAAGCATTGTAGTCAACGCTTCTCCACGGCGCATTTTTTCTTTTGCTTCGTCAGACATTTTTGTTCGTAAACGCATTAATCTTAGTAACTCTGTATATTGTAAATACCCTAAGCGTAATCCTTTGCTTACTTCTTTCAACGCCGGCGGTTGTATTTTCCCTCCAATACGTGAAACACTCAACCCAATATCAATGGCTGGACGAAATCCTTCATTGAATAATTCTGAATTCAAATAAATTTGTCCATCAGTCATGGAAACCATGTTACTTTGGACATACCCGGTAATATCTCCTTGAAGCGTTTCCATAATCGGTAAAAAAGTCATTGACCCACCCCCTAACTTTTCAGATAACCGGCCAGATCTTTCTACTAATTGTGAATGCAAATAAAATATATCTCCCGGGTACGCTTCTCTTCCTGGAGCTCTACCCATGAGCAAAGAAATCTGTCGATACATCCAAGCATGTTTGGTAAGATCATCAAACACGACCAAAGAATCACCACCTTTTTGCATAAAGTATTCACCCAACGTTGCAGCAACATACGGAGCAAGATATTGTTCGCCCATAGAAGAAGATGCATCTGCAGAAATAACTGCTGTATACTCTATTGCTCCTGATTCTGTTAAAATTTTTAATACTTTTGCCAAATTAGCAGCAGCGCCTCCAATCCAACAATAGACACAAGGGACACCTCTTCCTTTTTGATTGATAATTGTGTCTAGGGCTATCGCTGTTTTTCCGGTTTGCCTATCTCCCAAGATTAATTCCCGCTGTCCCTTTCCTACTGGAATCATCGTATCTAAAATTTTAATCCCCGTAGGAAATAAATCGGTTAATGGTTGCCTTTCCATTACACCCGGGGCTTCATAAAACACCGGTAAAGTCTCTTTTTCTTTAATCTTCGCCTTCCCATCCATCGGTATCCCTAAAGCAGAAACAATCCTACCTAAATAGCTCTCACCAACCGGCAACCGGAAAAACTCTCTGTCCACAATCATCTCTTGCCCTAAATCAACACCTGCTGTAGGAAAAAATGGTAAAACCGAAACAAGGCGTTCATCAAACCCAAGAACCATACCGTAAGCCTCTATGCCAACTAATTTTAGAATCTGTCCATAAATACAGGTGGGCAGTCCTTCCAGTAATAAAATACCTTCTTTTATTTCTTTTATTCTTCCTGAATCTTTTACTTCAAATAAAGGAATTGTCATTTATCTACCCCGATCCTCGCCGCAAACACTTCTCTAATACTTTTATCGTTTAACGCATGCTTAACTCTAAAATATTCTTTGCGCAACTGCTCTTTCACTCTTGCCAGCTCTTGAGAACTTCCTTCTAACCTGAGAATACGCCCAGCAGCAAAAGAAACGTTAGATTCCCAGCACAATTCAGTTATCCGTCGAAGCATCCATAATTTTACTAAAATTTCGGCAACCCGATATACTGAAGGCTCGATAAGCCCTTCTTCCGGCAAAGCTTGCACCCCTCGAATAGCTTTAGCCGGATGAAACGGAAGGATGTTCAGTTTTACTACTTCCTGCCTGGCTAAAGATACAAAATGCGGATAAACAATATCTACTTTTCTAAACTTACCCTTAAGATATTTCTCGGTAATCGTATTGGTTAACATCCGCGCCACAGGAAGTAGCTGCTCGTCACTTAAATCTTTTTCAAAAACAGTACATTTAGCCCCTAGCTCTTCAATTAAGGCCGCCCCTCTATTTCCTATAACTATAACTTCGTCTCTGTCTGGAGTAAAACCATCTAAAACTTTAGAGGCAATTGACGAATTGACTTCTCCAGTAAAACTATCCGTAGATGTAAGAGCAATAATTAAAATTGGCGGTGATATTTCTTCTCTTAAAAAAGGATGAACTACATGTTGTAAATTTAATATTCGGAAAAAATCTTCCAGATATTCATTGAACTTGGTACTTTTTTTCTGTCCTTGAAGTCCGTGGAGTCGAGCAGCGCTTGCCCCTTTAAGTGTTTCCGTTATTTCATGCAACAAATCCATCCCTTCCCTATCCTTTTGAATGTCGCATAGAGTTGCCACACTATACCTCCTGAACTTTTTTTAAAGCCTGACTAATACGGTTTCTTATGCTTCCGTCTAAAATCTTCTTTCTTAAATCAATTACTATCCCTCCCAGCAAACTAGCATTCACTTTAAAATGAAATTTTACTTCTTCAGAAAAACATTTCCGAAGCAACTTATTAACCCTTTCTTTGTGATCTTCAGCTAATTCTCCGGCAGAAATTACTTCAATGTCTTCTACCTCTTTAATATCTTTAATTTCAGTAATTGTTTTTTCCCCTGCTGTCTCCAGTTCTGTAATAACTTGCTCAACTAGATCATGGTGAAAACTTTTTTTCAGATGGGGATCTAGTACTAGATCTATCGCTTTTTCTATCCACTTGATCGACTGAGTTTCTAATTCATCTTTTACCCGGGTTTTAAATTTTTCTAATTGTCCTTCCGCTTTCTCTGCAATTCTTTTTCCTTCCTCTCTAGCTTCATCAAGTAACTTTTCCGCTTCTTGTTGCGCTTTTTCTCTGCTTTCCTCAACAATTTTTTCTGCTTCTTCTTTAGCTTTTACCGCTTCTTCCTCTCTTAATTGTTTGGCAGAAGTAATTTCTTCTTTGAGCACACTTTCTTTTTCTAACGTTTCTTCATGTAAAACCTGTAGTCTATTTACTGCTTGTTGAGCGTTCCGATACAAAAGCCCTCTTAACGCAACTATAATTCCAATAAATGTCACAAATTGTATTACAATTATGGATACAAACATTCTTTATTCTCTCCTATCACCTTCACAGATAATCAAAAACACAAAACCACTAATTCATTATGGTGAAATTTAGCAATACCTGTTCTTATTTCCATGGTCCGCCAGCTTAAATCATCTAGCTGCATAACTATTTCCCCTTTTTTAAGACGGGTAACTATCGTTTGGTGAAAATCCCAGATTGCTAATTCCCCGTCTTCTCCAGGAAGAATTACTTTTTTTAAAAGTCCGCTAAAAAAATTTTTTTGGTAGTCCCGGATTACTGCCCGCATTCCTTTCTCTTACTTTATAAATTATCGGAAAATATTCATTACCGCCAAGAGAGCGATTACTGCTATTGATTCAGCGAATATAAATGATATTATCATCGAGATAAATATTTTCGGTGCTGCTGAAGGGTTACGCCCTAAAGACTGAACAGCTGCAAACCCTACTGCACCAATAACAAGCGCAGGCCCCAGTGTAGCAATAAGCATTATAAAAATTATTGTAAAGGTATTCATTATAGAATACAGACTTTATTTTTTCCGCTTTCTTTGGCTTTATACAGGCGCTGGTCAGCCATTTTTACCAGATCTTTTGGTTCAGCAACCTTTGGGTCTATTCCGTCTTCAGGGATATTAGCCAACCCCATACTGACAGTAACTGGCAGACGCAATCGAACAAACCCTAAAAGTCGCTCAGCTGCTAAGTGTCCTTCTCTTTTAGTCGTATTTGGAATTATTAACACAAACTCTTCTCCCCCATAACGGAACCCAGTTCCCTCATCTTGGACAAGACTGCTTTTTACTAAAGCCCCAAAATCTTTAAGTAACTTATCTCCTTCCTGATGTCCTTTGCTATCATTAAATTTTTTGAAATCATCAATATCTGCCATTAACAAAGATAGTTGCGATGGATACTGACGAGCTTTACGGAACTCTTCTTCGATAACTTCCCAAAACCGGCGCACATTATATAACCCGGTCAGCCCATCAACTACCGAAAGCTTAGCAAAGTGTTTTTTCTCTTTATCAGAGCCTTTTAAAAGAAAATGGTCTACTGCGTGTTCTGTAACTATACTAACTTCGGAATCATTGAATGGTTTAGTAATATACCCAAACGACCCTTCTTCCATGTATGTAATTGCTTTAGCAATCATGTTGTAAGGAGTCGCCGTTAGAATGCTAGAAGAAGGATTAACTCTTACTAGTTTCTTCACTAAACCATTATTTCTGTCTAGAAAGATTACATCTAAAATAATTACACAAAAATCCCTTTCCTTCGCTAAATTACATGCCTCATCAGCGCTTTCTGCTTTCCAAATACACGAATACCCAGCTTTCTTTAACATCGTTTCTAGCGTTGTTACATCCCTTTTGTTGTCCCCCACTAATAATATTTCTTCATTTTCACTCATCTTTATCTCCCTTATCTATATTAATACAAAAAATATTTTTTCTCACAAACAATCGCTTTTTAAATAAGCAAACCACTGGTCATCTAGATCTTGCAAGGATTTAAACGGATACACCTCTAATAATGCTTTTTCAATATTGTGTTTTTTTTCTCTCATCAAATAACACATTTTGCGAAATTTTTCCGATCCGAACTCTTTCCATAAATAGTCAGTTAACGACACCGAAGAAATATAAAACCTTATTGGCGCGGTTATATTATTGTGCCCAATACCATTCAACACGTCTAAGTGAAGCATCATATCTTTTTCCAGCAAACTACATGCGTTAACGATGTAGCGTTTGTTGTACCCTTTCTCACTAGAGCAAGCCATTCCTTCATCTAGCCATAGAGGAAGCTCTGTGTCGTTGCCAACATATTCACGGAAAACAATGTGTGTTAGCTCATGGGGAAGAACTCTATCGAAGAATTTTTTCTGCATTGGGAAACATTTAATAATCTTTTTTTCAATATCTACAGATCCACCAGACCAGACTTGCCTTCCTGACCCTTTAAGATATGCCTGGCGATTAGCATAAATATAAATCTTCGCTCTATTATCCCACGTCCAATAATCAAAACGCCTTAGCTTTAGTTTTTCTCCTAATTTGTCATACGCATCTTCAGCTTGTGATATTGTTTCCCGCGCGTATTCTTTACCTGCCTCTTCTTGAAAATAAACAATAAAATGGTCACTTTTTTCTTCTTCCCACTCTTCTTCAGCAAAAGATTGACCAGAAAAAACTGCTAAATACAAAATATTTAATATTATTAAATACTTTCCCATTATACTAACTAAAATTTATCATAAACATTTCTTGATTGCAAGGCATATTTGATTCTCAGGCTAAGTTTCGAGGTATTTTCGGAATGAAAATTGTAGCTATCTTCCTAAATGTTTGCTAATCATCAACCCAATGCTTACTTCCATCAAAAAATAATCTGGGTTTAGATCTAATCCGTTATTTTCTTTTTTTCTGTTTCCTCTGGCTGCGGCGGAAGAAAAAACTTTTCTACTTTCTTGTTAGTAAAATAAATAATCAGAATACCTGGGTAAGTAATTTGAACAATGGCCTGTGTGATTAAAGCAGAGTTAAGTAATGCGGCAATAAACGCTACGGCTACCGTAAAAAAAGAAAAATAAAGAGTTACTTTTCTGCCCCATTCTTTTCTTAAGATCAATCCGTATCCGGAAATCAAAAATATTGTCGCTAACACTATCTGTATTAACATTGCAACTTTTAATTGTTCCGGATTTACACTCACTTCCGGAAACACTTTTTTCATTTCTTCTATAACATTATTCACATCAGACGATGAATTACCAATGTAGGCTTTAACTGTAAACACTAAAGATAAAGTACCAAAAATAAAAAAATTAATGCCCCCGAAGATCCACACCCCTATAGGTTTTTTTTCTTTTACCGAACGCTTTATATTTTCCAGCCAGAAATTAGTTTTTCCAGTCTTACCTTCATTACCCGTATCGATTTTATTTTCCTCCTTCTTTTTTAACCTTCTGAAAAATAAAAACGACCCCAGCCGGATTTGAACCGGCGCCGTCGCCGTGAAAGGGCGATGTCCTGAACCGGGCTAGACGATGGGGTCATCTTATGTAGTGTTTGTTTTTCTGTGCTTACTACTTTCTAAACGGATTTTATTTTAAAACACAAATTAAAATTGTCAATACATTCTCTTACGTTGCCAGCTAAAAACCTAACGCTGCATATTTTTTAATTCTACTCTTCCTCAGGAATAATTCTAGCAATGGTCGAAAGATTGTCCCCTTTATCTAGATTAATTATTTTTACTCCTTGGGTAGCTCGTCCGGAGACACGCACATCTTTTATGTTAATTCTTATTAAAATTCCTTTTTGTGTAATTCCCATTACTCCGTCATTATTTTTTACCAGCGCCAAACCCTGAACTTCTCCGATCTTGGAAGATAACTTAATGTTCGTTACCCCTTTACCGCTTCTAGACTGAGAACGATAACCATCAATATGAGTTCTTTTAGCAAATCCATTCTTCGTAACAGTAAGCAGATAGAAATTTTCCTTCTTCAGGGTAGTCGACACCAAGACTGCCCCTAAAACAATATCTCCTTTACCTAGTTTGATTCCTTTTACCCCTTGTGATTGTCTGCCGGTAGGTCTAACTTCCTTTATTTTAAATTTAATTGATAATCCTTTTTTGGTGGCAAGCACAGCTTCATCTTTTTCCTCACATAAATGTGCTCCAATTAACTGATCCTCATCACTTAAGTTAATAGCAGCAATACCTGTTTTTCTTACATTAGCAAACAACTCCAAAGAAACCCTTTTCACAATACCCAGCTGAGTAGCCATAAAAATAAACATCTTGGGATCAAATTCTTTAATCGATAAAACAGTCTTAATTTCCACAGTAGAGTTTAATTGTAACACATTAACGATCGCTCTACCCTTAGAAATTCTTGACCCTAAAGGAACCTCATAAGTTTTCAAGGAATACACTTTGCCTTCGCTAGTAAAAATTAGAAGCATGTCCTTGCTGGAAGCAACAAATAAATGCTCAACAAAGTCAGTGTCTGATGTGGACATTGCGTTAACACCCCTACCACCTCTTTTTTGTTGCCGATAGTTGCTTAGAGGAATTCTCTTAATGTAGCCACTTTTGCTAATAGTAATTACCATATCTTCCTCTACTATCAAATCTTCAACTTCTATTTCTTCTTTTTGAGCAACTATGTTTGTCCTCCGAGGGTCACCGAACTTTTCTTTTATTTCTGTTAATTCTTCCTTTATCATTTCTTCCTGTTTTTTCTCCGAAGAAAGGATAGAATTAAAGTACTCTATTTTTTTTAGCAGCTCTAGATATTCCTGTTCGATCTTTTCCCTCTCTAGAGCACAAAGCCTTTGTAGCTGCATTTCTAAAATAGCTTGTGCTTGAATATCGCTAAATTTAAATTTTTTAATTAGTGCTACTTTTGCTTCTTGAGGATTTTTAGATTTTTTAATTATTTCTATTACTTGGTCTAAAAATTCCAAAGCAATTTTAAACCCCTCTAAAATATGAGCCCTAGCCAAAGCTTTGTTAAGCTCAAATTGTGTTCTTCTTCTAATTACTTCCTTTCGGAAATGAATATGGTGAAGCACCATTTCTTTTAAATTTAATGTTTGCGGCTGGCGGTTCACTAAAACTAAAAATATTGCCCCAAAAGTATTTTCCATACTTGTGTGTTTGTACAATCTGTTTAGCACTATATCCGGTTGACCATCTCGCTTTAATTCAATAACAACTCTGATTCCTTCTTTTGAAGATTCATCTCTCAAGTCAGCAATCCCTTCAATTTTTTTCTGGTTTATTAGGTGGACAATTTGTTCAATCAGCGTGGTTTTATTCAGTTGATAAGGAATTTCGGTTATAATAATTTGACTCTTATTCTTCTCTCTTTCAATCGCTGCTTTTGCCCTAACAGTAAGTTTCCCCCGGCCTTGTTTGTACATATTCATAATGTCTGTCTTTCCGCAAATTATCCCTCCAGTAGGAAAATCCGGCCCTTGGACATATCTACATAGATCTTTCACCGTGCACTTGGGATTCTTTATTGCATAAATTATAGCGTCACAAACCTCTTTTAGATTATGCGGAGGAATATTGGTAGCCATTCCTACCGCAATGCCGCTGGCTCCATTCAGCAACATATTCGGAAGAACTGAAGGAAGAACTTCCGGCTCCTGCAAGGAATTATCAAAATTCGGAAATAGATTGACTGTCTTTTTGTCAATATCTTGTAAAATATAGTCTGTTATTTTTTCCATCCTAGCTTCAGAGTATCTCATTGCTGCAGGCGGATCTCCGTCTATTGACCCAAAATTGCCTTGTCCATCCACTAAAGGATATCTTAAAGAAAAATCCTGGGCAATGCGTACCAGCGCCGCATAGATAGACGAGTCTCCATGAGGATGATATTTTCCTAACACCTCCCCTACAATTCTGGCACACTTTTTATATGATTGGTTGTAACGCAGATGCAGCTCATGCATTGAATAAAGGATTCTTCTTTGCACCGGTTTTAATCCGTCTCTAATGTCTGGAAGAGCCCGACTGACAATAACACTCATCGCATAAGAAAGATAAGACTCCTTCATCTCTTCTTCTAAATATCGATCAACAATTCTTTCTTCTGATTCTTTTGGTATTTCCATATTATATTAAATTATACTCTTCTTTATACATCAAGATTTTTAACCTCGTGGGCATACATTTGAATAAATTCTCTGCGCGGCTGTGCCTGATCACCCATTAAAATAGTAAAAATCCGATCAGCCTCTACAGTATCTTCCAGGACAACTTTCACTAATGTTCTTTTTTGAGGATCCATCGTACTTTCCCATAGCTGTTCCGGATTCATCTCCCCTAAACCTTTATAGCGTTGGATTTGCATTCCTTTGGTTGCCATTTTCCTCACTTCTATTAACATTTCCTTTAAGCTTTCACAGTTCGCTCCCTCTTGCCCGTCTTCCCCAGTTAAAACAAATATTTTCTTTTCCTGCGGCAAATATTCTTGTAGTGTACTCCCAATTTTTTCCAATTCATTGGCAATTTTTTTTATTTCGTGTAATTCATAAATCTCTAAACGGTCTAGCTCTTCTATCTCCCCATAAGAAGCAAGCTCTTCTTCATCTAAAACAAACACCGCTTTCTGTTGAATAGTAATTTTGTAGGCGGGATATTTATTCTTCTTGAAATCAGATGCCACAAGGTATTCCTTGAAAGAAACCCCCTTCCTCGCCAAAGATAATTCTACTTGCTCAATCGCAGTAAGTAACTTTATTAACCTCCCCATTTCTTTTTGGCTAAACTCTTTCCCCCCTTTTCCTTCTTTTTTTAGCCTTGCCGTTTTAGTTCCTAAAGAAAAAATCATTTCGTTCATTTCTTTTTCGGTATGAATATACTCTTCCCAGTTTTTCTTTTTAACTCGATACAAAGGTGGTTGGGCAATATAAATATTCCCTCCTTCAATTAGTTGTAACATATGACGATAGAACAGGGTTAAAATCAATGTCCGGATATGTGATCCATCAGTGTCTGCATCCGCCATAATAACAACTTTATTATATCTTAACTTCGTAATATCTAATTCATTCCCCACCCCTGTTCCTAATGCTGAGATGATCGTTCTTATTTCTTCGCTATTCAACACTCTGTCTAACCGAGCCTTTTCCACATTTAGAATCTTACCCTTGATTGGCAAGATTGCTTGGAAATTTCGATCCCGAGCCTGTTTTGCACTCCCCCCGGCAGATTCTCCTTCCACAATATATAATTCACAAAATTGTGGATTTTTTTCTGAACAATCAGCAAGCTTCCCCGGTAAATTCGCAGTGTCTAGTGTTCCTTTTCTTCGAGTCAGCTCTCTGGCTTTTCGAGCCGCTTCTCTGGCTCTAGCTGCTAAAATAGCTTTTTGTACCACTTTATTCACCACTGTTGGGTTTTCTTCAAAAAAAGAGCTCAACGCTTCAAACGCAATAGAACTAACTAGCCCATCTACTTCTGAATTACCTAATTTAGTTTTTGTCTGTCCTTCAAATTGTGGATTAGGTATTTTTACGCTTACAACCGCGCAAACTCCCTCACGAGCATCATCACCAGAAATATTGCTGAGATTTTTAAGCATTTTTTTTCCTCGGGCGTATTGGTTTAGTGCTCTAGTTAGCGCTGTTTTAAATCCGCTTAGATGTGTTCCCCCTTCAATAGTATTTATATTATTCGCAAAGGAATATATTATTTCTTTATACCCTTTGTTATACTGCACAGATCCTTCAACTATAACACCGTCTTTTTCTTTTTGAAAATAAATAACTTTTTTATGTAGCGGCTCTTTATTGCGATTTAGGTACTCTACAAACGAAATTACTCCTCCCTTGAATTGGAATATTGTTTTTTTCTCTTTTTTTTCATCTTCAAGAGTAATTTCTACTTCTTTATTTAAGAATGCCAACTCGCGCAGCCTCTGGGAAAGAATATCAAAAGAAAATTCCTCCACAGAAAAAATAGTTGAGTCCGGTTTAAAGGTAATCTTTGTCCCGGTTTGTTTACTTTTTCCAATAATTTTTAGTTTACTTTTTGTTTCTCCTTTTTCAAAACTCTGCCGGCAAATTTTCCCTTCCCTTTTTACTTCCGCGTCTAACCACTCGCTTAAGGCATTAACGCAGCTGACTCCTACTCCATGCAATCCTCCACTAACCTTGTAAGCTTGATGATCAAACTTCCCGCCGGCATGAAGTGTTGTAAGAACCACTTCTAGTGCTGGTTTTTTTAATTTTTGGTGGATTCCTGTAGGAATCCCTCTCCCATTATCCTCTACCGAGATACTATTGTCTGAGTGGATAGTTACTTTAACCTTATCACAATACCCACCGCTAACCTCATCTATAGAGTTATCCACCACTTCATACGCTAAATGATGCAACCCTTTTACTGATGTATCGCCAATATACATCGCCGGTCTTTTCCGGACTGCTTCTATTCCCCCTAAAACCTGAATTGTAGTTGCATCATATTTATGTTTCATTTTTCCCTGCTTTTATAATTATTTTGTTTATTTGGGGAAAATCTTTTTTTATTTCTTCCACAACTTCTTTTTTTTGTAGCTCTAAATTATACTTAGCCCCAGAAGCAATGGAAGAGAAAATTATTTTTTCCCCAGTAATTTCTTCTATCTGTAAATATTTTGTTGTTTCTTCTCCTAAAATTTTCTTTACTTTCTCCCACACTTTTTCTTTTTCTTTTTGTTTATTTTTTGCTGTTTCGAGAAAGTCAGCTAAAAGATCTTTTATATGCTCTCCCATTATTTTATATTTTTACTGGGAGAAGTAAATAGACATATCCCTCTTTTCTTACTACTGCGGGTTTATCCGCCCCAAAAAACTCTATATTAATTTCTCCCTCTTCTAAATTTTTAAAAATATCAATTAAATATGTAGGGTTAAATCCTATAGTAAGAGGACTTCCGTTATACTTTACATCTATTACCTCTCTTACTTCCCCTAATTGTGGATTGTTTTTGGAAACGACAATAGTCTCTTTTTTAATTTCTAGATTCACCCCTTGGTAACTAGGTGTAGATAAAAGCCCTGCCCTTTTCAAAGCAAAAAGCATTTTTTTCCTATCTACACTCACTTTATTTTTCCCTACACCGGGGATATACTGTGAATAATCAGGAAATTCTCCTTCTACCGGCCGGGCAATTATCTGAACACCATTAAAGGTGATTCCGATTTTATTTTTTTTAACAGACAGATAAACTTGCCCCTCTTTATCTTTAATATTTTTATAGACCTCATTCACTGCTTTTATTGGTAAAATAAAAAATAACTTACTTCCAACCTCTGGTTGCCCAGGAGAAAGGTGCTTTTGGGAAAATGATAGCCTTTTTCCGTCTGTTGCAACTAATTTTATCTTATCTTTAAAAATCTCAAACAATATACCGCTTAAGGCATAGTTGGAATCTTCCCCTCCCACACAGAAAGAAGTGAGCCTTATCATTTCTTCCATATCCCCACTATCTATTTTAATTAACGAGACATCCTCTTCTTCTTTAATTTGGGGAAACTCATCAGGATCAAATGTATTAATTTTAAATTCAATTTCTCCACATGTTATCAAGAGGGTCTGTTTCTTTTTTTCAATACTTATTTCTTTAGGGGGAAGTTCTCGAATAATCGAGAAAAACCTTTTTGTAGGAACGGCGATACTTCCTGGTTCGATAATTTCCCCTTTATACTTAGATATAATTGTTATATCTAAGTCTGTAGAAGTAAATTTGACTTCCCTCTCTCTTGCTTCAATTAAAACACTACTTAATATAGGGGATTGTTGTTTTGTAATAGCAGGCCCAATAATTGCCTGCAAGTGATTTAACAGTTCCTCTTTACTGATTCTAAGTTTCATAAGGGTAGAAAATTAGTAGTACTAGTAGTAAGTGCTGTGAAAATGTCAGTACGGAAAAAATATTATACTAAAATAAACGGAAAAAGCAACTTTTTCTATTGTGAATATCCTTTTACTAACTTTTAATTTCCTGCGACAAGATGTCAACAATAGATTTTGTTTTATTTTTCGTTGTCATTTCTGCTTTAATTTTTTTGTGTGCGTAAAGAATAGTTGTGTGGTGTTTTGCCCCAAACACTCTTCCTATTTCTGGTAAAGATAAATCAGTCAACTCTCTAGTTAAATACATCCCTATATGACGCGGAAAAGCAAGAGCTTTATTTCTTTTCCCTTTTTTTAAAGAATCTTTTGGGGTATTAAAGTATTCACTAACCTTGTCTAATATTGTATCTGGTGTAATTCTTTTGTATATTTCTTTTACCATATCTTTTAAGATGTGTTTAGCTAAAGTTAAGCTAATGGGGTGGTTTTCAATTAATGAGTAGGCAATAATTCTCACTAAAGCTCCCTCTAACTCTCTAATGTTCGTTGTGATGTTTTCAGCTATAAAATAAATTATCTCCGGGTCTATCTTAATAGGGTCTTTCTCTAATTTTTTCTGGAGTATTGCTACTCTGGTTTCAAAATCAGGAGGCTGGACATCAACAACTAACCCCCAGTTAAAACGAGTTACTAGTCTTTCCTCTAGTCGGGGGATTTCTTTTGGGGGACGATCAGATGAAACAACTATTTGTTTATGGTAATCGTAGAGGACATTAAATGTGTGGAAAAATTCTTCCTGGGCAGCTTCTTTTCCTGATAAAAACTGTATATCATCAATCAATAAAGCATCGCTATCTCGATATTTGTGACGAAATTTTTCTGTTGAGCGATTCCGGATGGACATTATAAGCTCATTAGTAAATTTTTCTGATGAGGTGTACTTCACTATAGCATTGTGGTTTTTACTAAGGATTTTGTGAGCAATAGCTTGCATTAAGTGGGTTTTACCTAGTCCTACTCCTCCATAAATAAAAATTGGGTTATATGATTTACCGGGAGCGTCTGCTACAGCTAAAGAAGCAGCGTGAGCCATGCGGTTAGAAGCACCAACAATAAAATTGTCAAAAGTAAAGCGGGAGTTTAGTCTTAAAGAATGTTGTGGTTCTTCGCGAAATGTTTTTTGGATTGTTTTAAACATTTTATTAGTTTTCTTTTTAAGGATACTTGGGTTTACCTCAAAAGAAACTTGGACGGAAAGATTATCTGTCTCTTTTAATATTTGTTTAATTTGGGGAAGATAATTTGTTTCTACCCAGCTTTTAAAAAAATTATCCGGGGCTTCTAAAACTAAACATGTTTTGTCGATTTTACCGACAACCAAAGGAGCAATCCATGTGTCGTAGGAAGTTTCTCCTAAAAGAGTTCGAAGCTTTTCTTTACAAGTTTGCCAAATATGGTCTGTCATTATTAGTTTAATTCACAAGATTCACAGTTTATGCACACTACCAGAAAGAGATTTAATTATACAGCTATTAATCTAGGATTGCAATATCTTTATGGTTGACACAAAGTTAATATGTGCTAAAATTTTTTCTTATCATTTTCGAAAATAATAAAAGCAAAACTGGTGCTTAAAGGAGGGTAGTCGGGTGAAGAAAAATATAAAAACTCCGACCAAATTAAAAGGAAAAAGGAAGCATGGATTTCGAGCACGCACAGCTACAGCCGGCGGGAAGAAAACAATTCAACGTAGACGACAAAAAGGGCGGAAAAAGCTGACTAAATGAAAAAAATAGCAGTTTTTTTCATTAATATTTACCAAAGCTGTTCGTTTATCTTTCCCGGAACGTGCATTTATATTCCAACATGTTCCGAATATGCCAAAAAGGCGTTGACAGAATATTCATTAGGAAAGGCATTAAAATTAATATGTTTAAGAATAATTCGCTGCAATCCTTTCTCGAGAGGCGGATTTGATCCGGTAAAATAATGGACAAAAAAACAATTCTGGCATTTCTCATTATTATTGTATTTTTAGGTTTATACTCTAGGTTTCTTCCTCAAAAAACAACCAATGCCCCCCCCGCTCCTAAAAGTGTAGTTACCCCTGTTCAAGACGAAGTACCATCATCTTTTTCTGGGGAAATTGTAAAAAATAATTTAGGGCCGCTGGATACTACAGAGACATTTCCGACAGTAAAAATAAATGAGTTTATCATAAACTATTCTCCCCGAGGTGGTTACATCGCTTCTCTGTCTTTGGGCAGTCTAGAAAATACATTGCCATTTCAGAATATCGGCTTTGACCCAGATACAAAGGAGATTGAGTATAGTGTTTCTGTAAATAATACCCGAATTCGATTTAGTGATGTAAATAATAACTGGAAAGAATTCGTATTCGGGGAAAATACTATAAAAATAAGTGCATCATCTGCGCTTAGGAAATCAATGGTTATATTCTCTAATACGTTGCACTCAAATATGTTGGACCAAAGATATCAAGAAATATTTTGGGAAAAGGAAGGTTCAGTAAAAAGACAAGGGGCGAAAAAAATTAAGGATAAAGAATACTTTAATGTTAATTTTGCCGGGGCTAGAAATCGCTACTACTGTATTTCCTTATTGAGTGGTGACTACGATATCAAATGGGTGGAAAACAACAAAACAGGATATCTTTATGCGCTTTCATCCTTGCCAGAAATAATATTATATGTTGGGCCACAGTCAGAAAAGGCACTAAAACCTTTTGGGCTCCAAGGTATTATGAATTATGGATTTTTTCATGTCTTAGGGATAGGGATGGTTAAGGTCTTGTATTTCCTTCATTCAATCACAAGGAGCTGGGGCTGGAGCATTATTTTATTCGCCATTCTTATTTATGTGGTGTTGTTTCCGTTTACCATCAAAAGCACTAAAGCAATGAAGAAAATGCAATTGGTGCAGCCAGAAATCGAAAAAATTAAAGCAAAATGCAAGGATAATCCCCAAAAACTCCAAAAAGAAACTATGGGGATATATAAGAAATACAAAATTAACCCCATAGGCGGGTGTTTGCCTTTGTTTTTCCAGTTTCCAATATTTATTGCTCTTTATCAAGTGCTGTTTCGTTTTGTGGAATTAAAAGGAGCGCATTTCTTATGGATTTCGGATCTTTCTGAGCCAGATCACTTATTCCGGTTGGGGTTTTACCCCCATTATGTTAATTTATTACCGATTTTAATAATGGTAATTGGACTTTTGCAGCAAAAATTTACTACTGGCTCCTCTGCTGCTCCTGAGCAAAAAAAGATGGGGTTATTTTTTGGAGTCTTGTTGGGGGTTATTTTCTATAATTTTCCTGCGGCACTAACACTATATTGGTTTGTGCAAAACTTGCTTACTTTTGCCTATCAGGGGTATATGGCTAAATCACAACCCTCTTTAGAAAGTCTTAAATAAATTTTTCCCAAAAATACTTCTTTCTTCCTACTAATCCCAGGGAGATATGTCTGGTTTTAAACAGTAAAAAAAGGAAACAAATAGTGTTTGGAGAGCGTTTTCACGTGAAAACGAGGAAAAGGAAAAAGAAGAAGATCAAATATAGTGTTCAATCAATGAACAATGCTAGGTTAAGCTAAGTATTATCCATTGATACGGGAGAAAAAAATCTCTCTTTCTCTTCGTCTCTGGTAGCCTTTGGGAAAACATGATAAAATAACACGGCAATTCTTTTGCAGCGTTAAGGGGCTAATGAGATTTACGATAGCTCGGTTGCTTCTCTTATAAGAGTATCTTATTTTATTTTAATAAGGATGCGGTAAAAAGAGAATAAGGCTTACCGTTTTCACGTGAAAACGGTAGAATCTAGCTAAATTTGCGTTAGGGTTTTGTAATCTCTGAACGGCCTGGCAACAGAACAAAATAAAGTTACTAAACTAAATAGCTAAAAAAATGATGGGGAAATGTCGCTAATATTTATTGAGGAAGGAACGAAAAGAAAACGGTAAGCAGGGAGAGGAGGGAAAGTAATTTTAGGGATAAGATACTTGTTAAAAACAAAGATACGCTATTAGCACATTTCCTAATATATAAAATCTTGACAAAATTGTGTACTGTATTACAATAAAGACTAGGTTTTCACGTGAAAACCTAGTCTTTATTGTAATAAAACTCAAAATCGGATAAAAAATAGAAACAAAGTTATCATGGGAACAATAATTGGAATTTGTAATCAAAAAGGGGGAACTGGAAAAACAACTACAGCAATTAATTTAAGCGCATATCTAGGGTTGGGTGGAGAAAAAACATTGCTTATTGACATGGATCCTCAAGGAAATGCTACCTCTGGGGTAGGTTTTGATAGTAGTGGGAAGAACACTGTGTATGATGCTTTAATGGGAAAGAATAACTTAATGGAGAGTGTTTACAGCACAGAATGGCCTTGCTTGCATATTTGTCCTTCAGATGTTTCTTTAACTGGAGGGGAGGTAGAGCTTGTTAATATGGAGAATAGAGAAAAAATATTAAGCAAAAAAATAAAAGAGGCTCAGGAAATATTTTCTTATATCATCATTGACGCACCCCCTTCTTTAGGCCTATTAACTGTAAATGTTTTAGGGAGTGTTCAAGAATTAATTGTCCCTGTCCAGTGTGAATATTATGCTTTAGAAGGAGTTTCAAAGATTGCCCAGACTGCGGAGTTGATTAGACAGAGAATAAATCCTACGCTAAATATTCGCAGCGTGTTACTAACGATGGCTGATTTTCGCACTCGCCTTACACTACAAGTGATTGAAGAGGTAAGGAGCTTTTTTGGTCCCAAGACATGCGGGGTTATTATCCCCCGGAATGTAAAATTAGCAGAAGCCCCTAGTTTTGGAAAACCAATTCATTTTTATGATTCTGATTGTGTTGGAGCGAAAGCGTATTTAACGCTAGCGCAAGGAATATTAGGGAGAGAGATAGACATTAAAGAATTAAATAAGGAGAAAAAAAGATAATGGAAAAAAGAGTGTTAGGGAGAGGACTGGAAGCGCTTATTCCTAAGAATACACAAACTATTGTGCCACAAGAGTTTGTGTATTTGCAAGTGGATAAAATACAACTGGCAACAAACCAGCCACGGCAAAGAATCAATAAAGAAGAGCTGGAAGAATTAACGCAATCAATCAAGGAGAAGGGGATTATCCAACCCATAGTGGTGAGAAAAGTTAATGAAGGAAAATATGAAATTGTTGCTGGAGAAAGAAGATTAAGAGCGGCAAAGATATTAAATCTTAATAATGTGCCGGCGATAGTTAAGGAAGTAGATGATAAAGAGGCTTTTGTTCTAGCGATTATCGAAAATCTGCAAAGAACAGATTTAAATCCCCTGGAAGAGGCAAAGGCGTTTAGAAGGTTAGGAGAGGAGTTTGGATTTTCATTAGAAGATACCGCAAAATTTACTGGGAAAAATAAAACAACAGTATCAAATATATTGCGCTTATTGAAGCTTCCGGATAACATTCAGGGAGCATTGCAGGCAGGGCAGATTACTAGAACTCAAGCACGAGCAATTTTAGGGGCTGGAAAAATTCAAGAACAACAAAAGATATTCCACCAATTATTAAAAGACGGATTGTCTGTAAGGGAGATTGAAAAAAAGGCTAGGCTTGTTTCTCCGAAAAAAAGAAAAGTGGATTCATTTGTGGCAGAAGTAGAAGAAGAGTTACAACAAGCCCTAGGAACAAAAGTTAAGATTTCTAGTTGTCGAAATAATCGGGGCAAGATAATTGTGGAGTACTACACTTTGTTGGACTTAGAAAGAATTATTAAAAAGATTAAAAAGTAAACAAGAAGAAAGGTAAAAATATTGGGAGGCAGAAGGCCAAGGGTTGGATTTAGAGATTTTGCAAATGAGGGAAAAAATTAAAAGAGGAAAAAGGAGGACCGCGTGAGAGAAGAAGCAACTTTAGTAATTATTAAGCCAGATGGGTTAATAAAATCATTAACGGGCAATATTCTAAGCCGACTTTCAGAAACAAAATTAAAAATAATTGGGGCTAAGGTGGTAAAAGTAGAGGTATCTCTAGCTAACCAGCACTATCACCATCTTAAGAATGAAACATTTTACCCGGAGCTCGCGAAGTATATAACCGGACAGTTGCATGGAGAAAATAGGGTTATGGCATTGGTTTATTGGGGGGAAGAAGCGATCAAAAAGGTAAGAAAGGTCGCCGGAGCTACTAATCCAGAAGAAGCTGACCCAGTAAGTATTAGAGGAGCTTACGGAAGAATTTTAACCACCGGGTTATTTGAAAATGTTATTCATGCTTCAAGTAGCAACGAAGAAGCCGAGAGGGAGATAAAGTTGTGGTTTACTCCCGAAGAAATAGTGTGTGATCTTTATCCTACTGATGAAGAAGTGCAAGAAAAAGAAAAGCGGAGGGTGTGGTAATGCGTTCGATGACCGCTTATGCTTCTGCGCGCTGTCAAAAAGGAGAGCAAAGCGCGCAAGTGACAATACGCTCTTTAAATTTTAAGTATTTGGATGTTGTTGTTCAGAACTTACCCGGAGAAGATATTCCTTTTGAGGAAAAAATAAAAAAAGAAACTAAATGTTTTGTATCTCGCGGGCGGGTAGAAATATTTATTTTTTTAAATCGTGATCAAGTTCCGACTATTCAAATTAATGAGAAAGCTGTAAAAAAATATATCGGGGAACTTAAAAAAATCGCAAAAAAGTATAATCTTAAGGGGGATATTAAAATTAATGAGATTTTTAATCTTCCGCAGGTTATTTTTTGGGACAAGAGGAATAAAAATTCTCAAATACTTATTCAAGCAGCGCTAAAAAAAGCCTTAAATGGGTTATTAGACTTTAAGAAAAAAGAAGGGAAAGCTATTCAAAAAGAAGTCGAAACAAATCTTAAAAAGCTCAAAAAGAATCTTGAAGAAGTTAGGCGTTTAAAACCTCAGGCTAATAGAGAGGAAAACGATAAAGAGGATATCGACGAAGAAGTTTCCTTGGCAACATTTTATATTAGTAAAATAGAAGGGAAAATTAAATCTTCCAAAGACCAACTAAAAGGAAAGGCGATAGATTTCTTAACTCAGGAAATATCTCGTGAGCTGAATGCTGCCTCAAGCAAGACAAAAAAAAGAAAAACTTCTTTTTTAATTGTGGAATCTAAAAATTACCTGGAAAGGATTAGGGAGCAGGCGCAGAATATAGAGTAGAATGTATTGAAGGGGGAAAAATAATAAAAAAGGGAGAAGTGTGGGAAATAAAAAGGATGAAAAAAAAAGTAAGAAAGTGAAAAAAAATTCTCCAGCTAAAAGGACTGAAGAGAAGAAAAAAATTAATATTTTTGTTTTGTCCGGACCTGGAGGAGCGGGGAAGACCACAATAGTAGAGTTGTTATTTAAGAAAAAAGGGGTAAAAAAAGATTTAATGCGCGGAATCGCGGCCACTACTCGAATAAAACGCGAGCAAGAAGAAGAAGGGAAAGATTACTTTTTTGTCAGTGAAGAAGAATTTATTCGCTTGAAGAAAAAGAAGTTTTTTTTAGAAAGCCAAAAAGTTTTAGGGAATTATTATGGTACGCCAAAGTTATTCTATCTATTAGCCAAAAGCAAAAAAAAGGATTTAGTTTTGTGTATTGACGTTAAGGGAGGAATGTATTTGAAAAAACACTTTAAAGGTGGTAAAATAACCACCATTTTTATTGCTGCGCCGAACAAAAAAGAATTGAAGAGGCGCCTGGGTAAGAGAGCAGAAGAAGCTAAAGAAATAAAGAAACGTATAGATTTGTCCGAAGAAGAGGCAAGAGTTGGCAAGCAGTATGAGCATCTAATAGTGAATAAAAAAATAGAAAATACTTTTAAGCAAGTAGAAGAAATAATTTTTCCTAAAGAAATAAAAATAACGGGAAAAAAATAGTAATCTTTATTTATTAACCAAGACGAGAAAAGGGGAAATGATAAGTATGCGTTACCAAGGATATTCTTTAGAGGAGTTATTAAGTGCAAGCGATGGCTCGGTGTATAAACTGGTAATTTTAGCGGCAAAAAGAGCAATCATGCTGGCAGACGGGGAAAAGGCGCTTATTGAAGATCCGGACGAAAAAGTTTTAGAAAGCGCTTTAGAAGAGATTGCTACAGGAAAAATTAAAGTTAAATAGCAAATTTTTTTCTATCTCCAAAGTGGCGGGATACCCAAGCGGTCCAAGGGGGCGGTCTGCAAAACCGCTATTCACCGGTTCAAATCCGGTTCCCGCCTCCAGCAACGTTACGACAGAAGCTCCATTGACAACTAAAAACTTGAGGTTGTGAGGAAATATTTTCGGATCCAATAATGTCCTTCGGACCATCAGCCTTCGGCTGATATTGGATACAAATCCGGTTTTCGCCTCCATAAAAGGCGATATAAAAAATTAGGGTTTTGGTTAAAAAACTAATTAAATATAAAAGAAAGAAGAAATTCTGTTTTTGTTGTAAAAGTAGAGAAATAAACGCCAAGAAGATTAACGAGTTTTGTTGACAAAGAGCGGGTTAATTGTAGAATAAGAAAAAATGGGCGGGTGGCGGAACTGGCAGACGCCTTGGACTTAAAATCCAATGTCCCGGAAGGGACGTGAGGGTTCGAGTCCCTCCCCGCCCATTTTTATTTTAACCAAAACTATTATTTGGGCGATTAGCTCAGTTGGCTAGAGCACTACCTTGACATGGTAGGGGTCACAGGTTCAAGTCCTGTATCGCCCATAGTTGTTTTGTTGACAAGATTATCTATACAATCAAAAACAAGTTCTTGTACATAAAAGTTCTTGGATTGAGCGTGAAGAAACTCCGGCTTGTGCCGGAGGCTTGATACAAGTCCTGTATCGCCCATAGTTGTTTTGTTAAGAAAATTTTTAGGGCAATGGAATAAGTGTTGCAAGACAGAAAGTCTTGGGTAGAATACAGAAAATATATCGAAAGGGAAAATTTATATTTTGAGTTGTAAGTCGTAAGTTTTCCGCTATAATAAAACAAAGATTTTTATATTTGTCTGAAAAATAAAGTTTTTGGGCAGAAAGTGTACAATTAAAAAATTCATAATCGGGGCCGTCGATTAGCCTGGATAAGTCCCTTGACTGTCGATCAAGTGATCGTGGGTTCGAATCCCATCGGCCCCGTATTTTTTTGGCTAGCAAGATGTCGCAACAGTTCACGACCCGCCTATTCAACAGAATCCAACATATTTATATATAATCTCCTGTGGTTAATTTGCAGAACAAGTATTCTCTGTTTCTATTAATACTACCTTACAATAGTCTGGTGTGTAGGTTATTCAACTAGCTAGAATTTAAAAAATATGACTATGATAGTGAGTAAAAAATATGTAAAATAATATTATTTAGAGTGTAATAATAGGAAAAGTTAATTATTCTATTGTTCATTACGTTTGTTGGTAAAAACTTAGCAATTAAAAAATGGCTTAAGAGAGATACAATGGTCTAAATACATATGGGCTACTGTAAAAAAATGGTTTTATTTTTTCAGAAAGTACCAAAAGATAAGAAAAAGAAAAATGTTTATTAAATTAATTTTATTAGTAAGTCTGTTGTTCCAAATATATTGGCTAGCTTTAGCTGGTTCAATTCAAGAAAAAATATGCTACGAAGAAGAATGTATCAATGTAGAAGTTGTCAACACTCCAAAGGAACGAGCGCAAGGTTTGATGTTTAGAAAGCAACTAGGCCAAAATGAAGGAATGCTTTTTGTGTTTAAAGGTGAACAAAAAACATATTTTTGGATGAAAAATATGTTTATCCCTTTAGATATTATATGGATAAATCACGACAAAAAAATAGTAGGGGTAAAAGAACATGTTCAGCCTTGTGTTCAGAAAGAATGCAATGTGGTTGTGCCGCCCGAAAAAGCAAAGTATGTTTTAGAAATAAACGCAGGTAGAGTGAAAGAATTGGGTCTCAAGGTGGGGGATAGTCTAGATTTTTTTAAAAGTCATAATCTTTAATTTTTTTAATAGTTGACATGTAAATGCCAAGTGCAAACATAAATTCAAGAATTTACCACGAAAACAGAAAGAAGAAAGTATCTCTGTGGGTCTTTCCAACGATAGATTTTACTTTAAAAATATGTTATATTTAGGTATTAGGGATATTGATGAGTCAAGATAGAAAATAATGAGAAAAAAAATAGATATATTGCTGATTGATCCTCCTTGGTATCGGTTTTTTGGGCAACAATCTTCTTTAAAACCGTTGGGGCTATGTTCTCTGGCCGCGATTTTAGAACAAAATGGATTTAACGCTTTAGTCTATAAAACAGACGGACGTCCCGGGGAAGAATTCCTTGAGGCGGTCAATACTACCAGAAAGTATCGTAACTATCTAAAACGTATGGATGATTTTAATGATTCTGTTTGGAGGGACGTGGAAAAAAATATTTTAGATCATCCTGCAAGCATAATAGGAATCGGTATGGTAACTGCTAAATATCGGTCAGCGGTAAATTTGGCAAAATTGATTAGGAAGAATAATCCTAAAGTAAAAATTATTGCTGGAGGTTCTCACCCCACTCTTTGTCCGGAAGAAGTATTAAAAACAAAGTTATTCGATGTGGTGGTTAAGGGGGAAGGGGAGAGAACAATCGTTGATGTGATGAATGCTTTTAACAAAGAAAAGTCCTTCTCTGAAATAGCAGGTATTAGCTATTGGGATAAGGGAAAAATCAAACATAATCCGGACCGGGAATTAATAAACGATCTAGATTCTTTGCCTGTACCGGCAAATCACTTGCTAATTAATCAACAAACGATGCTTCCTGATGATTTTAGTTATTTAATGGCTAGCCGAGGATGCCCTTATCATTGTATTTTTTGTGCTGCTTATAAAATTTGGACTCGGAGAGTGCGATTTCGAAAACCGGAAAATATTATAGAAGAAATTAAACAAATAAAAAGAAAATATAATCCGGTTTATTTTCATTTCCAGGATGATAGTTTCACCTTAGACAGGAAATTTGTTTTTAAATTTTGTCAGTTAATAAAAAACGAAAAATTAAAAATACGCTGGGTTTGTGAAACCAGAGCGGACTTAATTGATGAAGAAATAGCGAAAAAAATAAAAAAAGCCGGCTGCTTTAAAGTGGTCTTAGGCGCAGAATCTGGTAACGAAGAGATACTCAGAAAAATAAAAAAACACGTTACTTCTGATCAAATCCGAAAAGCAGTAGCCGTGTGCAAAAAAAATCATATAGAAACATCACTGTTTTTTATGATTGGTTTTCCCTGGGAAACCGAAAAGGAAATAATGGATACTGTTAACTTCATGGAAGAGTTAGATCCTCAATATGCGGTGTTTAGTGTAGCTACTCCTTATCCGGAAACTGAGTTGTACCGGGAGTGTCAAAAACAGGGGTTGTTGACCAAAGAGCCTGATTGGGGAAAATTTTTTCATCAAAGCCCGGAGATGTTTTTAACCAACAAAATGTCTGCTAAGCAAACAAAAAAGTTAATAGAGATGGTGGAGGAAAAATTTTGCCGACATAACAAAAAAAAGCATAGACTTAAATTATTAAATCCGTTTCGAATGTTTCGGGAGGTCAAAAGAATTTATCGGCAGCCTAAAGAAGTTCTAAGCAAGGTAAAGTATATTTTAAGTAAATAAAAAATATATGAAAGTTACTTTTGTGTATCCTGATTTAATTGGAAGTGCTAACTATGGAGGAATATCTTATTTAGGCATAGCTTCTTTGTCTAGTGTTTTAAAAAAAGAAGGATACAATGTGTCTCTACTCCATGTTACGCAGCCACTTAAAAAAAATAAATTAATAAAAATATTAGAAGACGAAAAGACCGATCTTGTTGCGTTTTCTTCAACTACTCAAATGTTTGGGTTTGTCCAACAATGGTCTGCGTGGATAAAAGAAGAAACAAACAAAATACCTCTAATCGTTGGCGGAATTCATCCCACCCTTTATCCTCATCAAACCCTAAAAGACAGTTGCGTTGACTTGTGTTGTATTGGTGAAGGAGAAGGAGCAATAGTAGAGGTTTGTCAGGCGCTTCAAGAAAAAACAGATGTTTCTGAAATTTCTAATCTTTGTGGTGTGTGGGAAGGGAAAACATTCTTCAACCCGCCTCGACCGCTTATTGCGAACTTAGATGATTTGCCATTTCCAGACCGTAAAATATTTAATTATCAAAAATTAGTGGATGGACGGGAAAACACGGCATTTTTTATGGCATCTCGAGGGTGTCCTTATGATTGTTCTTATTGTTGTAATCGGGCTCTAAAGCTGGCTAGCAAAAATTGTAATAACTGGGTAAGATTTAGAAGTGTCGACAATGTTATTCAAGAAGTGCAACTAGAGACAAAAAATAATCCGCGTATAAAACGTATTGTTTTTTATGATGACATACTTGCTTTACGAAAAAGCTGGTTTTCTGAATTTACTAAAATGTATGCAAAAAATATTGGAATGCCTTTTAGATGTAATATGCGTGCGGATATTTTAGCCAAAAAAGGAATGGCTTCTTTACTTAAGTCAGCAGGATGTTGGAACGTAGTAATTGGCTTGGAAAGTGGCAGTGATACAGTTAGGAGTAAAATACTTAAAAAAAATATCTCTGACGAACAAATAATTAAAGCAGGAAAAGAGTGTAAAATAGCAGGCATGGGATTATCAACTTATAATATGCTAGGCATTCCGGGTGAAGATTTTTCAGACATTCTCAAAACTGTAAAACTAAACGCAAAGATAAACGCTAACTTTATGTATGCTTCTATCTACTATCCGTTTTCAAATACTGATTTATACGAAGTTTGTCGGAAAAAGAAAATGTTAACTGGAAGGACAGCAATTGACTATGTGGAAGAAACAGTATTAAATTTTAATAAGAAAGAACGGGCAAGAATTATTTTTGTCCGGAACCATTTTCGTTTTCTGGTTAATAGCTATCGATTAATATCGAAGCTATCGGCAAAAAAGGAAAAGTATGTTCACAATATATTTGAAAAAGTTTTATATTCACACTTAACATCGTGGATGGTGTTTATTCCGGCTAACTGGATTTTTAAAAAAGTACGACATAGTCGTTTGTTATCGGTGATTGTTACAAGTATTAAAGCAGCTGCTCAACGAAGAAGGCAACGTGTTTTAGCCAGGAAAATCATTTCTAATGGTATGAATATGAGGAACAGTTAAATAAGACAAAGTAATGATATATTCCATTAAAAAAAGCATTATAAAAGTTTTTTTTGTGATGTCCGGGATAGCTTTGTTCCATCTTGCAAATACGTTTATTTTAGCGAGAAGCCTTTCTATGGGGCAGATGGGTTTATTCCGAATTGTTTTAACTGTTGGTGAATTCATTTTTGTTGTTAGTCTATTAGGCATAGATGCTTCATTTATTCGTTTTTTTTCTCGATATTCTCCTTCTCTTTATAGATGGAAGAGATATGTGTGTATGGCGATTGGTCTATCTGCACTTTTGGCTTGTGGGTTAGTACTTATAGCCGGTAAATTTTATGAGTTTACTCCGCTAGTGGTTAGCGCGGTGGTTATAGCTGTGGTGTTAAGTATTACAAACAGAGCGTTTAACTCTTTTCTTAGAGCGCAAAAATATTTTGGACAAGCTACATTCTTGGAAAGATCCAGTGTTTTAGTTTTTTTTGGCTTACTAATAATTCTTTTTGCTGTAAAAAAACTTACATTTAACAGTGCGCTTTTTTCTTATCTTTTTGCTGCTGCGGTTGCTGTTTTTTGGATTATTCGGATAAGCACGAGGAAAATTAAGTCTGGCAAGAAGGCTCTTCCATCAAGCATTTTTAAAGAAGGGTTAATATTTTTCGGAATTCTAGTCACAATAACAATAATGCTTAACGCTAACCAGCTATTTATTGCTAAAATGGTTTCCTATGAAAGCTTGGCGGTTTACACTGTTACGCTTTCAATAATGAGGGTTTTTGAGTTGGCCGTTAATGCCTTGTATTATGTGTTTGTTCCCTCGCTTAACAATGATAAACCTATCGAAACCGGAAAAATATTTGCTTTTTTAGTAACTATTGGATTATTAATCGGAAGTTTCTATTTTGTAGCCGGGAAGTCAATGATCCACTTTTTATTCCAAGGGAAGTATGATCAAGGGGCTGAATTGATTCCGTTTTTTGTAGGTATTGGTATTTGCCGAATGCTTTATATTTTTCCGGCTAGCATAGCTGGAGGCCGGGCTTCAAAAAAGTCGCTAAGGCGGTTTTTTTATGCTAATTGTTTAGCTGCAATTTTTGGGATAATTTTGAATTATTTTTTTATTTTAAGAATGGGCATTAAAGGTGCTGCCCTTGCCACAATGTATACTTGGATGCTAGCCGCAATTTTTAGCTGTCTTGCGGTTAAAAAAGAGTTATTCTCTGGGGTGGTGGGGCGCTTAAAAACCGAGCACGATAAATAAAATATTTTGTTTTTAACCTAAAGAACAATATTCTATAGGCGTAAAGTTGAAAAGGCGAAAGAAAGTGGAGAAGCTAATATTATGTTACCAGGGTCTCATTCAGACATAAGATATCATTTCTTTGTTAAATTTCTAAAAAAAGAGTATTCGGAAAATCCTTTAGTTTTGGAAGTGGGTTCAGGTCCTGTAGGGATTAGTCATTATTGGAAAGGGAAAGTAGTTGGTCTGGATATTGACGTTCAGAAAAAGAAGAGTAAAAACCTTTTATTAGTAAAAGGAACAGCAATCCAGCTACCGTTTAGAGATAAGGAATTCGATTGCACGATAGCGATAGATTTCTTAGAACATATACCTCAAGGGTGCAGGAAAAAAGCTGTTTTAGAAATGATCCGAGTGACAAAGAAAGATATTGTTGTTGGAGTTCCCTGCGGGGATAAAGCAATAGAATGGGAAAACAAGGCTAGAAAAGTGTATGAAAAAAAAATAAATGAATGGAAGAGGGAAAATTTAATCAGAGCATCTTTAGTAAAACAAAGAGGGGTGTTTTTGATCGAACATGAAAATATGGGGTTGCCTTCCGAACAGTGGCTCTTAAAAATGGTTGAAGAAGCTGCTCAGGAAAGCACAGGGACTTTTAATATTAAAGTCTCGGACAATGAAAGTCTTTGGGTTTGGTATTTTTATCTTTTAGCCGAGTTGAAGTATAATTATTTTCGTTGGCTAGCCACAGCGGCATTAACCATGGCTATACATCCTTTTTTAAGAAAGATAAAATGGGCAGGATGTTATCGTAAAATTTTTACAATAAGAAGGGAAAAGTGACAAGAAATATTTTTTTATCGATAGTTATCCCAGTAAAGAATGAAGAGGTAAATATAGGCAGATGCCTAACATCAGTAATAAATTGTATAAAGGACATGCAACAGGTAGAGGTTATAGTTGTAGATGCCTGTTCGCAAGATGGTACAGTAGAGCAGGCCTTAAAATTTCCGGTAAATATTATTCAGCTGGAATCATTTTGGACGCATACAGCTTCAGCAGGTAGGTATTTAGGATGTTTAAATACCTACGGAAAATATCTTTTTTTCATTGATGCGGATACGACACTTGAGTTGGAATTTTTAGAAAAAGCATTAGAATTTTTGGAAAAAAATCCAGATAGTGGAGGAATTGCTGGTTTAGACCGGGAGATATATTTTGAGGGAAAAAAACAAGTAGGGCAAAGCGCAAACATCCATAAAAGAGATTTGCAGGTAACCAAAGAGGTAGAGTATTTAGGAGCAGCAGCTTTATTTCGGCGAAAAGCCTTGGAAGAAGTGATGTATTTTAATCCGTATCTTTATTCACAGGAAGAACTAGACGTAGGACAGCGACTGAAAAAAAATGGGTGGAAACTGTATTCTTTTCCTCGTCCGATGAGTATTCACCGCACACATTCTCCTGAAGGGATAGAAATTTTTAGAAAACAAATAAAAAATAATCGATTTACAGGAGTTGGGCAGTTGATTCGTTTGTCATTCAGTAATGGTTTATTTTGGGGCAATATTTGGAGGTTCAAAAAGTTTTTTCTTTTTTTAGTCTTGGCGGTGAGCATGATTTTAGCTTTTGTTGTATTTTTGTTTAGCGGAAACAAACAAATTATAGTTAGTGAGTGTAGTGTAGTGGCCATTGTGTATTTTTATTTAGTATTTAAAAAGCAAAGTTTAAAAAAAGCAGCAATTAGTTTTAGTAAGTGGATTGTTGTTATTATGAACGTAGGTAAAGGGTTGGTAAGGTGTCCCCAAAATATTCACAGCTATCCACAAAATGTTAAAGTCATTCGAAAAGGAAATTAGCATGAATGTTGCTTTTGTTTGTACCGGAGAATTCGAGCCGTTTTTTTATGAGTGTGTTATTAAAAATAATTACGGCGTAGGCATCAATCCTTTTTATGTAGCGTTTTTTGCCGATACACGTGCGGCAGTAAAAAAAATTAAAAAAGAAATGTATCCTAAAGTCATAAGTTTCAATCAATACCTAAAAAAAGATTATTCAGATTGTCTGTTAGAGAAGGAAGAGCTAGAAGATGTAGTTTATTATGATTCTCTACGGCGGAGTTTTGGAAAAAATACAGAGATTAAACGACAGTTAATAAATAAAGCTGTGTACTATGAATACTTTTTCCGTAAGTTTTACTCCGATAATCATATTGAGGCGGTAGTGGTTTGGAACTATTTTCCGGTGACGGTTAATGTTGCTTGGCGAGTGGCAAAAAAATTAAAAATAAAAACCATTTTTTTTGAAAACGGGCCGCTTTCCAACACGCTAATGATTGATTCCCAAGGAGTTAATTTCCAAAGTTCTTTGGCGTTACGCAAGAAAGAGTTTTTTGAAAATCAAAAACTACCACCAAAGGGATGGAAGAAATATCTACAGAATTATCCGCAAAAAAGAACGGAGGCATACAAAAAGAATAGAGGGATCATGAATCCACTGCTTAAATTTTACTATGCTTTGTTAATGCGTAATAAAAAATACCGTAGAATATTTCCAGAATTAACGGATGATAATATCCGGAAGTCGTTATGGAAAAAAATGTTTTCAAGAATTATAATATCAAAAAAAATTAAGCTACCCAAGAAATTTGTGTTTATTCCATTTCAATATTCACACGATACACAAGTGCTAGTTAATTCTCCGTTTGTTGCCAATATGGAAGCGTTTTTAGATTCTTGTTATTCGGCTTTAAAAGAAGTAGATTCCTGTTGTCGAATAGTAGTTAAAGAGCATCCTGATGATTTTTGTCGAAAAAGCTATAAAAAGCTAAGAAAAAAATATCCTGATGTTGTTTGGTTAGCAAAGTACGATATCCAAGAGCTAATAAGAAAATCCCAAGCAGTAATTACTATTAATTCTTCTGTAGGTATTGCGGCTTTGGTTGAGGAGAAGCCAGTTATTACATTGGGGAAAAGTTTTTATAATATTGATGGTGTAGTGTATTATTCTCCAAATTTGCCTGAGCTAAGAAAAAGTATGAAGAAAGTGTTAAGCGGGGTAATTAATAAACCGTTGATTAATAGATTTCTTTATTATTTAAGATTTGAATATTTAGCAGAAGGTAATCCACGTTATTGCACGGTAGAAAGCTTAGCGGGGGCATGCAGAAAATTAGAAAAAATACTAATGGAGAAAAATAATGAATAAAAAAATAATTTCTATGTTAGCTATTTGCGGGTTATTGGCAATTTGTGTGTCATTGTTTTCTTATTATCGGCAGGCGTATTACTTATTATTTTTTGGGATTTTGGGATCTAGCGCGTTTATAGTAAAAAAAGGAAAGATTACTATTTATGATTGGTTAATTGTACTAGTAGTAACCATACCGCTACACACATTACGAATAGGAGGGCAAACGCATTTTTTGCGGTTAACGGAAGTTGCATTTATTCCATTTTTCTTTTCTTATCTTATTAAAAAAAGAAATGATGCCGAGTCTTTTAAAATACGGAAAGAGTTTTTCTGGATATTTGCATTTTTAATCGTAAATATTTTAGCGATTTCTAAATCATTGTATCCTTTGGTTAGTATTAAAAAAGTGGCTATCCTGGGATATCTAATATTATTTTGTTATTTAGTGAGTGATATGTTTAAAACAATAAAAAAAGAAGAGTTAGTAATTAAAGCGATGATTGGTATATCCGCCTGTTCGGCAGTATTGGCGGTGTTTCAGTCATTTTTGCCTCAGCTGCATATTTTATCCACTAAGGCTTTGACTGTGATAGGTGGAATTACTATTTACCGTGCTTCTGCTGGGTGGAAAGACCCAAACTACTACGCTCTTTATTTGGGGATGAATGCGGCGCTTTGTTTATCTTTTCTAGTTTCGTCAAGAATTAAAAAAACAACTTTTTTACGAGTTTGTTTTTTTCTACAAATAGCCGGAATTATCGCCACTTTTTCTAGGATGGGTATTCTTTGCTTTATTTTTGTGTTGGTTTACATGATGTTTTCGTATAATAAACGAAAATTAGGTTGGATAATGTTAATTATAATGATGCTAAGTGGAGTGGGCATAGTGAGCTCTATTGAGAAAATTTATGAAAAATATCCACTTGCTCAAGCGTATATTTTTCGGCAACCGAAACTAGAAACATTGCAACAATATCCACGGTTAATTTTAGTTCATCGATGGGATGCGTTTAGGGCTAATTGGAAAATGTTTTTAGATAATCCTTTTTTGGGTGTTGGTCCGTTTATGGCTATGGATAATTATGCTGAATATAGGCCGAAAGATGCGTTATGGTATACACGAGAAATGCTTGATTCGCATAATCAATATCTTCAGTTGCTTGCTGAAAAAGGAATATTTGGGTTTTTATTTTTTATTGGGTTTATTTTTTTAGTTTGGAAGAGATTAAGTAAATATATTGGGCAGAAAAAAGGGCCACAAGCTGAGGCAATTGCTATTGGGTTAAGAGGAAGCTTGTTCGTTTACTTGGTGGCATGTTTGGTGGCTCAGACTACGCATGAAGTACAATTTTGGTTGGTTGTCGGTTTATCGCTAGCATTATTTAATATTGGTGACGAGAAAATTAATGAGCAGTAAAAAAATAATATTTTTAGAGCAGTATTCTAAAGTAAGTGGTGGACAAAAAGTATTGCTATCGGTTATTTCCGGATTGAATAAAGATTGTTATTCTCCCTTGGTTATTCTACCGGATAAGGGAGAGTTATTTGTAACTTTAAAAGAGGCAGACATCGATGTTCAGATTCTGCCGATGGGATATTATTCTGTGGGCAAAAAAAAATTAGTGGACGTGGTAAGGTATTCTTTTCGATTGCCTTTTTTAATTTTTTTCCTTAACCAAATTATTAAGAAGGAGAAAGCGAATTTAGTTTATGCCAATGGAGCAAGAACCTTTATTTGGGGGGTTGTAGCTTGCACTCTAACTAAAACTCCGATGGTTTGGCATCTGCACAGTATTTTTTATACTAAAGCTGTAAAATGGGCGTGTATTTATTTTGGAAAGATGTGTGTTGTGAAAAAGATTATTGCGGTTTCTGATTCTGTGCGTAGGCCTTTGGCAGCGCTAGGAGAAAAAATAGAAATAATTTACAATGGAATTGATGTTAAGCATTTTTGTTCTTTATCCAGAGATAGAGAACAGAGTTGCAAAAGAAGAAAGCTATTAATTATTGCTGGGGGGTTATTGATAGAATGGAAAAACCAAGAAGATCTAATTAAAGCTGCTGGTGTGTTTATTAAAAAAAGTAATATTCCCGTTGAATTTTTGATTGTTGGAGGCCCCCTATATAAAACCCAGGAGGGAGAAGGTTATCAGCGGAGGCTTAAGAAGCTAACCATGAGTTTGGGTTTAGAGAACGATATTATTTTTACTGGCCATATAAAGAAAATGACTGATATTTTGCAGAGGGCAGATATCTTGGTGATTACTTCTAAAATGCCAGACCCTTGCCCGTTGCTTATGCTAGAGGCCATGGCAAGCGGCTTGGCTGTGATCTCGACTAACTTTGGTGGTCCTGCTGAAATAATAGAAGATGGGCAAGACGGGCTCCTATACTTGTCTGGTAATTACCAGCAGTTAGCTGAAAAGCTTATCTATTTAGCAAAAAAAAGCAACCGGATAAAAGAAATAGGAAAAGCAGCACGACAGAAGATTGAGAAGCAATATAGCCAAATAATATTTATAAACAAAGTAAACAAAGTACTTAATTCTCTTTTTTTATGAATGTTTTATTTTTAAACCCACCATTTTTTGATAATTTTTCTCGCTCTCAAAGAAGTCCAGCAGTAACAAAAAGTGGAACATTGTATTACCCGATTTGGCTTAGCCTTGCGGCAGGGGTATTGATGAAAGAGGGTTTTAACGTTTGTTTGGTTGATGCGGTTGCGCAAAGAATAAATAATAAAAATTTAATAAAAAAAATAAAAGAATTTAATCCAAAACTATTAGTTGTGGATACGTCTACGCCGAGTATTTATAACGATATTAATATTGCTGCAGAGTGTAAAAAGAATGTTCCCAACTGCTTTGTGGTCTTAGTTGGTCCACACGTTTCTGTTTTGGCAGAGGAGACCCTAGAGAATAACATGGAAATAGATGCTTTAGCGAGAGGAGAGTATGACTATACAATACGTGATTTAGCGGTGGTAATAAAGAAACGAAAAATGCTAGAGAGTGTTGAGGGTTTAAGTTTTAGGCGCGGAATGAAAATTATTCATAATCCTCAACGCTCGAAGATTCAGAATTTGGATGCTCTTCCGTTTGTTAGCCGTGTGTATAAACAATTTCTAGATGTGAAGAAATATTTTTTTGCTGCAGCTAATTATCCGGAAGTTCAAATATTCACGGCACGAGGGTGCCCGTTTAATTGTTTCTTTTGCGTTTATCCACAAGTAATGCATGGTAATGCTTATAGGGTCAGAAGTCCAGATAATGTGGTAGAAGAATTTGATTTTATTGCTCGTAATTTTCCTAGTGTTAAAGAAGTAGTTATTGAGGATGATACCTTTACTGTTGATCAGCGTAGAGTGGAATCTATTTGTGATAAACTCATCAAGAAAAAGAATAGGTTGTTTTGGAATGCTAACGTTCGAGCAGATTTGGACATTGGCCTAATGCGAAAGATGAAAGAGGCAGGGTGCAGATTGGTAATAACTGGGTTTGAGAGTGGGGAACAAAAAATCTTAAATAATATTGGAAAAGGAATAACAATTGAGCAATCAGAAGAATTTTTTCAAAATGCCCGAAAAGCAAAGCTATTAGTACACGCTGCGTTAATGGCTGGAAATCCTGGAGAAGATAAAAAAACGCTAGAAAAAACTTTTTCTTTGGCTAAAAAAGGGTTTCCGGATACTGTGCAATTTTTTCCGTTAATTGTTTATCCAGGAACAAAAGCGTTTCAATGGGCACAAAAGAATAATTTTCTCAAAACTGTTGATTACCAACAATGGGTAACAAAAGAAGGGCTTCACAATTGCTTGGTTGATTTACCGGATATTTCTGCGCAAGATATGGTTAATTGGTGCAATGATAGCCGGAGGAAGTATTACTTAAATTTAAAGTATATTTTTTACAAAATATTTCAGATGGTACGTTATCCTCGAGAGATTAAACGTACAGTGAAAGCAGGGTTAAAATTTAGCAAACATCTCTTAACATTTAAAAAATGAATAGTCTCTTTATTTTTTGGACGTCTTTGCTGTTAATAAGTTATGTCTATGGAGGGTATCTAGGGCTAAGTATTTTTTTAGGATGGTTATTTTCGAAGCCGGTTAAACAGGAAGATATATTCCCAAAGATTACCTTATTAATAGCGGCATTTAATGAACAAGGAGTTATTAAGGAAAAGCTAGACAATTCTTTAAAGCTAGATTATCCCGAAGATAAGATAGAAATAGTAGTTTGTTCGGAGTCTAGCGATCAAACGAACAAGATAGTTAGCGAGTATGCATCGTGCGGGGTTAAGCTTTTTTCTTATCAAAAAAGACAAGGGAAAAGCGCAATGATCTATAAAACTATATCTAAAATTTCTGGAGAAATAATAGTATTTTCGGATGCGAATGCCATATATGAAGAGGATGCGCTAAAAAAAATAAGCAGGAATTTTACTGAAAAAAACATTGGGGCGGTGGTAGGTAGACTAAACATTATTAATCCGGAAGAGTCAGCGGTTAGCCAAGGGGAATCGCTATACAAAAAATATGAAGCGTTGCTACGCAAAAGCAATTCTCAAATGAGATCGGTGCTAGGTGTTGACGGGTCAATGTTTGCGATCCGGAGAAGCGTCTATCTTCCGATAAGTGCAGACAGAGGCGATGACTTTGAATTAGCAGTAAGGATTTTAATTAAAGGTTTTGGCGTTGTGTTTGAGCCGGAAGCGATATCGTATGAGAAAGGTTCTGTTCGCGAATTTTCGGAAGTTAAAAGAAAAGTTAGGATTGTTTCTTGGTTTTTAAAAAGTTCGTTTATTTTACTTAAAGAAATGGTAGTTTCTTTTAAGGGAAAATTAATCTTTCAGCTGATTTCTCATAAAATATTGAGGTGGTTTTCTCCGTTTTTCTTTATTTCTTTACTGGTATCGTCTTTTTTTCTTCAAAGAATTAATTTTTTTTATGGAGCAGCGTTCTATAGCCAGATTATTTTTTATTTATTCGGTTTGGTTGGTTGGGGGTTGTCTGGAAAAACTAACAGAAAAATCCCTGGCATCTTAAAGATCCCTGTATATTTTTTAGTATTTAACTATGCTTTTATCGTCGGAGTATTCCAAGGGTTATTTAGGAAGCAGAAACCATTTTGGGAAACGTCTCAACGGTAGCAGCGGGAGAAAAAAAAATTTTAGGGAGAATAGTTCTAATAATTATTTTAAAATCAAACCAAAGTGACCAACGCTTAATATAAAAAATATCACACAAAACCCTTTTCTTAATGGCCATGTTACTTCCTCGGTATCCATTTATTTGGGCCCACCCAGTCAATCCAGGCTTAATCCTGTGGCGGAATTCGTATTCAGCGATAGATTTTTTAAATTTATTTACAAAGTAAGGTCTTTCTGGGCGAGGCCCCACTAAGCTCATGTCTCTTTTTAGGATGTTGATCAGCTGAGGTAATTCGTCCAAATGAGAAGTACGTAACAACTGGCCAATTCTTGTGCATTGCGAATTATCTTCGCTGGGCCACATTGGGCCAGAGCAATTTTCGCTATTTTCTGGCATAGTTCGAAACTTATATATCCAAAAAGAGCTTCCATTTTCCTTACATCTTTTTTGACGGTAGAATATTTTTCCGGGGTAGTTTATTTTTATCATTAAAGAGATTAAAATAAATAGAGGGGAGAGAAAAAACAGGCCGACAGCAGAGAGGATAATATCTATTGTTGGTTTTATGAATTTGTAAGAAAAGCCGTCGATGCTTCTGCGCGTTGTCTGGCAATTTTTCGGTTTTATCTTTGACAGACAGAAAGTAGGAGGGGAAGATTTACGAACAGATGAATATTGATCTTCGGATATTGAGTTGTATTTACAGTTTTTCATTTAAAAATAATACTTAACTGGTGCTAAATAGATTATACTTTTGAAAGGCGAGAGCAGCATTGCATAAGATAATCCTTGTCTCTCGGCTTTATTCTCGTGAATTTTATTCCAGAGTTAAATGGTCCTCGACCATTTTCCAGCAAAGAAACCTCGTGAGACCAGATTACTTTACCCTTAGCTATTATCGAGGTTCCGTTAATAGCTTGTATTTCTAAATTAAGAATATCTTTCGTGTTCGGCTTATGCTCGCTACTAAAGCTTAATCCGGAATTACTAAAGTTAAGGCTAAAAGCTTGATATTTAATATAAGGTTCTTTTAAGTGACTATATATTATATCAGTGGATAAAGGAAATCGTAAATTGTTTCTTAATTCTTTTCTCTGTTTATTTTTCTTAGCTGATCGAGGACTATCAGGTAAACTTATTGCAAAGGAACAACCTAAAGCAAAACCGGCAAAGAGCCCTAAAAGCATGTTCAGTGGAAGGTTTGGTCTTAAGGGATGCAAAGGTATTTGCGGTGGATCAATAATTTTAATTTTTGATGTATTGTTTATTCGGGAAATCAAAATTTGTAAATTAATTTTTTTACTCAAGAGGTCTTCGTAGATTCTCCTTTGGATGCTAAGATTGCTTAACATGCTAGATAATTTTGGTTGACTGGCGAGAGTCTTTTTGAGAGTTTTTGCGTAATTGTCATTTGATTCGGAAAGCACTTTTCGTTTGCTCTCTAGTGATTTTTTTTCTAAGCTGTATGATTCAATTTCGGAATCAATTATTTTAGTTTTTTCGTTTTCCAGTGTATTTTCTATCTCACGGATATTTTTGTAGGCGTTGATTACTTCTGGATGAAAAGAGGTATATTCGGTTGTAAGATTAGACAGAGAAATTTCTGCTGCTTGCAGCTTAGATTGAAGATTGTTAATTGTTTGGTTATTTGTAATAAATGGAAGTGATAAACTATTGATGCCGCTGGTAGCCAACTCTTTGCTTACCGCAGCCGCCTTAGTATTAACTTTTTGGATTTCAGAATCAACATCAATTAAGGATGAATCAAAACTAGCAAATCTTTTTAAATTAAGCACTATCTCTGTTTCTGGCAAGATAAATACCCCTTCTTTCTTTATGTACTCTTCAAGTTCTTTTTCAGCCTCAAGAATGGTGTTCAGCGTTGATTGCATAGTGCTGTCGATTGCCAAAAAAGAATTATTAAGGGATATTTCTTGAGCAGTATTTATTGAATTGCTATAAGCAGAAATTAACGCAGTAGACAAAGATTTTGCTAGTGAGGGATCGGTATTCTCTATTTTTAATTCTAAGATATTAGTTTTGTTTATTGGCACAGAAGATATGGTTTTTTGGAGGCGCTCTATATCGATAAAGTCTTTATCGCTTTGTTCTAGCAAACGGGATGCAAGAATCTTGCTTTCTAGCGCTTTAGAAATGTTTGTTCTGCTTTTAATTATTTCTGCTTGGTCTTGTAAGAATTCTTCATTTTTTTTGTACGAAGGGGTGGTTTCTGAAGGGTTAAGGCTTTCTTCTTTTAGCATTATTTTACTATTTGTCTGATAAACAGGTTTGATGAGTAGCGTAGAAATAAAAACAACGGAAAGGGTAGTAAATGTAAGTATAAATACTATACCCTTTTTTTCCCATAGTATTTGCCCGGCAGTCTTGGGAGAGGTTTTCATTTCAAGTAATGTTAAATCGTTATTTGTTGGTTCCATATTAGTATTTATTCTGAATCCGCTAAATTTTCAATCGCTTCTACGTGACGATAGTTTATATAGGTATCAGCAAGTGGTTTTATGTTATCGTTAAAAAAAGATAAAAAATCTTTTATTTTCCCGACAAATTTTTTAGGAACAAAAACTATATCCCCTGCTTTTAGCGGGATATCTTCCTTGAGGTCTCCCTTTGATATAACATTTAAAAGGTTAGCAGACAGTATTTTTGGGCTATCCGAGTAAGCTTTACGGATAACCAGCACACTTCTTAAATGCGCAAATTCTTTATACCCTTCAGCTGTAGCTAAGGCTTCCAGGACAGTTAATGGTCGGGACATTCTGTATATTCCTGGACGTTTTACTTCTCCTAGTATTAGAATTCGTTGACTGCCAAAACCACTGACAATAATGGACACTTGAGGATCTTTTATATATTTGGCTAATCTTAAAGAAACCTCGTTTTTTAATTGTTCCGGCAGCATATCTACTGCTTTGATTTCTCCGGCAAGAGGAAGAGACAGCCAGCCATCAGGGCGAATAGTGACTTCCTTGTTCAAATCTTCATTGCGCCAAACAGATACTTCAATTTTATCTCCAACTCCTAAAATATATTGGGCGTTATCAAATTCTGCTCCAAAAGAAGGATTCACTAGTAAAGAAAGAAAACAAGTAAGTAGAAGCAGAGTAAATTTCAAATAAAATCTTGCTAAGTAATGATTAGTGTAAAGAGTAGACGTATTGCTTAAGTTACTACTATCCAAGTGTTTACAAATATATTTTTTGTTTGTATGAGTCATAATAGTGTTATTTTCCTCGAAAAAGCTTATCATTGAATATACCATATTGCTGGAGGAATAGTCAATGTAGATAGCAATAAGTTTTGTAAACGTTTCCATCAAAAAGGCCTTATTGATGGCAGATTTCTTATCAGCGTGTATTTTTTCTTGGGTATTTTTAGAGAAAATGGTATAATTAGTCCCAATATTAGCGCTATTGATTAAAGCAGAAAGCGAATATTCTCTGAAATGGCGGTGTAGCTCAGCCTGGCAGAGCAAACGGCTCATACCCGTTATGTCGGTGGTTCAAGTCCACTCGCCGCCATTTATATTGTTAATCTAAGGCAGCGAGAAATAGACAAAAGCATTTCTTTAAGACTTAGCTTCTTGGATACAATAGCCTTCGGCAATCTCGACTGTGCCGAGATATTGTATACAAGTCCACTCGCCGCCATAAAATAAAAAAATAAATAGCCACTAAGCTAAAATCATTTTCTATTATTGTAAATAAGTGATTATATTTTTTTATTCTATTCATTTATGAGTAATAAAAATAAAATGAATGATGATCCTACTGCTTCTTTGGTAATGAAATGGGCGGAGCAGCTATATCTAAAAGGAGCTGCTCAACGTTTTATGAAAAGTATTGATTTATCAGCAGGAAATGATATCTACGAAAAATGCGCCAAAGTGTGCAAGTGGTATCAGCAGGTTATTATAAATCGAAAATATTTAATAAAACAGTTAATAGAGAAAGAATTTAAGTATAGCGATCCGGTGCAACTAATTATTTGTGGATCGGGAAAGACGCCTTTGGCTTTAGAATTGCTTGAGGAGTATGAGGATAATATCTATCGTGTATTTGAACTGGATAAGCATTGTCTGCGGGAGAAAAAAGAAATCTATAAAGCTGTAGCCCCGGAGTTAGTTAAAAAAATAAGGTTCATAAAACTGGATATAATCACAGAGAATGTATTGAACATTTTAAGGAAACCTAAGAATGAATTTCAAGAGAAGGCAAAAACAATTATTCTCTTGGAAGGGGTAAGTTATTATCTTGCAAAAAAAGAGTTAAGAAAAATCATTCAATGTTTTTCTGGTGCAAGCCAAAAGAGCGTTTTTATTATTGAGTATCTTTTGCCTCAACATTGCATTAATATTCAAAGACGTAAGATTGTTTCGGAAATATTCAACACGGTTAAACAAAGCTTAATGATCAAAGACCTAACATGCTATACACATTGTGAATTGAGGGATACTTTCAAACAGTTTAAAGGTACTTTAAAAGGGCACTATTCAATGAGATATATGGAGCAGCAAAGGTTAGGAAAGAATATATATTTTAATACCAACCAAAGCTGGTGGATTGAAATTGTTTGCGGTGATTGTTAGAATTAAAAGATTTGATGCAAATGTTTGGTGCAGGAAGTGGCACAGGCGTTTATTTTTTTAATCTTTGTGATATACTATTTTCAAGAAAGAGAAGGAGAAATATTATGAAGTGTCCCAAATGTGATAGTGAAAAATTAATAAAAGGTAAAGTATTTAACCAAGTAGATTATATTTCTCCGGAAGCTTTTTTTCGTCCCAAAGAATTAAAACCGTTTTCATTGTTCGGGATACATGCCCGGATTAACAAAAATGATTTCTTAGCGTGTACGCAATGCGGGCATCTTTGGGCAGACGTAGATCCTCAGAAGCTGGTCAGAGTGATAAAGGAAAATTGTCAAAGTAACACAAAAAAGCGTTTAGGCATAGATTAAAGTTTTAAAATAGCATAAAGAATCGCAAGCAATAGGCGATTGGCGAAAATCGTGAAAGTATTGTTTAGAAGGCAGATTTAAAAAGTGGTTATGGAGTGTCAAAAAGAAGAAAATAAAAAAAGGTGTAATTGCAGCTATGAGCCTTGTTCTCGTAAAGGTGTTTGCTGCGAATGCGTTAGCTATCATTTGAAAATGAAACAAATTCCTGCTTGCTTTTTCCCGGATAATGTTGAAAAAGAATACGATCGGTCAATAGAAAATTTTATTAGAACTTATCAGAAAAAATAAAGCTTTCAAGTATTGGTTTACCCGCCTTACCTTATTTCAAGATGGTTTTTAAAAAAACAGGAAGTGATAAGATTTTTGTTGGTAAGTGTATGGTGGATTAGTAAATCTTTAATAAGCGCGTTTAGGAAAAAAGAGGTGGCATATGGAAATAGTGATTAAGAAACTTAGTAAAAGTGAACTAGATAACCTAGGTGTGGGAAAATGGCCAATCTGGGAAAAAGAAAAAGGTAGTTTTAATTGGCACTATGCAAAACAGGAAACTTGTTATTTTTTAGAAGGAAAGGCAGAGATAGAAATTTCCGGCAGCGCTAAAGTAAAGATTCAAAAAGGTGATTTAGTGGTCTTCCCCGCAAACTTAAGTTGCCTGTGGCATATACAAGATAAAGTAAAGAAGCACTACAAGTTTGAGAAATGAACTTAAAAAACTATTCTTTATGAGTTTTATTTTGCTTTTTTAAGAAATGTTTTGCTAACTGGGTTAATGGCTCACAGGGCGAATCTTTATCTAAGTGATTTTTCACCTTTTTTTTCGCTTTTTTAATTTTTCGTCTGTGAATTTTTTTTAGTTCGCTTTTTGGTCTTCCCATATATTCTCCTAGTATCGGGTTTAATAAAATATCATCTGTAAAGATTATTAGTGTAATTAGGTTTTTGTCAAGCCATTTCTTGTTAGTTCTTTTGCAATCTCTCTAAAAACAAGGGCAGGGTATAAAATAATAACCCACAAAAATATTGCGAACTAGCCCATGAATGATATAATTAATGCGACATTTTGTTTGTGGCATCTAAGAAAAAGGGCTTAATGGAAAAGGCAATTAGCAAGCACTTAAAATGAGGATTAGGTAAGTATGGGTAACTTTTGGGGGGAGCTTTCACGAAATAAGACATTTTGGGTTGTTATTTTAAGCGGAGTTTTTGCTCAGGTAATAAAAATAGTCTTAGGGGCAATAAAAGAAAGAAGGTTTAATTTTTATTGGCTGCTGGGAACCGGAGGAATGCCATCATCGCATAGCGCAGCAGTGACTTCTTTTGCTATTTGTATGGGAAAAGAGTATGGATTTTATTCACCGTTGTTTGCGCTGGGAACATTATTTGCTTTAATTACCATGTTTGATGCACAAACCTGGAGGCGTTCAATTGGCTTTCAGGCGAAAGTGTTGAATAGGATAGTGGAAGATTTACAGGAAAGGAAAAAAATAAAAGAAGACCGGCTGAAAGAATTAGTTGGGCATACTCCAGTAGAAGTTCTTTTAGGAGCATTACTGGGGGCAGCAATTACGTTTTTGTTTTATCCTTGAAGGTAATTATTTAAAACCAGGGAGAGTTATGAAAAGGAATCAAATCTTTATTCTTTTAGGGGCAATACTTTTTGTGGTTTTAATCGCAGTGGGATTGTTGCCGAAAAATGAAAAAAAAGAAAAAGAAATTTTTATAAAATTGTCTACTAAAGAAGCAGAAATTGCTTTTGACAATGGCGAGCTTATTAAATCAAAACAATTGTATCAAAAAGCGATTGAGGAGGAACAGGATTTAGAAAACTTAAAAAAGATGCAAAAGGCTATCCAAGATATAAATATGGAAATTATTTTTTCTTCCTGTATTGACGAATGTAGCAAAATGTACGTTGTAAAACCCAATGATTTTTTAGGGAGAATTGCTAAACGATTTGGCACAACTGTAGGATTAATTAAAAAATCTAATGGTTTAAAGTCAGATATTATTCGTCCAGGGCAAAAACTAAAAATTAGTATTTGTAAGTTTTCGATTTTAGTAGATAAATCGCAAAATTTATTGTTCTTAAAAAGCAACGAAGAAATACTTAAAACTTACCTTGTATCTACCGGAAAAGACAACACCACTCCAATAGGGACATTTAAAATAAATCGAAATAAACTTAAAAACCCTACATGGCATAAAACAGGTGCAATTATTCCTCCGGATAGCCCGGATAATATTCTAGGGTCAAGGTGGATGGGAATTTCTGGAATAGATAGCAATGGAGCAGAAATTGTTGGCTACGGAATACATGGGACTACTAAACCTAAAGAATTGGGACAGCAAGTTACTTTAGGTTGTGTTCGAATGGAAAATAAAGATGTTGAGGAGTTGTTTGATATTATTCCGATAGGAGCAGAGGTTGTTATTATTGATTAAAATGTAAAAAATAATTACCAAAAAATTAGAGGACATAATGAAACAAGTTTGGGATTTTGAGAAACCGATAATTGAGCTTACAAATAAGATAGAAGGATTGAAGAAATTTTCTTTAGACAAGAAAATAAATCTTTCTCTGGAAGTAAGTAATTTAGAAGAGAAATTAAAAATACTTAAAAAAGAAATTTATTCTAGCTTAACTCCTTGGCAAAAAGTGCAAATTTCCCGTCATTCTAATCGGCCAACTACATTAGATTATATCAAATTAATAATGACTGATTTTGTTCCTTTGGCTGGAGATAGGCTTTACGGGGAAGATAAAGCCCTGGTTTGTGGTTTTGCTATGTTAGAAGGGCAAAAAATTGTTGTTGTAGGACATCAAAAAGGAAAAGACACTAAAGAAAATATTAAGCGTAATTTTGGTTGTGCTCATCCTGAAGGTTATCGAAAAGCAATGCGTATTATGAGGCTGGGGCAACGATTTAAATTACCAGTAATTTGCTTAATTGATACTCCAGGAGCTTATCCGGGGGTAGGCGCTGAAGAAAGAGGACAGGCTCAAGCAATTGCTGAGAATATTCGAGATATGTTTTCTTTACGAACACCAATAGTAGTTACTGTGATTGGTGAAGGAGGAAGCGGAGGCGCACTGGGTGTTGGTGTAGGTGACAAGGTGCTCATCTTGGAGTATGCTTATTACTCAGTAATTTCTCCCGAAGGGTGTGCGGCAATATTATGGAAAGATGCTGGAAAAAGAGAAGAAGCTGCTCGAGTGTTAAAATTAACAGCGCCGGACCTCTTGCAACTAGGGATTGTAGATGAAATTATTACGGAAGCAGAAGGAGGAGCCCATTGGGGACATCAGCAGACAGCGAATAATTTGAAAAAAGCTTTAGTAACAAGATTAAACGAACTTTCCCAATTTTCTTTAGATGAGTTATTGAATAGACGCTATCAACGGTATAGAAAAATGGGGTCATTTAGTGAAATCCTTCCCGGTTCTGCTCTAAAAGAATAAAAAAGGATGCGTATCCAAAAACTGATAATTTTAGGAATCCTTAAGGAAGGGCCAAGGCACGGATACGAGATCAAAAAAATAATCAATACCAAATTAGGAGTGTTTACTTCTCTTGACAACAAGTCAATATACTACCCGCTAAAGATCATGGAAAAGGGAGGGTTTATCAAGCGAAAAACCATTCAAAATCCAGGAAGTTTATTGAGGTATGAGTATTCGATTACACCCCAAGGGGAAAAGGAATTTCTATCTCTCGCGATGAAGGCTTTACTTTCTCAGAAAAGGCCGTTTATTGACATTGATATTCCTTTATATTTTTTACCTTGCTTAGGCAAAAAAGAAGTTTTAGCTAGATTACGCTTACGGAAAAGATTTCTAGAGAAGGTTAAGCTGTGGCTAGAAGAAAATATAAATACAGCCAGTAAGTTTCCTGAACATCAACAGCTTCTTTTAAAACATCATTTAAATTTGGCAAGTGTAGAAGAACGCTTTGTTGACGAAATCATTACAATTGTCAAAAATCAACAACAATCAAAGATAAGTAGTTAACACAGCCCGTTAAGATGTTGGGGCCTAGGCACTTAAGAATTACTATCCATGTTGAAAAAGATCGTTATAAATGGTAATCTTTTATTGGGGGGCAAATGTAAAATGGCTCAAAATAAATGCCGATTAGGAAAAAAACTTCCTAAATATTTTCGAGGGTTTACGTTAATTGAAGTAATGATTTCTGTTGCTATTTTAACAGTAGTTGTTACTAGCTTGCTAATGTCTATAGTGTCTTGTGTGATGTTAAACCAGGCTAGCAGCAATTTAATAGTTGCCGCTAGCGATGCGCAAGATATCTTAGAGGATATAAAGAGCCTGCCAAACATTTATAACGATATAGATAGTTATTTGCCACCAGGACTAAATAGTTTAACTAATGAAACGGTTAGTGTTAATGTCCTTCAAGTAAGCGAAGGATTAAAAGAGGTAACAGTTAATGTTGAGTGGGTGGATAAACAAAGGCAAAATAGTTTTCTGTTAACAACAAGGATTAACCGATAGCATGAAAAGCGTTAATAAGAATAAAAAAAAATATCGGATAAGGCGCACCAAAAGCTTAACTCTTGTTGAAACTTTGTTGGCGGTTTCAATTTTTATGGTCGTTCTTATGGGGTTTATGGCTAGCTTGAGTTTAGGCGAGGTATTCTTTCCTTTAAACTCAGCTAATGTAGATATGAGATCAAATGTTAGAGTAGCTATAAATTGGATTGTAAAAGATGCCAGACAGGCAGTAAATTGGGATATTGCCAATAATAATCCAGGAAGTTCTCATCTTAAGTTTCGTCGAGTCAACGGGTTAAACATTGACACAGGAGAATATTTACTGGATGAAGATTATATTGAGTACAATTATGATGCCAGTTCTTTTAAAATTGTTCGGAATTTAGTCAATTCTGAGGGAAATATTATCCGCTCTTGGGAATTTAATAATATTAACCAAGCGCCTTTTTATACTCAACATAATGAAGAAGTTCAAGAATTTAATGAGAATTCATTTAGGGACAACGGAAAATTAATTGTGATAATCTCGGGGCAAAAAGAAATTAGAGGAGAAATGAACGCAGATTTTTCTCTAAGATCGGATGTAAAGGTGAGAAATGAATAAAAAAGGATTTGCTTTAGTTGTAAGCTTGCTTACAGTATTGGCACTAAGTATTTTACTGGCCGGATTTTTTTTAAAAAGTATAAATGAAAAACATCTTGCTGAGAGATATGCTAATAGCATAAAAGCTTTTTGGTTGGCCGAAGCTGGAATTGCTGAAGGGATAAACAATTTACCTGGTAATGTTTCTAACTGTTTACAAGATGGATATTGCTATAGTGTTTTAGTTGTAAAGTTATCCGATGAGTACTACCAAATAAATTCGATAGGCACGGTTTCTTTGGCTTCTGGTGAGAAAGCAGAAAAAGAATTACAAGTAATTGTAAAAGTAAACCGTCCAGATTCTTCTAATTTTTCGCACGCAATAGAAACAACCGGCGAGCTACAAACGAGAGGAAGAGCGTACACGATTAACGGCACAATCAACGAGGAAGCTGCTTTAAATTTTGCTGATTTATTTGAATGTAGCAAAGAGGAGATGGAGTCAGCAGCTACTTACCTCTACGATGATGTTTTGCCAGAGCCAATTAATGGAATAACGTGGGTGAATACAACTGATGGCAATGAATTAACAGTTGCTGGAAATATACAGGGTAGCGGAATTTTAGTTATTGCTGGCGACGTACACTTTTCCGGAACAATTGATATTGATGGTATAGTATATGTTATTGGAAAGCTAAGAATGTCTGGAACACCAACAATCAATGGAGCAATATTAGCTGAAAGCCAAGCGGAGGTTGATACTAGAATAGTCGGGCACGTTACTATTAATTATAATCCCGATACAATCAGTAGCGCTTTAATTTCTTTACAGGGGATGTCGTCAGAAGTTGTTTCTTGGCAAGAGGCCGAATAAGTGAATGCAGGATGATTGTTTAATAAATTTTGTCCAACCCAGAAAGAGTTAATTTAAAAAAGACCGGCAATTGACACTGATTATAAAAGATGATACCATTTATTAATGCAATATCTTAAAATTGCTTGATAGCCATAGGCTTACAATAACAATATTTCTTTATAATTTAAAAGGGAAGGGGAAAAATGAATAAAAATAATTCTTTATCCAATCTAAGCTTAAAGCGAAGAATGTGGATTGCTATCTCATTAATCACTGTGCTTCCTTTGATTATTTTTTTCTATTATGTCTATGGTTATGACATTTCCTTTTGGGCTACAGCAATTTTGGGGACAATTGTTTTTTTGGGTTGGTGGATAGTGTTTGAAGTATTTTCTTCCATTGTGGGCATGTGTACTCGTTCTCGCATTGCCTTGGGAAGAATTGGCGAAGAGGTTCCTTCAGCTTCTGATGAAGTGCAAAATTTAGAGAGTATTATCAACTTGCTTTCCGATAAAGTTAAAGATAGTTTTAGCCAGCTAAAAGATTTTACCCGAATGACTGGAGAATTAAATAAAGAAGTGTCAAAAAAGGTGCTTATACTTTCCACGGTTCTCCAAGCTAATGACCTATTTTCAAAAGAGACTCCTGCTGAAGAAGTTATAAAATTTCTTGCTAATCACCTAAAAGAGTTAATGGAAAACAAAGTTTGTTTTTGTAGTTTAAAAGAAAGTCTTCTTGAAGGGTTGAGAGTGGTTGCTTGCGAAGGGATTTCTTCTGCCAAAGTTAAAGAGTTTGGAGAAGGAAAGGATAGTGAAATACCGCGAATAGGCAAGATAATAGTAGTGGATAACTACAGTAAACCAGCTAAATATTTATCTTGGGCGAAAGAATTAGGTCTTAATAATTTAGCTATTTCTCCCATAATTTCTAGAGGGCAAATTGTAGGCATTGTAGGTATTGGGAATAAAAAAGATAACTTTTCTTTCGGAAAAGATGATCTAGATGTTTTAAATCTGTTTAGTCAAAATGTCACTTTAATTTGGGAGCACCAACGCCTTTCTTCTAAAATTGAAGAGCTGGAGGTATTAGATCATTTAACTGGATTGTACAATGAAAAAATGATTAGTAAGAGATTGGATGAAGAAATCAAAAGGGCTACCGCCTACCAGCGTCCTTGTGGTTTTATTTCGGTTAAAGTTGTAAATTATAAAGATTTCCAAAAAAAATCAGGACAAATTGAAGCTGAAAGAAATCTAAAAATAATAGCCAAGAATCTGAAGAAATGCTTAAGACCGATTGATATGGGCGGAAGAATATCTCCGGATGCGCTAGGAGCTATCTTGATAGAAAAAAATAAACGGCAGTCTCAAGAAATAGCTAGTAGCCTAGACAGTCTGTTAAAGAAGGGGTGTTCTGAAGAAATTGAATTATTGTTTTCTGTTGCAGAAAGCCCCATTGATGGAATTTCTGCAACAGAGCTGTTATCGTTCGTTCGGAAGCAGAAAAAAAATAAATAAAAAATGGAACCTAAAAGAAAAATTACTAAATTTCTAGGAGAGATTTTAGTAGAGAGGGGAGTCATTAACAATGCTCAGTTAAAAAAAGCTTTAGAAACCCAGAAACATGGAGAGGGGCTCATTGGAGAAGTAATTGTTGAGCTGGGATTTGCTAAAGAGGATGATATTGCTCATTGTTTGTCTTTGCAGTTTGGCTACCCTTATCTTCCTCTAGAAAACTATGAAATATCAGCAGAAATTGTAAAAATTATACCGCGCAAGGTTTGTGAATACTATTGTTTGATTCCTATAGACAAAATAGGAGGAACGCTAACAATTGCTATGTCAAATCCTTTAAATGTGCAAGCGGTCGAAGATTTAGAAGATGTTGCTGAGTGTGATATCCAAATATTTGTGAGTACTCCTTCCGGAATCCGTAGCAGTATTAAAAAATTCTATTAAAAATGAACAAGAACGAACATAGTTCACTTAATAATAGTGAAACATCATTAAGAGGGTTTTCTGGATATCTATTAAAAAAAGGAGCTTTGTCTAAAGAGGAACTAGAAAGAGCCCTGACTACGCAAAAAAGAGAAAGAGAGTCTTTAGTAGGAATCATAGTTAAAATGGGATTTATCAAGGAAGAAATATTGCTAAATCTTCTTTCTGGCTATCTTTCTGTCCCGCCGGTTAGAGTTTTGAATTTAGATATCCCTAAGCAGATTTTAGGGTTGGTTCCTGAGAAAATTGCTCGCGCCTATCAAGTATTACCGGTAGGAATAATTGGCAATACATTAACCCTAGCCATGGGAGATCCATTAAATGTTTTAGCGATTGATGATATTAAAAAAATTACTAAGTGCGAAGTTAATCCGATAATTGCTCCTTTTTCTCAAATTGCAAAAGCTATTTCTAATAACTATGCGCATGCGCCTACGGAAACAATAGAAGAAATAATTAAGGATCAGTCAGTCGATGCGTTAACTATAATTAAAGAAGGAAAGAGAGGTGTTTCTCAGGAAGAGATCTTTCGTTCAACCAAAGAAGCTCCGGTAATTAAGTTTACTAATGCTTTTCTTAGAAGAGCGGTTCATGATAAAACATCGGACATTTTAATTGAGCCGCTAGAGAATACAAGTAGAGTGAGGTTAAGAATAGACGGTATACTAAGAGAGTTGGAGACTTTTTCTAAAAAAATGCATCCGTTTATAGTGTCACGAATAAAAGTGCTATGTAATCTAAATATTGCTGAGCATCGCCTTCCTCAGGAAGGACGATTTCGCAGCAGAATTCTTGATAGGGATGTAGACTTCAGAGTGTCCATATTACCTTCTAGCTTAGGAGAAAAAGTAGCGATAAGAATTCTAGACAAAACAGCTGCTATCTTAAACCTTGATTTTTTAGGGTACGAAGATGATGTATTAAAAAAAATTAAACAGGATAGCTTAAAGGCTCATGGTTTGCTTCTTGCTTGTGGCCCTACTGGAGCAGGAAAAACAACGGCTTTGTATTCGGTAATAAATCATATTTATAGTTCAGAAAAAAATATTGTTACAGTAGAGGATCCGATAGAATATCAGCTAAGAGGAATCAACCAAGTAAGCATTAATCCGGCTATTGGATTAACATTTGCTTCCGGGTTAAGATCAATATTAAGGCAGGATCCGGACATTGTAATGATTGGGGAAATTAGAGATAAAGAAACTTCTGGGATGGCTATTAAGGCGGCTTTAACTGGTCATTTAGTTTTATCTACCTTACATACAACCACTAGCGCTGGTTCTGTTACTCGGTTGGTAAATATGGATATTGAACCTTTTTTACTTTCTTCGACGCTGTTAGGAGTTCTTGCCCAGAGATTGGTTAGAGTATTATGTCCAAAATGCAAAGAAAAAAGTAATTTAGCTGATGAGACAAGAAAAAAGTATTCACTAGAAAATAAAATTGTTATTTATAAACCAAAAGGGTGTAGTTTTTGTCAGAACATCGGATATAAAGGGAGGGTGGCTTTAAGCGAATATTTACAGATTTCTCCCTCAATCAAAAAATTAATTAACTCTTGCGTTTCAGAGGGGATTATAAAGAAAGAAGCACGCATCGAAGGCATGCGTACTTTGCGAGAAGACGGCATTATAAAGGTAGAGAAAGGTCTAACAACGTTAGAAGAAGTAGTGAGAGTAACTGCAGCAGATGAAGATCTATAGATCTTAAAAACAAATAATGTAGTCCTGAGAAGATTAAATTTTTTAAATAAAAAGAAGCAATATGTCAATTAAAGAAAAAATAATAAACTATATTCAGCAGAATAAGGAAATAGACAAAAAAGTTCTTCTAGAGATTACTAAAAGCGCCAATGATTATAACGCTCTTAAAAGTGCGTTGGTTAGTAATAAGTTTATCGACGAGGAAGAATTGCTGTTATTTTTTTCTCGAGAATTAAAGATCCCTTTTTTGGATTTAAAGAAGTATAGAATTCCTGCTGAGAATAAAAATTTATTTTCTCAAGAGATTGCTTTTAAATATGCAGTGGTTCCTATTTGCAAAATAGGAACAGTGCTTACACTGGCTATTTCTGATCCCTTAGATGTTATTGCTTGTGATGATATTAAAATTATTACTGGTGTGGATAAAGTAGATTTAGTGCTTTCTCGTAAGGAGGATATTCTTAAATCATTGAAGGTATTGCATGGAATTACCGAAGAAATATCCAATGTTTTGGAAGAAGATTCCTTCGAAGAAGAACTAAGCGAAACCAGCGATGGCAATGATAATTTAGAGGATCTAATAAGTGAGAGTAAACATCCTCCAATTGTTCGAGCGATTGACATGATTATCTATAGCGCTTTAAAAAAGAGGGCTTCGGATATTCATATTGAGCCTTACGAAGATAAATTGTTAGTGCGTTACAGGGTTGATGGAGTACTTAGTGATGAATTTAGTTTTCCGAAAAAAAATCAACGAGCGGTAATTGCGCGAATAAAAATAATTTCTTCTTTAGATATCACGGACTCTCGTCTTCCTCAGGATGGAAGATTTAAGGTGAGGTTTGAGAATAGAGAGATTGATTTCAGAGTTTCTACACTTCCTACTCATTTTGGAGAAAAATTTGTTTTAAGAGTTTTAGACAAAGATAGCTTGTCTGCAGGATTAAAAAATTTAGGATTTTCTTCCCAACCTTTAAAATTATTTTCCGAAGCAGTAAAAGCACCTTTTGGGATTATTTTAGTTACTGGTCCGACGGGAAGCGGAAAATCGACTACTCTTTATTCAATTATCAAGAAAATTAATTCTCCGGATAAAAATATTATTACCATTGAAGATCCGGTTGAGTATCGTTTAGAAGGGATAACCCAAATTCAGGTTAATGCAGACATCGGATTAACTTTTTCTGCAGGTTTGCACTCAGTGTTGCGTCAATCTCCAGATATTATTATGGTTGGAGAAATTAGAGATTCAGAAACAGCAGATATTGCGATTAAAGCATCCCTAACAGGAGAAGTTATTTTGTCTACCTTGCATACAAATAGTGCTGTAGGTGCAATTACTCGGTTGAGAGAAATGGGCACAGAAGCATTTCTTCTAGGGTCTTCATTGGTAGCGCTTACTGCACAAAGACTAGCTAGAAAATTGTGCCCTAAGTGTAAAGAAAAGTATAAAATGGACCGCGGTCTACTCAAGAGAATGAAATTAGAGTCTTTATTAAAAGACAAAGAAGAAAATTATTTTTATCGCTCCAAAGGATGTTCTTTTTGTGGACATAGTGGATATTATGGAAGAATTGCTATCTTAGAAGTTATTTTACTCGATGATAAAATAAGAGAAATGGTAGCGGGAAGAAAATCAGAAGAAGAAATTATTAAATATGCTAAAAAATTTAGGTCTTTTAATTCTTTGCAAAATGACGGGTTGCTAAAGTGTGTCGACGGAATAACTTCGATAGAAGAAATTATCAGGGTAACTACTGAATAAAGATTGATGGTAAGACGAGATGCGTAGAATATGAAATTATTTTATTATACAGTTAAGGACAAAGCAGGAAAAGTATTAAAGGGGTCAATAGAGGCAGAAACAGATAGCGCCCTAGTTTCCCATTTTCATGATGAAGGATGTATAGTTTTTTCAATTAAGGAAATAAAAAATCAGAAGAGGAAAATAGTAAAAGGAAAAGTTAAAACCGAAGACTTGGTAATATTTTCTAGGCAATTTACCACATTGATTGAAAGCAGCATTCCCGTGGTAGAAGCCTTAGGCATTCTCAAAGAACAAGTTGAAAATGTCTATTTTAAAAGTGTTATCGAGTTAGTTCTAAAAGATGTCAAAGAAGGGGCAAGCCTTTCATCTGCCTTAGGAAAACACAAAAAAGTATTTCCCGATATTTATTTAAGTATGGTTAAGGCCGCTGAGGTATCAGGCAGCCTAGCAGAAATCTTAGATAGAGTGTCTGTTTATCTAGAAAAAAGTAATGCGTTAGCAAAGAAAGTAATGTCTGCTTTTTATTATCCAATTGTTATTGTTATTATGGCAATTACGATAACTTCTTTTTTGATGTTTAAAGTTATTCCTACATTTAAAGGTATCTATGATTCTTTAGGAGGAGCGTTACCTTTGCCTACACAAATACTCATTAATATTACTGATAGTCTAACTCGTAAAGAATCTATTGTAATAATTTTGGTTCTATTAATTGGAGGGTTTTTTGGTTTTAAAAAATATATTAGTACCTCTAGTGGGCGAAGAAGATATGACCGGATTATTTTAAAAATTCCAGTTTTCGGTGATTTGTTAAAAAAGATAGCTATTGCTAAATTTTCTCGAACATTTGCTACTTTAGTAAAAAGTGGAGTGTCAATAGTTAAATGTTTAGAAATTGTAGCAAATACTTCAGGAAATAAAGTAATTGAAGATGCGGTTTTGGAATCTAAAAAGTCTATTCAAAATGGAGAGACAATATCTGCTCCTTTAGAAAAAACAGGGGTGTTTCCTCCCATGGTGACCCGGATGATCTCTGTAGGAGAAAAAAGTGGGCGTCTCGAGCACATGCTATCTAAGGTCGCTCAATTTTATGAAGAACAAACAGATGCTATGGTTGCAGGTTTAAGTAGTTTAATAGAGCCGATAATAATAGCTTTTCTGGGAATAGTAGTGGGAGGAATAGTTGTTTCTTTATTTCTACCGATATTAAAAATAACTCAACAAATAGGGGGTATGGGGTAAAACGATTATTTTGCTAGTGTAGAGACGAGAGAGCGTTGACAGAGGTATCTAGATATGTTATATCTTAATGTAGATAGATTATTCTTTATATATATTATTATACCAACAGAACAGGTTTTTAAAAAAGGAGGTAAATAAACAAAAAACCTGGCTCTAAAAAAGGAGGAAAAAAATGAGAAAAGGTTTTACTTTAGTCGAAATCATGATCGTTGTTGCAATAATTGCATTATTGGCAGTAATTGCTATTCCTGGACTTTTAAGAATGAGAGTTAACGCTAACGAAGCTAATGCGCAGGCAACTTTGAGGACTATTTCTACCGCATGTGAAAGCTACGCAGCTGCTAATAGCGGAAATTACCCAGCTAATGTTACCACTGTTCTATACGGAGCCAATCCTAAGTATTTAAATGAAGATTATACCTTAGCCGCAAACAATCCACGCCAAGGATACACATTTGCGTGTGGGACCATGTCTACAGCAGGGTATACTTGCACAGCAAAGCCCACTAGTTGCACAACAACAGGGACAAAGAGTTTTACAGTGACAACTGGAGGAAGTTTAGCTACCGATTCTAGCTGTACAGCTTCTGGTTCTTAGAAGAGGAACCTTCCGATGTGATAATAGGCCGCCTTTTGGTAAACAAAAGGCGGTTTTTTTATTTTTGGTTCATTGACAAAGATATGTAAGTATATTAATATACCTATATTACATATTTTTATGAAATATGACTACTCACATTTTACCAGAAGAGAAATGGAAGGACTGGTTTACGAAGCTTAACTTTTTAATGCTTAGTTATTATTATTTAATATAAGTAGTAATAACTCAACCAAAAGGAGGAGCCATGTTTTTTATGGTTAGCAAAACTAAACAGAAACAAGGATTTACTATTGTTGAGCTTATGGTTACCATAGGCATTGTTATGATTCTTGCTCTTTTAGCCATTCCTCATGTTTGGCGAGTGAGAGTCAACTCTAATGAATCTGTAGCTGTGTCGAATATAACTTCCTTGAATAGTGTATTACAATTATATTATATTAATAATAATATCTTTCCGGAAAGCCTGTCAATGCTTACTCCTCCGCAAGCCAACCCTGGATATATAGACCAGGAATTAGCCAGTGGGTCTAAGTCAGGGTATAATCTTGAGTATTCTTATACAGACGGATCTCATTTTTACATTAATGCTAATCCCCAATCTTTAGGGCGGACAGGCAATAATTATTTTTATATAGATGAAACTGGTGTAGTAAGAAGTAATTCAGAAGAAGAGGCAGGTGTCAATGATTCCCCACTTAGATAGAATATCTCAATTAAGCCATATGTTTAGTTTTAAAGAAAACGATTTTGTGGGCATCAACATTGGAAGTTATTACCTCAAAGGATTAGCTGTTCAAAAAGGAGAAATAGTCAATTGGTTTTTAGAACGAAATAATGGGCTTGCTCAGACCATCAAAAAGATATGGGATGAAAAAAAAATTCCCATTAAAAGGGCCAAGCTGTCTGTAAAGGGATCTTCTTGTTTAGTTCGTTGCTTTCCGTTTCCAAAAATGGAAAAGAAAAAACAAAGACAGGCTTTATTTTATGAGATGAGTAAATTTATTCCTTTTTCTTCGGCTGATGTTTATTTTGATTTTTTTAATTTGCAAGATATTAGCTCTAAAGAAGAGTTAATTCTTTTAGCTGTGGCAAAAAAAGAATTTATCAATAGTATCTTAGAGGCTTTTGATAAAAACAATATTTCCGTTTCACAGATAAGCCTAGATAGTATTTGTTTACTAAATCTTTTTTTAAGCGTTTATAAAACTGATAAAGAAGAAAATGCGGCGATCTTAGATTTAGGATATGATTATTCAACGTTGTCAATCGTACATAAGGGAACTCCTTTTTTAATTAGAGATGTAAAATTCAGTACCAAAGAAATTCTACAAATTGTTTCTCGAGTTAAAGATTTTTCTATAGAAGATGCAAATAAATGGATTAACTCTTTAAAGGATAAAAGCGAATTTTTTAAATTAGTCGGTGATACTATTTCTCGTTTTTGTCAAGAGATGAAGAGCTCTTTTGATTATTTTGAAGTGAACAAAGGTGAGCATATTGATAAATTATACTTGAGTGGTGGTTTAGTTTCGGTAGAGGGAATTGAAAACATATTTTTCGAATCTTTAGACATCAAAACAGATATTTTAAATATAGTTCCTTCGGACAAAAAGAGTTTACTTAGTAATTTTTTAAACAAGCAACAATTTTTTTTAAAAAATGATTTTACGACTGTTTTTGGATTAGTCTCTTAAGCAATTTTAAAAAATATAAATAGTGAAGAGAATAGAAATAGATTTAAATCCCAAGAAAAAGCACACATTAAGTGAAGATTTTCAAAAAATTGTTGTGTTTGCTCCGTTAGCCATTCTGCTGGCAGCTGTTATTTTTATTTTACTGATAATTTTGCAGGTAGTTGTAGTTCAAAAACAAGCTAAATTAGGTGGGGTTAGAAAACAAGAAGAAATCTGGAGTGAAAAGGCTAGCATTGTTCAAGCTATTAGAACAGATATATTTGAATTAGAAAAAGAAAAGAATATCCTTCAAGGAGTAATTGTTTCTGAGGATGAAGTTGCAAAAATTTTAAATGATGTTTTCTTGTCAATACCTAAAAATATCTGGCTTGAGCAGTTTAATCTTGATGAACAATCTATTAGTCTATCTGGCTGCGTTGTAAGATGGAAAGAAGATCCTTTGGGCTCTTTGGAGAAATTTATTAATTCTTTGAGAAAAAAGAAATATTTCTCTCTAAAGTTTAAAAAGGTACATATTAAGGATTCGAAGAAGGTGAATTTTAGTGGGACTGAAGTACTAAAGTTTGATATCGAATGCAAAAAATAAATTTTCACAAACAAACAATTATTTTTTTAATTATCGTTTTGTTTTTGGTGGTTGGGTTTTTGGTATTTCTGCCTTGGAGAATTGGGGCAATATTGGATCTGAATAAGAAAATAGCACAATCCACCGGCAACCTAAACACGGTTAAATCCAGCTGGGCTTTAAAAGATAGTTATTTGAACACAAAGAATAATATTAAAATAGAGATTGAAAAAGTGCGAATGAAAATTATTTCTTTAGAAGAAGATACTAAAGTGTATTCTTTTATCTCTGCTGGTAGTAAAAGTTTTAATATAAATATTCATTCTTTATCTCCGGAAAAGCTCCAGGATTATGCCTTAACTAATTCAGGCGACTTTAAGTATTTACCGATTCAGATTAAAGCTGAAGGAGGGTTTCATAGTTTGATTGGATTTTTGAATTATCTCCAAAACAGCAAGTATCTTTTCGGGGTAAAGCAGCTAAGTATAAGTAGCAAGTATCCCCTTAATGAAATAAATATGACAATATGTTGCTTAATAGAAAAAAAATAATTTTTATTTTTGTTGGAATTATTATTTTATTTTTTTCTGCTGTTGTCAATTATGCAGAAGAAGAGCGTGATCCATTTCTACCACTGGTTAATAAAAATGGGTTAGTGTTAATACCTACGGAAGTTGATGTTGGAGGGTTACAATTGGGAGGAATAATTTATTCGGAAGAATCTCCAGTTGCGATTATTAACCAAGAAGTATTAAAACGAGAAGAAGTGATAGAGGGATATGAAATTATGGCAATAAATGAAAAAGAAGTTATTTTAAAGAAAGGAAATGATGAGTTTATCTTAAAACTGGAGGATGAATGAAGAGAAGGAATAATAAAAAAGAAAAACAAAGAAAGGAAGAATATTTCCCGGTGTTTTTCAAAGGAAAGAATATAGCAGTCTTCGGTAAAAGAATATTGTTTATTTTATGCTTGTTATTTGCTTTTTGCTGTTGCGCGGCACCTCTAATTTATGCTCAGCAAGAGGTAATTTCAGTTATAAAATTTAAAGATGTGGGTATTAAAGTAGTTCTTCAATCAATTGCCGCTAAGGCGGAAAAAGATGGTGAGAAAGTCAATATTATTGTTAGTCCCAATGTTGAGGGGCTAGTTACTGTCAAGTTAGAAAACATAAGTTGGCAGGAAGCCTTAGATGGCATAGTCGGAGCCTATAACTATGATTATAAATGGATCGGAAATAATGTCATTCTGGTGGGAACGTTAGAAGAAATAAAAGATAAAGAGTTACGGGAACGTGAAATGCATGAAATAGAAGTTCCCCGAACAAAAGTATTTAAGTTAAGCTATCTTGATGCTAATGACGCAAAAAAGACGATAGAACCTTTATTGTCTGCAGTAGGGAGAATTTCGGTTTTAGAAGCAACTGGGCAGGCTGGATGGGAATTTGGGACAGATGTTACTAAGCGGACACGCTCCAAAGAAGGTAAGATTTCTCGAACAAAAACTTTAGTTGTCTCTGACGTTTCCTCTACTTTAAAAGATATTGCCTTGCTTTTAGAAGAAATAGATATTAGACCTCAACAGATTTTAATAAAAGCTAGGATTATGGAGGTGAGTAATGATTTTTTGAAGGATTTTGGATTTAGTTGGGGAACGGGCAGTGATGGTGCATCTCAGTCTACTTTACGGTTTCAGGAGATAGATAATAATGGGCGGAAAACAGTTGCTGGGCATATGTTAAACAGTGTTACTCCGAATATTTGGAATCCTTTAGAGGGAACGGCGTTTACACCATCTACTGCAGGGTTGCAACTTGCTTTTCAAAAGTTAACTGGGCAGCAGTTCGAAGTAATTTTAAGTGCTGTAGAGGAAGATGCTAACACGAATACTCTGTCTGCGCCGACAATTGTTACCTTAAATAATCAGGAAGCTTCCATTCTTGTCGGGGAAAAATATCCGATTATAAAAACAGATACTAGTACGGAAACTAGTCGGATTGTCGGCGGATCATTAGAAGAGTATAAAGATATTGGAATACAGTTGAATGTTGTTCCTCAGATTTGTGGTAAAAACAGTGAATTCATAAACATGATTGTTCATCCTGCAGTTACGTCGGAATCTGGAACGGTAAGCGTTAAAGCAGATAGCGATACAGTTCTTGTATCATATCCGATCATTGCTTCTCGCGAGGCAGAAACTCAAGTATTAGTTAAAGATGGAGAAACAATTGTTATCGGAGGGTTAATGAAGGATGTCAAGTCAAAAGAGGAAATTGGGATTCCATTTTTAAGCAGAATTCCTGTTCTCGGATGGTTATTTAAGCGTTCTACAGAGGATACACTTAAAATGGATTTATTAATTTTTATTACCGCTAAAATAATTGAGCCCGGAGAAATAATTTCCCAGGAAATTGTAAAAACAAAACAAGTTACTAATCAATTTAAAGGTAAGTAAAGGTATGTATTTTGAGCTTTATGGTCTAAAAAAAGCGCCATTTAATATTACTTCTGACCCGGAAGTTTTTTATGAAAGTTCTTCTCACCGGGAAGCATTAGCTGCTCTTATTTATGGAATAGAAGAAAAAAAAGGGATAATTCTGGTTACCGGTGAAGTGGGAACAGGAAAAACAACTCTTTGCAAAACTCTTCTTCACAGACTTAATCCCCGAATAAAAACCTCATTAATACTTAATCCTTACTTTAGTGAAGTGCAATTATTACAGGCGATTGTAGAAGATTTTGGTTTAAAAGCTGAGAAGAAAAATCGTTTAGAGATGGTTAAAAAACTAAATGCTTTTTTAGTTGAAGTAAGCCTTGAAGGAGGAGGGGCAGTGTTAATTATTGATGAAGCTCAGAATTTGACTAATCGCCAATTAGAGCAAGTTCGTCTCCTATCTAATTTAGAGACTTCTCATGATAAATTGCTGCAAATTATCATTGCTGGACAGCCGGAATTAATAAAAAAACTCAGTAGCTTTGATTTACGACAAATCCGCCAAAGAATATCAATAAAACATCGGCTTTCTCCGCTAAGTGAAGAAGAAGTAAAAGGATATGTTCGGTTTAGGCTAGAGAGTGCAGGTGGCGACGGAATTAATATTGTACCGGAAGGGTATAAAGTTATCTATGAGTTTTCTAAAGGTATCCCTCGCTTAATTAACATATTGTGTGATCGTGCGTTGTTATGTGGATTTGTTAAAGAGAAAAAAACTTTTGATCGAGAAATATTTAAAGCTTGCGTTGAAGACCTTAAATAAAAGAACAACAATAAAATAAATGAGTATTATATATGAAGCCCTAAAAAAAGTAGAGAAGAACCAAGGTCTTAGGGAGAATAAAAAAAATACTGACGAAAAAGAAATTTTTAAAAGTAAAACTAGCAAAAATAGGTTTTTTTCAGGAAAGATAATTATTTTTATTTTTGTGGGGATATTGGTGTGTTTAGGATTAATCTTGAATTTAACAGGCAGAAAAGATAATCTCGAGATGATGGCAAATAAAACAACGGAAAAAATAGAAATTGTTTCCCAACAAGTGGAACAATATCCGGAAATCGTACCTGGTGTGTATGCTCTTGAAGGAGTTGTCCAGGACGGAGAAAATTCATTTGTGGTGGTTAACGGAAAAATACTAAAGATGTTTGACAAGATAGACGACTTTACAGTAAATAGAATTAGCGGAAATGAAGTAGAGTTGCTAAACCTTAAAGATAATAGTAAGCTAATCCTTTCTCTTTCTTTTTAATAGAATCCTCTAAGTAATTTTAACCCAAGAACGCTTTAATGTGTAGCTCGTCAGAGGTGAGGATGACTGCTTTATTGATGAGGCATTTTCCTTGCTTGGTTGGCAACAGCTTATTATTAAGAGTTATTTTTTTCATTTTGTAAATCTTTTTCTGATTGACAGATTTAATAAAAGAAACTTTTATTCTACGATTGTGCAAATGTCCAGAGAACTCAATACTGTCTTTGAAAAAAAACGAGTGATCAAGCTTTGGTTCAATAAGCAAATTTCCCATAAAAAATTTAAAACCCAAAGTCTCTTCAATTAATGTGTAAACGAACCAGCTAGCAGATCCAGTTAGGTAGGAGTACAATCCTTTACCTTCATTGTTGAAGTATTCAGGGATTACTGGATAAATATTAGCTTTATCAGATATACACATTTTATATATTGAGAGTAAAACATAACAAGCTTCTTTAATTAGATAGTTTTTATATAATGAATTAGAAAGCATAACTGACATATGGTTAAATATTGCACCGTTTTCTTTATCACCATAAGAGAAAGCGAAAGCTCTTCCTAGGTCGAGATAAATATTTTGAAAATTTGTATTAAGCCGAAAGCCTCCTAATGTTTTATCTTTTAAATATTTGCTTACTGAAGAGTATATTTTTTTGGCTTGTTTTTTTGATACTCCTTTGCTCATTAAAGCAAATACTTGGGAAGGAAGCATAATCTTTGGTTTATTTTTTAGAATGCCTTCAACACGTTTTCCATGGTTATCATAATAACCATTAAAGAATCCGTGTTTAATCCATTCTTGTTTTTTCAACAAAGAAAAAAGATGGCTGCTCATTTGTCTGAGTTTAGAAATTAAATCTTGAGAGCTAATCTCTATTTTAGTGCCGCTTAAAGGATAAATTGTAGATAAATATTGTTTCAAACGTTTTTGATTTTTCCGGTAATTTGTGTATTCCAAGCAAAGATCCATCTTTCCTAAAAGGAAAGTTAATTCCTTAGCCAATTCTATTGTTTTTTTGTTTTTCGTTAGCTGATCTATAAAAAAACAAATGTCATTTAAATTGTGAGCGTACATAAAGCTAAATGTTACACTTTCGCCATTAGTGCTAGCCATATCTAAACCATCATTCCAGTCAGCATTTTCCAGACGGATAATATTATGTTTACCTACGTTAAAGAAAGCAGTTAAGTGCTGGATTAAAAGGTGTTCTAAGACAGTACCTTTGTATATTTTTTTAGTTTTAGTGCGCAGAAGATAGTCTTGGCTACAGAATTTAGTGGTTTTTTCTTGAGCGCGCATTACCAAGTGATCTTGGAAATAAGGAAGCTGGTCGGTGAGGATGTTTATGTCTCCGGTTTTATGGATGTATGAGCGTAAAGTAAGATAAGGCCAAATACCGTGGTCTATCCATACCCGGGGAATGCTATTGCGGTCGGAAATAAATTTTCCTTCTTTTGTGATTATTGTAGCGTTTGTGCCATCTATTCTTATTCCGGAGAAACTTTTTAAAATCAATTTTTTTGCTTTTAATGGTTCAGTTAACAATAGGGATAAAACATCTTGCCATAAATCTCTCCATCCACGCCCTCCCTTTCCGTAATCAAAATGTGGTAAGAAAGAGCAACCAAACAATTTTCTTAAAACTGGTTGTAATTTTACCCAGCGTAGCCAATTGTTTAATGTTTTTTGCTTAAAATCAAAATTAATATTTTCCATTCGGCGAGTCCAGTATTTTTTTGTTTCTTCTAATTTGTTGTTTATTTTTAGGGGAGAGTCTAACTGGCTGAAGATGGATTGTATTTTTTTCCCATTATCTGAATCAATTCCTGTGATGATCGAGTATTGTATTTCTTGGTTTTTCTTTAATGTTTTTTGAGAAAAACGAAAGGACGCGATAGTTTCCTTTCCGTTAAATTGGCTATTATTTTTATTGATAGGATGGATATTTCCAGTTATCGCTTCTGGTTGGATTAAATCTCCAGAACCACAGAAGTAATCAAGCGTGGGAAATTGGCCCAAAGGAGGTAGTTTATTTCCTTCAAACCCGATGGTGTAGTATACGGTCTTATTTAGTGTATGTCCTTTTTCGTTAAAAATGATTGTGGGCTTGAGATTTATTCCGTATTTCGTGATTCGGATTCTATTTAATAAGCTGCTAACATGTCGGTGATCTCTTATGTTTTTTTCGCTTCTTCCGTAAAGAGGCATAAATGAAGTAGGAATAATACTTATCGGTTTTCTTTTTTTATTTCTTATTGTTACTTTTGTAATTTCTACTGGTAAATCAAAAGGAACAAAATTTAAAATTTCTACCTGTAAGGCTGAAAAGTTCTTCGTAATCTTATGATACAGAAAACCTGCTTCTAATTTATCATCGGCCGGATATGATAAACGGATTATTTTTTTTGGTGATTTTATCCCTATGAAAAAGTCACGGCGACAGAGCAAGTTTGTGTTTAAATCAACCATACTTACGGGAGGTGTAAGGAAATGGTCATTATCTGCTTTAATATCTCCGGCAAGATTTGGACTTATTGAGCAGAGCAATTTTCCGTGTTGATCGGTAAGCGGAAAATAAAGGCCACGGTTTTGTGGGTTCTTTACAGTGAATGTCCCTTGGTTATCAATAAATTTATAGAGCATTAAGAGATATCCTTATTTTGCTTAGTATTGGTGTTGAATGTTTTGTATTTATCAAGATTAGCTATTGCGCCTTTGATTTCTGTTAATTGTTTAGATAATGTGTTTATCCTGTACTCAATAGAGTTAAGAATCCAAAATTGAAAATGCTCAACCTTCATTTGTTTATTAATCATCCAGATAATTTTTATTGAAACTAGCAATAATCCAATTTCGATGGAGAATAAAGGGGGCAAAGGGATATTTATTTTCAATATATGTCGCAGTGTATCGATAATGAATAAAATGGAAACTGTCAGCAAAAAACAAATGTTGAGCAGTTTATCGCTTTTTTTTAAAGCTTTGCCTCCGATGGACCCAATAACATTTTTAATTTTTTCTTTTTCTTGGCGGAACTGTTTTAGTTCTTCCTGGAGTATTTTGATTTCTGCGTCATGGACAGGCATAAGTAAATTCTATCTATTTGGTTAAGGTTGTATTTATAGCAAGAGAAGAATGTTCTTACAATACTCTTTTAAAATAGCATACTTTTTAATCTACAGCAATGTTAATTTATGTGCTGGTGAATAATTAAATGATAGATTTTTAATGATAAGTTGATATAATTCTAATCAGGATGTAAAACAAGGAATTAATAAAGTAAATTGTTAAGCGATTTATCCATTATGAAAAAGATTGTTTGTATCTTAACATTATGTGTTATTTGTTTTTTCGGATATTGTCGGGAAAAGCCACAGGTAACCTTTTTTTATTCACCCCATTGTAAATCTTGTCTGGAAGTAAAAGCAGAAATTTTAAATTTAGTTAAAGAACAGTATAAAGGCATTTTTCAGTGGAAAGAGCTAAATACTTTCGGCAATCCGGATAATTTAAGTTTACTCACTTCGGTGAGTGCTCAATTTAATAAGAAAAAAGCATTGGTTCCTGCCATTTTAGCCGGTGATATGTTGCTAGTTGGCAAGCAGGAGATCAAAGATGATATTGGAGAAACTCTGGAAGATCTTTTAATAAGCAGTAATAAACCATTTAATTTTTCACGGATAAAATTGCTAGATGTGTTTAACAGGATGTCTGTATTTGCAATTATTGGTAGCGGCTTAGCCGACGGCATTAATCCTTGTGCTTTTGCGGTGATTATTTTTTTTATATCGTTTCTTTCTGCGTATGGGTATCGGAAAAAAGAGATTATCTGTATAGGCACAGCTTATTGTTTAGCAGTATTTATAACGTATTTTTTAATTGGTTTAGGATTTTTCAAATTTCTTTATTTATTAGGAGGGGCCTATTCAGTTATTAAAGTTTTTTATTACTTTGTTGCTGGATTCTGTTTTTTAATGGCCTTGGGGTCTTTGTATGATTATTATAGGTTCAAGAAAACAAAAAGTTCCCAAGGTTTTATATTGCAATTACCAAAATTTATTAAGAAGAAGATTAATCTAATCATTGGTTCAAATTTACGCCAGAGAAGAGAAAAAAGCGCTATTAGGCTTATAGCTATATCTTTTATTGTCGGAGTGACAGTTTCTTTATTAGAAGCAGTATGTACGGGCCAAGTATATGTACCGGTAATTGTGTTTATTCTTAAAAATACAAGTTTAAAACTAAAAGCATTTATTTATCTGGCGGTTTATAATCTGATGTTTATTTTTCCTTTAGTTATTATTTTTTTATTTTCTTTATTCGGAGTAAAATCAAAAAAATTTAATGATTTTCTAAAACATAATGTGGGGAAAATAAAAATTATTATGGCACTAGTTTTCCTTATTTTAGGTGTTTTTATCCTGTATTTAGGATAAGGTGATATGATTTATTATTGTGTTTACTTGCTAAACGAAAAAATCTAATTTATGAGCTTACCTTATCTTGTTTTTTCAGACAAACAAGGAAAAATTTATCAGCATCCGTATTTACGAATGGCTATCTCTAGCCTGAACTTACCAGGATTGCCCAATAAACAAGAATTAATCAAAGTTCCCAAGGGGAGCAGTTTTCTTTATCTTCCCGGGAGAATTCCTTTAGGGTATAATCTTCAGACTGAAAATTTTGAGTTTGTTAGAGAGTTTAAGAAAAAAAAAGTATTTGCATTAGCTGCCTTTCCGATTCCTGCTTACTTGAGATTGTGTCATCCTGCGGCTGTTGTTTTGAGTAAGAAGGTGTTGCCTCTTTGGGCATATACAGCATGCGGTTTATTGGGCAACGATTTATATATTACTGCTACGCGTGTTGATCCTCGCGTAAGACAAAGTCCGCGTTTTTATAATTTTAAACAAATAAACCGTAAGGTTATTCATTTTCTAAAGAAATATCCGGATAATAGGCTCTACAAGCATCTTGCTAATTGTGCCCTTAATTATAATTGTTTGGCTGCAAAAAATTTGTTTTTAGAAAGATGGGAAGCGCCATTGCCAGTAGCTCAAATGTGTAATGCTGATTGCCTAGGGTGCATTAGCTATCAAAAAGCAGGGTGTATCGCCTCTCATAAGCGAATAGCATTTCAACCTAAAAGCAAGGAAGTTGTAGAGGTTATGAATCATCATCTTACAGTTGCCAGAGAGGCAATTGTAAGCTTTGGTCAGGGGTGTGAAGGTGAGCCGTTATTGGAAGAAAAATTAATTTCTCAATCAGTAATTAACGTGAGAAAAAAGAATAGCCGGGGGACGATTAACATTAATACTAATGCCAGCATTCCGAAAAAGATTAAGCTTCTTTGTTCTGCCGGGGTAGATTCTTTTCGGGTGAGCTTAAATAGTCCCAGCGAAAAATTTTATAATCTTTATTTCAATCCTAAAAATTATAAATTTAAAGATGTTGTGAAGTCAATAGCAATAGCCAAACGACACAATAAATTTGTTGCAATTAATTTATTTATGTTTCCCGGATTTTCCGACTCTGATCAACAGATTAACAGTTTAAAAAAATTCATAAAAAATAATGGCATTGATATGATTCAATGGCGTAATCTCAATATTGATCCTGTTTATTATTTGGAAAAAATGAACTTAAAAAATGTCAGGCCTTTGGGGATGTTGTTTCTTCTGGAGGAAATAAAAAAATATTTTCCTTTGCTTAAAACAGGATATTTTAATATTCCCCGCGAAGAGTTTAAGAGTTTAAAGAAATATCAAAGTTATTAATTAAATTGTAAATAATGAAGGCAATAGCATTAATATCTGGAGGGTTGGATAGTTTTTTAGCCCTTTATTCTATGCTTCAACAAGGAGTGGAGGCTGTAGGGGTGTATTTTTTAACTCCGGTTTCTAAACCCGAAAGGCTAGATATTCAAAAATCTGCGATTAAGAATATAATGAAAAAAATGGGTGTTAAATTAAAGATAAAAAACATGGGAGTAGAATATTTACAAATGATAAAAGTTCCGAAATACGGATACGGGAGAAATATGAATCCTTGCATCGATTGCAAAATTTTAATGCTAAAATCAGCGAAAAGAATAATGGATGAAGAGAATGCGCAATTTGTAGTTACCGGTGAAGTTCTAGGCCAGCGACCGATGTCTCAACATCGGCAGGCATTAAAAATCATTGAAAGAGAAAGCGGGCTATCAAGAATTTTACTGCGTCCTTTATCAGCAAAACTTTTAGAGGTAACATCGCCTGAAGAAAAAGGATGGGTAGAAAGGGATAAGCTATTGTCTATAGACGGGAGATCGCGGAAAATACAGATAAAGTTGGCACAAGAAGCAGGAATTGAAGGGTATTCTCAGCCGGCAGGAGGCTGCTTGCTTACGGATACTAATTTTTCAAAAAAGGTTAATGATCTTTGGAAGTATAACCAATATAGCATTAAGGACGTTCACAGCTTAAAAGTCGGGAGACATTTTCGGATAAGTCATGATTTTAAAGTAATTGTTGGCAGGAATGAAAAAGAAAATGATTTTTTGCTTAAATTAGCGGGAAGAGATGATTTTATATTTGAAATTAAGGATTATCCTTCTCCTTTAGGCCTGGGAAGAGGAAAACTGGATAAACAGAAAGCAAAGATAGCCTCTGAGATAATCGTAAGCTATAGTAGCTTAAAAATAAAAGCACGAGTAACTTTTGGGAAAGTAAAAGATGAGCAAGAAGAGACTATTTACGTAAATAATATTAATAAAGGACGCCTAAGTAAATTAATGGTATAATGCATGGAAAATTGTTAGCTTGTGACTAGCAGTAAAACATGGCGCGCAGAGAGAAAGGCCAAGATAAGATTAAGAAAAAGGGTAAAAGAAACAATATTTACAATTAAGCAATTAATTAAATGAAAATATTTGATAATATCACTCAATTAACGGGAAGTACTCCTTTAGTCCGGCTTAATAAAATTAATAAAGGAGCTAATGCTAATTTATTAGTCAAATTAGAATTTTTTAATCCTTATTCAAGCGTTAAAGATAGAATTGGCGTAGCGATGATTATTGATGCTGAGGAGAGAGGATTAATTAATAAAAATGTTACTTTTGTTGAGCCGACCAGTGGTAATACTGGCATAGCGCTTGCTTTTGTGTGTGCCCAGAGAAATTATAAATTAATTTTAACAATGCCTGAGAATATGTCTATTGAAAGAAGACGCTTATTGTCAGCCCTTGGTGCGAAAATAATTCTAACTCCCAAAGAGCAAGGGATGGAAGGAGCGATAAACAAAGCAGAAGATATTGTTCGGCAAACAGCTGATGCCTGTATGCTTAAACAGTTTACTAATCGGGTTAACCCTAAAACACACAAGGAAACTACAGCATTAGAAATTTGGAATGACACGGAAGGAAGTGTAGATATTGTTGTTGCTGGAGTAGGAACCGGGGGCACAATCACTGGAATAGCCGAAACAATAAAAAAGAGAAAACCACAGTTTAAAGTAATAGCAGTAGAACCTAAAGAATCTGCTGTTCTTTCTGGAAAAAAAAAAGGGTTACATAAAATCCAGGGTATTGGAGCAGGGTTTATTCCAGATGTTCTAAATAAAAATTTGATTGATGAGATAGTTTGTGTAGAATACATCGATGCAGTAAGAGTTGTTGATGAGTTGGCCAAAAAAGAAGGAATTCTAGTTGGACCTTCTGGAGGAGCAGCAGTCTGGGCAGCATTAAATATTGCCAGAAGAGTAGAAAATGAAAATAAATTGATAGTAGTGATTATTCCGGATAGCGGTGAACGCTATCTTTCATTGAATTAGGAATACATAAGAAAGGAGAAGGAAATGTTAGAAGAGACTATAATCTCACAAGCGATTATTGATTCTTACCAAAAGAAATTAGTAAGTATATTGGATGTTGATGTAGCAATTGTTGGTGCAGGACCTTCAGGGCTAGTAGCTGCTTTTTATTTAGCAAAAAATAAAAAGAAAGTTGTTGTTTTTGAGAAAAAGCTTTCCATAGGCGGAGGAATGTGGGGCGGAGGAATGATGTTTAATGAAATTGTTGTGCAAAAAGAAGCACATAAGATATTGAATGAGTTTTCTATAAATATGAGAAAGTATAAAGATGAGTATTATCTAGCTTCTTCTGTAGAAGCAGTTTGTTCTTTAGGTTTTCATGCTGCTCAAGCAGGGGCAACAATTATTAACGGAGTTTTAGCAGAAGATGTTATGGTCAAGAATAAGAAAGTCTGCGGGCTGGTAATCAATTGGTCAGCAGTAAACGCTGCGGGCCTTCATGTTGACCCTTTGACAATTAAAGCGAAAATAGTAGTAGATTCTAGCGGGCATCCTTGCGAAGTGATGAAAGTTGTGGAACGAAAGTCAGGACTTAGACTGAACACGAAAACAGGGAAGATATTAGGTGAAAAATCGATGTGGGCGGATAAAGCAGAAAAAACAGTAGTCGGAAATACTAAAGAAGTTTGTCCTGGCCTTTATGCCTGTGGAATGGCTGCCAATGCGGTATTTGGAGCTCCGCGGATGGGTCCAATTTTTGGCGGAATGATTATTTCTGGTAAAAAAGTAGCTGAGCTAATTAGCCAGAGAATATAAAAAAGATAGAATAGCTGATACCCTAATAAAAAATAATAGAAAAGGTATTTAATAGAGTTGCGGGGAGGATAAACAAATGGCAAAAACAATTGAGCAAATAAATGCGAAGATAAGGAGTGGAAAAGTAGTAGTACTTACAGCCGAAGAAGTAAAGTCTATGGCTAAGAAGAAAAGTATTAAACAGATCGCTAAACAAGTCGATGTGGTTACAACTGCCACATTTGGCCCGATGTGTTCTTCCGGTGCTTATTTTAACATTAGTCAGGTTAGGCCTAAAATCAAATTAGGAGGAGATAAAGTTTTGCTCAACGAGGTAGAATCTTATGCCGGATTTGCTGCGGCGGATATTTTTGTTGGTGCTACAGCGCTACCAGCTCATGATCCGCGCAATAAAGTGTATCCCGGAGCTTTTAAGTATGGAGGAGGACATGTTATTGAGGATTTAGTAAGTGGAAAGAATATTAAATTAAAAGCAAAAGCTTATGGAACTGATTGTTATCCGAATACAGGAATTGAAACACTTATTAATATCAATGATTTGCGTCAAGCTACCCTTTTCAATATTCGGAATATGTATCAAAATTATAATGTTGCTACTAATCTTTCAAATAAAATGATTTATACGTACATGGGAGCCTTGCGGCCTCAGATGGGGAATGCAAATTATTGTAGTGCTGGGCAGCTTTCTCCGTTATTGAATGACCCTTTGTATCGAACTATTGGTATTGGAAGTAGAATCTTTTTAGGTGGGACTATTGGTTATGTTTCTTGGTGGGGCACTCAGCACAATCCTAATGTAAAAAAAACAAAAGAAAAGGTTCCCTTGTCTCCCGCAGGAACAGCGGCAGTTATCGGAGACCTAAAGCAGATGAAATCCGATTGGCTAAGAGGAACAAGCTTTCGTGGGTACGGAGCGACATTAAGCGTGGGTATTGGAGTGCCAATACCGTTGCTTAATGAACAGATAACGAAAAGTGCACTAATTACCGATAATAAAATTTTTACTCAAGTGGTAGATTATAGCAAAGCGTATCCTCAGGGCACAGGAGAAACTATTGGCAAGGTTAGCTATGAGGAATTAAAAACGGGTAAGGTGAAAATATTAGGCAAAAAAGTTCCAACTGCGAGTATTTCTAGCTATTTTAAGGCCCGAGAAATTTGTACTATTCTTAAAAATTGGATCAATAAAGATAAGTTTTATTTAAGCAAGCCGGTGGCTCCTTTTCCGGGGTCTGAGCCAGTATTCTAATTTGCTACACTGAATAAAAAGGTGGTTTTTATGTATTCAAACAAAGTGGTATTATGTTTTCCTTCTAGCTTGGTGGATAAGTCAATAATTTATAAGTTATCCAAAGATTATGATTTAGAGTTTAATATTCTAAAAGCCCTAGTTAATCCCAGAGAAGAAGGGGTAATGGTTTTAGAGCTAAAAGGAGATAAAAAGGAGTACGATAGAGCGATTACTTATCTTAAAGAAACAAAAGTAAAAGTACAGATTCTGTCAAATGATGTTGTCTGCGATAAAAATAAATGTGTGCATTGTGGCCTTTGCGTATCAGTGTGTCCGGTGGATGCGTTTAAAGTAGATTCTAGTACAAGAGAAGTTATTTTTCAGAAACAAAAGTGTATTGCCTGCGGGATATGTGTGAATATTTGCCCGTACAATGCAATGTCTATAAAATTTTAGTAAAACATGTAGATAGATTTAAAAACTGCGCTATTAATCCAACCTTATAATTGTTTGCAGAACACAAAAACTCATCTAACATCCGACAGCTAATTGTATATTTAATTTCAGTAGGATTATTGTTTTACGTGTTTACTTCGTACGCAGAAAGTATTAATTTAGAGCCAATTACTATTCAAAAAGGACACTTTGATCTTAATAGAGAGATTGTTGCTGAAGATGTGCCCTGCTTTTCTCCGGAAGAAATAATTGATTATTCATCAAGTATCAACTTGTGCCAACGTGCTCCATTTGGCGTGCAACAGGATGTATCTTTGAGGGGGTCGGGCTTTGAGGATGTCTTGGTTGACCTGGAAGGGATAAAGATGAATAATCCGCAAACTGGACATTATAGTTTAGAATTACCGCTAACTAGTGCGGATTTAGATAGTGTTGAACTATTCAATAATGCTCAAAGAGTTAATTTTCAAATCAAAGAGCCAGAAGGAAAAGGTGGTCTTTTTAAAACTACTTTTGGAGAGCACTCTTTGTGGGGTGAGCTTTTATCTTTTAATTTTTTGTTAAATGATGTAAAGAATCGCTTATCAATAGAGCATAATTCGTCTTCTGGTGCAAGACAGGATACGGATTTTAATAACTATAAATTTTCTTTTCATTCGCTATGGATGAGAGATATTAATAAAATAGAATTTTTCTTTGGCTCAGCTGAGAAGAAATTTGGAGCTGATAGTTTTTATTCGGAGAGCTATTCACAAGAAGAAGAACGTACATCACAAAGATTTTTTTTATTTAAAACAGCTACGGAAACTGATGATGTAAAATGGGAGAATACGTTTTATTTTAAAAGGCATAGTGATAAGTTTATTTTAAACCGGCACGATCCTTCATTTTATACTAATTTTCATACTACTTATGTCTACGGGGTAAAAAGTAAATTAAATTTTTATAGCGATTGGTTTTGCTCTTTAGGCTTAGAAGAAGAAAAGATAACAAGCACTAATCTTAATAGTCATCAGCGTTTTAAAAAAGGATTATGTTTAGGGATAGATGAGAAAAGGATAGGTGATTTTTTTATTAAATTTCAAGCAGGAGCTGATAATTACGGACAATGGGATAATCTTTATCAAGGAGAATCAAAAATAGGTTATTTTATTAAAGATAATTTGAAAGTGCATTTTTCAGTTGATCGAATTTGGCGTGTTCCCTCATTTACTGAATTATACTATACCTCTCCGGTTAATAATGGAAACGAGAGCCTTAAGGCTCAGAAAACAAATAATTTTGAAACGGGAGTTAATTTTTCTCAAGATAGTTATCAACTGCTTTTAAATTTATTTTTTCGCGATCAAGAGAGTACTATTGATTGGGTCAAAGAAATGTTATTTGATCCTTGGCAGGCAGAAAATATTGGTAGCTTACAAGTTTATGGATTTGATTTTTATGCAGAAAATCGATTTCCGGATTTTTGGTTAGAAAGAATAAGTATTGGATATACATATTTAGATTTTGGCAGAAAGAACAAGTATGATTTCTCCAAGAGTGTGTTTGAATATAACCGACATAAGCTGGTCAATAGCATTTATTTTAATGTAAAAGAATTTAAAATAAATGTTATTACTAAATTTTGTAATCCGGTAGATAGAGCTAGCTATGTTGTTTCTGACTTAAAAGTGGAAAAGAAGTTTCATAATTTTACAATTAGTTTGGAAGGAATGAATATTTTTAATCAAGATTATCAAGAGATGAAGGGAGTAGAAAGCGCAGGAAGATGGTATAAAATCAGCGTTGCCTACACCTTTTAAATCGCTGTAATCTTTCCTAAAATCACCGAAAATCATTCTCTAAATAAAGAACTGCCATCACAAGCAGCAGTATTTAAATAATTGAATCCTTCTCGACAGGAAGAAAATAGTAATCCCATATTTTCCGCAGATTGTTTAACCTCGATAATTAATCTTTTTCTAATATCTTCCGGAAGGTAGTTGTGAGGCCATTCGTTTTTGTTGGTTTTTAAATAAAGTCTTTGCCATAAGGTCCGGTGCTCTGGGAATGCAGATATCATGTTTCGGAAATTATCCGGTTTAATTTTATAGGTAGAAGTAATTATTTGTTTTGCTCCGGATTGTTTTAATTTATTTACTATATTTTGAATAGAAGTTGTGTTCAGAGGATAAATTAACGGATCAAGCCTTACGGCTACAGGAAGATGAGATGAAAGCTTTTCAATAGTTTTCAATCTTTCTTCGGGGGTAGGGGCAAAAGGTTCAAGCTTCTTGGATAAATTTTTATCTAGTGTAGTTAAAGAGATGCAAACTACAACTTTTTTTAAATTTTTTAAAATTGGTAAGTCTTTCAAAATAAGATTTGATTTTGTTACAATGTTTATGCGGAAGGAATAAGTGGTAAACAGCTCTAAAGCACTTCTGGTAAGATGCATTGTTTTTTCTAATGGAAGATAAGGGTCGGAAGAGTTAGCGATAGCAATAGTTGAGTCTTGTGGAATTTTCTTAATTTCTTTATTTAGCCTTACCAAAAAGTCTTTTTTACTTCGGGGTTGAGAAAAATTGCGAATATAAGAGGACGCGTAACAGTAAAAACATCCATGTCCACAACCAGTATAGGGAGAAAGGCTGTATTTTTCTGGACAAGTGCATAAATTATTTTTCCACGGGTCGAAATGGGTAATTAAGCTCATATGGGTTATATTGTAGGTAATTGGCCTGAGAGAGTCAATCAGAAATATGTTAATTTTATTCGATGTAACAGTAAACTCCAAATATCGAAAATTGGTTGATTTATCTATCTCATTTGCGCCTAAGAGTGTGTAAGCAGACAACTAGTTAGCTCTTTCTTAATTACCAGAGGCATGCTATAATATTATAAATATACTAGAGTATGAGTTATAGCAAAAATTATTCATTTAAAGCAGTTATTTTTGATTTAGACGGAGTAGTTACCAAAACCGCTCTTGTGCATGCAGCAGCATGGAAAGAGGCTTTTGATGAATATTTACATTTAAGACAGACAAGAGATAAAGAGCCTTTTTGTGAATTTACTCATCAGAATGATTATCTTCCTTATGTTGATGGTAAACCACGCTATAAAGGAGTAAAAAGCTTTTTGGAGTCAAGAGGTATTAATATTCCTTACGGAGAACCCACTGATTCACAGGATACCGAGAGTATTTGCGGTATAGGAAACAAAAAGAATGCAAAGTTTTGTCAAGTCTTAAGAGCTAAAGGGGTTGAAGTTTATCCTTCAACTATCCAGCTAATAAAATCTTTAGAAAGCGCAGGGGTAAAAATAGGAGTAGCTTCTTCTTCAAAAAACTGTAAAGAAATTTTAGAGGTTGCCAATATCGAAGATTTTTTTAAAACGAGAGTGGATGGTGTAGTTTCTGTTGAGTTAGGCCTTAAAGGAAAGCCCGAAGGAGATATTTTTACAACAGCAGCTTTTAACCTTGGAGTTGTGCCGTCTGAGTCAGTAGTTGTTGAGGATGCATCTTCAGGTGTGGCTGCTGGCAGAAATGGTGGTTTCGGATTAGTTATTGGCTTAGCTAGAGAGAATAATCAGAAGGAATTACTTGAGAATGGAGCTGATTTAGTAGCTACAGATTTAGCAGAAATAAATTTAGCGTTAATTGAACAATGGTTTCATAAAAAACCGAAAGATTTATTCCAGAATTGGGATAAAGAAAGCAAAGAAATAGAATCGTTAGAAGGCAAAGAAAAAGAAACAGAAGTAATTATTAATCCTTTTTATTTAAACAGCGGGAAGTCTCATCTTTTTAGTGGCAGAAAGATAGTTTTTTTTCTAGATTATGATGGAACTTTAACACCGATAGTCTCACGTCCGGAGCTAGCAGTGATTTCTAAAGATATGCAAGACATCATAAAAGAATTATCTAAAAAATATACTACTGCAATTGTAAGTGGGAGAATGAGGGAAGACGTTGAGAAGCTTGTTGGTATTCCGGGATTAGTTTATGCTGGAAGTCATGGGTTTGATATTAAAGGTCCGCAAGTTTCAATGGTTGAACCTCAGGCGGAGAAGACTATACCACTAGTTTCTAAGATAACCGAAAGGCTCAAAAAAGAATTGTCTACTATCGAGGGAGTGATAATAGAGGAGAAAAAGTTTAGCATGGCGGTGCATTATCGCTTAGCTAGCGAAAAAGAAGTTTCCGGAATAAAATTATTAGTCCAAGAATTAATTCAAGAAAATAAAAGTTTACGATTAATGGAAGGAAAAAAAGTTTTTGAAATTCTTCCAGCTATAGATTGGAACAAAGGCAAAGCAGTAAGGTGGATTATGCAGTCAATAAATATAAAGTGGGATTGTTCATCAGTAGTTTATATTGGTGATGACACGACAGATGAAGATGCATTTAGAATAGTTAAGAGCAGAGGAACTGGAATTTTAGTTTCTTCTGTTAGTAAAGCATCAGCAGCTGATTTTTTATTAACATCACCGAAAGAGGTTAAAAAATTATTTGAAAGAATCATCAACCATGACTAAAACTAATATTAGTAGGAAAGCTTCTCCATGGGCGATAGTTTACGAACAATTTAATCCTGCCGAAGAAAATTTAAGAGAATCTTTATGTACTTTGGGGAATGGGTACTTTGGCACGCGGGGAGCAATATCGGAATCTGTTGCTTCTAAAATTCATTATCCAGGGACATATCTTGCCGGTTTGTATAATCGTTTAATAACCAATGTAGCGGGAAAAAGAGTTACTAATGAAGATTTAGTAAATTGCCCTAATTGGGTTTTTTTAACGTTTAAGATTGGAGACGGTGAGTGGTTTCTTCCAACAGCTAGTAAAATTTTATCTTTTCATCAAAAGCTAGACATGAGAAGAGGAGTTTTGACTAGGAAGATTCGTTTTCAAAACAAAAAAAAGCAAAGAACCTTTGTAGAAACTAACAGAATTGTCCACATGGCAAATCATCATTGTGCTGCTTTAGAGTACACAATAATTCCGGAGAATTATAACGAATGGATTACTGTTCGAACGATGTTAGACGGAACAGTGCTGAACACTGGTGTAGAGCGGTATAAACAACTTAATTCTAAGCATTGGAAATCTGTCTCTTTAGGAAGCTTTGAACGAAATGGTATTTTTCTATCAATGAAGACTAGCCAATCACGGGTAGAACTTTGCGAGGCGGCAAAAATACGTATTTTCACTAACGATAAAGAAATTAAACCAGTGATTCGGCATTTAATGAAAGGTAAGGAAAGAATCGGACAGGAGTTTAAATTTTTTGCTCGTGAACGGCGTTCGTATACTATTGAAAAAATTGTTTCACTCTACACATCTAAAGATGAAGTAGGAGGTAATCTTCTTTCTTTAGCTAAAAAGGCGCTAAAGAAACCGCAAAGGTATCATACTCTTTTAAAATCGCATCAGAAAGCCTGGGAAGATTTATGGGATAAATTTGATATTAAAGTTGAAGGGCACTCTTTTTCACAAAGGGCCTTAAGGTTCCATATTTTTCATCTTTTGCAAACAGCATCTTTACATCGGATTTATGTTGATGCTGGCCTTCCGGCACGTGGTTTGCATGGAGAAGCTTACCGCGGGCATATATTTTGGGATGAGCTTTTTGCGATACCTTCTTATAATATTCATTATCCAGAAATATCTAAAGCGCTATTGATATATCGATATAAACGGCTAGCAAAAGCCTGGGAATATGCAAAAAAAGAAGGTTATCAAGGAGCGATGTTTCCTTGGCAAAGCGGGTCTTCCGGCAAAGAGGAAACTCAAGTTGTTCATTTAAATCCATTATCTGGACAATGGGGGCCGGATAATAGTCGAAAACAAAGACATATTTCTTTTGCGATTGTTTACAATGTCTGGGAATACTGGAGAGTTACTGGAGATTTTGCGTTTTTGATTCGTTATGGTGGAGAAATGATTTTGTCTATTGCTCGTTTTTGGACTAGTTTGGTTAAATATGATCCTTCAGACGGCCGGTATCATACTCGTGGTGTAATGGGCCCCGATGAATTCCATGAGAAAATTCCTGGGTCACTTCGCTCAGGATTAAAAGACAATGCCTACACTAATTTAATGATAGTTTGGACTCTTTTAAAAGCCCAAGAAATAATAAAGATTCTTCCGGAAGGACGAAAGAAGCGAATTATGAAGAAGATAAAACTGGAGCAGAAGGAATTTTATCGGTGGAGTGATATTATTCATAAAATGGCGTTAGTAGTAAATGCAGACAGTGTAATCAGCCAGTTTGCCGGGTATTTTAAATTAAAAGAGTTAGATTGGAAAGGATATAGAGAAGAATATGGCGATATTCAGCGCTTAGACAGGATACTAAAAGCGGAAGGAAAATCTCCAGATAACTATAAAGTTTCTAAGCAGGCAGATGTGCTAATGATGTTTTATCTTTTACCTATTTCAGAGATAAAAGATATTTTTCAAAGATTAGGTTATAAATTTTGTGAAGATACTTTAAGGAAAAATTATAATTATTATGTCAAAAGAACTTCTCATGGGTCATCCTTAAGCAGGGTAGTTACTTGTTTTTTAGCACAATCTTTAAATAAACCGAAAGAAGCATGGCAAAACTTCTTAGATGTTTTAAACTCTGATATTAATGATGTTCAGGGAGGAACAACAGGAGAGGGAATTCATATTGGAGTTATGGGTGGGTCTATAGATATTGTAACAAGAGGATTTGCTGGTCTAAAGATGATTAGGGATAAAATAAAGCTCGACCCTAAGTTGCCGAAAAGCTGGCGAAACCTAAAATTTAAATTTATTTATAAAGGAACTTGGATTTCAGTATCTTTAAGCCGTTATCAAGCAGGAGTGATAGAACAAGGGCAAGTTGCTGTTCCAGTAGAAATTAACGGGAAAATATATTATCCACTTTTAGGAAAAAAATTAAAAGTTTCTCTAAAAAAAAGGAAAGGATAGCAATATTGGGCTGTGCTATTACAAAGCAGTAGAAGCTATTTTGAGTAACCTCCCCTGTTGATTAAAATATACTAAAATCCTTGCCAATCAACTAATATTATGGTAAATTCCTTCTATATTCAACCAGCTTTCTAAAAAGCTGAGCAGATTTTATTAAAAACTAAATAATAAGGAAAAAGTCTTTTTAGAAAGTACAGGTTAAGAATAATATTAATTAAGGAGTATGCATAATGAATAATAATTATCTTGATTTACTACGAAATAAGATTGATCCAGAAAATTTAGAGAAGATTACTTGTTTAAATAATGCAGAAGTAGTCGAATTTATTGGAGAATATTTAGAGCTTTGTAATCCAAAGTCAGTGTTTGTAAGGACAGACTCGCCAGAAGATAGTCGCTATATTAGAGAACAATCTTGCGTCTTGGAAGAGGAAAGGAAGTTAAATTTTAAAGGGCAAACTATTCATTTTGATGGTTATCTTGATCAAGCCAGGGATAAAAAAAATACTCGCTATCTTATTCCTCAAGAATCAAAGTTTGGTAAATATTTAAACAGTGTTAACAAGCAAAAAGGTATTGCCGAGATTAAAGATATACTAAAGAATTGTATGGTGGATAAACAAATGCTAATTTGTTTTTTTTGTTTAGGGCCATTAGATTCTCCTTTTTCGATTTTAGCAGTGCAGATCACAGATTCTTTTTACGTTGCTCATTCCGAGGATATTTTGTATCGCTCGGGGTATGAGCAGTTTAAAAAGAGGGGGGGAGATTTTTTTAAGTTTGTGCATAGCGCCGGTGAATTAGAAAACTGTGTAAGTAAAAATGTGGATAAGCGTAGAGTGTATATTGATTTAGAAAATAATTTAGTGTATAGCACGAATACTCAGTACGCGGGTAATACAGTGGGTCTTAAAAAACTTGCTTTGCGTTTAGCAATTAAAAAAGCTTATCGTGAAGGTTGGCTTGCTGAACATATGTTTTTAATGGGAGTAAAAGACTTAGATAACAATAAAGCTTATTTTTGTGGGGCTTATCCAAGCATGTGTGGAAAAACATCCACAGCGATGCTTTCAGGTGAATCAATAGTCGGAGACGACATTGCTTACTTAAGAGTGATAAATGGGAAAATGATGGCGGTTAATGTAGAAAGAGGTATTTTTGGGATAATTAAAGGTATTAACCGGAAAGACGATGAAGTTATCTTTAAATCATTAGAAGAAGAAGAAGAAGTTATTTTTTCCAATATTTTAGTGGACGATGGTGACCCTTCTTGGATTGGAAAAGGGGGTTCTGTTTCCCATAAAGGAGTTAATTATTCTGGTGAGTGGTTTCCCGGAAAAACCGATCAGGAAGGCAATGAAATACCGCTTTCTCATAAAAATGCCCGATATACAATCCGTTTAAGTGAGTTAGATAATGTTGATAGTAACTTAGAGAATCCTCAAGGAGTAAATATAAAAGGAATTATTTATGGTGGGAGAGATTCAGACACCTCTGTTCCTGTAGAACAGGCATTATCATGGAGTCAGGGGATTATTACCAAAGCCGCCAGTTTAGAATCAGAGACAACAGCTGCTACTTTAGGACAAGAGGGGGTAAGGGTTTTTAATCCTATGTCGAATATTGATTTTTTATCCATTTTATTGGGAGAATATATCGAAGCCAATTTAAAGCTTGAAAAATTATTAAAAGATGTTCCGCTAATATTCTCAGCCAACTATTTTTTAAAAGGTAAAAAAGGTGAGTTCTTAAATGGTATGCAGGACAAGAAAATATGGATTAAGTGGATTAGGCTGAGAGCAGATAACCGGCTAGAAGCTTTGCTTACTCCTACAGGTCTAATTCCTTGCTATGATGATTTAAAGTATTTGTTTCAGAAAGTTCTGGATAAAGATTATTCAAAAGATGAATACATTGAACAGTTTACGTTAAGGATACCGGAGAATTTGGACAAAATAGAAAGAATAATTAATATTTATAAAAAATTAGAAAAAATACCAGAAATTCTATTTACTGAATTAGAAAATCAACGTAATCGATTAACTAAATGCCAAGATCAATTTGGAAAATACGTTTTTCCAGATAAATTTGGAAAACAGGAATAACTATGGCTCTTGAAGGATTAAAAATATTTAAAAAGGGAAAGGTTCGTGACGTGTATGATTTAGACGAGCAGTTGCTAATGGTAGCTACTGACCGTATTTCTTGTTTTGATGTTATCTTGCCTACTTTGATTCCGGACAAAGGTAGAATATTAACTCAAACATCGTTGTTTTGGTTTTCTTATTTAGATGAGTTAGTGGAAAATCATCTTATCTGTGCGGACACAAAGAAATTACCCGTTTCCTTACAAAAGTTTAGTGAAGATTTACAAGGAAGATTTATGATCACTAAAAAATGTGATGTTGTTCCGTTTGAGTGTGTGGTTAGAGGCTATTTGGCTGGTTCGGGGCAGAAAGAGTATCAGAAATCACAAAGTGTTTGTGGTATTGATTTGCCTTCAGGGTTAGGAGAATCAGCGAAACTGCCCCAGGTAATATTTACGCCTGCTACTAAAGCAGAATCTGGCCATGATGAAAATGTAAGTTTTAAATATATGAAAAGTGTAATTGGTGAAGATTTAGCAGAAAAGCTAAGAAAATTAAGTATTGATATTTACAGCAAAGCTTCTGCATATGCAGAACAAAAAGGGGTAATTATTGCTGATACAAAATTTGAATTTGGCACATTAAATGGTAAAATTATACTAATTGATGAGGTGCTAACACCAGATTCTTCTCGTTTTTGGCCTCAAGATGCTTTTGTTGAAGGAAAATCTCAAGCAAGCTTTGATAAACAATTTGTTCGTGATTATTTAGAAACCCTTGATTGGGGCAAAACTGCACCAGCTCCGGAATTACCAGAGGAGATAGTTAGTAAAACAAAAGATAAATATAAGCAAATTTACAAAATGCTTGTTGGCAAGCAATTCAATAGTTAAAAGATAGAATATTATATAACCAAGAGCTAATTATCATGAAAATAATAGTATGTATTAAACAAGTTCCGGATACAACAGATGTAAAAATAAATCCAGAGACAAATACCTTAATCAGAGAAGGCGTCGAGTCAATAATCAATCCTTTTGATATGTATGCTTTGGAGGAAGCGCTAAAACTTAAAGAACGTTTTGGTGGAGAAGCTATAGCAATTACTATGGGGCCTCCGCAAGCTGGACAAGTGTTAAAAGAAGCAATCTCTTTAGGAATTGATTCAGTGATTCATCTTTCTGATCGAGTGTTTGCTGGTTCTGATACCTGGGCTACTGGTTTAATTCTAGCTAAGGCTATTGAAAAAATAAATGACTATGATTTAGTTATTTGCGGAAAACAGGCCTCTGATGGGGATACTGCTCAAGTTGGGCCAGGAATTGCTACACATCTTAATTTACCACAAGCTACTTATGTGCGTAGGATAGATACAATCCATATGGATACTTCTCCCAAGATAATTGTTGTAGAAAGGCTTCTAGAAGAAGGCTATGAATTAGTCGAGCTGCAATTTCCGGCGCTTATTACTGTAGTTAAGGAAATTAATGAGCCACGCTTACCTTCTTTACGGGGTAAGATGAAAGCCCGAAAAGCAGAAATAATTACTTGGAGTAATAATGATTTAAATATATCAGAAAAAGAAATCGGTCTTAATGGCTCGCCAACGCAGGTAGTTAAAATTTTTACTCCACCTCAGAAAGAAGGGGGCAAAATCTTTGAAGGTGAAGCATGCGAAGCTGTTAGCCAACTAGTTGAAGAGATTAAAGAAATTTTGTAGTTGTTTATTGTTATGTTGATAAATATAAATTAAGGAAAGAATGGCTGGGATTAAGATAATAAAAGATAAATGTGTAGGGTGCAGCTTGTGTGTTTCTGCTTGCCCGCAAGGTGCTATTCGCCTAGAAGATAAAAAAGTAATTATTGACTTAGATAAGTGTAATTTTTGTGCAGCTTGTATAAGCAGCTGTAACTTTAAAGCTATCGAAATTACGCGTGATGAATTTTCTAAGCAAGACATTTCACAATATAAAGGAGTTTGGGTTTTTGCCGAACAAAGAGAAGGAGTTATCGCAAGTGTAGTGTATGAATTATTAAATAAAGCAAAAGAGCTGGCCAAAGATTTAGACACTTATGTTGGTGTGGTTTTATTAGGAGAAAATATTGAAGATAGAACAAAAGAGCTAATCCAACGAGGGGCTGATAAAGTATTTGTAGGTAGCTCAACTGTTTTTAAACATTATATCGCTGAAAATTACACAAAGGCGATAGTGAGCTTGATTAATAAATATAAACCAGAAATATTTTTAGCCGGAGCGACTACAACCGGAAGAAGCTTGGTGTCCAGGATTGCTGTTAACTTATATACTGGTTTAACTGCTGATTGTACAGGATTAGATATCGACAAGCAAAAAAAAATATTAGTGCAAACTCGTCCTGCTTTTGGCGGGAATATAATGGCCCAGATAATTTGCCCTAATTATCGTCCGCAGATGGCTACAGTTAGGCATAAAGTGATGCCGGAAGCAGAGATTGATATTAGTCGAAAAGGTGAAATTATAAAAGAAATATTCAGTGATGATCTTGAAGATAAAAGAATTAAATTCTTAGATTTTATTAAAGAGGCAGCAGCTAATGTAAATCTATCAGAAGCAGATATTATTGTTTCCGGTGGAAGAGGGTTACAAGATCCGAAAAACTTTAAATTAATTGAAGAGTTAGCTTCTAGTTTAGGTGCGGCTGTTGGTTCATCACGTGCTTGCGTTGATGCTGGGTGGATTCCTTATTCGCACCAGGTAGGACAAACCGGAAGAACAGTTTGCCCGAAAATGTATATTGCCTGTGGTATTTCCGGGCAAATTCAGCATTTAGTGGGTATGCAATCTTCCAAAACAATCATTGCGATTAATAAAGATCCGGAAGCTCCAATATTCAAAGTAGCTAATTATGGAATTGTCGGTGATTTATTTGAAATTATTCCTTTGTTAATTAAAAAGATAAAACAGCGATGATTACTGGTAAGAAAGATATAAATAGTTTAAATCAAATATCTGTTTTTATTTTGCGATTATCTGCATTTAACAAATTAAAATTGTGTATTTAAAAGAGTTAGAAATATTCGGATTTAAGTCCTTCCCAGAAAAAACTTCTTTAAAATTTGAGTCAGGTGTTACTGCGGTAGTTGGGCCCAACGGCTGTGGAAAATCAAATGTTTTCGATGCTGTTAAATGGGCTCTAGGAGAACAAAGCCCCAAGTCTTTAAGAGGCACTAAAATGGAAGATATTATTTTTAACGGAACACAAAATCAGGCTCCTTTAAACTATGCCGAAGTAGCATTAATCTTTGATAACGAGGATAAGTATTTACCGATAGATTATAAGGAGGTAGCTGTTTCCCGGCGCCTTTATCGGTCCGGTGAAAGCCAGTATTTTATTAACAAAAGTCCGGTAAGGTTAAAAGATGTTCAGGAATTATTTATGGGCACTGGAATTGGTGAATCAACATATTCTTTTGTTGAGCAAGGGAAAATTGAGATTTTTTTAAGCTATAAACCAGAAGATAAACGATTAATATTTGATGAGGCTAGCGGCATAGTAAAATATAAAGAAAGAAAAAAAGAGGCCCTAAGAAGGCTTAATGATGCGGAAGAAAATTTATTACGCCTGGAAGATATTCTGTCGGAAGTAAGAAGGCAGATTCGATATTTAGAGCGGCAAGTGGATAAAGCACAAAAATATAAACAAGTTAAAGAAAAATTGTTGGAAGTAGAGAAAAAAGTTGCAGCTATTCAATTTAAAAAATTAGAGGGAAAAATTAATAGCTTGCTAGATGAGCTGAACGCTTTTAAAAGCCAAGAAGAAAATAAAACCGGACAGCTTAGACAGGTGAGTGGTAGCCAAGAGGAAATGGTCGAAAGTGAAAAACAATTAAGAGAAAAGCTAGAAAGAACTAATACGATTATTGTCTCTCTGCAAGCGCAGATGGAAAGCTTTAATACCCATATTGGAGTAAATCGTCAGAGAGTTAGCGAATTAGAAGAAAGAAATGTCAACTTAGAGGCTTCTAAATTACAGAATAGCCAGCGGCTGGAATTTCAAGATAAAAGGAATCAAGAAGAAGGAATGCGCATTGAAGCAATAGGCGAAGAGATTAAAAGTTTAAGCGAAGACATTGAAAAGATAAGTCTGGAAAAAAATCAGCTGCAACAAAGAATAGAGGAGGCTAAACAGGGAGGCGGAAGAGAAAAGGAAAAGATACTAGACTTAGAAAATAAAAAATCTCAGACGCACAATACACTTATTGAAATTCAAGCTCGTAGCTCTTCTTTAATCAACAGAAAAAAACGTCTTCTTCTTGATCGGGGGAGATTGGAGTCTTTAGTGGTAGAAAATAAGGAGAAATTTGATGTTACCTCTGGGAGGTTTTCTAAAGCCAAAGAGGAATTATCTGATTCAGAAAGTAAACGCCAAGGATTAGCTAATCGAGAAAAAGAGATTACGTTGGATTCAGAAAATTTCCGATCGAAAACAGTAGAAAAAGAAAAAGAATTACTCGAGCTAAACACTACATATGAATTTTTAAAAGATTTGCGTATTAAGTATGAAACTTTTTCAGTTCAAAGGAAAGTTACGATTATTTTTGATGAAGAACCAAAAGATATAAATAAAATGGTTGCTTCCCTGCAAGGCGCCGAATTTGTCAAAGAAGGAGGCAGATATAAGGCGCAAATAGAGGCAAAAGTAGTTTCGTTTAAAGAAAAAGAATTAGAAGAAAGAATGGATGTTGTTAAGAAAGAGATAGATGATGCAAAAAATAGGTTTCAGCAATTACATAACGAAAAAGAAGAATTAGTTAAGCTGCTTTCTGCAGAGAACGTTCTGCTAGAAGAAAAAAAACGGACCCTACAAGAAGAAATGCAAGAGAGAGACAGCTTAGCTAAAGAGAATTTACGCTTAGAAGAAGAAGTTGGATTATTGAAAGAGGAAGAAAAAAATGTTGCCGAAGAAATAGCCGAAGCAACTAGTCAGCATGACAGGGTAAATAATGAGCTAAGTTTTCATGAACAGGATTTAGATAGTGCCAAACAAAGTTTATCTGGAAGCCAAAGTGTTACTTCTAAATCCTCAGAAAGAATTAATGAAATTGAAATTACCACGACCCGTGGGTTGACGCAAATAGAAGCTCTTGCCAAAGAAAAACAAACTCTAACTTTAAATATAACTGTTTTTGAAGAAGAAGTAAAAAATATTCAAGATTCTTTACAACAAATTGCTCAAGAAAATGAAGAAAATCTTAGACGTTCGTTATCTTTTACTCAGCAGATAGAAGAGCTGGAGCTTAAGTTTAAGCAGGGGGAATCTAAAATTAATGAGCAGACAGAGGTAAGGAAATCAACAGAAGAAGAGTCAGCTAAGTTAGTGCAAATAATAGAGGATACAAAAAAGTCGATACAAGTTTTAGAGAATGAGAATCAAAAGATAAAGACAGATGCGTACAATAAGAAACTAGAGATTCAAAGCTTAGAATACGAAAAAGAAAAGATAATTGATTATTTAAAGCAGGTTTATGAGATTGAGTTTAACCCAACGCAGCAAGAAGAAGCTTTAGAAAGTATCGAAATGCTTACTGAAGAGAAGGAAAAATTACAGAAAAAAGTAAAGTCTTTAGGAGAGGTCAATTTGGTGGCGATTGAAGAATTTGAAGAATTAAAAGGGCGCGACGATTTTATGGAGAGCCAGAAACAGGATTTAGTCACTTCCAAGGAAAATCTAAAGAAAGCAATTCAAAAGATTAATCGTACTTCTCGAGAAATTTTTTTAGAAGTGTTTAGGAAGATTGAAGTAGAATTTAAGAAAAATTTTAAGTTTTTATTTAACGGAGGAAGGGCAAATCTAATCTTAGTAGATGAAAACAATATTTTAGAATCAGGGGTAGAAATTGAAGTTCAGCCTCCCGGCAAAAAGCTTCAGAACGTTTCTTTGCTTTCCGGAGGAGAAAAAGCTTTAACCGCCATTGCTTTAATCTTTGCTATTTTTCAAGTTCGACCTTCCCCGTTGTGTGTTTTAGACGAAATTGATGCTCCTCTAGATGAAGCTAATGTTGATAGGTTTAATCATCTGTTAAAGGAATTTGCTGCTTCTTCCCAGTTTATTGTGATTACACACAATAAAAAAACGATGAGCAGTGCTGATGTTTTGTATGGTGTGACCATGCAGGAAAGAGGAATATCAAAATTAGTTTCTGTCAAATTCGCTGATGAAACTACCCCCGCCAAAGTTAATTCATAAGGAAAAAGGTTTAGATTAAGACTTAGCTGCTAAAGGTGAAACTTCAAAAATTAGGCGAGGATTATTCTATTTTTTCCTTCTTTTTTTGCTCTATACAGAGCTTTATCTGCTTTTTTAATAAGTGGATATTTTTCCAATGAATCTTTTGGGAAGGAAGCAACGCCGATACTTATTGTAAATTTACTTCCAGAAATATTTTTTTGTTCTATAGAGCGGCGAATTCTTTCTCCTAAAAGAAATGCTTCTTGCTTGTTATTTCCGGGTAAGATAATTGAAAATTCTTCTCCTCCATAACGGCATAAAATATCAATTTTGCGGCAATTACGTTTGAGGCGCTTACTTAACCCTTTTAAAGCGTTATCGCCTTGGATATGTCCGTGAGAGTCGTTAAATTTTTTGAAATCATCAATATCAATCATCATTATTGAAAGCGGTAATTTTGCTGATTCAGCTTTTAATAATTCTTCATCTAATCTATATTGGAAATAGCCATAATTCCAAAGGCTGGTTAGTGAATCAGTGTGAGATCTAACTAAAGTGTGTTCAAAACTTTGAGAGTTTTCAATAGCTCCGCGTGCTTGCTCAATAAACATATCGAATATTTTTATATCATCCTTAGCTAGTGGTTTTTTAGTGAAATAATTATCAACAACAATTACTCCGGCCGGCTCATTTTTAATTGTTAAAGGGTGAATTAAAAATTCTCCTAAGTTAAGCTTTTTAACAAGTAAATCGTTTCTCATTTTTTTAGCTCGACTTTTTTTAATCCAGCATGTTTGGTTTTCTTCTAAAGTGTCAAATATTAGACCACTTGTTTTATCCAGAGGAAAAGATAATGAGCGGATAAAGTCTAAAAATTTTGGACGGATTTCACTACACTTAATGTGATGATAATTTTTAATTAAACTGTGTAAATCCTTTTTTTCTTGTTCAATATGCTTCCAGATAGTTAGTGCTTCTTTATTATCCATTGCTCCGATTCCCATAAATCCGGTAATTTTTTTTCCTTTTTTATCTACTAAAAATATACTGGCCCGATTAAATCCTAATCCTCCGTGAGCAGTTAATCCAGTTAAGATTATGTATGTTATTTCGTCAAGACGTAAAGTAGTACGCATTAATTTAGTAAGTTCATAGAAGACAGAAAGCTGGGACCGAACTTTTTTTAGTTCTTCTTGAAGGGTCTTTGAATGTTGTTTCATCTAAATTCTTAAATAACATATTTATCTTCAAAAGTCAATTGTTTTCGCTTTGTAGCATCATCATAATAAGTAAACGCTTTCAAAGCCAGCTCTAAATACCCTTATAATCTAATATTTAATATGCTACATTTATATGGTATCCATCCTAACGGGTAGGTTGGAAAATCTTAATAAAATCAATGGTTTTGAGAGGGGATTGCCTAGTTTAAGGCAATTTGTCTGACTAATGCTTCTTTATTTAACAAAAAAAAGAGCCAGTGCGTCTTCTAGGGCAATCATTATTTTTGTATTAATTGCCTTTATTGTTGCTACTTTTGCGGTTCATTTTCCCAAGAAAACCTATGCTTCAGCGCTTCCTTATATGCCTGCTCCTACTAAACTTATCGATATTAGTGCACACATTAATTTTCCGCTGTTAAGGGGTTTGCAGGTTAATCCCAAAGAGCCGTTTAAGTTCGATTTTATTATTGAAGAAGGTGACAAACCAATTAAAGAAGAAGAGTTTAAAAAAGAGTCTTCAAAGATAATTAAATATTTTTTATCCTCACTAACAATTCCCGAAGAAGATTTATGGGTTAATTTATCGCCTTACGAACAAGATGAAGTTGCTCCTCTTGAATTAGGAAAGACAGAGATGGGGAAAGATTTATTAGGTGAAGATTATGTTTTGAAGCAACTTCTTGCTTCGTTAACCTACCCGGAGAGCCCTCTGGGGAAGCGCTTTTGGAAGCGCGTCTATCAGAGGGCTCATATTATTTTTGGCACAGCGAATATTCCGATAAATACGTTTAATAAGATCTGGATTGTGCCGGAGAAAGCAGTAGTTTATGAAGAATCTGGCAAAGCTTTTATTGGTGAGGCGCGTCTTAAAGTAATGATGGAGGAAGATTATTTAGCGCTAAAAAACAATCTGAATAATTCCGAAATTAAAACAGATAAGTTAAATGAAAATGAAGTAAAGGATATTAATAATTTTTCTTCACAAATTATGAAGGAAATGGTCCTTCCGGTGATTGAGGAAGAAATTAATCAGGGAGAAAATTTTGCTTATTTGCGCCAAATTTATTATTCATTGATTTTGGCATTGTGGTTTAAGAAGAAGTTGAAAGAGTCGATAGGCGATAGTCAACAGACTGCGAGTGGGCATGTTTTAGAGAGAATATATGTGGATAAGAAAAAAATAAAAGGAGTAGACGTAGATGACAAACAAATCAAGGAAAAAATATACAATCAGTATTTAGAGGCCTATAAAAAAGGTGTCTATAATTATATAAAGCGCGATTACGATGCTCCTTCGCAAAAGTATATCCAAAGAAGGTATTATTCCGGAGGAATGGATTTAAGAGAATTATCAAGCTCAGTACTGGTGAGGAAACCTTTCCCTTTAAACTTTTCTGAATTAATCAGTGGTTTATCATTATCCAAAGCAGAAACTGAACTATCTCCTAAATTAGAGAATCAAGATGACTTAGGTCGAGAGAAACAGAAGAAAGTATCTTCTTCGGCGGTGACACAAAATGAAGAAAGGAATCGTAAATTAAGTATTTTGGCAGAAACAAAAAAACATACCCTTCATGAAGAAACTATAGCATTGTTAGACTCTATTCGGGAAATATTGAAGGGGTTTAATAGCAAAGGTTCTACGGCAGAAACTAAGGCGGTAAAGGAAGCCAGTCAAAGAACTAAGCTTCCGCAAGGAATGTTTAAGGGTGCACGATACGATGAGAATTTAGATGTTGTTTATATCATCCACGAACTCTGGGAAAAATATATTGGTAAAAAAATAGGAGGAGAAAATATTTCTGGCATAAATATTGTTCCAGATAATACGGGGTTATTGACCGTTTTACATGAAAAAAGGCATAATAAAGAATTTTTTTTAACAGGAGGAATAGAGGCGGAGATAAGCGCTTATTGGGGTAGTCTTGTCGATTTAATAGAACTTGTAGCTAAGGGGAACAATGAAGCTTTTGAAGAATTAGAAAGGATATCGTCTCCGCAGGGAGAGGAAAAAAAATTAGCTGTAAGATATCCAGAGGATACCCAGCGCAGAGCTATTTATCTGGAGTATTATAGAATTATTCGGCAATTGCGTTATTCTGTCTATGCTAAAGAGCGTCGGAAGTCTTTGGAGTCTGATTCTACGTGTACTAATAAAAGCGTTACGAAGATATGTGGAATTATTTACCAACTACTTATAAAAGATCCTAACCTATACAATGAAATGCTTATTCCTGAGCAATTAGATAGATTTCCAGCAGCAGCTTTTATTAAAAACTTTACTCTTTTTTCTGTTTCTGATTCTTCTTCATCGGCGGTGGATAATGAAGAAACCAATCAGAAAGAGTTTCTTAAAAAACCGGGAAAGGCGACAAGTGAAAATGATAATAGGGGCAGTTTGCAGAAAAAGATAGGATTTTCGGAAGCGAACAATGATGGAATAAATAGTTTTGCTAAGCTTACAGAATCTTTCCAGTCTGTCGGGGTGCCTTATCGTCAGATAAAAATAATTATTGATAATCTATCTAGAGGTACTAATTCTAGGGAGTTAGCAGAAACTTTTATAGAACTTACGAAGTCTCTTTATACCACTGGTCTATCGCCTAATCAGATAGGCTTAATTCTTATTAAGCTATCTGCAGATAAAAATCCTAAAAGTGCAGCAGATTACTATATGGATACGGGCACCCCTTTAGTTATTGCTTCTTTAGTTGATGCTTTCGATGCTGCTGGATTACTAATTTATCAGTCGAATCCAATCATCAATCGGGTATTAAGCGCCGCTAATCATAGAGAATTAGCACAAACCTTGATAAATAATAATGGTGCGTTTTTTATTCGTAGTCTTATTGATTTTTCATATAATCCCACACTATTACTTAGATTGTCTTTAAGCCTTCCAGGTGGGTGGAATGATTATTTAGAAGTAGCAGAATTAACAGAAGTGTTAGTTTTAGATGATTTTATCGTAGATAGATATCTTCGTAACCCAGAAGATGTAGAGGATGGAATGTTTCGACTTTATTCAAAAGACTATCAATTTGTGAAGTTGAGATATTTATTAAAAAAAGAGTTATTTGATAAGATAAAAAAACAAATAAGCAAGAATGATGTGGATAAGGACGAAATAATAAAAGCTATTTGCTTAAACAACTATAACGATATTATCTCTCAGGCTACTGAGTTAGTTAGTGAATATGCAGGAGATAAAGGAATATTAAAAGATTTTACAAGATTAGAGAGCAAAATCAATATTATTCCATTTACCAAGGGTAGTATAGAGTCTATTTTATCTAAATTAGGGTTAACAATTGATGGTATGGAAGAATTATTAAATTATTTGGGATATAAAATTCTGAATCACAAAGATGTTCAAATGATTATTCCTATAGGCTTTGAACTTTTGTTAAGTGCTTACCGTGGTAGCGCCGAATATGATCATAAAAATGCTAACTATTTAACACACGCTCTTACAACTGCTATTACGCACTATGCTAATAAAGGAGGAGAAGCTTTAGGTGATGATGAAACAAAGCCTTACGGAGCAAACGCTTTTCATGAATTTGATTTAGGGTTGATGATGGTTGAGGGAAGAAACAATCGTCAGGTCGATTTAGCTGTATCCTTTGCTTTTCACTATAAGGGAGACCCACTTCCGGAATATGCTTGTAAGAGAACATTGGCATTAAGAGGAAAGACTGTAGCTAGTTTGATACAACAAACTATAAATTGGCAAGTTAAGGAAAAAACAGCTAAACAAAATATGAGCAAGATGTTTGATTGGATTATAGAGGGAAGGTTAAATAAGGAGCAACTAAAGATATTAGTAGAAACATTGAAAAAAGAGAACATGGTCATAAAACAAAAATGTGGTTTAAAAGACAGCTACTACCAAGCTGTATTTGGTTTTTTGGATAATCATTTTTTTGAAGCGTTAGAAACTGCTTATTACCCTTATCGGAATAATAAAGATATATTGACTCGTCTTTTGGCTGAAGCAATAAAAAATAAAGAAGTAATTCTTATTGGTTCCAGAAATGGAAATCAACCTGAAATGACGGAGCACCCTTGGATAGATAAAGGAATAACCTTGTTTGATTATCTGGCGAATGAACAAGAAATAAGAAAAGGTACCTTTGAGGAAGAAGATTTAAGCAGTGTTAGTCTGAGTATGTTCGAAAAAAATCAACAAGGTAATCAAGAGATATCTACCAATAATAATGCAGGTCAACAAAAGAAAATAGTTCCTTCAGTAGTTAAAAATGAAGGAATGGATTGGTGGCAAGCTCTCAAAAAAATAGGTCAAGCAGCAGCAGCTTTTATTAAAAACTTTACTCTTTTTTCTGTTTCTGATTCTTCTTCATCGGCGGCAGGGGGGAAACAAGAAATTATAGACGCTGGACGGGAAGAAAAGGAGAAAGCGTCTTCTTCGGCAGTGAATAATGAAGGAATAAGCCGGAGGAAGTTTCTCAAGACAATGGGTGTGGCTACAGCCGGAGTAGTTGCTTCTCAGTTTAAGCCGATAGAAGCGCTGGCAAGATTTGTGATGGTGAGTAAAGGTAATCTTACTTCTGAGCAAAAGACTAAAGCAGACCAGTGGGTGGAAAAAGTAATAAAAAGTATGGGAAATTATGATGAATTTTGTGATGTCTGGGAAAGTCTTAAATTAATGTTTGATTTAAGAACAGCAATAGAGACAATGAATAAATTAGTAATTCATAATGAATTTTCTTCTTGGAGCAAGGAAATTCAACATCAAATTATTGCAGGATCTTCACAATTTACATCTAGTGATGTTCCGGAATCGTATATGCTTACTGGATATCTTCGTGCTCATGTAAGGAAAATGGCGGTTATTCCGGAAAATATTAATGTTTTTGATAATGTATACCAAGGTATTGCGCGTTGGATTAATAAAGTCCATGATGATTATGAAGACCAAGATTGGAAAAACAAGATTAATAAAACGTTGAGTGACTTTAATAATAAAGAATTATTCTTATTGTTGTCTTATGGAATTTTTGAATTATATACTGGGACTTTCAGCCTTGTGTATCAAGAATTTATAAATCGTGTCAAACAAAATGGGGTACTTCAATGGTTAAGGGCTGAAAATGTTGATAGACAAGAAATAATATTTCCTCAATTTTTATTAGCACTTTCCAGTCGTAATAAAATAATAGATTTAGTGAAAAAAACAGGAAAAACCGATGAAACCCTGAAAGAAATATGCCTATTTGTTCATAACAGTATTTTAAATGAAGCAAAAAAAGAAAATAAAATTGGTTTATCTTTTCTTTCAAACGCAGTTAAAGAACTGCTCGACTATGGAAATGAAAAAATTAACGAGTATTTAAAGGCAATGTTGTGGAGCATTGCCAAACAGGATAGTTTACAAGCTAAAGTATTTAGTTTTGTAGTGATGAGTAAGTATAAAAATACTGTGTTTAAAGAGGAGCTTAAGAAATTAACCCTTTCTACCAAAGAAAGACAGATCTTTAATACAGTGAGCTATCTGGATATGCCTGATTATCAAGGAATCTTAAAGGAGGGAAATAAATTAGTTGTATTAGTAGATTACTCCCCGTCTTCAGTTACTTACCTAGATGAATTAAAAAACTTGCTCACCAAAGATAAAAGGTATAGCGACCGTTACATCTTAAGTCCGCCTACTATGGCACAAAGAAACAGAGGCATAGAGTATATTATTCGAGGTAAAGTTGAAGGTGCAGATATCAGCTTAGAATATCATTTAGCGAAGAATATAAAAGGGGAAGAGTTTAAAGAGTTAATCAATTCAAAGCAATATTCAATTATGTTTACCAGGCATCACTCTTATGAAGGAAAATACTTTTCCGGAGTAGGCTCGGATGAAGTAGTGCCTCAATTTACCGGAACAATGGGTGTGGGCAAAGGTGCAGAGAATAATTCTTTAGCTATTGTTCTTTCGGAAGAGTTAGCCAAAGGAGCCCAACAGAATAAAGATTGGGATCAGTTATGGAACAATATGTCAAAAAGGTTAACCCTGAACAATTTTATTCCTCCTAACCATCTTTCTTTAATGATGTCTTATGTATTGCAAATAGGAGATGAATTCGATTTTTCAGCTAAAGACAATATAGGATCACTGATTTTAGCTGATGGAGGATGTGGGGGGGTAAACAGATTACCAAAATATATACCCGAATATAAAAATGCTATTCGAGCCAAAGCCCAGTCTGATTCTTTATTTAAATTGGTTGCAGCATCACCTTTATCAGCCATGGAAATTTCTCAATCATCTTCTTCAGCAATAGGAGGAACTGATAGACGACAGACGATAGACGACAGACGAAAGATGACAGATGAAGGAGGAAAAAAAAGAGAAATTAGTATTATGCAAAATATTGGGGAAGGGTTAAATTTCTTCTTCAAGTCTTTGATTTCTGCTTTTTCCCAAAATATCGGCTCTGATGTAAAAGTTTTGGTTTCAGGTGGACTATTAACCGCAGCGTTAACTATATTCGATACAGCTAGTCCGTTAACAATTTTGTATATTTATGGCGGGAAGAAAGCAATTGATTTTTCTAAGGCGCTTAATTTTCAATTATGGAATAGAGTAGAAAAAAATCCGGCAATGAAATTAAAACCGGATGTGGTTTCCGGTTTAAGAAAAAATATTGGTTTCAGGGAAAATGAAATTAGTATTGCAGATTTAATCCAACCGGGTCTTTCTGGGTTTCCTAAAAAATATTTGGAGGAGAATTATTCAGATAGAGTTTATCACGGAAATTATGCAAAAGACAGATTGAGCGCTCGAACTGTGCCAAGTTTTCTAATAAGGATAAAATACTTCTTTAAAAGATTTTTTATTTCTCTGAGATTTTGGGCAAAAATTAAGAAAAGCGATTTCAATATTACAAATGCTAATTCTAAAGACAAAGAAATTATTTATTCTCCACTGTTTTTTTCCGATATAGATCGTCAAGGTGCAAGTTTAAAAGTTAGTAATAAAACCTTAAGCGACCGACGTGGTCTTTACCAAGGGGGTCATTCTATAGGGGTCGTTTATAATCAATATGGAGATAAATATTACAAGGGACCGCCCGGGGTACATTCTTTACTTAGTTCCTTTTTTAATATTCCGCGGAAAGCAACAATGGTTCAAATTGAAGGATTGGTATTTCCAAAATTAATATATTCGCAGAGAACTAGATTTTTATCTGATTTGCTTTTCAAAAATCCCAAATCACTTAATTCGGAAGATTTAGATTTGGTAGAAATGCTTCCACAAACTGATCCGGTTAAATCAATGATTGGTGTTGCCTTGGTCCAGGAATTTTTTAACGATACAGACAAGCCGGTTTCTCCGGTAGCTTCAGATACTCACCAACCAATGTATGAATTAGCAGAAAATTATTTTGTCAGAACCGATGGTAGTTATTATATCTATGATTTACCGGAACATTCTTATGATTTGAGATGGATGAATCCAGAGATAAATGATTTTTATTATCGGAGTGACAACGAAGATTATGTTGTTCCCTGGGTTAATATTGAAAATATTGCCAAGACTATAGTGAATATTCAGGATAAACAGGAAAAAAATAAAGCAATAAGTTATTTAGTAGAAACACTTTTCTTTTATTCTTATATTATGTCGATAAAATATCCAGATTTAAACGAGCGATTGTCCGATTCGCTAAGTGAATACGAAAATTTTTTAGGATTCCCTTACTATATTCATAAGGCAATTTCTCTCGGGTTAAATAAGATCGAAAAATCAAACCAAGGAAACAAGGATATAGATTCAGAAGCAATATATAGTGTGTTAACAGAATTTAGTAAGCAGTTTGTCACAATGCACACACAGCATAAAGTATTTATCAGGTCAGAACTAAACGCGATAATAGAGTCCTTAGGCCGGTTCGGTTCTTTGAGCAAACAACAAATAAATTATTTGTTAGAATATATGGATAAGATTGATCAAGAAGAGCAAGCTAATCAGGAAATATTTGGTAACAATAATAAAATAGCACAATCAACTTCTTCAGGAATAGCAAAAGATGAAGATGTAAAAAAGAGGCTGATAGCGGTGATAAATGCATATATCGAAAGTATTAGAAGAGTAGTCGAGGAGGCAACTTTTAAGAATAATGTTAACGACGAGCAAAATGTATGGAAAGAGTACCTCAGTCAAAGTTCAAAGAAGAGGATGCTAGAGCTTCAGGATCACATATCGCAAGTTGAGGTGTTTTTAAATGAGATCAAAAATGAAGTGGATTTAAAGGGAATTATCAATGTTCTTAATTCGCATTGTATTCAACCTAATCTATCACAAAGAAAGGTGATTGATTTAGTTGGAAAATATATGCCAGATTTAAACAAGGAGAAAGTATTTATTATTGATGAAAACTCGTTGTTTCGCTCAATATTCGTAAAGAATGAAGACTTCGGGGCGGTATTTGTGAAATTATTAACAGGCAAAGGCATAAATGAGGGTTTCATTTTTATTAACAGCCGTCTAGCGCAAAGCAATATTCGACTAGCTTCATTCTTGATCCATGAGACATTTCACCAAAAAGATAATCTTCTAAACCACACACCATTACGTAAATTTTTATCCGAGGGAATTACTACTTATCTGCAAAAAAAACAATTGAGAAAGATTATTGTCGACGATGCATCGGATATTGGTCTAAGTATCAAAGATGAATTAAGAAATGAATTCTCTACCGATTGGCTTTTGGAATTAATGTTTAATGAGAGGGATTATCTTGTAGATCAGGAAACGGAAGAATTAGATCAGAGTAAAATATTGAATTGGCGTATTGATAAGATTTTAACTTATCCTAATGAACGGAGATTTGCTGAAGAACTTGTTCGCCGCTTTGGAGATACTTTTGTACAAGATATGTATCTTTTGGGAGATACACAATTGTTAGAAGATTTATTGGGACCAAGGTTTAAGATGATTGATTCAATTTTAGAACGGGAAGACAAGAAAGGTTTATCATGGCAAAAAGAATATTCGCGATTAGCGTTAATTGCGCTTTCTGATCCCGAGGTTAGCATAGACACCTTAAATTGTTTTGACGAAGTTATAGATATAGTAGTTGATTCTTTAGATGACTGTTATTGGGGTTCGTTAGAATATGAAAAGAATGGAACGTATGGTTTTAATATTATCGTTCAGACGATTTATAACGATGAAACTATTTATGATTATGCGAAAAAATTCGAGCAAAATGATTATAGCCGAAAAGAAGTTGAAGTTGATGCAAAAGAATATGTAAATAGTATTATTAAAGAGAAATTATCTTCTTCGGCATTAAATTTTATCGATCTTTTTGGCAAGGGCAGCTTAAGTGTTTTTAGAGGCAGTTATGAAGGATATAATCACGTTACACTGTTTTTCAAAGGCGAAAACAATGAGGCAATCATCAAATTATTACCATCGTTAGATAAATATTCAGAATTTGAATTTGCTATGCCATTGGAAGAAAGATTGGAGTTTATTAAGCTGGCCAAAGAAAAACTAAAAGGAATTATTACTTTACAGGATGCATTTGAAGATGTTGAAATAGATAAAAGTGTTTTTCCTCCGGGCTTTGATTTTAATAGTATTCAGGGACAGATGAAAGAGAACTCAGTGCTAGTTTCTTTAGTGAAAGTAGACAGGAAAGTTTCCCCTTTATTTTATTCCGAGTCTGATAGTGAAAATTCTGTTGAAGCTAGTGATATTCCCTCTTTTGCAGATTTATTAGCTGATGAGATAGGTTTTGGAATAAATAATGAGGTTTTTGGATGGAGCCAGGATACTTTTGACTGGTTTAAGAGAGTTGTTGATGATTATTTTGCTAAATTTCAAGAGTGTTGCCGGAGAGGTGTTTTCCCCGCAGATTATAAAATGAATAATTGCGGCATAACAGATAAAAATGAAGTATTAATCGCGGATATTGATTTGATGCTTTTTGGTGGAAAAAGAAAGTTAGGTGATGTGTTTATTGATACTTATGGAAAAGATTATCAAAAGATAGTAGAAAATGCTTTTAAGAAGATTAAAGAGACAGATCAGGGATTATTTTTTATAGCATTAGAAAATTGTTTGATTGATAGTTTAGGAGAAAAAAAATATTTTTCCGAGGAAACGTTACAAGAGTTGATTAATAAAATGCGTTTGTATTATAGACAGCAGGCCGGTGAAGTGTTTAGCTATGAAAATATTGAAAAAATTTGGGCCCAAAACTTGATAGCCGAATATTTAGCAAAAGAGCAAACTATTCAAGATGCAATAGGCGTCTTAGGAGAAGAACATTCTCTTGAAGTAATTATGGATGGTAGTTTAAATAACACGGAAAAAAGTATTGTAAATCAAAAACAGCTGGATAATTTTGGGCAAATGCTTTTTGGAAATTTTAAACAAAATGATTTATTTAAAACTATATTTAAGTATGTTTATGATGAAGCTGTGTTATCTGTTCGCGGAGCAGCCTTTTTACAATTTAAGCCGGTTGCAAATTGTAAGATAATAATTGAATCTCAACTTACGGTAAAAACGCTCGATGATGGGCAAAAAGCATTAGAAGTAAAGATATCTAGCCGGGCTACAGATGAAAATAATAATCTGGATAATAATTTTAAATATCTTAAGATTAAAGAGGATTCTTTGGAAATAGTAAATATGTTTTCTCAGCGCTTAGAAGGAGTTTCTTTAGAAAAGATTCCGGGGCAGGTGACGTTTAATGTTCCATTACAGTATTTAGAAATAAATGCAGCTGCTTCATCTGCATTAGTAAGAAATAGAGAAAATAAGCCGGTAAATTTAGCAGATATCTTGGGAGAAGGGCAAATAGAGTATTTAGGCCGGGGAAGTAAGCAATTAGCTTTTCTTTGGAAAAGAGAAGGAAAACCGGATATGGTAGTGAAAATATTTGCCTTGATGGATGGTGATTCCCTGGCGAGAGGAATTGTTGAGAAAGTGAATATTGATGAGCAATTAAAAAATATTAAGTTTTCTATTGAGCGTCTAAAAGGAATTACTACGCTTGTTGAGATTGCGAAGGATGTGGAAATTGAACGAATTAGATTTCCAGATGATTATTTTAATTTTAATGATATGCAAAAAAACTTAGAATATGATGAATTGGTGTTTCCGGTAGTAATAATTGAAGAAAAAGTTATTCCTTTAGTTTATTCCAATATTTATGATGGAATTACACGAATATCTAAAGGGGATGTGCCTAATTTTTCTGCTATTTTGTCAAAACAAGCCATAGAAGAAATAATGAATAATGATATAGCTTCTCTAGGGGAGTTAGAAGTTTTCTCCCGATTCAAAAAAATAGTTGACGGGTATTTTAGAGCATTTGAATATTGTTGTCGGAAAGGAGTTTTTCCCGGGGATTACAAAATGAGTAATTGTGGGGTAACAGAAGATGATGATGTTCTAATATTTGACACGGATATGATGTTTTTTAATGGAAGTCGTTCGGTAGATGATGTTCTTTTGGAAATATACGGAGAAAACTATAAGACCCGAATGAAAAGACAGTTCATGGATATTTGGGCAGATGATATTAGTTTATTCTTTTCCGGAATGAAAGCTATTAGTATGGGTAATTTAGGTGATCAAGAAAATGATCTCGGCAAAAGAATAGAAGATCTAAAGGAAATAATGGTTAACTATTATAACCAAAAATTTAAAAAAACATTTAATTACGAAAATATCAATAAAATATGGGCTATGGGTACAGAATCATCTTCTTCAGCGGTGGGAGAAGATAGTCAGGGGACAACAGAGCAAATAAAGCAAATTGTTGAGGGGCTAAAAATGAAAGTGCATGAGCCTGAAAATTTTGAGACAGCTATTGATGAATTAGAAATCGTAGCAACGGATACACAATATCAATTAAGCATAAGAATGGAAGCAGTCCAGGCTTTAAATGATTTATTTTTAGAAGCCAAAGATAGTGGAGACGGATTTTATGTTGCAGTAGTTTTGGCAGGCATCGTGTCTGATTTTCCTGTTCAACAAGTCGTATCAAACAGCATTATTAACATGTTTCTTAATGTTCTTTTAGGTAATCAAACTATAAGTATTGATGGAAATCGTAAAAGTCAATATCATGCAGCGCATGGTTTATCCGTAATAGCTGACCGTTTTCCTAAACTAATTACACAAAGTTGGCTTAAGGCGTTAAAAATCTCTTTAGAAAGTTTAGATTATGCAACACAAATTGAAGCGGGTCGTGTGTTAAAAAGAATAGCAGATTATCGGTCGGAGTTAATAAGTCCTAGTCAAAAAACTAATGAATTTAATATAGTAGCTTTTGAATCTGTTAAGAAAGAAATAGCTGATTTATTTGAGGATATAGAAATTATTTCTTTGACGCAGAAGACCCCCGATAATAATTTGAGCATAGATGCTAAAGAAACAGGCGAAGTTATTAATCGGATTCTTCAAAAAACGGGCATCAAAATAAAAATTAGAGTACATGAAGTAGCTAGTATTAAAGCGGCCAAAGGTTTAATTAAGCTATTAAGTTTAAACAGAGATAGTGTTGTTATTGTCTATGCTGAAGAGGTTAGCGAAAGGCTAACAAGAGAAGAGTTTCCCGGATATAGTATAGAAAAATTTAAAGTTGGGGATATACGCAATAGCATTATCATGTTCGGAGATAGGATAAAGCCTATTTTTGACTATTCTAATCAGTGTGTAATTCCGTATACTTTTGTTAAATACCGCGCTTCTAATGTTTTTACCAAAGAAGAAAAAGATCAAGCGTACAAGCAGCTTAGCATAGGTAAAAGACAAATTATTGTATTTGGTTCACCGAATGACAATGAAGAGATAGAAAGCGTGGTAGCAGCCTACAATAGTCTTTATGGCGAAAAAGACACAAGAAATAGACCATTGCTTATTATTGCGCCTAGATATAAGCAAAAGCCAATTTTCTGGCAAAGGTTATTATCCGGTTATCAACATAAGATAAAATTTCGTAATAATTCCACATTGCCTTTTGCTGACATGGAAAGAGAAAATGTACTTATACTGAATACTAAAGGGGAATTGTCAAAAATATATGGAATTAGTGATGTGAGTATAGTCGGTAGAGATCGCAATATTGTAGAGCCAGCAATCCAAAGTAAACCGGTTTTTTATTTTGAGGGAGATTGGACTAATAACCAAGAAGTAAAAGATGGATTAGTAGAGATAGGTGGTGCACGTGAATTTAAATTGGATAGTTTTAGGGAGATAATGGAAAATTTTCAACAACGTTTAATGATGGGAAAACAAGGTGAAACTTTTGTCAAGCAGTTTAATGAGGAAAAAGAAAAAGAAGTACTAAGAGAGTCTAGTAAATTTATTTTATCTTCTGTAATTAGTGCAGCTTTGGGAGGAGAGGAAAAATTGGTATTAGTTACTAGTTCTTCGTCTCTTTCACTACAAGAAGAAAAAGAATTTAAATTTTATGTAGAAAAAGGGATTATAGTGTTAATAGAGAAAGGACAGTATGCTGTGCTTCAGAATTGGACTCCGCAATATACCCCCTATATGGCAGGATATTGGTCTAAAGTATCTGGTGAGGATAGAGCGTTAATAGAAGCAAGAGATATAGCGAAAGAATATTTTACACCGGATGAAATAATGGACGCGGTATCTATTCAGAAAACAGGAGAAAATAACGAGCAGTTGTTAAATCAAAAAAAAGCACCTAACCTCAGAGAATTAAAGGATGAGGAGTTAAAGAAGATTGGTGATAATTTAGAAATTCATGGTGGTGAATTCCTGGGCAGAGAATTAACGGTAGATGTTTTAAAAGACAATGGCCTTTTGCCAAAATATGGTGTTGAGTTTGAGGGTGTGGGTATTTATTTTTCCTTGCCTTATAAATTGGTCAATAATAGAATCGCGTTTGTGGTTTATGTTGAGTCGGGAGGAAGTTTTATTGCTCGTTCCTATTATCGTAGTAATTCACAAGGTTTATTTCGTTATCTGCCGAAATACCGGCTTATTGGCGAAAAAGTGACCTGGTTTGATAAAGGATACAGTGAAGAAAGTCTAAACGCTCCGTTGTTCATACAACAGGCGCTGTCTGTAATTATTCAAAAAGAATTTGCGTTACAGTTGAAAGAAGATCCTTATTTTATATTTTCCGGAACAGCACATTCATTATTTGATGATGTTACAGGAACATACTATCGGGAGACCAACGGGAAACCTTTTCCTTTAGATGGTAATTTTGGTGATGTTTACGATGAAAACAATAATCTTGCTCCGGAAGATATTAAATTTACTGTTTCGGAAGACGAGCCTGATTTTAATGTGTTAGTAACCCAATTTACGATACCAACAGTACTTTATGGAGATGTGACTGTTGAAGCATATCTTTCTAAAAACGGTAAATTTCAATATATGTTTTGTAAGGATAATCTTAATAGAGTATGGATAGGAGGAATAGAAGATAATAGCGAGGTAACTTCATTAGGGTTAAGGAAAAATTGGGTTTATGCCGGAAAGTTGACCACACCAGCTTTTGAATATGCCAAACAAGCCGGTATTTATGGTAATGGTAATCTAAGTAAAGGACGTTATGTCGATATGTATAAGCATTACATAAGTAAAATTCCGGTAATTCAGAAATATATTAGCAGAAAACAAAATGGCCAAACTCCTCCTTTTTATTTACAGCAAGGAATAGAGCTGATAAATGAGAATGAACATAAAAAAGCAATCGAGGTATTCGATGTAGCGATAGAACTATATCCGAGTGTAAACAGTTTTTGGTTTCACCGGGGGCGGGCTTACCATTATTTAGGAGATTTAGTAAAAGCCGAACGCGATTATCTTAAAGCTATAGATCTTGACTCTACTGTACTTTCAATATATTTATCATTAATTGATCTTTATTTTCAGAAAGGTGATATTGAGAAAGCTGAGCATATTTTAGAAGATGAGTTGATAAATTTTGATAGGAATAATTACAATGAATACCGTCAAAGATTAGATGAGTTTATTGTCCGGAAAAGATTCGGACAAGGGGTACAAGTTACTTTACAGAAAATAAGCATCAAAGAAGGCAATAGATCAAAGATACAAGCGGGCAAGGTAATGAAAGGTGTCTTGGCCAATGGTATACAGGCTGGCAGGCCGGTAATATTGTCAGATAAAGGCAAGACTACCCCAGTAGAAAAAATAGAAGTATTAAATGCTGGCATGCTGAATGTTTATACTCGTACATCTTTATATAAAGTAAGCAGTAATGTTGCTTCTTCGGCAATCAAACCTGTCTTTTTGGTATCGGAAGAACTTAATACTTTGGATAAACAGAAAAATAAAGGCGGTATTGATCTAACACCTGAACACTTAGATTTAGAGATTAAAGGCGAAGGAATAAATTTTCAAAATGTTGATATTCCGTTTGATATTCGGAATTTTCAAGGATTTACCTTTCAGATTATAAAAATCAAGCGGATTAAAAATTCACAGGAGATTTTTTCTTCGCCAGAACTTGCCTTGGCAAATTAAAATTGTTTAACAGAATCTTTCAATAGATAACTTTCGTTAAAAGGCTGTATTTTTTTACTTTTCTGGTAGAATGTCGCATATGGATAAGGATATTTTTTGTTTAGATAATTATAATTATTCGATATCTCAAGAGTTAATCGCTCAAGAACCTTTTTATCCCCGGGATGCTTGCAGATTGTTGGCTATTAATCGAAAAGTAAAAACAATTGATGAGGGTATATTCAAGGATATTCTTAATTTTTTTAAAAAAGGAGATGTTTTAGTACTAAATGACACAAAAGTGATCAAAGCGCGGTTATGCGGAAAAAAAGAGACCGGCGGAAAAGTTGAGGTGTTATTATTAAAAGAAAAAAATCCGGGAATCTGGGAAGCATTGGTTAATCCCGGAAAACGTTTAAAGATAAATGATAAGATTGTGTTTGAAGAAAATAAAATGTTTGCAAAAATTATCGGGAAAACTCATCAAGCAACGAGAATTTTGCAATTTACACCGGTAGATTTTAAACAAACCTTAGATCAGGAAGGAGAAGTCCCTCTTCCTCCTTATATTAAGCAGAATGTGAAAGATTTATCCGAGTATCAAACTATTTACGCTCAGAAAGACGGATCAGTTGCCGCTCCTACTGCAGGATTGCATTTTACCAAAGAGTTGCTAAGGAAGATAAAAGAAAAAGGGGTGAGAGTTGTTTATCTTACATTGCATTGCGGTTTAGCTACTTTTCGTCCGGTAAAGTGTGCTGATATTAGAAATCATGATATGGATTCTGAATATTTGAGCATTTCGAAAAATGTAGCAGATGAAATTAATGCTGCTAAAAATAATGGCGGAAAAGTTATCGCCGTAGGAACTACTGCAATCAGAGCTTTAGAAAGTTCGGCAGTTAAAGGTTCTGGATTAACATTTGAAGTAAAGCCTTTTTCCCGAGAAACTGATTACTATATTGTTCCCGGATATAAATTTAAAGTAGTGGACATGGTGATCACTAATTTCCATACCCCTTGCTCTACAAATCTAATATTGATGGCGACTTTTTGCGGGCTTAAATTAATTAATAAGAGCTATCAGGTAGCCCAAGAAAGGAAATTTCGTTTTTTTAGCTTTGGGGATGCTATGATTATTATATAAATATTATATAAGCTATTGTCGTTCAATCATTTAAAAAATGTAAAAAAACAGGATCTCTACATTGACTAAAGGATGTATTTTTAATATAATAAAAATACATCTTTATTTTCTTTTTATCTGTTAATCTGGGCAAAAATGATTAGTTTTGAAAGTGGGAAGCAGTTTTTTAATTAATAAGAAATAACTAAATTGCACAGGCTTAATAAATCTTGAAAATAGATATTAAAATAATGCTTTAATTGTTAGTATATTCCGCTACAGTAAAGATGCTGCAAATTTTCAACGATAGCTTTAGAACATCTTGGCGGAATCAATTCTCCGTCTAAGGCGGATCATTAAGGAGGAGTAAACATGAACAGTGATGTCATGAATAAAAAAACTTTTCTTTTATGCGGGCATGCTCAATCAGGGAAAACATCTTTGGCGGAATGTATTTTATTTAAAACTGGCGCTACCAGTCGGTTAGGAAGAGTAGATAATCAAACGACGATTAGTGATTATGAGGATGATGAGAAAGATCGCAAAAGTTCGATTAATTTAGCAGTTCTGGGTACTAAATATAAAGGAACTATTGCGTTACAATTTATAGATACTCCTGGGTATCTGGATTTTATTGGAGAGGTTGTTTCTGGTGTTCGGGCTGTTGATTTTGCGATTATGGTGGTAGATGCTGTAGAGGGAATAGGTATTGGGACAGAAAAAACATGGGCGCTACTAAGGAAAGAGAATATTCCTTGTTTATTCTTTGTTAATAAGCTGGATAAAGAAAATACTAATTTTAACCATATAGTAAAAGATATAAGAGACAACCTAACAAAAAGCGCAATTAGCTTTTGTATTCCAGAAGAAAACTCAGTAATAAATATTTTAAAACACAAAGATAAGGATGCTGTTTTGTATAATAAAGCTATGGAAACAATTGCAGAAAGCGATGATGTTCTTTGTGAAGAATACCTAGACACAGGCTCTTTAGCGGCAGAGGAAATAATTCCATCTCTTAAAAAAGCAGTTATTAGTTCTCGGATTTTTCCGGTAATTGGCGGTTCAGCGATTAAAGAATTAGGGATAGATATTTTACTTGAATTTATTTCTGAAATAATGCCTTCAGTGGGAGAATCATCACCTAGGAAGGCCAAAGATAAAGAAGGAAAAGAAGTAATTGTTGAGCCAAAGATAGATTCACCATTTTGTGGACAAGTGTTTAAAACTGTGATTGATCCGTTCGTGGGCCAGCTTAATATTATCCGGGTGTTTTCTGGAAAAATAGATTCAAATGCTGATTTTTTTAATTTTAGCAAAGAGCATAAAGAAAAGTTTGGCCAGATTTATTCTTTACAGGGAAAACAGCAGGTTGCTCAGGAAGGAGTTTGTGTGGGGGATATTGTTGCAGTGGCTAAGCTAAAGGATACACAAACATCTGATACTATTTGTGTCAGATCTCGTCTTGTAGAATTTTCGAAGTTAGAGTTTCCTTCACCTGCTTATTCGGCTTCGGTCAAACCAAAAACCAGACAGGATGAGGATAAGATATCTTCAGTGTTAACCCGGTTAACAAGTGAAGATCCTACTTGCAGTGTGTCGCGTGATGCTCAAACTAAGGAGTTAATAATTTCAGGTATGGGCGAATTACATATCCATGTAATTATTGAAAGGATGAAGAGAAAATATCAAGCTAATGTGGAGCTAGGAACACCGAAGGTTCCTTATTTTGAAACCATTACTAAGGAAGTAAGAGTATCTCATAAATATAAGAAACAAACAGGTGGGAGAGGACAATACGGCGATGTTTCAATTATTGTGCAACCCTTAGAGAGAGGGTGTAAATTTGAGTTTGTAAATAAAATTGTCGGAGGTGCAATCCCACGTAATTTTATTCCTTCGGTAGAGAAAGGAATTCGCAAGGCAATGGCTGAAGGATTTTTAGCCGGCTATCCGATAACGGATGTCCGAGTAACCTTGTTTGATGGATCATATCATCCGGTTGATTCGTCAGATATGGCTTTTCAGATTGCCGCTTCAATGGCCTTGAAAGATGCGTTTAAACAAACAGGAAGTGTATTACTTGAGCCGATCATGAATATAGAAGTAGTTGCTCCGGAGGAAGTAATGGGGCAAATTACCGGCGATATTAATAGCCGTAGAGGTAGGGTCATGGGTATGGAGTCGAAAGGCAAGAATGAAGTTGTTAAAGCCCATGTTCCTTTAGCGGAAATGTTCAAGTATACTTCTGATTTACGTTCAGTTACCGGAGGCCGGGGTAGCTATACAATGAGTTTTTCTAACTACGAGATTGTTCCATCTCGGATTGCTCAAGGACTTGTAGAAAAAATAAAGAAAACGGAAGAATAATTTTTTAGTTGTTTAATATTTTGTAAAAACAGACAAATATCACTTAGGAGAAATAATGAAAATATATAATTTTGGGTTAAATATTGAGCCGGGAAAGTACAAGTACAAGAATAATTATTTTAATAAATTAGTGGAAAAATTTTCACCAAAAGTAGTAACCCCTTATGTAGTAGAATTTTTAGATACAGATATTGATCGGTGTGAAGCAGTAGTTTTTGATAAAGAAAAAAGATTAGACTTTGTTTTAATTGATTTAGAAAAGATAGAGAAAAGGGTTATAAAGTCAGATGATGAAAATGAAAAAAAAATATTGCAGAAAGCTCAAGAGGCATTAGAGACAGAATCTTTATTGAACGAGGTAAGTTTTTCCGAAGAAGAAAAAGAAGTATTAAAAACGCTACAGCTAGTTACTCTAAAGCCTGCTGTTGAAAAGAATGCTTCAGAAGATATACACATAAATGAGCTGCTAAGTGATCTTTTATGTAAGGCAGAGATAATTTTATTTTTTACTGCCGGCAAAAAAGAAGTACATGCGTGGAGTGTTAAAAAAGGGGAAAATATTTTAGAAGCAGCCGGTAAAATTCACAGCGATTTAAAAAGAGGATTTATCAAAGGAGAAGTTGTTAGCTGCCAGCATTTAGATGATTTTTTTAATATTGCTGAAGCAAAGTCTCGTGGGTTTGTAAAAATTGTTGACCGAGATTATCTAATGCAGGAGGCAGATATTATTGAGATTCGGTTTAATGTCTAAAAAATGATTACAGTGATTTTGGGAATGATTACAGAGGTTGAGAGAATAATTATAGTGATCAGAATTTAGGTGGGGTTAGAAATAAAAAAAAGGTATAGTATATGTTAAAAATTAGGAGAGCGTTAATAAGTGTTTGGGAGAAGAAAGGGATAGTTGATTTTGCCAAAAAATTAGCTGGATTAAATATTGAAATAATTTCTACTGGGAAAACAGCGAAATTATTAAGAAGAAGTGGATTAGTGGTCAAAGATGTTGCCAGTTTAACTTCTTTTCCGGAGATACTTTCTGGAAGGGTCAAAACTCTTCATCCAAAAATATTTGGGGGAATCTTAGCCAATAAAAAACATCCACTGCATATCGAAGAAATAAGAGGGCTAGGGATTCAGCCGATTGATATGGTTGTAGTGAGCCTTTATCCTTTTGTTGAAAAGATAAAAGATAATTTAAGCCATGATGAAATGATTGAATATATCGATATTGGTGGTCCTTCAATGTTGCGTGCAGCGGCTAAAAATTTCAAAAATGTTGCTAGCTTAAGTCAATCGCATCAATACAAGATGATTTTAGAAGAGCTTAAGAAGAATAAAGGGTTTATCTCTAATGAAACTCTTAAAACACTGGCAGAAGATGCTTTTTATACGACTAAAGAATACGATAATGCTATTTACAATTTCTTCAAAGGTAAAAACATCTTAACTTGGAATTTAGAAGAAACGCATTCTTTGCGTTATGGAGAAAATCCGCATCAGAAAAGCGCGCTATATAAATTAGCTGAAGGAGGCAGTTTAAAATTCAAGCAACTTCAGGGTAAAGAGCTATCGTATAATAACTTCTTAGATTTAGATACAGCTATTCAGCAGGTAAATGAGTTTACTCATCCAGCAGCAGCAATCGTTAAACATGCTTCTATTTGCGGGGTAGGAGTAGATAAAAAGTTATCTTTGGCATACAAAAAAGCTTATTGTTGTGACAAGCTATCTAGCTTTGGCGGAGTAATTAGCCTGAATAAAAAAGTAGATAAGGAAACTGCTCGGCAAATTATTAAAAGCGAGTTTAAAGAATGTATAGTGGCTTTTGCCTATTCGCGTGAAGCGCTGAAGATATTTTCCACGAAGAAAAATATGAGGGTTATAGAAATTGATGTGACAAAAAAAATAAGCACACCTAATGTAAAAACAACTTTATTCGGATGTCTTATTCAAGGGAAGGATGTTGTGGGTTTAGACAAAAATAAATTAAAAGTAGTTACTAGAAGAAAGCCTACTTCCCGAGAATTAAAAGATCTTATTTTTGCTTGGAAGGTAGTGAAGATGGTTAAGTCTAATGCGATTGTTATAGCTAAAAATTGTTCAGTTCTCGGAATTGGAGGGGGGCAACCTTCTCGAGTGGGTGCAGTTAAAATAGCAATTCAAAAAGCAACCGGCTCTTTAAAGCTTGCTACATTAGCGTCGGATGGATTCTTTCCGAAACCAGATTCGATAAAAGTAGCTTATAAAAAAGGAATCAAGGCAATAATCCAGCCCGGAGGATCGATCAAAGATCAGGAAGTCATAGATATGTGCGATAAATTAGGCATTAGCATGGTTTTTACAGGCATTCGCCATTTTCGTCATTGAATCAAAGTAAATCATTAAACATGGATTTGGCTGAGTTAATAAATAACAGTCGAATAATTGTAATATTTATTACTACAAGTAGTTTCTATTAAATAGCTATATAATAAATGAATTATCATCAAGTTGAAAAATATCTTGGTTCTTTTATAAATCACGAAAAGTGTTTAAATTTTTCTTATAGCGACTTAAAGATAGAGAGAGTTAAATTGCTGTTTAAACATCTGGATATTTTTTGCGAAAAATTAAATATTGTTCATATTGCTGGCACCAAAGGAAAGGGGTCTACAGCGCATATTTGTGCATGCTTGATTGCATCTTCTGGGCACAAGGCAGGTCTTTACACTTCACCTCATATATTTGATTTTCGAGAGAGAATAAAGATAGCTTACGGTTTGAGATCTACAGATTGTAGCTATAAGTTAAGGAATAGAGGATTAAAGAAAAAAATAATCAGCGAAATGATTTCTAAAAACGATGTAGTAGAAATTGTAGGAAAGATAAAGAAAAAAATAAAAAAAATTAAATTTTCTAAGACTTTAGGAATGCCAACTTTTTTTGAATTATATACGGCAATTGCCTTAAAATATTTTTTAAATAAAGAGCTAGAATTTGCTGTTTTAGAAACAGGGCTAGGAGGAAGATTAGATGCAACTAATATCGTTAACCCTCGAGTTTCAGTTATTACGCATGTGGGTTATGACCACACAGATAAATTAGGAAAACGATTAAGTGATATTGCTTTAGAAAAAACGGGAATTATTAAAAATGGTATTCCGGTAATTAGCGCTAAACAAAGAAGCTCTGTAGAAAAAATAATTGTTTGTCAGAGCCGCAGGAATAATGCTCCGTTGTTTATATACGGACGTGATTTTAAATCATCAAATATTGTAATTAAAAATAACTTTACACTATTTGATTTCCAATTTCAGGGCAAAAAAATAAAAAATTTACAAATTAAGCTTAAAGGAGAGCACCAAATTGAGAATGCTTGTTGTGCTTTAGCTGCTACTCATTTATTGAATAAGTCTGGGATAATTAAACAGAGAATAAGGGAAAGGCAAGGATTGTCTGAAGTTACGCTAGAGGGGAGATTCGAGATTTTCAAAAAAAAGCCATTGGTGGTTATGGATATTGCACACAATTGTTCTTCTTTTTTAACATTGCAAAATAGTTTAGATGTTTATTTTCCCAAAAAAAAGATTATTTTAGTTTTTGCTTGTTCTCAAGATAAAGATCCGGTGGCAATGCTTAAATTAATAAGATATGATAGTATAGTTATTACTAAATTTCATAATTCGCGTGCACAAAGCCCAGAGAACATTAGAAGTAAGTGCAGAATAAAACAAGCATTTATTGCTAACGACGTAAAGGAGTCTTTTTCTGTAGCTGGAAAAATAGCTGATAAAGATTCCTTAATCTTAATCAGTGGATCTGTGTTTTTAGTTAGTGAAGCCAAAAGGATTCTAGCAAGGTGCAATATATGAGTAAATTAAATATTAAAGGATACGATGTAAACGATACGATTGTGGCAATTGCTACATTTCCTTCTCGATCAGCTTTAGCGGTTATCAAGTTGTCTGGTAAGAAAGCATTACCAATTATTGGAAAGGTGTTTAAACCGGCAAGAAATAAAAATATTTGCAAGGCAAAAACACACACGCTGCATTATGGGTGGATTGTCGATGAACAAAAAATGATAAATGATAAAGGAAAAAGGATAAAGGAAAAAGAAAAGATTATTGATGAGGTATTAGTGAGTATTATGCGTAAGCCGCATTCTTATACCCGGGAAGATGTTGTAGAGGTTTCTGCTCATGGAGGATCTGCTTCAGTAAATAAAATTTTAGAAATAATGTTAAAACAAGGAGCTCGATTAAGCTTGCCGGGAGAGTTTACATATAGAGCGTTTTTAAGTGGAAGAATTGACCTACTACAGGTAGAAGGTGTTTTGAGCGTTGTTGAGGCAAAAACAGCTGATTCATTGACATTGGCATCTTCTCAGATAAAAGGAGAATCAACGAATAAATTGCTGGTGCTTAAACAAGAAATAAAAGAATTATTTATCGAAACAGAAGGCGTGCTTAACTTTCCGGAAAGCGAAGCAGGAATTCATTATTCGATGCTAGGCAAGAAAATAAAAGAAATCAAGATGAAAGTAGATAAATTTTTAAAAGGAAGCTGTAAGGCACGGTATATTCAGGAAGGGTTTCGCTGTGTTATTTGTGGAAAAGCTAATGCTGGAAAATCTACCCTGTTTAATTATTTTCTTAAGGAGGAGAGAGCGATTGTTAGCAGGCAAAAAGGAACTACCAGGGATGTTATTAAGTCAGAGATAAACATCCAGGGAGTTTTATTAAGGATGTATGATACTGCTGGAATTTTAGAGCCAAAAGATATAATTACTAAAAAAGCATTAAAAAAAACATTCCAAGCGTTTACAAAGGCTGATTTAGTAATTTTAGTTCTAGATGCTTCTCGAAAATTAGATAAGGATGATTTTTTCCTTTTGGATAAAATAAAAGAAAAGAATACAATTCTACTAGTTAATAAGATTGATATTGCCAGAAAGGAAGTATTAAACCAAATAGCAGGTATAAAAGAGAAAAAGATAAAAATCAGTGTGCTGAAAAATATTGGTTTAGGAAATTTAGAAAAAGTAGTTTATAATAAAGTATACAAACGGGGGTTTGACCGGGAAAGTATTTTATTCTTAAATTATTATCAGCAGGAAGTCTTGGAAAGACTGAAAGAAAGGCTTGAGCAAATTACAATGTTTTTAAAGCAAAAGTACACTATTGATTTTGTGGATTTAACTTTAAAGGAGTGCTTAGATGACTTAAGCCGGATATGTGGAGAAGTTGTTTCTGAAGAAGTGCTAGAGAAAATATTTTCAAGATTTTGTATCGGCAAGTAAAAGACTAAAACATACAATTATAAAGAAATATTAAATTAATGGAGGATTAAAGTGGATAAGAAAAAAATAGAAAAAGCAGTCAAAATGATTCTAGAGGCGGTAGGAGCTGATGTAAAAGCCAAGGATATAGCCGCTACCCCTAAAAGAGTAGCAGAAATGTATGAAGAAATTCTTCAAGGTCAGTTTAAGGATGCTGGCGAGGAGATAAATATTATTTTAGAGCAAAAGCATGACGAGATTATTCTTTTAAAGAATATTCCACTCCATAGTCTATGCGAACATCATTTGATTCCGTTCATCGGGAAAGTTCATGTTGCTTATATTCCGGATAAAAGAATCACTGGGTTAAGCAAAATTGCCCGGGTGGTAGATGTACTAGCCAAACGATTACAGGTTCAGGAACGACTTACTACAGAAATAGCGGGTATTATTATGAAAAGATTGAAACCTAAAGGGGTTATGGTCGTTGTGGAAGCCGAGCATTTGTGTATGTCAATGCGTGGTGTTAAAAAAGCAGGAGCTTCAACCGTAACTTCTGTTGTTCGGGGAGTATTTCGTACGAACTCAAAGACTCGGCAGGAAGCGATGAGTCTTATAAAATAAGCAATATGAGCATAGTTACAAAAAAGGGCGACTTAGGAAAAACTTTTCTGTATAATGGCAGAAAAGTTAGCAAAAGCCATGTGTTGGTTGAAGCCTGTGGAGAGATTGATGAGCTAAGTTCTTACTTAGGTGCGGCTAAAAGTATTGCCAAGAGAAAAAAAGTAAAAAGAATTATTGAAGTAGTACAAAAAGATTTGTTGTTGGTAGGATCTGAAATCTCTTGCGGAAGCAAAAAAATAGTTAATTCTAAAATAAATATTGGGACTTTACAAATAAAATATATCGAAAATTTAATAAAAAGCATAGAAAAACAAAATGTGTTTTCCGGAAAAAAATTTTGTTTAAGTGGGAAAAATCTTTCTTCCAGTATGCTAGATATTGCCAGGAGTGTAGCCAGAAGGGCAGAAAGAAAGATAGTGGTTTTAGTGGGGAAAAAAAAGATAAACAATATTAATATGATTGTTTACTTGAATAGATTGTCTGATTTTATTTATTTGTTGGCTCGGCTGGAAGAATATCCGGCTTCTAAGAAAGTTAATTTTTAACCCAAGTAGCAAAAAAACATAAACTTCAATCAATAAATTTATGAGAGAAGCAATGTTGTATAATCGGTTGGAAAATAATACAGTTCTTTGCTGTCTTTGTCCTCATGCTTGTAAAATTGCCTCTGGGCTGGCAGGCATTTGTCGGGTAAGGAAAAATAACAATGGAGTATTAAATACACTTAATTATTCAAAAGCTGTTGCCCAGAATATTGATCCAATTGAAAAAAAACCTCTATATCATTTTTTTCCCGCAACTAAAGCATATTCTGTTGCAGCGCCAGGGTGTAATTTTAAGTGTGGCTTTTGTCAAAATTGGCAGATTTCTCAAGATTTCCAAGCAGATATTCTATCTTTAGTAAGCGATGTTTTGCCAGAGCATATTGTCAAATGTGCCAAAGAGGAAAATTGTAAAAGCATCGCTTATACCTATACAGAGCCAATTGTGTTTTTTGAATATATGTATGAAACTGCTAAATTAGCGCAAGAAGAAGGGATCAAAAATGTTTTAATTACCAATGGATTTATTACCCAAGAAGCTTTAGCGCAGATTATTCCTTATTTAGATGCGGTTAATGTTGATTTGAAAAGTTTTAATGATGATTTTTACGTTAAAAATTGCCATGGACACCTAAAGCCAGTATTAGAAACAATTAAGTGTTTGAAGGAAAATAATGTATGGACGGAAGTTACTACTTTAGTTATTCCAAAGTGTAATGATTCTTTAGAAGAGCTGAGACAAATTGCTGATTTTATAGTTAGCATCGGGAAGGAAATTCCCTGGCATATTAGTAGATTCCATCCAGAGTATCATTTTACAGATTATAAGGCGACCTCGTTAGATGTTTTGGATGATGCGTTTAAGCAAGCGAAATTATCCGGATTAGATTATGTTTATTTAGGCAACACAGAAAACAAAAATAATACTTGTTGTGCTGCCTGTAATGTTCTATTAGTTAGAAGGTACGGGTTTAATGTTGCCGAAAATATTATTGAGAACAGTCATTGTCCTTCTTGTGGAAAATTTATTGATGGTGTGTTTAATTAAGATGAGCGGCTGACCATGTTATTTAAAAAAAGAAGTAAGTTGTTATTGGTAGGAGTGGGAAAATTTTCTAGTAGCATTTTAGAAAAAATAAAATCACTAAATGTAGATGATAAAGTTTTATTTGATGTACGTTTATCTTTAGAGGAAGCGCTGATTAATGCTGTTCAACATGGAAATAAAGCGGATAAGAAAAAGAAAGTGCTTGTGGAAGCGTATATCGATAATGATTGTCTGTATGTCAAGGTGGAAGATGAAGGGAAAGGATTTAATAGTGAAAATACTACTTCTTCTATTGAAGACAGGAATATTGAAAAACTATCTGGTCGCGGAGTTTTTTTAATAAAACAATGTATGGATAAAGTAAAATTTTCTAAGGGCGGAAGCCGAATAGTAATGGTAAAATATTTAAATACGCACAGGAAACAAGAAGAATGAATCAGATGGGTATAATCTCAGGGTTTGGGTGCAGCGTTAATAGGATAAATTCTTTTATTTAGTAATTTTTGTGTGATAATTAAGCATGGAGGTAGAAAATGAAAATAACTGAAGACAGGAAAGGAGAAATGCTCATTTACCGTCTTAAGGGAGATGTGAATTTAAGTAATTCTCCCGTGTTGCGTAAGGCTTTTGAAAGTTGTACCCAGGGTGATGTAAAAAAAGTAATTGTGGATTTTAAAGAGGTTCCCTATATTGATAGCTCAGGGTTGGCAACTCTAATTGAGCTCTTACAGCGGCTTAAAAAAATCGGTGGTAACTTGAGAATTTGCAATTTAGATGAAAAAGTAAAAGGCATTTTTGAGGTAACGAGGTTATTTAAATTGTTTAAAATATGTGATAACGAAGATATGGCCGTGGAGGATTTTTAATGGTTTCTTCAATTGGTAGAATGATCATTAATTCTATTAAGGAGGCAGTCGGGCTAACTGCTCTTTTATTAGATATCGTTTATTGGATAGTTATTGCTCCGTTTTGTGGGAAGCTAATTCATGTTCGTACTGTTTTTTATCAAATGATGTTTGTCGGTGTACGGTCAGCACTAATCGTTTTTTTCGTAACATTTTTTACAGGTATGGTGTTGGCAATGCAATCAGCATATCAACTAGAGCAAATGGGAGCAACTATCTACGTGGCATCTTTAGTTGCTGTTTCTTTGTGCCGGGAACTAGGTCCGGTGTTGACAGCATTAGTTATTGCCGGAAGAGTAGGGTCATCCATTGCTGCTGAGCTAGGGACAATGAAAGTAAGTGAGCAAATTGAGGCTTTAGAAATAATGGCAATTAATCCGGTTCGTTTTTTGGCGGCTCCGCGGTTTATTGCTCTTTTTTTTATGCAGCCTTGCCTTACAGTTTTAGGAAATATTGCCGGAATGTTCGGTGGATTTATTGTGGGCGTATATAGTTTAAATATTAAGCCAGAATTATATATTCAAACAGGATTTAAATTTTTAGCACTCAAAGATATTTACACTGGAGTTGCTAAATCGTTTGTGTTTGCTTTGATTATTGCGCTGGTTGGTTGCTATGAAGGTCTTAATACTAAAGGTGGGGCTGAAGGCGTTGGAAGAGCAACAACCCAGAGTGTTGTCTTGAGTTTTATTTTAATCATTCTCGCTGATTGTGTATTAACAGCAATATTTTATTTTTCTGGAGTATAGCATGGCAGGTAAAAAACAAGCGATAATTTCCTTAAAAAATGTAAGTAAGGTTTTCCAAAATAGAAAGGTTATTAATGATGTCAGCTTGGATATTTACAAGGGCGAAACCTTTGTTATTATGGGGTGTTCCGGTTCTGGAAAGAGCACGCTCTTAAGATTAATGACCGGTGCTATAAAACCAGACAAAGGAGAAGTATTAGTTAACGGGGAGGATATTGCAAAAATATCTAACAGAAAATTAGACGAGGCAAGAAAAACATTCGGGATGCTTTTTCAGTATTCAGCACTTCTTGATTCTTTAACGGTAGAAGAAAATGTTTCTTTGCCTTTGAAGGAGCATTCACGTCTTGCCGATCATATTATAAAAATTATTGTCAGAATGAAGCTTTCGTTGGTCGGTCTTAAGGGGTACGAAAGCTATTATCCTTCTCAGATTTCGGGAGGAATGAAAAAAAGAGTTGGATTAGCTCGAGCTATAGCTCTAGATCCAGTAATAGTATTTTACGATGAGCCGACATCCGGGCTTGATCCGGTAGTTGGGGGAGTTACCGATAAACTTATTAAAGATTTAAGCGAGAAACTTTTAATTACATCTGTAGTGGTTACTCATGATATGCAAAGCGTATTTAAAATTTCAGACAGGATTGCTATGATCCACGAAGGTGCGTTAATTGAAACTGGTACGCTTAGTGAAATTAAAAAAAGCAAGAACCCCTATCTTAAACAATTTATCAGCGGTAATCATGAAGGGCCGATAGATTTTTTTAAAGAAGAAATAGATATTAAGGAAATATTGAATATTTAGGTTTTAAGTAATAGTGGCATAGCAGGGTTAAAAAACGATAGGGAAATATAATTTTGTTTTTAGGAGGTAATGTATGAAAAAATACGGTAATGAATTTAAAGTGGGTTTATTTTTTTTAATTTGTGTCTTTGGTCTTGCAGCTATTACTATTAGAACTAACAAAGTAAATTTTAAAAAGAAAGGATACCATATTTATGTGATTTTTGAAGATATATCTGGATTGGAAAAAGAGGCTTCGGTGTTATTAAATGGAGTAGATGCGGGTAAGGTAGAAAACATAGAGTCAGTGTATATTGCCGATAAAACAAAAGTTAAGTTAACGGTCTATCTTAACAATGGGGTAGAAATCAGAGAGAATCCAAAAATTTCTATTAAGTCTATAGGATTTATGGGAGAACAATGCTTGCAAATAAGTTCTCTAGAAGGCAAAAAATTAGTTAATCCCGGCGCCCTTATCAAAGGAGAACCTTGCACGGATATAGGAACAATAATGAAGAATGTTGATAACTTGACTAAGCAGGTAAATGAATTAACGTCTAACTTGAATTATGTTGTTGAAGATAGCAAAAATACTATTTCCCAAATGGTGTTAAATTTAGAATCTGCTTCTAAAAATCTGGAAGAGTTTACCTTAGACATTAAAAAGCATCCCTGGAAATTGCTATACAAGAATAAAGAAGAAAAGGAAAAAGAAAAATCTCCAAAAGATACATAGATAGTTATTCCTTAAGGAAGCAACTATAGATAAAAATTAATATTTTATAAGCATTTCTTTTAGTTCTTGAGAATTTAAACAAGCAATTCCTAATTTTTGGGCCCATTTTATTAAGCCATTGTCAGAGGTAGAAAGATAAGCATTTAATTCTTTAGCTAATAAAATTAGGTCAAAATCTTCTTTGCTGTCGATTGTTCCTTCACGCAAAGCTATTCGGTATTCATGTCTTAAAGTTTTGATGATTTCTTTTTCTTCTTTTTTTTCTGTGTTTAATCCTTTTCGGTTATATTTTTCAGCGATTCGCAAACCTTTATTAATTCGCATACGCATTTCCTCAATAAGCTCATAAACAAACAAAGCGGGAATTGAAGACTGATAAGAGGAGGGGGGGCGCTTGTCAAGCAGAATAGTTTTTTTTACCGGAAGTGTATCCTCGATAAATTTCATTAATTCTGTGTATACCGAAGGAGGAATATGGCATGAAATATGTTGTTTCTCGCTTAGCTGGTCTAAAAAACTTTCTAAAGCGTTTCTCGGAGTGTTTCCAAACACAAAACGAGAGTCAGGGTTTACAAAAAGGCTAGTGTCTAAAACAATTTTTATTTTATCCATAATTTAATATTGTAGCTAAATGTATTTAAAAGTAAACATTAATTTAATAATACGTATTATTAAAAATAAGGCATATTGTAGTTTGAAGATGTAGGGAGCTAAATAAAATTTACCAAAAAAATACTTGATTAAGTACTTTTATATTGTTAAACTTATATTAAATAATAACTCTAGCAAGGAGGTCAAAATGAAACAGTATCAAAGTATCATTGTTGTAAGTGTTGTCTGTTTATTTTTATTGTCTGGCTGTGACAGTGTAGAGAAAATATTAAAACCAAAGAAAGAAACGGTTATCAACAATACAAAAGGAATAGAAGGCCCACTTCTTGCTCAAGTTAATAATTGGAAAATTGGCTTAGGAGATTTTGAGAAAAGATTGCAAACCTTAGAGCCTTTAGCGAAACAGCAAAATTTAGATGTTAATGATTATGAATTTAAAAAGCGTGTTCTTGATGAATTAGTGAAGGCGGTGCTTTTGTCCGAAGAGGCAAAGTCTCAAGGGTTTGATAAAAAAAGTGATGTGCAAGAGGCTCTAGAAGGGTACAAGCAAACTCTTTTAGCGCAGAGTCTTATAGCGGATACTGTAAAAAATATGGATGTAACTGATGTGGAAATTACGAATTTTTATTCGCAAAACAAAGATTATTTCAAAAGCCCCGAAGAAGTTAGAGTTAAAGAAATAGCAGTTAACAGTGACTCGGAAGCCAAGGACCTATATATTCGAATCCTTCAAGGTGAAGATTTCTCTCTTTTAGCTAGCCAGCACTCCGTATCTTCCTCCAAGGACAATGGGGGTGACCTGGGATATATTGTTTATGACGAAAAGGAAAAATTTTATAAGTTTTGGGAAATAGTGACCGCTTTAGAAAAAGGAGAGATATCCAGTATATTTAAAGGTGAGGATAAGAACTACTATATCGTAAAATTAGAAGATAGAAAAGAAGGTAAAGCTACTCCACTTGTTGAGATAAAGGAAGAAATTCGTAGAGTCTTAAAGATTGATAAAGAAAATAAAGGAATTGATAATTTAGTTAATACGTCTAAGCAAAATGCCAAAGTTATTATTAATGAAGACTTATTGCAATAAGTCAATTGTGGATTTAGATGGTAGTATTTATTATCAATCAATAATTTTAGTAAAGTGAAAAAGGCAATACTAAAAATTTGTGTTTTATCCATTTTACTTGTTTTTTCTTTTATTGGATGTGATAATTTTTCTTTTTTTGACAAATCAGTTAAAAAAAATCCCAAAAATGACCTAGAAAGGCCTTTTGTTAATGGTATTATAATCGCTAAAGTTAACGGGTATCCAATAACTTTAGAGGATTTAGATGAAGAAATCGAACGATATAATGCCGAAATTCCTTTAGAGCAACAGGAATCAAAAATAACTACCTCTGAGGAAAAGCTTAATTATCTTAAGAATGAACTTGTCCAGCGGGTTCTTTTGTATAAGGAAGCCTTAAACAGAGGATTAGATCGTATGCCGGAAGTTCGTAAAGTTATTGAAAAAACTAAAATGCAAATGTTGGTTTTTCAGCTGATGCAAGAAGAGATGGAAAAAATAAGTGTCAGTTTTGGTGAGATTGAGGAATATTACAACAAATTGCCGGATGAATATAAAAAAGAGGCGGAGCAGAGAAGAGTAAAAGAAATTGTCGTAAAAAGTCAATCTCAAGCAAAGGATTTATTGATTAAATTATTACAGGGAAATGATTTTTCGTTTTTAGCTCAGCAGTATTCCATTGTCGATAGCGCTAAAAATGGAGGAGATTTAGGTATAATCAAGCCGGGGGATAAATCTAAAGAATTTGATGAAATAGTTTTTTCTGAAATGTTAGATGTTGGGCAGGCAAGTAATTTTTTTAAAGGACCCGAAGGATATTATATTGTTAAGATTGAATCTAAGTTAGGGGGAAAACGAAGAACTCTTAGCGACATGCGGGATGATCTTAAAACTCTTTTAACTATATCTAAACGGCAAAAAATGATAAATGATTTGGTAGGTAATTTATCACGTAATTCAGTTATTGAAATAGAAGCAGATAGAATTTAAATATGGAAAAAAAGAAAATCAGTTTAATCATTGGGGTAGTTTTGAGCATTATGGCAATAGTATTTCTTAACCTATATTTAAGAGGTGAACGCCAAAAAAATGTTAAGGAGTTAGAAAAAGCATTTGTAGAAAAGTACAAAGATTTAGTTACTGTATTCATTGCGGATGAGGACATAGAGAAAGGTTCTATTTTAAATGCAAATGTACTGAGTACAAAAATAATTCCGAATAAATATGTTGAGCCGCAGGCGGTTACTTCTTTAGCTAAAGCCGTTGGGATGAAAGCAGCGGTTCCGATTAAAAAAGAAGAACAAATTACCCTAAGTAAATTAATAAATACAAAAACAACTATGGCTAGATCTTTAGCAATGGCAACCCCAGTAGGAAAAAGAGCAATAACTATAAGCGTAGATAGCATAATGGGATTAGCAGGAATGATTGTCCCGGGGGATTACGTTGATGTTATTGCTTTATTGCCTACCCCTACACAGGGTGCTGATGGAACTCAGACTGTACAAATGGTTAATATTCCTATTTTCCAAAATGTGTTAGTGATTGCGGTAGGCGGGCAATTGGCAGCTAGACAGGATCAAGGGCAATCATCTTCAGGGTGGGGCTGGGGAGTCCAAAAAAGAACTAGTGAAAAAATTGCGCCATCTCCATTAATTACATTAGCGTTAAGTTCACAAGATGCCAGCTTACTTTCTTTTGTTAATGAGCAAGGAAGATTGAGGTTAGTTATTCGCTCTCCTGCTGATGCCAAAATAGAGCAGATTTCGCCGGCAAGCTGGGAAACTCTTTTTAGCTATATAAATTCACTTATTCCTTCTCAAGATATTAAAGATAAGCATACACCGGTTAAAGCTAAAAGCGTAGAAATTTATCGGGGGGAAAATAGAGATTCAGTTTATATATCAGAGTGATGAAAAAGATTAATATTTTTATTATTATTTTTTTGCTGATTGTTTGCTTACCGTTAATAGGCTTTTCTTTGTCTGAACGAGAAGAAATTGTTATTTACCAGGGGCAGATGGAATCTGTTTCTGTTTCTGTTCCGGAAAGGATTGTTATCGATAAGCCGGAAGTAGTTGATGTGATAAGGGTTGGTAATAACGAAATGCTTTTAAGTGGAAAACAAAAAGGGGAGGCTAAGATTAGTTGGAAGGATAATCTTGGTGAGCATAATCTTGATGTTAAAGTTTTAGCCGAAGATGTGGAGAAAATAAAAAAGCGGATTGATGATATTCTAAAAAAAATTGGATCTTCGAATATTAAGACGAAAACTATGGAGAATGAGGAAAAGGTTTTTCTTTTGGGTGATGTTAAAGATGAGGTGGATATAGAAAGAATTTTTTTAGCGTTGGGAGATTTAAAGGATAAGACAGTTAACCTTGTACAAATAAAACCAGAGGACGCAATGGTTGAGATTTCTGTTCAAATTCTTGAATTTCAAAAAGGAAAAGGAAGAAACTTAGGGTTTGAACTTCCCAGCTCGATAACTTTTAGTGAAATAAATTCTTCTCTTGGCACATCAGGGCTACCTTTTGGCGGACTTTTTCCGATTAGGTCATGGGATCGAGATAAGTTCTCTGGAACTTTGAGGTTATTAATTAACGAAGGGAAGGCTAAGGTGCTTTCTCGGCCACGGCTTGCTTGTCGTAGTGGTAAAGAAGCTGAGCTTTTAGTAGGAGGAGAAATTCCGATAATGACCACCGAGGCTTCCGGTAGCAGTGAAACTCCGGGTACTAATATTGAATATAAAGAATACGGGATTAAGTTAAAAATAAGTCCGCAAGTAGTTGACGGTGATAAGATAGATATTTTACTTTCTGTGGAGGTAACAGAGGTTGATGAAGCTGGCCTTCAACAGCTGGGAGGCAGTGACAATATAACTGCATCAGCTTATCCGTTTACTAAAAGAAATGTTACTACGGAGCTTTCTTTAAGAAATAACGAAATTTTAGCTATTGGTGGATTGATTAAACAGAAAACTCAAGAGGATTTAAAAAAATTTCCTTGGTTAGCTGATATCCCGATTTTAGGTGCCTTCTTTAGGAGTAAAAATGTTACTCAAGGCGGGGGAGCTGACGAGAAGGGCGATACTGAATTATTCATTACTCTTTCTCCCAAGATAATTTATCGGGATGGTCAAGATAACCAAAAAAAAATAAAAGAATCGTTTCGGGAAGAAACATTAGAGAAAAAAATCAGTCGTTACCACGATAGATCTCATATCCCAGATGAACTACAAAGTTATGTGTTAGCAGTTAAAAAGATGATATTAAGGGATATTTCTTATCCAGAAGTAGCTTCAAGTAGTGGTTGGGAAGGGAGCTTGCTGATTTCTTTAAAAATTTCTTCCGATGGAAAACTTAAACAGGCGAAAATTGCTGAGTCTTCGGGAAATAAGATATTTGACCAAGATGCTTTAAATGTGGCTAAAGCAGTAAAATACCCCCCCTTTTATTACTATAAGATAAGTCTAGAAGAGATAAACTTAGAAATACCTATAGTGTACAAGCCTACGAAATAAACATGACAAAAACAATTGCAATTTATAGCACAAAAGGCGGTGTAGGTAAGACTACGGTGTCTGTAAATACTGCTTTAAGTCTTTCTTTGAAAAAAAAGAAAGTACTGCTTTTAGATTTAGACTTGGGAGCCCCTTTGGATATTGCAAAAATGTGTGGCGTTAAGCCTAAAAAGGGAATGGTTGATCTTTTATCAGTTTGGGATAAGGTGAAAAATGATGAAGAAGCCTTAAGGGTAACTTTTTTTACTCAAATTAATCCTTATTTTCATTTTTTACCGGCGGCAATATCTTCAAGAGCAGTAGCTCATTTAAATGCTGAGTCTATAAGGGGCATATTAAAAGCTCTTAAATCTTTCAGTTATGAGTACATCATCATTGATGGAGGATTGAATCTTACTGATATTTTAATCGAGATATTTGATTCTGCTAATGTAATTTCTTTAGTGCTTACTCCAGATATTCTTTCATTGTATCAAACAGAATGGATATTAGATACTCTTCAAAGTTTAGGTTTTCCTTTAAGTATGATAAAAGCAGTGATTAACCGTTCAGAAAGTAAAGGTAGCGTAAGTGCTTTTGAGATTAAACTTCTTTTGCCTATAGAGATTATTTGTACTATTCCTTCTGATGGAAAAACTGTGGGCATGGCTTTAAATAGAGGAATTCCTGTAGTTTTGGATTCACCACATAGTCGAATTAGTTTGGCAATAGGTTCTTTAAGTGACGTAATCATCAAGAGAGAGGACATGTATATATCCCATAAAGATCTGTCTAGCTTAAGGATAAAAGATAGTGCTATTAAAGAAGACACTAAAACTGATCTATGGAGCCGGTTGGGATTAATGGAACCGTTAAGAGAGGTAAAAATACAAAGAGAAGAGGATATTATTATTGATTTAAAAAAGAAATTACATTCTCAGCTAATAAAAGAAATGAATCTAAAACGAATGGCGGTTGGCATGATGAATGCAAATGTCGAACAGGCAAGAAAATTAAGGCAAGATGCGGAAAAGATTTTAAGTAATATTTTAGCAAAAGAAACTGGCGGATTTATTTCTTCTTATGAGGTTAGGCAGAAATTAATTAATGAGATTGTTGATGAAAGCCTGGGTTTGGGTCCTCTAGAGGAATTAATAGCTGATCCTCAAATTACAGAAATAATGGTTAATAATAAAAATAGAATTTATGTAGAAAAAAAGGGAAAGATTTATTCTACTAGTAAAAGATTTACTTCTAATACCCAAGTGCGTACAGTTATTGAAAGAATTTTGGCACCTTTAGGAAAAAGAATTGATGAATCTTCTCCTTATGTTGACGCTCGTCTTCCCGATGGCTCAAGAGTAAATGCAATAATTCCACCCTTAAGTTTAACAGGGCCGACCTTAACTATAAGGAAATTTGCCAAACAAAGGCTCGGAATAAATGAGTTAGTGACAGATTACAATAGCTTAAGTCAAGAAATGGCTACTTTTTTAAAAGCGTGTGTGACTTCACGAAAAAATATTTTGGTAACCGGAGGAACGGGGTCTGGGAAAACTACTTTTCTTAATATTCTATCCGAGTTTATTCCTGATCGTGAAAGAATTATTACTGTTGAGGATTCAGCTGAGCTGAAACTTCACCATCATCATTGGATAAGGCTAGAGTCAAAACCACCAAATATTGAAGGTAAAGGGCAAATTACAATAAGAGATTTATTTAAAAACACTTTACGCATGCGGCCGGATAGAATTGTGGTTGGTGAATGCCGGGGTGGGGAAGTTTTAGATATGCTCCAGGCTATGAATACTGGCCATGATGGAAGCATGTCTACGATTCATGCTAATTCTACTCATGATGTATTAATGAGGCTGGATAGCATGATTTTAATGAGTGGTATAGAGCTTCCGATACGCGCGATTAGGGAGATGATTTCTTCGGCTTTAGATTTAATTGTCCATACAGCTCGCTTAAGTGATGGAACAAGAAAGGTTATCCAGATTACTGAAGTTGGCGAAATGGTTGGTGAAACGAACGTGGATCTCAAAGATATATTTGCTTTTAGACAAAAAGGTATAGATAATGATGGTGTTGTAAACGGTTCTTTTTATCCCACCGAGTATATTCCTTCTTTTTATGAGGAAATCTGTGTGAAAGGCATTGATTTGCCTAAAGAAACATTTCAGAAAAAATAATAACTACGATTGTTTGTAAGTAGTTGTCCTCCAGCAGTCTATAGAATATTTTTAATTATTTACCTTGTTTTAAACATTGAAACTTTAAAAAATCAGGCACTTATTATTATGAAAGCGTTTTCAAAAAATTGCTTTTTTGAATTGTTTTTTTAATAATTTATATGTTATACTTTAAGCGTCACCTAAGGGAGGCGACGAAAAAGGCAATTTGCTGGAGTTTTGTAAAAAGCGAAGGCGAAGCGCAAAGCCACGGGTTCCAAAAAGTTAAGAGTTCAAAAGTCATAGTTTATATTTTGGACAAAATGTAAATTAGAGTTTGAACTAAATAGGAAATAGCCGGGCTGCCGTCAGAAAAAGGCAGTCCGGTTTTTTTATTAGATATGAGTAAAACAATGAAAAACCAATTATTTAAAGAAAGAGAATCACAAGCTGTTTTAGAATATACGATTCTTTTTGCAATTGTAGTCGCTGCTTTAGTTAGCTCATTGTTTTTAGCTAATGGGGGTAATACGCTAAAGAGTAATTTTTTGGATATGACAGAAGCTATGGCCGGAGATTCTTTAGAAAATTCTACTATTGGAGGATGGGATTAAAATGATTAAAAAAAGCAAGGCCCAGAGCATTGTGGAATATGCATTGTTATTTAGTGTGATTTCTGCTGCTTTAATTGCAATGACTACTTATATTCAACGTTCAGTAAATGCCAAGTTAAAGGTGATCCAGGAGGAATTATACGAATCAAGTCGGTAAAAAAAAGGAGGAGAAGATGAAAAGAAGGGTAAAGGCGCAAAGCATTTTAGAGTATACAATTATTTTGGCGGCAATTGTGGGTGCGGTTGTTCTTGGTGCTAAACTAATTGGTGGTAGAGTACAGCAGGGTTTTACAGATGCTGGTGATGTTCTTACTGATGCGACAAGTGATTTTAAAACTCATTTTACTAGTCTGTAAAAAATAATAAGTGAGGTGAGTTGTCAAAGGGCTATAGAATAAAAAAGTATAAAAGGAGGTAAAGATGTTAATTGAATCAAAAAAAAGATGGGTAAGACGCGCACAATCAACGGTAGAATATGGAATTCTCATTGGGGTTATTGTAGGTGCTGCAGTAGCGATGCAGACTTACGTTAAACGTTCACTACAAGCAAGACAAAAAGACAGCTCCGATTTACTTACCAGCATGACTGGAACGGTTGATGTAGGCTCTGTAAGCGGAACTTTAGCAACAACCAATCAGTATGAGCCATATTATCTTAGTCGTAATCAAACAGATACACTATCTGTGGATACAGTTAATAAAGCTGTTACTGCCGGTGGCGCTGCAACTGCTACCAAGGCGAATACTTCTAAAAGTGATTCTACGATGGGGTATACGGTGTCTAGATAAAAAAATTATAATGGGATGTGAGAATGTTAAGCGTAAGTTTATTTGGAAAACAAAGAAGGAGGGGGCATGTTAACAAAATTAAGAAAGGGTCAATCTAGCTTAGAATATGCTGCTTTAATTGGTGTAGTCGTGGGAGCGGTTGTTCTGATGAGTACGTATATGCGGCGCTCAGTTGAAGGTAGTCTTAGGGAGAATTCGGATAGTATTGGCGATCAGTATAGTTATGAAAATGGAAGTTATAGTTATTCAAAGACTTTAGAAGCACCTGAAGTATCTCTAACTACTGTAACAACCGATGGAACTGATACTGGTGGTGGAAACACTAGCCAATCTAGAACAGGACAAAATCGGGCAGTACTCGAAACAGTTACTGCCGCTGCAGAGTGAAACAATTAATGCTAACTTGATGATATTTTTTTTGGCTATTCTCAAGATGGACATAGAGAATAAAAAATATGGTGAGAAGCAATTTTTAACTACAAGAAGGTATCAAGCATGATCGGAAAATTAAAAAAAGGAAGATTCTTTTTAGAATATGCGGCATTAACCGCAATAATTGTTATTGCGGTTCTTGGGATGCAAACTTATTTAAGAAGAGCTTTTTCCGGTCGATTTCGGGAACTTTCTGATCAAGTCGGCGATCAATATGATCCGCAAGCCGTTAACGGGACTAAGACAGTTGTTATTTCTAGTGCTGTTGATGAATATATGGTTTATGCAGACATAGATAGTGATGGTGAAAATGAATATGCCGGAAGTCGAGTTCATTCTATAAATGAGCAAACATTTAATTCAACTGAAACAATTACTAAACCGTAAATGTAGTGGTTTTAGGTTTAAGCGTTATTGGGTTGATTGTATCTATGTGAGGTAAAAACAAGAGGAAGATTTGAAGAATAAAGGCCAAAGCTTAACTGAATATGTATTGATTTTATCTGTAGTTCTATCCGCTGTTATTGGAATGGAGGTATATGCTAAACGGGCTATTCAGGCTAAAGTCAAAGATTTAACCGATTTATGTATTGCTTCCAAAGATAGCCACTTAGATAATACGACCGAGATCATTCCTCTTTTAGATGCAGCATCTGGAAAAATAACTGCCTCAGAATCTCATATTAAGAAAACTATTACAGAAACCCCCACAGATATGACTTTTACTAAAGGAACCGCTGACGGTGAGAGTTTTTATTTATATTCTGAAAGCGAATATCAAAGCAAAGACCCGGATGAAGAAGTATCTACTGCAGGTACGGGTTCTGAAGGTGCTCTTGCTGTATCTGGAATAAAAATTGGGCAAATTTCCAGTCGTTTTCCAACTGGTGAATAAAATGAAGTTTTTTCCTTGTAATCAAAAAAAATCACAAGCTATTCTAGAAATAGGGATATTAGGTTCGATAATTCTTTTGGTAACCTTTCAATTAGTTTCTTATGTTCAGCGTTCAAATGACCAGCAATATTTAACAATGAAAACATTTCGCGATAGTTTGGATAAAGCTCACTTTGGCAGCTGTGTGGTTATTCAAGATGTTAGTGCTGATCCTATAGTCCAAAGCTGGCCTTGCAGCGATCCGGCTCCTTCTGGCTACAAAGGTCCTTATTCAAAAGGGGGAAGTGTTACGCTTAATGAGATAGAGCATCGGCGTCAAGCTAGCGGTGATTTTTCGCGTAAAGGACAAAGAACGGTTTTTTCTTCAGGGAGTAATATTTATTGGGGCGTTCCGTTTATTGATTATGAAATCGGAGAAGAAGAAATAGATGTAACCGTAAATAATTTAGGGCATTACGAAATTTATAATATAAATGATCACCAATATAGTTTTGTCGAATACTATGACCAGGATTCGGATGGCTATAATGATTGGGTAGATGATGACATCGATGGTGATGGAATACTTAATGTCGATGATGACGATGCAAACGGTGATGGGATTGACGATGATTTTGCCAGAGATAATTCTGGAATGAATGATGATTTAGACTCAGATGGAATACCTAATTGGAAAGATGATGATGCAAATGGGAATGGGATTGACGATAAAGATGAAAGCCCTAGGATTGAAATGATTATGAATTATCAGGATCGTTGGAAGCAGACCAGTCAAAAATCAGAAACGTCGTCTTCCACGATTAATAACTATATTCTTGCTTCTAAAGATGGGAGTTCTTATTCCGAAGGTGTAAGTATAAATTTTTATGATCGCAGCAATCCGGTTAATAAGATTTTAGGTGACGGTAATGATCTTCCTTTAGCGGAAAGCAATAATCAGTATCTGACATTTGAAGATGGAAAGTATAAGTATAGCATTGATGTAAAAGGAGTAAATCGTGCTAGTAAGTGGTCCACAAATAAGTAAGTTTGCGGTTGCTAGTTTGGAGTTGAGAGATGAAAGATAGAGGAAAAGTCTATAGAATATAATTTTGAGTTACTGCAATCTATGAACTTTAATGAAGGATACATAAAGATGGACAAACATAAGAGAGCTAACTCTCAAGTGGTAATTGAATTAGTAGTTGGGTTTATTGTGATAGTTTTGTTTTTTTTGGGAGCAAGTCGAATCTGGGTTTGGTCTAATGCTCAGGTTGTGGGAAGAAGTCCCGCTTATAAGGAAAGTCGGATTTCTGCTGGTAATACACATCCGGGATTTTGGGGAAATACAGGTGAAGAAGGAGTGTATACTCCCAAGGAATTAACTGACGGATGGGTTTTTGGTGAGGATGCTTCTTCCGGTAGCTCAGCTGTAGTCAATATACCTAACTCTGGTAATCCCACTAAGTTAAACTTTGTTGCTGCTAAAGCTTTACAAAATGAAATTAATGATGATAAAAATAAATGGAAGGACTGGGTCGATGTTGATCCTACTGATCCAGCAGCTATTCAAAATGCAATTAATGAAGTAACTGAGGCAATAACTGAAATGGAAGCAGATATTACTATTATTGAAGATTGGAGAGATAAATGGCAAAACTGGTATGATTTAGCAGTAGCGGGAATCTCTCAAGCTAATAATGATATAATTTATTGGCAAGGGCGGGTAAGTTATCATTGCCCTTGCACTCCTTCTGAATGGGATGATTGCAGTAATTGTGAAGAGGCTACTGCTCGATTGGCAGTTGCCAAAGATGGTGGACGTCACGTTTGGGATCCTGATGAAGGAGAGTGGGGAGAATATGTTTATGATCCTTCTCAAGCTTGGATGAGTACTTGGGCAACAAGATCTGAGTTTGCGGATGATTACTATTTATGCCAGATTGCTGGAAGCTATTATGCTTCAAAAAATAGGTATGTTCAGGAAGCCTGGATTCCTGGACTATCAGATTGGCAGGAAAGAGAAATAATAGCTCAAGTTAAGAGAGATGAATGGCAAGATAGTTTAGATGAAGCAAATGATGGATTAGATGAACTAAAAAAAATAAAAGCTGATTTAGAAGCAATGCTTGCAGCATTGTAGCGGGTAAAGCTAGAATTTGTATTTTAAAATATTTAATTATTTTAGTTTATTCTAATAGCCTGAACTTTGTGTTGTTGATTATAGAATTGTAAATAAGGTGAGTTTAAGTTATAATAATACAAAATGTTTATATTTTTTGCCCAAAATAAGAATGCCTATGGCCGTATATTCAAGAAAGCCCAATTAGCCCCCCTGTTTATTGCTTTGATTACTATTATTATAATTGCGGCAATGATTACAGTTAATTTAAATAAAATTGCAATTACTAAAACGCATACTGCTAATGCAGTTGATGCTGGAGCTATTGCTGCAGCATCGCAAATGGCGTTTGCATTCAATCTTTTAGCTACTCAGGCTATGGGCATGTATGCGACTTATCAGGCTTCTACGACAGCCAGCAATCTTCTTTTAGATTATGCGGATGAAGATTTAGATTTAACAGTTTCGTTGGTAGCATCCGGAAACGCGTTGATAACAATTGCTGGAGCGTTGGCTTGTGTTCCCTGGGCTGGAAAATATATTGGTCCGGCGCTTTTGAAGGCAGGTATTATTTTGCTGTCTATTGGGCAATATTTCTTTGCCATGGTAGGTGCTGATATGACTGCGGCTGAAGATACGATTGAAGGTCTCTACGAAGGGCAGCTTGCAACTTATCTCGGCAGTGACTTAGAATATCCTTCCGACGATACAGAAGATGGAAGTAACGAGACTGACGATGACAAAGATGACGCGGATAATATTGAAGATGATGAAAGTGATGATATTGGAATGCGGGAGTCAATGGATGAAAATATTAAATCTGCTCGAGATATGGCCTACGACTACAATTTTTTAAACAGTGGGATAACCGAAAAATTAAATCCGGATTTAGATAAGGATGGTGAGCTAGCCGAAGACGCAGCCGGAAATAAGATTAACCCCAGTCAGGGAGTTGAATTTTCTTATCACGTATCAGATAAAGATACTCCGCAGGAATTTAAATGGAAAGACGGACAAAAGCGCGATCATTTAGTCAATGTAGATGTAAAATTAGATGATGTTGTGCGCTATCAATTTATTAGAACCAAGGCGAATAAAGATGAAATTGATGGATATTTCAAGGATTTTTGGATTACTTACACAGCAATTTCAGTGGCTTTTGCTGTTGCAGATGCATATCTTTTAAGTTTATTTGCTACTGCTAGCAGCACACCAGATTGTGGTTGGTGGTTTTATATTTATCCTGTTGGGTGTACAGGTCCATTAGCTTGTGTAGGGTGGACTGCTGCAGTGATAATGGCAATTGCTGAATTCATAGCAATCTTTGGAGGTTATGCTTTGCTTAGTTCACTTGTGGATGATATAAGAGAAGGTATTTCTGAGGGTGGAACATTTTGGGATGATGACGGGGATATTGGAAATAATTTTATTGTGACCTTGAATGATGTTGACCATTCTCGGGAAATAGAGACTACTACTTTTCAAGAACACGCGGGACAGGATATGGGGTTATGGGAGGCAAAATATCCAAAAGTAAAATCCCAGAGCTGTGCTAGTTTTGCTTGTAATCCTGATGACCCGGATTGTTCGGGTACTTGCTCTACTTGCAGTTGTCTTAACGGAAAAAATCCTTGTGTAAATCATGATCCGGTGCTTGTGGGGGTAGATGAGTTTTAATAAGGTTAAAGGTTAAAGGAAAAAGTGAGAAAGGGGAAAATTAAGACTTAATGTTTAGTGGAGATTAAAAATGCTACTAACATTTAATTTTGACTTAAATGAGAAGTAGAGAGGAGGGCAAATGGGTTCTAATCCCGGTAAAGTTTTTAGTGTAACTGCGGTTTTTATTCTTTTTATTTTTTCTGTTTTTGCTCAGAGTGTAAAAACGGATATCGATTTAGGCAAAATACCTTTACCTCCAGGTTCCCGTGCTTTAGAAATTCCTTTACCGAAGGTAGGCAATTCTAGCGCAGACACTGTTTATTATAAAACTGTTTTAGACACGAGAAAGTTGATAAGCTTTTATACTAAAGAATTATCCAGAAGAGGATGGGAGAACAAAGAGAATGCTTTAGAAGCAATTAAAAAAATTAATGTTCCTTTTGATAAACAATATAAAGGGGTTGATGTTGAAGGTTTGCTAAAAAATATGATTTATTTTTATAAGAATGAGCAGACATTGATGTTGATGATAATTCCTCCCCGCGGTAGACATACAGAGACAATTTTTACTCTTTCTTACATTGGTGGTGCTTTTTTTAATCAGGGATCTAGCCAATCTCAAAGTAGTGAACTACCTTCTTCAATTCCTATTTATCCACAGGCTGAATTTATGTCTCGAGTTTTGAAGACTCGCATTTATACTATAGGAAATAAAGGAATCAATGAGGTAATTAATTTCTATAAACAAAAAATGCCGGTTTCTGGATGGATATTACAAAACGAAACGCCAATAACCGAAGAAATAATAGATACTTCTTCTGCTTTTGATAATGAATCTAATTGTAAAACTTGCCCTAAGCCAAAAACCATTTCTCTTCAAGTTATTAATGAGCTTAAGAAAGGGATTTCTATTTTAAAATCGGAACTTTATTTTACTAATGGAATGGGGGAAAAATGTAAATTACAGTTTAGTAAAATGCAAAGCATAGCCTTGCCTTCTCCTACTCAACTTACTATAATATATGATAAGGGAAGAAAATGAGTCTAAAGATATTTTGTAAAGCGCAATCGACTATTGCTTATGTAGCTATGGCTACATTTTTAATTAGTGCTATGATTGCGGTTTCTTTTTATTTTCGCCGGTCTTTGCAGGGAAAATATCGTGAGTCAGTAGATGTATTCGGAGAAGGTGTTCAGTATGAACCGGGAATGACTTCTGTTGAGTAGTTAGTTTAAACTTATAAACAAACAGTAATAATGCTTTTATTAATAATAATTCTTTTGTTGGCTGGGGTAGTTTTCTTAAGTTATTGCTTTATTCCTTCCCTTTTGGCAAAATCTGAGAATCTAAGAGATAAAAGGACCAAAGAGACTATCGATAAATTGGAAGGTGCTTTTATTTTTATTAGCAGCAGGAAGTTAAATATTGTCTATGTAGTTCTTCCTTTTATATTTGGGTTTCTCGGGTTTTTCCTTTTTAAATTTCCAGGTTTAATCATTGGCGTAGTAGTAAGCGGAATTATGCCATTGGTGATAACAAAAATGATTGTTGCTAAACGGAAAAAAAAGTTTGATTCGCAAATTGTCGATAATTTGATGATTATTTCTAGTTGTCTTAAGGGAGGTTTAAGCTTGCTACAATCGCTAGAGACTGTTGCTGAAGAAAGCCCTATACCTTCTTCAGAAGAGTTTAGTTTGATAGTTAATGAAGTCAAAGTGGGCGTTTCTTTAGAGGACGCGATGATTAGTCTTAATAAAAGGATGCGGTCGGATGATTTGGATTTGGTTATTTCTTCAATGCTGGTGTCTAGGGAAACCGGGGGAGATTTAACAAAAGTCTTTTCCCGTTTGATTTCTACTATTCGCGATCGGCGGGAAATAAAAGATATGGCTAATACCTTAACCCTTCAAGGAAGAGCTCAGGGAATAATTATGTCTGCAATCCCTCCCTTGTTTGTGGTGATAATCATGAAATCTAACCCTCATCATTTTGATGTTTTGCTTCGAGATGAGACTGGAAAAATACTTTTGTTTGCTGCAGTAATTATGCAAATATTGGCCTTATTTTTCATTAAAAAGTTTAGTTCGGTTAAAGTATGATAATTATTTTAATTTATTCTTGTATATTTCTAGCGTTGTTTTTTGTTATTCGTTCTTTTTTCATTGAAGACTTATCACAAGTTTCAATAATTACTGCCAAGAGAACGTTTCACGGAAAATTTTTAAAATTGTTAGCGCCGCTGACAGCGGTCAACACTATAATCCTAAAACCTTTTCCTCGTATAAAAAAAACGTTGGATGCTAAGCTTACTTTTGTAAGATGGGATTTAACTGCCCCGGAATTTTTGTTTATAAAAGAGGTATTAATTGTTTTAGGGATAATAGTAGTTTTCCTTTATTTTCCTAAAAATTATATATTTATAGTCCTGATGGTCGTTTCTGGCTTTCTTATTCCGGATATAATATTAAAGTCTAAGGTAACTGGCAGAAAGAATGATATTGTTAGAGTTTTACCGGAAACAGTTGATTTATTATGCCTTTGTGTGAGCGCAGGGTTAGATTTTATTTCAGCGACAAGATGGATTATCGCTAAAGCCCATTCTAATCCTATGGTTGAAGAATTAAAGTTAACGTTAGAAGAAATTAAAGTTGGCCGGCCAAAAATAGAGGCTTTGCGCCAGATGGCTAAGCGTTTAGACATACCGCAGGTAAGTACTTTTATCCGTAGTCTTATTCAGGCGGAAAAAATGGGGACATCCATTGAGGAAACTTTTACGATAATTTCTGATGATGTACGGAGTCAACGTTCTTATCAAGGTAAAAGAGAAGCAATGAAAGCCTCTCTAAAAATGCTCATTCCTCTTATTTTATTTATCCTTCCGATAATTTTAATTATTGTTGCCGGACCAGTACTGTTGGAGTTTTTACGCGGCGGGGTTGGCAAAATCAGCCACTAATGGGGACACGACACTTAACTATTGTTTATTTTTTTTGGCCCAGGTTTGTCACGGCGCACTAATGGGGACACGACACTTAACTATTGTTTATTTTTTTTGGCCCAGGTTTGTCACGGCGGAGCTTTCTTCCGGTTATTTCTTCAAGATTAGAGATAAAGGCATTATTGCCCAATGGTCTACCGTTTCGAAAATGTTTTCTAAAATTGTGTATGTCATTATTTTTATCTTTAGATAAAAGATACAAAGACCAGTCGTTTATTCCTGAAAGCAAAAAATTATCGTCTAATAAATGATTATGCTTTTTGTAAACATGAGAGTAAGCGCTTGACCATTTATAATTTTCTGCTTTTTTAACCATTGTTGCCCTTACTGGATTACGCTCAATGTAGCGCATTGCTGCGAATAAGTATTCTTCAGATAGAGGGTAAGATTTGAATCTTCCTTCCCATAAATAGCCGCGCCAATTTTGGCGGGAATTTATTGTGTAAGTGTATTTTCGGTGTGCATCGCCTAGCCCTTTGGATAAACTATTCTTTGTTTTCGGAACAACAATAAGATGAACGTGATTATCCATAAGACAATATCCCCAAATGGATATTCCTGCCGGTTTTGCGTAATCGTTTAGACAATTTAGGTATAACTGCTTGTCTTCAGGTGTAAAAAATACTTGTTGTCGGCGATTGCCTCGCTGAATAATATGGTGCGGGCATTTTGGTATAACAATCCGTGCTATTCTTGGCATAATATATGTTAACAGGAGTAAGTAAAGCAATATAGCCTTCTTAATAAATAGACGAAAGAAAGATAGTTTTTCTTTCAAAATATTAAATTTTTTTGGATTTATCTATACAGATGAAGTAATTTAAGGAATGATTTGCCCAAATAATGAACAATTAAGTGTCGTGTCCCCCAATTGCAAGGATGATTGCGGTTGTGCCTTCTTTGCGATAAATGCTTTTATATCCGGAGGTAATTGTAAATTCCCAGCAGTCTTTGGTGCCTTCAATCTTCCTGCGCCTTAAAAGCGGAGAAGACTCATTTTTTAAAAGCATATCGATACACCAATAAAACCAATGAAAATTCTTCTGTATTTGAGCCGGAAGTTCTCGTTTGTTCTTGATTTTATTTCTTATCGGTTCGGTGATAATGATTCGGTTGATCATCCTTCAATATCCTTTCGTAGTTCTTCGGTTGAATTGTATTCAGAATATCTGTGGTCGGCTATTGCTTTTTCTGAATTGCTAATTGCTTTTTGCCATTTTGAGCTAAAAAACTGTGTTTGTTGGGTATTTACCGCTGATACCGGGGTAATAATTAGTTGATTGTTCTTTACTTCCAAGCGTAGTAAATCACCAGCGTTGATCTTTAATGCCTTTCTCATTGAAGAAGGAAGGGTAATCTGACCGTTTCTGACCACTTTTCTTATTGTTTCGAACATTTGTGCTCCTTTTTTCAGCTGATTACGGCGATTGTGAAAAGATTGCAGCGATTACCTCATTAATCTTCTTACTTGGCAGCTTTTGTTTCCAAAATTAATCAATAATCCTACGTTGCAGCCAGTTATTTTTAAGTAAGATAAAACCTGCGCTTCAAATATTTTGGCATGTAACCGGTCAAGGCTTTAACTTCCACAATTATACTGTTTTCAATTATTAAATCTAATCTTAGAGAACCAACTTTTTGGTTAGCATACTTTATTTTATATTGTTTTTCTGTATTGTAGTTTAATCCTGCTGAAGTTAAGGCAATTTTTAAAGCATTGTGATAGATCTTTTCACTAAATCCGGGACCTAATTCAGAATGAACTTTATGCGCGCAGCCAATTATTTTCTCAGTAAGGGGGTCTCTTTTTTCCATCTTTGTAATCTTTTAAAAATCATGGTAATCATAAGAAGTATACCACAGTAGGCTAGTCAAATCAATATGTAATTTACATATTATGTAAATTACATATAAAACCAGGTAATAAAGCCTTAATTCTTCTAAATAGACTATTTTGCAATTTTTACTCTGGTAATACTCAAATACTCACTAATCATCTATTTTTATTGTGGATTTTGTTCAATCAATTTTTAAATGAATAAGTATAACTACCCAAAGAGTGTTTTTTAAAAAAAAACGAAAAAAGTACCAATTTTCCTTGTTTTTTTCTTCATATATATGTTATATTTATATTGTAAAGTTCGATAAGGGCAATCCTGACTAAGTCAGGTGCGCAAAGCCACGGATCCCAAAAATAGTGGATAACTGATTTATCATAGTCTGAGGCTACGATAAACCGATATTGCTCAAGGGAAAGCCGGGCTGCCGAAACTTTGAAAATAGAGTTTTGACAGTCCGGTTTTTTTTAAATAGCCGACAGGACACATTATGAGAAATAAAAAGATGAAAATGAATATATTGGGGAATTTGTGTTATTTATATAGTATATATACATTTAATTTTTTTTTAACTATACAAGATAAATGAGCATAGAACAGAAACATACTGGCGTATTTAATGAAGCTCAAAAGGAAAGGGCAAAGCCTTGGATTAGAACAATTGCGTTGTTGGTTGTCTTTGCTTTTTTGCATCAGAATATTGTTTTAGGGTTTACCGGAAATAATTTTTTCTTTCAATCTCAAATAATGCCTCAAGGGCCCAAGGCAGTATTAGATATTTCTTCTTCTTTCTTGCAGGAAGAAGCTCCGGAAGCAGTAAGGAATATCCTTAATGCAGTATCTTCAAATCCTGGAATCAGCAAGATTAAATTTCCTTCCGGCAAAATCTTAGATGTTAACAATAAGCTAAATTTAACGCCGCAGGGCATAGATCAAATTTATACGTTACTTAAAGAGAAACCCTGTGGAACAGAAGCGCTTTATGATTACTTGAGAAATTACGGATTAAGCAATTCGCAGACTGAAGTCGCCAGCATTCTTTTTTCTATTGATGTTCTAGAAAATTCCGAAAATTTAAGAATAGATCCGCAATCTCTACAAAATTCATTATATAGTCTTGTTCATGGTGCAGAATTTTTTGGGTACCAGCTAACACCGATAGAGCTCAAAAAACCCTTTCCGGTGTTTATTCTGCAGGAGTTTACTCCGTTTATCGCCCATTTCAAGATTGGACATTATGTAGTAGTTAGAAAGATCGAAGATGGAAAAGTTTTTTGTATTGATAACGGAATGCCGGCGGAATATAGTTTAAAGAAATTTTTACAGGATTTTAGCGGATATGCCGCAGTAGCTAATTTTAAACCTTTTAGTTTTGTGAAAAAGGTTTCTTTAGATAAGGCTAAAGTGATTAAAGGTTCGCGTCAAGGAACTAATTTAAGAAATTGGTCGCAGTTAGCGAATTTAGATAAAATCAGACAGCAGGTTGATGATTTTCGCAGTGATGCTCAAAGTAAAATCTTAAAAAGTATGGCTATCCAAGCGGGGATTTCTGTTGTTGGCAGTTTTGCTTCCGGATTTATTAAAGGGGCTGCCGGAACAGTTCCTAAAGGGGCAACAGTTGCAACTGATTTAACTACCGGAGGTAACTATCTTGTAGAGGGAAGTGTTGGAGCGAGAACATTTACAGAAGTAGGTAGTTTTTCACACATGGTAAACTCTGGTTGGACTAATATGGCTAGTTCATTTTCTAGTGTTGGTAGCGGGATGGTGATGGGTTTGTCCGGATCAGCCTTATGTACCGGAATTTCCGGAATCGGTCGAGCATATGACTGGGATAGAGGCACAACGAGGATAGTTTCTGCTCTTTCGATGGGCGCACTATACGGTGGGTTACAAGGGTTTTCTGGCGGCGGACAATATGGAATGTTTGGTGCGACTGTGGATGCTGGTTGGACCGGAGCCTTAAAAGGAGCTGCAGCCGGAGTAGGATATAATTTAGTAAGAGTTCCGGTGGGTGATTATTTAGCCGAAAGATTTGGTGAAAATTGGGATACAGTAGGTTATGCGATTGGCGGTATTGCCGGAGATTTAGCGGCTAGCAGCATAATGTCCGGATTAAACGGTGATTTTACTTTAGGCGGTAAAATAGAAGTGGACCCAAATAAAGGTTATGGTTTGGGCGATCATTTGTATGGTCAGATAGGCAGTTGGACAGAAGATTTAGTGACTGCGGGAATGCAGGGCTTGGCTAATGAACTCGATTTAGGGAATACTTGGGAGGCAATGTTTTCATTTTCCGGCGGCTTTAGCCGAGGGTTAGTGGATAGCCAATTGAATAAGCAAACTAGCTGGCATGATGGCTTAATGTCTGGATTAGAAAAGGGTGTCTATTCAATGGGGGTAAGTTACTTTGAAAATTGGATGGAAGATAATATTGGCGGGGCGTTAGGAGATTGGGTTAAAGACTCAACCATGAATCGGAATATGCTGGCTAATTTAGCTACCGGGACTTTAGCCGGCGGGTTTTATGGTTTAGCCAGCGACAATGATTGGAATATTCCGGGGATGACTCAAGAAAACAAGAATTTAGGCTGGTGGAACATTGCGACAATTCCGTTAGATAGTGTTGTAGAAGCCAATCAGGCGATGTTTAGTTTTGGTAAAAGCCGGTTGGATAGTGGTCAGATAAGTTTTTCTAAATATCTTCAGAATCTTACTGACGTGTTTATTCCCAAATATGACTGGCAAATTAGCCGGGAAGTGCGCAGCCAACTTAAAAACTACGATTATGATAAAAAGTTAGAACTAGCCAATAATTTCAATCAGAAGGGCTCTCTTTATGAGGGTAAAATATTTAATTCCGACGGCTCAATTAATAATAAAGCCTTATCTGATGCGTATGGTAATTTTATGGTTGATCAGTCTTTGTATCCGGACATGATGGAGAATTTCCTTCAGGCGATGGACAGTATGGGCGCTCAGTATCACCACTGGAATGCAGTAGCTAATTTACAGAAGTTTGCCAGTCCTATTGTTCAACAGTCTATAAGCAGCCTGACTAAGTACAATGCGATGGATGGTAATTTAGGGATAGTAACAAATCAAGCAATAGAAGATCTAAAGGGAAGAGATGTTTTTCAGAGTAGGACTACAGTCAATGGGCATCAGGGATTTAAATATGAAGAAAGGGAGTACGATGAATACGGTGAATACGAGATGTATATTGAATCTAAGCAAACGAGCAATCCTTACAAAGAAGGTTCTAACTTAGCAGGAATGCTAGAACGATATAAGGATTTAGATTCCGGGACAGAATCTAAAGACATCCGCTATGAAGATGGATTTGTTTTCTATCGTTTGGGAGAAGCTTATATTGACGATAAAACTATGGACTTTGTATTCATAAACACAAATCATGAACAAAGAAATTTTAATTTCAATAGTATCGAAAGTTTCATCGGGCCCGTAGATAAATTGTTAAAAGCAGGGCACTCGGCAAATAGTATTACATCTTTAAAGAGTTTCGGGATTGATTACGTAGCGATTTCTATTTTCAGTAATCTTAAAAGTGCCACTAAATTTTACGGGATGAAAGATGTTGACTGGTGGTTTGACGAAATCATGGCTGTGGGTGAAAAAAAACTAGGAGAATATCATTACGGAAATAATTCAATAAAAGGTAATTTTTGGCAGACCGCAGACCAAAAAGGAAAATTAATCAGTTTTCTTTCAGCTGATGCCAAAATGTATGATGGCGCAAATAACCAAATTGGTCATGCTTTAGCCGGAGTAGCCCGGGCCGGAATGCCGCAATTAATTTTATTCAATCAGGAAAAATACAATCTTTCATTGTCTAGCTCTTCAAACGGATTATCCCGCCAGATTCCTGTTCAAGGGCTGATGCATGTAGCCGAAATAAATAATGATTTAAGTGTTCAGAAAGGTTCATTTATTTCTTTTGATGTTAATTCAGTTAAACAAAAAGACGGGAAAATAAAAAATGAACTTAATCCGGCTATTCCCAGTGATTTTTTAAGCCGGCTAAGCAACAAAGATTTAGGCATTGAGTCTTTAAAGATCAATGAATTTGGCCGACATGATTGGGGAAATACATTTTATACTGAAGGCCGGTATCAATTAAAATATGCGGATAAAGATGTGCAGATAACTCCGCGTTATACTGGATTTGGGGAAGTTGGAGATACCATTAAAATAGGGGATAAAGAAATTAAATTTCCGGTTTCTACTGCTTATGAAGTTCGGGTTGAATACAATAAAGGAATAACTTTTAAAGATATAGATAGGGGAAAGAAACAGATAGATATTTTTTCTATTGATTCCGACAATACAGATATTGCCGCTAGTGTAGCGGCGAGGTATAGCGCGCCCTGGATTAGTGAAGTTTTAAACATAAAGAAAGCTGAGCCGGTATTTAGGCCGTTAGCTCCGAATGTAGACATAAAAGTGTTTACTTCGTCAGAAGAGTCCGGTGAAAATATCGCTGAAAATTTTTCTTTGGTTAAATCCGGGTTTGGCTTAGATGGAGTAAATATAAACGGCAATATAAAGAAGAGATTAAGCGGTGTGCTTACTGGTGCGCGGGATTTGGTTCCGGAAAAAGTAGATGCCAGTTTTTACGGCAATGAACTTAAGCTTGATGAACAAGCAAAGACGAAGTTACCTTCGCAAAATTATCATCCGTATGCTTTTAAGTCAGAGAATTCTCCGATTACTGTAGGCAATCACCTGATACGTTATGCGGACGCTCGAAGTTCATGGGATATGTCTGTAGATAATAGCGGAAACTTTAGCAGTAATGTAAAATTAAGAATAGGTGGAAAAGTTGTTGTTAATAATCGGATAAAATCTTTGTCTACTCAGAATAGAAGGATAGAAGCATTGCAAGGAACTGATAAAGTTTGGGCAGTGTATAATAGCGGATTATTTCCGGATATGGCAGGAGTTATTAATGTAGGTAAAGGAGAAACAATTAATATGGTGACTTCTCCAAAAATTCCCACATTCAATAATCCGAAAGAAAAAGAAGCATTAACCGAAGTACCCAAAGATTTATTAGGAAATCAGATAAAAATTTTGAAGCCGGATAACAAGCCGGCAGCAAATCAGTATGAATTAATCCAAGAGCGGTTTGATAACAATAAGGACATAATGAATGTCCTTAATGAAGGTACCCATGGAAGTCTTCGGGGTGTTTCTCGTGATGAACGCAGTGCGGTGAATGAATTTGGAGATGGCGCCTATGTTTTTTATACTGATTCTTCCGGTGTCAGTGGATATACTTATAACAGCATTTTCGATATACAAGGAGACCGGCCGGCTTATCCGCATAATTATTATTTCGGATACAAAGATGCTCGGGTAATTACCCGCCAAGGGTCTTCTCGAGTAGAGTTTTTACCGAAGTTTCAAAATGCAGTAAAAAGTGCGTATCAAAAAAATAAAAATACTTGGAAGCCCGCTGTTTATTGGCAAATGGTCCAAGATGAGTCAACGATTCTAAACAATAACAACATTAAGCTTTCAGGTCAGAAAGAAGAGGTAAAAATTCCGGTTTCTTTAGTGCATCAGGGGGCATTATTGCATATAGATGGGCGATTAGCGGCGGTAAAAAAAGATTTTTATCAGTTACCCACAGCCTTAGCCGAAAAATCAGAAGATAAGCAGTTCTACGGAGACACCGCGCAAGGATTATTTATCTCCGGCTGGACTCCCCAATCGGTATTAAAAGATGTTTTAAACGTTAAATCGCAACATAAGTCTAGCGAACAAACAGGTAAGAATGACATAGTCAAATTGAAGCAAACTGAAAAACAGCTTAGAACAGATGCAAATATGATTTCATTTTCTTCGGAAACAGACAAGCAGAAGATTGAAATGGCACTTCAAAATTTTTCCCGCCAGCATTTTTCCGGAGATGTTCACGCGGTTATTGAAGGCAGTGTAGACACTTCCCAAGGTAATGTAGTAAATCTTTCTACTTCTTATCTTCTTTTAGGGAGTTTTAACAATAAAGAACGGGAATTGGTTATTCGGAATCAAAAACCAGAATCTTCTCATTTAATTCCGTTTCAAGCCGGAGTTCCCAAAGGTCTAAAGGCTACATTTACTCCGGAAAAATATGAAAATGATGTGCTAAATAAAACATTAACTTACAGCGGAAAAGGAAACCTTCCGTTTGCTGTATTTCAATCTACCCCTCAAGGGTTTGCCGGCGGGTTTTTTAAGGTCGGCCGGTTTGGTGAAGTAACAGAAGAGCTATTAGTCCCATCTCAAGGTTTGGAAGCCTTGTCGATAAACACCAGTGATTTAAAAAAACTACCTGCTTATTATTCGAATGTCTTATCCAGGGCTAAGGCTGCAGATAATAATGCGATAGCAAAGGGAGTACTTCCGTTAGCTGTTTCTTTTGGGGCAAAAGACAGAGTAAGCGTGGTTTTAGGTATGATTAATGGGAAAAAACCGGGTGAAACTTTCGCTGTTTTGTATAGGGGGCAATGGGGCGGTGATAATAATTTATATGGTGTCGGGTTTGTCAGCACCAAGAAAAATGGATTAATTTTAGATCGGGCGATACAGGATTCTGACAAACAATATGTCGGAAAAACAGAGATTGATGCCTTATATTTAGGTATGAAGGGGTATGGAACCGGCGGAACCGATAATTTTGGAATGAAAGCCGATATAAACCGCTCTCAAGTTTGGGGCCGAATTTCCGGTTACAGCAAGCAGAAAAAACTAATAAAAGAGGCGGCAACGCCTAAATTAAAGATACACGATAATAATTTAGTGGAAATTAATTTTGGGCTCCAAAAGAGTATTCTTTTTGACCGGGATAAAGCAGAATTTCCTGTTTCCCGGTTAAATAGCATTGCCCAGAATTTAGGGATAAAATTAAGCGGATTAGAAACTAAAGACTCACTTATTCGGAAAATTCAAGGAAAGCTTAAAATTACCGTTGACGGAGTAATCGGGCAAAATACTAAGCAGGCCATTTCCAAGGCTTTATCTTCGGGAAACTCTAATTTTTCCCAGCAAATTAAGCAGGCTTCTTCTACCGGACGCTCAATTTTAAATTTGGATGCCCAGGATGATCAAGAATATGGGCTATTACTAAAGGATTCCAATTTAACAATGTTTTTAAATCCGCTGACTGCCAGCGGACAGCCTAATGTCAATTTTGAGGATAAACTTTGTGTTTATGACAATGCGGTTTGGAATATTATTGATGCCGGGCAGATGGAAAAAAGTAAAGGCGAGATAGTTAAGTTTAAGCCGAGTAACCGTTCAGAATGGACAACAGTCCTTGAAGGGATCAAGCCCGGACATCTTTCTCCGGATAAGATTAAAAACAGTACTTTTCAGATTGCCAACCGTTTGAGAGCCGGTAAAGGAAAAGTATTTTTTGATGTAAATGGAGGAGTTAGTTTTGGCGCAGATACTACCTATTCTTTGACTATGGACATCAATAAGCGAAATATTGCTCAAACTCGTCCGTTAGGGATTGTTAATGATGGGTTGCTGGCGTTAATTTTAGAAGCGGAAGAAATGATTTCGGGAAAAGATTATGATCCGAGTACGCAAAAATGGCTTAAAGGTGCCAGGGAGAAAGGATTGGCTCAATTCAAGAATCAACATAAAACTGAAATTTCTCTGCTTTCTGGGAAAATCCAGAATAAAGAAAAAATATCCGCAAAAGAGGCGCAAGCAATAGCTACTCAAGAGATTTTAAAAAGAGCCGGTGCTTCGCACGAAGACTTAAAAAATTTGGTATATCAGGTAGGAGCGGCTGCGCACACAGGCGATATTGCCGTGGGAAAAACATCCGCAGGAATTACCCCACTTTTGGATAAAGAGAATATCAATCCGGCGATAATCAATGGTATAGAATTTTCAGTTATTGACCGGGGTAAGGTTTGGTTAAGCCGTCTTTTTGAATCTGACGGTAATCAAGGGATAAAGGCATCGGCTCAACCGGTAGAGATAGCCAGTTTTGATATCGGAGATGTAATAAAGTGGCACGGAACTGAAAAGATTTCTAAGCAGAGAGTATTTACATTTTCTGCCGGAAAAGATGATGTCTTCCTATCTTTTGCTCAGAAGAAATTTAAACCGGAGCAAACAAAAAAAACCCAACCGAGCTTAAAAGTAACTGCTAGATTAAAAGGAGCTAATTCAAAAGATACTACTGGGCAAAAAATTAAAAAACCAAATCCAGCGGCAGATGATGACGGTATTTCGTTTGTGCGAGAAGCAAGCGCCTCTATATCTCCTAATGCCGTAAGTACCTCAACTCCTGTTGGTGAACAACAACAGGAAATAGATAATTTAAAAAATAAGAAAAAAGTTATTGAGGGTCAACTTGCGTATTTGCAGAGTCAAAAATCTGAGGCACCTATTGATAGATATAATAATCAAGGGCCTTCTTACAAGGAAATGAATAACCGGGAAAATGAATTAAAGGCCGAGCGACAAAAGATTCAAACTCAGATAAAAGAATTAGATGCTGCCGAACAACCTGTGGCTGTGGCAGAAGCGAATCCTTCTGTAAATTCAGCAAACAGCAGTGCAAGTCCATCGTTATCTTCTAAGGCCGAAGCATTACCGGTTGCAAAAACTAAAACAAACAATACAGGATTATCTTTGATCTCTCCAGTAGATGCTTCTACGCCAGTTGTTGCAACAGAAACCACAACTTCGGATTTACCAGTAACAGCGAAAGATGATACAGGATTGTCTTTAATCCCTGCAGCAAGCGCTTCTATTCCTCCTATAGTAAAAGGTGGTGCAAGTAGATCTTTAAATGCAGAGGACAATAAACCAGCACGGCTTTTGCCGGGAGTAGAAAAATGGCTAGCAAGTGATGGTGTAGTAGAAATTGAAAAGCGCAAAGTAACAATACAGCCAAATAAAGAGAGTGTGTCGGCAACGACGAATAAAAAAGGATCAACAATTAGTATGAGCGCTCTAATTAATGATGCCGTTAATGAGCGTCTTGCCATTGGTGATAAAAAAGTAGAAAGTGAAAAACATGAAGAAGCAGTATCACCAGTTAATACTACAGTTATTTCAACCACAGTTACTCCGGTGTCGGAAGAAGAAGTATATAAAGAAGGATATGTTGGAAGGGCAAAAGGATTTATTTCCAGTCTTTTTTCTGGTAGCAATGAATCTCAACCACAAGTAGTAAAAGAACCATACGAAAGTATGCATGATGCGGTTAATAGAGTGATGGAAGAAGACACAGCAGGATTATCTAAAGAACCACCAGCTTCAGTTGCAATTGAAAAACCAAAATTAGCGGCACCGGTTGTAACAACTAAAACAGATCCGGTGGACAACAATGCAGGCTTCTCTTTAGTCCCTCCAGCAGATGCTTCTATTCCTCCTTCTGTAGTTACAGGAGAAGATAGAGTAAACAATAATGGACAAACAAGGCGCATTGATGATCCGAATAGCTGGAAAAATAGTGGCACAGTAGGAATTAAAAAGCGCGAAGTAACGATAAAACCGAACACAGAGATTACGTCGGCAACGGATTCGAATAATAAAGGATCAATAATTAATATGAGCGCCCTAATTGAAGATGCTGTTGATGAAGCTATTGGTGATAAAAAAGTAGAAATTGAAAAGCATGAAGAAGCAGTAATCACAGTTAGAACTACAATTACCTCAACCACAGTTACTCCGGTGTCGGGAGAAGGATATGTTGAAAGGGCAAAAGGATTTATTTCCAGTCTTTTTTCTGGGAGCAATGAATCTCAACCACAAGCAATAAAAAAGAAATACGAAAGTATACATGATGCGGTTGATAGAGTGATGAAAGAAGGGGATACGGCAGGATTATCTAAAGAACCACTAGCTTTAGTTGCAATTGAAAAACCAAAATCAGCATCACTGGGTGCAAAAACTGAGACATATCCGGCGGAAAAAAATACAGGTTTCTCTTTAGTCTCTACAGTAGATGCTTCTATTCCTCCTTCTGCAGTTACAGGAGAAGATAGAGTAAGCAATAATGGCCAAACAAGGCGCATAGATCAGGATAGGTGGGAAAATAGTGGTACAGTAGAAATTAAAAAGCGCGAAGTAATAATACAATCAAATAATAAGAGTACACCGGCAACGGATTCTTCTCCGAGAGAATCCACATTTAACTTCAGTGCAGAACTTGATGAGGCCATTAAAAATATTCCGAATCGTAGTAGTAATTCTTTTGGACAATATAAAAGTACCGAACCGGTAGTTGGAAAAAATAATGATGAGAAAGTTAATCAGGTAGTGGGAGAAAGCATTGAAAAAACTGGCATTAAGTCTGCGCCTCTGTCGCATATTGAAATTGACCACGGAGCAGTACGAACTCTGGAAGGAGTAAGCGGCAGTTATGAATTAGGCGGCGTAAAAGAAGGAAGTCTGTCGAGTTTTGTTTTATTTGTGAATAACGGCGAATTAGCCGGAGCCGAATGGGCATATAAAATTTTTCCCACACTTCAAGGCGTAAATTTTAATCTTCCCGGACAAGAAAAGATAGCCGCTAATTCTAATAGCAAGCCAAAGTTTTATAATTCAGGCCAATCAGTAAATATGCAAACCGCTAACGTTCAAGGTGTGAGAATATTTAACAATGTCTATGCTAATACTGGTGCCTTAGAAGACGGAAAATATAACCTTAAAAAAGCGTTTAAATTGGTGGTTTTGCCGAAAGAAAGAGTCGAAGTTGGTTTGAGCATACAGCACTTACCGGAAGTGTTAAAAGCATTTGCCGCAGGCCAGATTAACTCTTCGCCTAGAATAAATAACAATGTTGTTGTTACTTATCATGTTAATTCTGCCGGCAAACAGGGAGAAGTTAATTACGGAAAAGTTTTAGGAAAGGTTAAAGATAATCAATTTACTATTTACGGAAATGTGGGGGATTTGTTATCCGGAACCGAACAGACTTTAGATGATCTTCTTAAGCGCAGTGGAATTAATGGCTTAGATAGTTCTTCTCAGACAGCTTTAAAGGGAAAGGATATTGAATATGAAGTAATCAATCAGGCTCCGTATGAGCTGGAATCAATTACAGCCGGAGGCAGGAAAATTTCTCGCAAAACAGATAAGGAATTTTTTGAAGAAACAATTTCCCGGAAGTTAGGCGCTGGAGAAAGAGTGGGAAATGTTCTTATTGATGGATTAGTTCAAGGCATTCTCGGCGGTATGGTAGGATTATTGTTGTCTCCGCTAGCTGATTCTACTAATCGGGTAGTCTATAGACCATCTCTTCTGGGTGATGAAGCTTGGGGAACTACAAAACGGACCTGGTCCTGGATTAATAAACAACTTGATTTTGGGTTAATGGGAATTACTGGAAAGGAAGATTTAGGTAAATTAGCGGAAATGGGATTTACGCCAAAACGGATTGAATTGGGTAAGAATTCGGTTCCGGACGAAGAACAGAAAAAATTTGTCAATAACTACCATATCAAAGGAATAGCCGCAGAAACCTTAAGCGGCGGAGTTATTGAGGTGATGTCTGAAGTAAAGACTCCCGCCGAACAAAGTAATATCTCTTCGCGAGTAGAAAAAGAAGGTGGAAAAGAGAAGGCTTCTTCTAATAGGCAAATAAAAACAACCACAGCAAACACAAACAATAAAGAAACAACAATCACTCATTTTATTGATAACAGTTGGCATTTAGGCAGAGGCGAATATTCTTTTAATATTGAAGAAAACCAAAGCGGTGGATTTGATATTGGCAGTTTAAACTGGGAAAGTTTAGGAGAAATAAAAGTTAAGGCATTTGGCGGTCATCCATTTTCTGAGCTTTCCGGATATTCTCCGAAAACGGAAGTTTTGGCTATTCCTACGCTCGGTGGATTTAAAAATTATATTGGTGAAAAAACTTCGGTTTCTCTGAGTTTTAAAGGCAGCATTGCTTTAATCAGTGGCGTTGAAGGTTATCGACAGTTTCAGGCAATTACTACCCGAGGAGAAAACCAAGGTTGGGATGCTTTGGTTTCTTCCAATGGTCAATGTGCCTTGTTGAATAAGGGAAAGATAGAAGCTTACGTGCCGGATATTGAACAGGTGGGAACAGTGGTAGTTGTTGGTAAAGGCAAAAGGTTCAAGATTACCGATACAAGCGGACTCTTCGGCCGTTTGGATAACACTTTAGGGGTAGTAGGTAATTCTGTCTGGGGGTTTTTAAGATTGCCTATGGATGTAGGTAGTGATTTATTATACTCTCCTTTTCGTTTGCTGGGATTAGCTAAAGGTGAAGCATTTGAATTTACTAAAAATGGTGCATTAGCCTCTTCTGAAACAGCGTCTAAACAATTTATTTCTATTTTTACTGGAAAAGGACTTGAGAAGATAAAAGCAGGTAAAGATAATTCCAGCAAGAGCAGAGAATTTAATATTGTTAAAAAAGACGGGGCCTATCTTATTGCCCGTAAAATTTCGGAAAATGAGGCAATAACGTTTGTTGTTTCTCCCACCAAAGATTTAGAGGTGTATACTATAAATAAAAATAGAACTTTAGGTGAAAAAACCTTAGATATGACTAATCCGGAAGAAGTACAGGATTATTTTAAGAACTATATGGGGGATAAATATATCGAGGGAATGGGACAGCGTACTGAAAAAAACGCCGAAACTCCGACCATTGCTAAGGCGCAAAAGCAAGCGCGTGAGCATGTAATTTATATCACAGAAAACGGGGTCATTAAAGAGAAGACTACTCTTTTAAATTATTTAGAAAAGAATACAGGGCAACCTTTTGAGCAGTCGCTTGCGGGGATAGGAAAGCTATTGTCTACAAGGCTGACCGGAAAAAAAGTTGAGTTTTCCGATCCGGCGGTTAAGGCGTTAATTGGATACGCGATTCTTGGTAAACTGGTTATCAACCCCAGTTTAACGGCGATTCCTTGGGTAAAGATAAACCAGGGGCTGATAACGATTAATGCTGATTGTGCCGGTTCGGCATTTCTCTTTGAACAAGGGATAGTTAAATTAATTCCGGAAGCTGTGAAGCAGACAGTGGGAAATTATTTGGATGTGGTTACAGTTCCCGGGCATGTATTTTCCGGATTTTATCTTGACCCGGCATTGAAAGGATCTAAAGGGTATGCCGATTTTAATAAAGAAGAAAAGAAGCAGATCATTACTTTTGAATTAGCCCGCCGGGATTTGCCCTTGGTTTCTAATATGGCTTCTTTAGAGGCCAATGAAGTTTATGACGCAAAAAAAATAACTTTAGGTTTTCATCCGGCGTTTTCCAGCCGTAAAGGCGGAAAAGGCGCAGGCGAGGAAAATTTACTTTCTCCTTCGGCAGATACCAATGGTTTATTTCCCGCGATAAGAGTTTTATATAATAATTTAGCCATTGAATCCGGGCGGCTGGGAAATCAAGCGGCAGCTCGTCAATATTTATATCTTTCCGGATTAAATGTTAATGAAAACGACAATATTGTCCTTACCGCTAACGGTTTAGCGTTGAATAGAGGCGGGGATAGTGTTTATCTTCCGGCATTAGGCGGACCGGAAGGCGGGCAGATAAGAGTCGCCTTAGGTAAAGACGGCAAACCGGAATATTATTATCAAAAGGGTATTGAAGGACTAAATGTTTTTAGCGGTGAAAGCGTGGTGTTTACCGATAATAACGGGATGGTAAGGAAACATTCAGTAGTATCTAATCTTGCTTTTCCCGGTGAGTTCGGTAAAAAATATGGTGAATTTTATAAAATAATCAGTTTTGACGGAAAGGAATCAAGCTATATTCAGAAGAAAGAGGGAGAGTCTCTGCAGCTTAATGATGAGATGCTTGGCACAATTATTAAAGAAATTAATAAAACGCACACAATTGTTGTTAATCCGGAAGTCGGTTTAACAGCTGGACTGAACAATTCGGATAAGTTGTTAACATCAATAGTCGTTCCTAACGAAATTCTGAACGAAAAGGTAAAAGGAAAAGCAAGAAATCAAACCGGACGGGAAATAATGGATGATTTAAGTGTCGGCCAAAGTTCCGGAGACAGCGGAATGTCTTTCATTGGTAAATATTGGGAAAAAACCAAAAATGGAGCGCATGAAATTTGCAATAGGATAGGCGAAACTTCTCTGTATCGTATGTATTTCGGAGAAAGTAACGAGGAAGAAGCTTCTAGACTTGTAGATTCAGGAGAAGCGATTAACACATATACCGGAAATAGATGGATTGATAACATATTTGATTATAATGGTAATAATATTTATATAATTAAAGATGGCAAAATGGCTGTTATTGATGGGATGAACGCTTTAATGCTCGGGGCGTTATTGGAAAAAAATAATCCGCAGGAATATGGCATAGTAAATGCTGCACTTATTCGCCGTGACGGAATGACGAACTTAGAAATTGGTACAGACATCGTACTTTTAGCTTTGACTGCTATTCCGTTAGCAAGAATTGGGATTGCTGGAATTAAAGCCGGAGGCGGCGCTTTGCTGAAAGTTGGATTTTCTAAAGTAGGGTTTGGCAGTGTTGAAAAAGGATTCTTGGAGAGCAGACTAGTTGGAGTAATTGAAAATACTGTTAGCAAGAAAATTACTAACTTATTATCAGAAGTATCTAAAGGTATGACTAGTGTTTCTTTGGATGGTGGTAAACGGAAATTAGCCGAGACAGTTGCGGCTAATTTGCCTGGGGGAGTTTCACCAGCTCGAATGATTTCTCGGAATACTTTAGCCGCCATGGGCCGTTCAAGTTTAGAACATATTGTTGCTCCGGCGCTTAGCGCTAATGTTAATTTAATCGGAATCAACATGATGATGAACGTTGCTAACGGGAATGATTTTTTTCAGGGAATCACTCTCCATTCAACGATGAGGACTGCATTAGTCGGTATTGGATTTGCCGGTTTAATTCCTTCCCGCAACCCGGCTTTAGGGATTCGTTCTTTCCAAGGATACGCTAAAGAAGTGATGATGCGCCAGTTTATACGTGTTGGAAGCAAAAAATTTAGTTTCAAGGGGTATAATGGCGGAATTCAGGGGATTGGCTGGGCAGGCCAGGGTGTTTTACGAGGCGCAGAGCAGGTTTTTGGAATTTCATCCGATATCCGCGAGCAATTTTGGACACCACTACATATTGCAGCTACTCTCTGGGCGCTTTCTCCCACAGCGGCCAAAGATAGCATGACTGCTAAAGGATTTTTAAAAGATCATATCTGGGATTCAATGAAGAGTAGGAAAGCTTATTATTTTGCCGGAGTTCCGGCCGGATATTTAGGTTTAAAGTATATTCAGAGTAAAGATTATGATTTAGGGATGATTAATTTTATTAAAAATGACTGGATGCCGGAGCTTGCTTTAATGTTTGCTGGTTTGGGGGGCCTTAAGCACATTGGAAGTTTAAAGGACGGAGCAAGATCTGCCGGTAAAAAAGCATTAGAAACTTTACGTAATCCTCAGGCGGCGGTTGCCAGAGGTGTAGCGCAGGTTAAAAATTTTCGCAATAGCTTTAGCTATAGTTTTTTTGCGCGCAAGCAGCTTTTGCAAATGGGTAGTGTAGCTCAAGTTTTAACAGTATTTAACGGAACCGCTAAAGCTGCCGGCTTAGTGGTTGAAGGGGTAATGAGAACATTCGGAGATTGGGGTGAGGATAATCCGTTATCCGGAAGAAACGCGAATACTGCGTTGGGCAATATTTTTGGAAGAAGAACAGGTCAGAAAGCTTGGGCGGTAATTCCGCAAAGTATGGCTGAAGGTGCGGTAATGGGTGCCGGATTCGGCGCTTTAATGGCAGTGGCCCGGCCGGTTTTAGAGCCGGTGATGCATCGGCTACCGGTAATTAGCCGGGCAATGCGGTATTGGGATAGAAATTATGGCAATACTTTAGTGGGGACTCAAGAATTTAAATGGTTTGGAAGAATGTTTAAAAACCGGTTTATGGCTCGTTTTCAATCATTTTTTGTGGAAGAACATCTAAAAGAAGAACTAGTAGCCAGCACTCTTTTGCGGAGTGTAAGATTTGGCGGAAATTCTTTAGAGGGCCACGCTTTGAATGAGTTTTTCCAAGAAACGATTACCGACTTTACCGGAAGATTTACAATTACTCATCTTAGCCGTCAACTTAGTTTTGCGATTGGAGAAAAAGGCGGAAAAGTTATTGGCATTGAGTCTGAAGCCTGGAGTAAAGACGCCCCGATGTCTAAAACTCAACTTGCAGATGCAATTAATGCCAGCTATGGTCGGGTTAAGCAGCACCAAATTCCGAATATTTCTACCGACAAAAAATTACCGGATAATCTTAAATTGGTTATAGAATTTAAAGATGGCAGCCGGCAGAATATCGAAGTGGAAAATAGCCGGGATGTGGGGGAAGCGCTAAACACCCAACATTTTAAACAGCAATATAGAGGTGAAAGTGTAGATTTTCTTAAAAAAGAGATTGAAACCGGAATAGGAGACCGTTATTCATCAAAAGCTCATGCTGCACGGGAAGTTTTGTTGGAGCAAATTGCTGAGAATGACGAAGACCATATTGTAAGACTAGCTAATGGCGAAAATATTACTTTCCAAACGCAAACAATAGACCCGGTTCTGTTTGATATCGGCAATGCTTTAAGTCTTGTTTTGGCGAAGAATACAAGCGCTTTGCAAAAATTAGAAGCTTTGCAGAAAAACAGTCTTTCTCCTTGGGCATTTAAGGATTTTGGTTTTTCCGGCTCTAAAGCTAGAGCTGATCAACATCTTCTTTTTAAACGCTTTACTGCACAGGCTCTTTATACCCAGAGCATTCTTGCTGAAGCTAACGCTTTACGTAATCCTACTCGTTCTAATGAGGAGCTTTATCAAGCATTATTTTCGCAACACCGGCAGGCTAAAGACGAAAAAGAATATTATGCAACTTATTATAAGACTTTAGAGAAAGAGGGTAAAGATTATTGGCGGGGTAATGCGTTTACCCGCTTAGGGTTGCTTGGTGTCGGCTTAAAAGGATATAAAGATGAGTATAATTATATTCATGTAATCCAGCCTGAAAAAATCAAACAAGCTAACGAAGCGCTTCTTTCCGATGTTAGTTTGTATGCTAAAAAAGAAATCGAGCTTAAAAGGCAACTCCGGTCTTTAGATAATCAAAATAAATTAAATAAGGAACAACGTAAAGAAAAAATAGAAATAGAGCGGAAAATTAAAGCTTTGGAATGGATACAAATAGATTTTAATCTTGATTCAAGCCTTACCGGAGAAATGGAAGTATCCAGACAAGCGGTTATGAAAGAAATAAAAGATGAAAAAACCCGGCTTTCTGAAACATTTCAAGTATTTACTTCTACCGGACGCGTGCGCGATTTTGTAAAACAAGGATTTAAAGAATTTAAGCGAAACGAAGGTGGCCCGCTTAAAGTAATTAAAGCGTTCAGAGTCGCTTATAACAATTACTATAAAGCTCTTGATCCGCTTAAGGTTGTTCAACAAGCCTATAGCCGCAGCAAAAAGCATCAATTTTTGTTTAGCGGCAGAGATAGTGAATTCTTGAATCAGGAATTAGATGGATTTTTGGGTAATGAAGCTTTAGGCTTATTGAGAAACGTGAATACTCAAGAGGATTTAAGCCTTAATGATATTTATCAACCGAAATTATTTGGCGAGTTTGATCTTTTTTACAACCGGTTAATTAATCAGCTCACGGATAAAATCTCTGATTATGAAAAGGAAATAGCGGATAATTCTAGCGATTATCAACTTCTTGCTCGGCGAGATAAGCTTGAAGATATAAAAACTCGTCTGGATAAAATTGATACTAAACATATTGCTTCGGTTTATGATTTTGCCGCTGTTTTGGATGATGCGCTTATGCCGGTTACCGATAAGGATATTCGTACTCATGCTAAGGCGCTTAGAATGGTTGCTCAGGAAAGGGACAACAGAATTAACGATAGAGAGTGGTTAGATAGCCGTCTTAAAGAAGAAATACAGACGGTTAATGAGCTAAGAAAGGGTATCGAGAAATTAACGGCGAAAGAGATTAAAGCCCAAAATAAGTTAAGCTCTGGTTCAGAATTTAGAGAACTAGTCATTGAAATGGAAAGCAAAGGAAAGAATGCAGATGAGAAAGAAGCAATGGAGATAAATATAAATTCAATGAGCAGTGAGAAGTTTTTTGAATTAGCTAAAAAAATGTATCTCGAAAACGATGCTTCTGAAATAGCCAAAGCTAATGCAAAATTATGGGAGAAGAGAGCAAGCAATCTAGTGATATCAATTCGGGAAACTCATGATGGGTCAGCTAAAATTATCAGAGAGTCAAGCGGCCAGTATACCTTAATAATGCCGCATAGCCGGGTTGAAGAAAATTTAAGATCAAATGGATCATCTTCGTTTAGCCTGAACGATACCGGAATATATGAGTTAGAACATGAATTAGGCCATCGCTATCAATATGGATTAGGAGTAACGATGCAGGAAAGCGGTACGATGAATAAAACACCGCAAGATGAAGTTTTGGCTTTAACGCGTGATGTGGCTAATTTAAGTAAGAATATCAAAAATAATAGCAATTACCGCAAAACTACTTTTGTAAATATGATCGGCGCAATAACCGGGACTAATTATCTTGGTGATCGCCTAATGGAGTTTATTCCTTTAGAAGAACAGGAAAAAATTGCCCAGCGAATAGAAAAAGATATCTTAAATATTAAAAAGATTAGATTATCTAATCTTTCTACCTGGAGGGTGCCTTACGTTAAGCTTCCTTGGTTTAAGCAAAGCGCTTTAGAATGGGGAACTAAATCCGGAATAAGCGGCAGAATAGAGCGCGTTTTGCGCAGCAATGACGGTAAATTACCTTCATTTGCGATGCAGTCATCAGACCCTCATTCTTTATTTTTACCGGTTCAAAGTAATGAGCAACAGGATTATATTTTAGAGGATGACCGCCGGTTTAAAGAAAAAATGATTGAAGAAATTGTATTTATTCGTCCCAAAGAAGATATTAAGAAGATTCTAAAAATGGCTAAAGATAACGGCATTAGGATAAAAACAAAATATTCGCTTAATAAGTATATCCGTAAAGCTGCTTCATTGGGAATTCTGGGTGGTGAGGCGATTGGTGCTTTTAATAATGAGCGGCTGGAAAATGGAAAAGGAATTGTTTATTTGCCCTGGGGATGGAAAGATAATCCTTTTGAAAGCCGGGCAATATTGGCCCATGAAGTTGCCGAGCATGCTTTGGGCGATAAGAATTCAGAAAATGTTATGCACGATTTTGTTAATTTGATTGATGCGGTTGAACAATTAGAAAGGGTAGACAATAAATTAAAAGACACGCTTGAAAAGGCAAGAAATTATCATCGTACAGGTTATGATAATTTAGGCAAAAATCTTGCTAAGCAGGCTGAGGAAAATGAATTGGCAGATGAACAAGGAAAAATTAGCGGTGAAAATCTGAAAAAATTACGAACATTAATCGATGGAGTTATTCTCCGTTTAGAAAATGAGAATGTCGATTATTTTCAAAATCCAGAAGCGGCTATTCAAAAGCTGAAAGAACTAAAGGAAAAAGAAAGTGTTAGTTTGAATGAATTAAAAATCTTACAAATAACAGCATCTGATTATTATGTGGCTACGGAAATTTTTGCACATTACGCTAGTGAACAATATGGATATCAGAGTAATAAACGGGTGCGTGCATTTATTGATCGGGTGCAAGGGCATCCCGAAATTCAATCAATGCTGGATGACCGGTTGAGTCGGTTAGATATTTCACCTTCCCGCAGAATGCACAGCAAGCAAAAAGAAATAGCCCTGATAATTGGATCCGACACCAGTTTAGCCAAGAAAAAAGGTTATGCTTCTTCTTATGCTGGAGACTCAGGCGGTGAAGCAGATGAAGAAGAGATAGGGCAGCAAGAACTTATTGATGAACTTAGAAGAATGATAGAGGAATCCAAAGTAATACCTGAAGGAAACGAAGCATCTGCATCATCAGGTATTAGCAATTCGGAAGCAGAGAATTTACAAGCTTATAAGAAGACTTCTAATTCAGGTAATTTTAATAAAGTACTTCCAGCACAGAAACAGGATGAACGTTCCTCCAGTTCAATTGATTCCAATAAAGTCGCTATAGAAAAAATGATTAAGAAACAGAATAGCATGCACGACCAGAAGCAAGAGATAGATAACTTTCTTTTTGGTTCGCAAGCTGGCTTCAGCGCTAAGGAAGTGAAAACTAATGAAGATAATGCAAATTCGCGTTTATTATCTAAAGGAGCAGATTCTCTCTTTGGTTCATTGTCTATCGGTAGTAATGGTACAGAAGCTGGTGATAAAGGGCCAAGCAAGAAAGAGAATGTTTTAAAGGAGGTATTAAGTAACTTAGATATTGCTGATGAGTCCAGTGCTGCACCTAACGTTTTAAATAATGGTTCGGATATGAAATTATTAAGAGCCAATGATGTCGTTCGGTTATCGGGAAAAGGATTTGAATATTTAGTTGAGACAGATAAAACAACTGGGTTTAAACTCCGGTTTAATAGAGGCGAACGTCCGGAAATAGAGAATATTTCTTTTGATGCTGCAGTCCAGCTTCCATTGAAGATAAAGCAAGGAGAAATGGCTGTATTTAAACTTACTCCGGAAGAAGCCAAATTATTTATGAATGGTAATTTTTATACCAACGAACTAAGTACTTGCACAGGAGTATCATTAAAAGGAAAATACAACGATTACTCTGTATTAGGAATAGCGCATATTCCTCAAGGGCAAATATCAGATGACCCGCTATTACCACAAAAAGTATTCGAGTCAGTTATCGATAAATCCATTGATATCGGATTAACCGATATCAATATAGGAGTCTATTATTTTAGCGGTGGTGAATCAAAAACGCCGTTTCCTTCTCAGGAAGGATTAAAACAGAAATACTCCGAAGTTAAGGAGATAGAGGTATTTGACGGATATGTTCCGGGTAAAGGCGGATTAAAGCCAGTTGGAATGTCTTTTTCTGATTCAAACAACAAAGAATTTAAAGCTAGCAATGGAGGAGCAGGTGGCAACAACGGTTCTTCTTCGATATCATCTGGCAGAAAAGGTTCGACCGTAGCTTCTAGTTCAATTCCGATTGAAGAAGATTCGGCTCAGAGGCTGCCGTTTGACAACAGCCCGTTTAATTCTAATGCAAATGGTCAGATGCCTTGGATACCGGCGTCTAGTTCACCGGTTAATCCAATTGGGGTTAATCCGATGTCATCGGGTTCGTCTTTAATCTTTGGAAAAGTAATTAAAGGAGTAAGAAATGCCGCAGAAGAGTTTTTCTGTTCTTCTGCCTTGGCAGCTTCACCAATTGAGCAGGCAGCACTAAAGGGCGCTTCATCGAGTGCTTATAAAGCATCAACCGGTGCTTCCGGTAAAAATGCCGGGCCTAGCAATATGGTCAGCTCTGCCATGTCTTCAGGCAGAATTGACCAGTCGAAAGAAGACAAAATAGATAAACTGTTTAATAAAATTGCAAGATTTACTGGAAATTTAAGAAATTTTGCAGAAAGTTTCCCCGAGTTCTTTAAGAAATTGAGTGAAAATCTCAGATCTGTAATCGGGAAAGGTGCGCTTGCAAAAAACAACGCGCCGACGAATAAAAGAGCTGTACCTGGAACCGGAATAGATGTATCAGGAGAAGACAGAGAATTAAGCTCATTGTCCGTTAATAATATAAATAACGGCAAAGATTTATCAAATAAGCCAGAAGGGCTTAGAGAACGTATTCATCAATTATCTAGTGGGTTGAAAGAAACCCTCAATTCTTGTGCTCCGCCTTTAGAAAAAGGCGAAAATTCTATTTTACTGTCTTCAGCAATCATTAATACTTCTTCTAGCTCTATAGTCAATAATGATAAATCTGGATCAGTTGACCCTTTACTAGGCAAAGAAACCGTGCCTTCTAATAATTTACAAACGGAACAATTGCGAGGCATAACTAAAAAACTCAACAAGGGTATTCATTATATGCAGGCACGAATCTTTAGTTTAGAACGTTGGGCTCTTAGCACTGAACCGGACAAATATGAGATGGAAGAGATAACGAAACTTATGAGTAATGATAAGTATGAGTTTGATCCGGCTAAAGAAGTAGTTTTAGCGCGCAGGGACTATTATGGAGCAATGGCAGTTACCAAGCAAAGATTAGAAGAAGAAATTAAGAAAATAAAAAGCGGAACAATATCCATTGAGGAACCGGTAAATTTAAAATTATTAATTAACAGCTGTGCCAAGTTTATTATTTCCAGGGATAACTTAAAAAATATCGAGTTAGATGGGAAAGAAGAATTAGAAATTGCGGTAAACAAAGCTGTGTCTCTTTCGGCAAAAATTATAGCCGTTACCGAAGGGATAAAATTTTCAGTGAAGGAAAAAAGTGAGGGAGAAGATATTGAAGCTTCAAAGTTGTTACAAGAGGTACTTAGACGACTTGGTGGTTTAGAGAAAGAAGTCAAGAATACCAAAGCAATAGCAGAAGATACTAATAAGAGAATGGAAGATACCAGCAGGGAAGTAGAAAAACGAACAAAAAGAACTGAGATAAAATTGGATATTGCGAATAAAAATATGAGTGAAATGAATAGGGAAGTAGAAGAACGAACAAGAAAAACTGAGATAAAATTGGATATTGCGAATAAAAATATGAGTGAAATGAATAGGGAAGTAGAAGAACGAACAAGAAAAACTGAGATAAAAGTGGATATTGCGAATAAAAATATGAGTGAAATGCGGACTAAACAGCAGGAAAGTTTTGAAAATTGCTTAGAGGGAAGCTTGATAAGATTGGGTTTTGATAAAATCGCCGATAAAATAAAAAAGGCTAGAAAATTCGGCGCAAAGATTAATATGTTAAAAATTGTCAGAATTTCTCGGAGAGCATTAAAAACATTTAGCTTTTCCAAAGAAAACTTGATTAAGTTAAGTGAAAATAATCCCGGCCTTTTAAATAAGCTGATCTTTATTGAACAGCAATCCGAAGGCATTCATCATGCTTTTAGTGTGAATAATGTCGATGAGCAGGGTGTTTGGGTTTTAAGCGAGTCAAATTTAGAAGGCAAAGGCGAAGTTAATGCAGCAAGGCATGTTTTATGGAAAGACTTAGTCCAGACGGAAGATAGATTTGTGGTAATTACTGGCAAAGAAAATATGATCGAAGCTATAAAAGCAGGTGGCAGAGAAGAAAAAGCGAAAAAAATAGATAAAGAAAATAAAATCGAAAATATTAACGGTGCTGCTCAGGGAGCTGGTCCTGCTGACGGTGGTCCTGCTGATGGCGGTGGAGAAAACGGTGGTGATGCGCCCGGATCAGGTAATCCTGGTGGTTCCGGTGGAGAAAGCGGGTTCGGGCCTCCGGATAATATCACAAAAAATATCTCTTATGGCGACATGGCGAATAGCATGCTTAAAGCAAGATATGAAGTCATAGATACAGGCATAGAATTAAATCCATTATATTGTACGTCAAGCGGCATAGCTCCTCCGGCAAGTGAGCATATTAGTTATTCCTGCCTTTCTTCTTTTCTTTCTATACCAGTTTTCGGATCACCAATCACCCAAGAATCTAATGAAAATAATTTCGAGGGTTCATCTTCTGCTTCGGTCGCCTCCCAGCAAACCCGTACAGCAGGAAGAAGGTCCTCGAAATTGTCTTATGGCGAAAAAGTTGCAATAGAAGGAGGCTCTAACGCCTCCCCTTTAACCTCTTCCCAAAGGGCCTCCTCAGCAGCTTTAAATAATCGAAATAGATTTATCAGTTGGATTAATAAATATCTTTCAATATTATTGATAGTTTTGTCTTTATGTTCTGTTGTAACTGCGACTAATGCTCAGGCAGAATGGGCTGATAATAATGGAGAGAATACTGTTGAGTTAAAAGTTGATAAATATGGCTCTAAAAAAATGACTGTTTTTATTGATGGAAATAAAAAAACAATAAAGAACGGAACACTAACTTATTATGCTATTGAATTATTAATTTCCGAAGGAAAAGATATTACAGAAAAAAATAACCGTAACAGAATTAAACAGATTGTTGAAGAAAATAATTCTGTAAAAGAGAGAAATCCTAAAGGAGATTTAATTTTCTGGGGCGAAAAAATATATGTAGTAACTACTCCGGAAGCAAAAGACCAATTATTAATCGAGAAATCCATAAAAGATTTAACAACAAAGCCTGTTTTACCGTCAGTTGGCACTACTGAAAAGCAAACGACAGGTATTGAACTGATAGCGCCAAAGAAAGAACAGCTTGCTGTGCCTTCATCTGGAACCAAACATTACAAAGGCGAGAATAAATCTCATTCAGCTAATCAAAATAATTTATTAAAAATGTTAGCTCTTCTTGGATTATTGGGCGGATGGGGGTTATACAGAATTTTCCGGAGAAAGAAAAATTCCGGAAAAGTAATTGACATTCCGGTAAATGATAAAGATAGTGCGAATAAAGTTTTGTCTGAAGACGAAGAAAAGAGCAGTACTCTACCGCAAAATTTTCCTAGAAAGGATAATCAGGAAAAAGTAAAACCAGAGCAAAGGAAAAGAAAAATAAAAAAACGGGCTAAGCGATTACAAGGGATTAAAAAATTAAAGGCACCCGAAGTAGTTCAAAAAAATATTGAGAAACTTTCTAAGGCAACAACAGAAGCTGAAATTAATAATCTTCTGAAAGCGTCTGAAGACTATTTAAATGGACGGAAAGGTGTTAAAAATTACAAAGCAAATCGAGCCATACGGGCAATTATTGAAGCAGAAGCCGTAAAAGCGAAGAAAAGATTAGTCGAACAAAGCAATGAAACAGCAAAGAATGCAGGCGGCATTAAGGAACCATTGAAAATGCTTGTCCGACCGGCTGAAATTGTCCAGCCAGAAAACGAAGAGAATGAAGTAATCAAGCTTACTTCTGTGGCTAAATATGGCAAGTCAGCATTAGGCAAGGAGAGCGAAGGAAGCCAAAAATATTGGGCTGAGGAAAAGGTAAGAAAGGATAGAGAAAAATTAGAGAAAGATAGAAAAATAGAACAGATTTATACTGAAAGAGAAAAAGACTTGTTCCCAGAGAAGAAAGAAAGTGATTGGGCGCCTATTGATCAACAAAAACACAAAGAAGAAAAAGATGACCAACGTGCTAAAAACGATTTAAAACAATCAGTTAAGGCGTTTGAAGAATTATTAGCAGAAGGAAAAATCGAAGAGGCAAAACGGATTGCGGTTATTAATGCAAAGAGTGCCAAACGAAAAGAAAAAGAAGATGATGAAATAATTGAATTATTAGATGTTGTTCAGCTAGGCATAGGAAAGCAAATAGATGATAAAGGAGTTGGTGTTAAGGAAAAGCAAAAGGAAGATCCTTGCGAAGGCTTTCTCAAGATATTAGGAAAAACAAGAACGTCATTCGGGTTAAGAGAATTTCAAGATACAGTACTGGAAAGCGAACTGCTTTCTCGGGAGGATAAAAAAACATTAACAGGGAAGATATCCAATAAATTTGAAGAAATAGCATCTGAGCGAAAAAGAAAGAAAGAGATAGACAAAAAACAAAAACAGTTAGCTAATGGTGGTGTAAATGTAGATATTGAAGGAGATAGTAAGGAAGTATATGCCACAGAAAAAGCAACGGGAGAGAAGATAAGAGCAACAATTAAAGAAGATTGTGTGCAATTCGGAAATCGCGTTATGTCTCTTAATATATTTAAGAGATTGTATGAACTTTCACCTGCAAGTTCTGCTTTAAGTGTTTCTGGATACAATTATTTAGATAAGAATAATTCTTTACCGTTAAATAGCGTACCCGTGAATTGTCCTTCTGCATTACCGCTAGATAGTGTAATAATTTATTTAAATATTTCCATTTTAAACAGAAATAGAGAAAAACATTCTCAAATTGCGTCTTCAGGGTTAATTGAGCAATTAAATGCGCAAGGCGCTCCGCCGTCTGATAACTATAATACAGAAGGTTTAACATCGTTGTCTTTATCAAGATCCGGTTTTTTAGTTAGTTTTATTCCTAATGCGCCTCCGGTTATTAATTCAATTAGAAAGATCATTGTTACCAGAATTAATAACAAAGGAGAAAAATATGTTAAAAAGCAGAAATATTCAAAAGTTTGGGATCGAAATGAGGAGTCTAAACACGCAATTTGTGATCGTGAAGTTGAAACATCTGCAGGAAAAAATAGAAGAAAAAGAAAAGGAAATGAAGAGAAGGCTGTTTCAGAGCAATATTCTCTGGCAGTAAGCAGAATTGATCTTTCTTCATCAAGCGTTAGCGCAAAATTAATTTATAGTGTTATTGTCTCTGCTTTCGTAAATGAAATTAGAAAAGTGCTTGATTCGGGGGCCAAATATCCTTACGATATTCGCGGTCCGCCAGCTCGGAATAAAACAAGCAATTTATTTGCCATAAATAAGCCTAAAGAAGGCTCCTTACCTATATATACAATATCAACGCCGGATTCGATTTCTTCCTCAACTGCTTCTAAAATATCTTTAAGCAAAAACATAACAAAGGTTTCAAAAATAATTTTTACCGGCATTCTCATTATTGCAATGTGGACGCTGATGTCTTGTGCTGGCTTTAAGCCCTCTTCAGAGATGCAGGTTAGTCAGCAGGAATTTATTGCTTACTATAATAACAATATTAAGCGTTTAGATCTTAATCAGATCGCTCCCGAAGTCAGAGAATATTTCGGCCAAACTTTTCAGGAGGCAAAAGCGATTAATATTTTAAGTGTGTCTGGTGATTTCCTTAAGGGCTGTAGCGAAATGGCAGTGAAAGGCAAAGGTGCACGATATTTTGCTGTTTTTGTAGTACGAAATACTACCTTAGATGCTTTAGATGAAGAGTCTGAACTATTTATTCAAATGATTTTTTCAAATAACGATTATGTAATTTTTGTAAATAAAGACCAATTGAATTCTCCAGTATTATCGGTATTTTTAGTTCATGAGTTGACTCACTATAATCAGTGGAGAAACAATAAGCTAGGCCAGGTAAAAAAGAATCTAAATTTTGAAGAATACTTTAAACTCCCTCGTGAAGTAGAGGCTTTTCGTAATCAATATCGTTTTTATAGTATTGCCAATAGCAAAGTAGACTTTGCTACGGCGATGAAAGATATTTATGGCGTATCTCCGGAAGGTATGCATCCGGCATTCAGAGAAGTTTCTTCCAGAGTATGGAATGATATCAAAAATGAATCTAATGGCGATCCAAGATCATCTGAACAATTAGAAAAAAATAACAAAAAGTATTTTAAATTACCAGGCTCATCTTCTTCAGCGATAAGCAGAAGAGAGGCTATTAAAAAAGCGGCCATTCTAACGGCTATGGCTGGGCTTGGAGGAATATCGTTGCTTGGTGGTTTAGATCGCATTGCGGGTGATGCTCAGAGTAAAGTATTAAAAGATTTTATAGTAAGAATGCAGAAAGCTTTAGATAGGCAGATAGAACTCTTAAACGGTATTGATGCGCAAGAGCTAGAATTTTTTAGAGCATCTGTTGCTAGAAAGGAATTGAATAATTTTGAGAAAATTGTATTAAATATAATACAGCTGGAGCGTGATTGTAATAGTCTGTTTGATATTCTCCTCCCAGACTCTAAGATTGCAGAAATTAGCAATCGTTTATGTAAGATGGATTTAAAAAGTACATGTTTAATGATAAGGGCAAAGAATCAATTACGTTGGAACATATTTACTGCAGTTATCGATGAAGATTTTGTTCAGTTGAATAGAACTAAAAAGACCCCAAATCGTTTGGCTAAAGCGATAAAAAATAAAATAAGCAATAATCCAGAGTTAAATTTACTCTTGCATTATGCTTATTTGTTTTATGCCTGGGATGGTTTAAGCCGTTTAAGAATAAGTGGTAAAAATAAGGAAAAGCTAGTCGAGGAATGGAGATATTATTTTGCAGAAAACGAACATGGTTTTGAACCAGAGTTAGCGCTAGTATATGCTTTTAAATATGGCTATCCAGTAACTCATAGAAAGATTAAAGAAGATAACATTACCGATAAATATGTTTCAGCATACGCTAAAGCTAATAATATTTTCTCAGCAAGGAATATTTCAGGGTTCGCGTTTCTTGCCGCCGGTGGAATATTAGCCTTTAAGTGGATTATTGGTCGGCAGCAGAAAATTAAGCAGCAAACAGTTTCAGCTGCTAACCCCACAAAAACATCTTTTAAGCAAAAAATTTCGGGAAAGAGAATAGCTGTATTTATAGCTTTAGGTATTGTTACTGCGTTATTGTTTTCAGCGGTAAGTAAGTATAAGGATTATGCAGCGCTTGAAGCATCGCAGATGTATTTATCACACTATGCTATTTATCAAACAGTGCGTAAAGAAGAAAAGAAGCCAGGATTACAAATGCGTTGGGTATCTGAGAGTAATAATGAATATGTTTTCAAAGAAGAAGTTCCTGCAGGATTTTGTTGTGACGATGATCAAAAAACTCTTTATCTTTATTCCGATGTGCTTGAGGCGTTCTTAAAAATGGCAAATGAAGCCGGTAATCAAGGTATTGATTTGTGTTTGACCGAGGCATGGAGAGACATCAAAACGCAGAAGGTTTTAAAGAAAAAGTATTTAGAATTAGCTGCTTTACCTGGATATAGCGAGCACCATCGTTGTGCTGTTGACATCTCAAATGTCAAGAATAAAAAATTAGAATGGATGAAGGAAAATGCTTCTGATTATGGCTTTCAACAATCTTATCCGAAAGGCAATAATTTTCTTATTACCAAGAATAAACGATCAATTTATGAACCTTGGCATTGGAGATTTAATCCATTAGGTGTTCTTTTTCAAAAAGGCTATAGCCCGAAGAAATTTATGAAGGCGTATAAGGGAAAGCTAAAAGAAGTTTTTTCTAAAATAAAAAGAGCTAAGGAGCTTGATACTCCTCAGCAAAAAGAGTTAGAGCAATGTGTGGATAAAATTGAAGAAATCCTTAATGTATCTAATAGTCCTTTACAATCTAAAAATATTTTCAGGGGCTCATCACTAGCCTCGGTTGCCTCCCCAACCTTCCTAAAAGAGGCGATTGAGTCCTTGAAATTGTCTTATATAAAAGTTGCAGGAGGCTCTTTTGCCTCCCTTCCAACCTTTCCGAGGGCCTTCGAAGCAGCTTTTGTCCATACATTACTAGAAACCAGAGATCAGAAACCAGAACAAACAGGAGGTGTGATATGTATAAACATGCAGCACAGAATTCACAGTCTACAGAGAGTCTCGAGTTCACTCATTTTGTCGTTGCCAAGGCAGAAGGCGTTATTTTCGCTTCCGCTCGCTGCAATGGTAAGATTGAAAACTTCCTTATCGATACAGAAGGCGCATGGGTTAAACAGCAAGTCAGTAGTCATTTCGAGTACTTACCACAGGAAATCGGCGAGCGCATTAGCAATCAAGCAAAACTTTGCTACGGTAGAATACCCATCTATCGGGTTAACTCCTTCGATTTTAATTAAACGTCAGTTCAATATTTCGAATAAGAAAATAATAGGCTTTGTAACATCATCTTCAGCATTTTCCTCATTGCGTTGGATTTTGCTTTTAACCTTTGCTTTAGCATCTTTCGGAAGTATTACTTCTTGCACAGCACCGGTTAACTATTATTTTCAGCCGGAGATAGTAAAGATAATCAATGCTGAGCAAGGATTATTTGGCAAATATCTTGTTAAAGAACTAGCAAAGTCATTAAAAATCAACGGCACAAAAGTAATTGTCATCGAAAGCGTTAAGGAATGGACGAATTTATGCAGTAGCAAAGGAGTCCATTCAAACTCTGCGTTTTATGATTCTTCGGATAATGAAATGTATATTTATTCGGGGTATGCCAATGTAGTAGTTTTAGCGCATGAAGCAACGCATGCTCTTCAATCTATTTATGTAACATCCGATGTTGTTAAGGATAACCAGTTAATCCTGACTTTTGAAGATGTTTCCCGTCTGGTTGATATTTCTTCAGACAATGAATTTCAGAAAAGGTTTTGGGATTTTCTTAATTATTTACGTTACGACTATAGTAATTATCTGAAATATATTCATTGGAATTATCAGAATGGGAAGATCGATGAGAATAAAGCTATAGAAATGGTACGATCATTATTCAGTAAAGGATTAGATCGTTCGATTGTCCTGATTATTTTGTGTTGTTCAGATGATGGCTTAAACCAACTATTAAGTGATGACCTTGGCTTAAAATTACTATCTATGGATGAATTTTTTGCCTATTTGTATAGTTCTGCTGTGTATGCTGAAGCCGGGTTTGAGGTAAGGATTAATTCTCAAGAAGTCCAAAGCCTTGAGCAAGGGGAATTTATATATCCTCAGGCACACAGGCTTGATCCTACTGCTCAAGCAGTATGGTTTTTAAATAGTATTCAAAAATATCCGGAAATTAAAAGGACGCTGAAAGAGTACTATAATCACTTAGGTCTTCCTACTCTTCCGGTTATGGAAGAAAAGTCTTACCCAGAAATTACATCTAGCGCTTTAGGATTAAATAGATCTTCTTTAAGCAAGAAGACATTCGTGAAAAGATTATTGACTAAATTTACTTCCTTTGTGGTAATAATCTCTATTGCCGGTATGTTATTCTTTTCTCCTATGGCGAAGGCCTTCGGCACTAATCTAACTTCTCAAATATCTCCAGCAATTGAGCTTGCACAAGAAAAAGTTGACCCTAAGACAGTTGCTATGGAAAGCAACTTAGGCAAAATAGAAATTAAACAATCAACTGCAAGCTATTATACTGTTTCAAAGGGAGGTTCTTTTTGGACAGCGTTTAAGCATTATAAAAATATTTGCCAACAAAATAATTTAAAAGCAATAAATTGGAATGAATTTAAAGAAACAATAAAGGAACTAAACGGTTTAAACAGGTTTATTGTTCATCCAGGCCAGAAATTAAAATTACCCTTATCAATAGGGCTTACCCAACATAATCCAGGAAAAACAGCGCAACAGAAATCAAGGCCTATTATTCAAAATAGAGGTTTAATAAATAACAAAGCTGGAGATAATAATCCAGCTAAACAACCGGTAAACACTGTTGATGAGAAAAAACAGACTGACCCGGGAAAAGGAGCAAAACAAACCTTAAGCGGCAGCACTCAAGCTTTAAAAACTTATATAGTTAAGCTTGGAAATACTTTATCTCAAATAGCAGTAAATTGCGGGATGTCTTTAGCGGAAGTATTAGCCGTTAATCCGAAAATAACCAGCCCCGATCGTATTTATCCTGGGCAAAAGATAAGTTTGGTAAATACAAAAACAGTTGTGCTGGATGCAAAAAACACTAAAAGTAATAATTCTGGAAAAAACAAAAATAATCAGTTTTTGAAATTAATAAAATGGGTTAGCAAGGTTACCCGTATCCAGGCAAATAAACTTTTGGCGTTAATGTGGATTGAATCTAGAGGAAAACATTTTTCTAAAGATGGCTCGGTTTTAAAATCATCAGAAGCGGCTTTCGGAAGAATGCAAGTTACACATATAGCAGCTAGAGAGGTAGAGCAAAAAATACCTTATTATCGTGTTTTAAGAGTTTTGCTGGGAAGTAAACAGGTTGAATGGGAAAAAGTAAAAAGTAATTCAGAGTATAATTTCTTGGTCGGAGCTGCTTATTTTTATCTTCAAATGCAGCGATTTAACAATAATGCAAACTTGGCTATTGCCAGCTATAATCGAGGGCCGTCAGCAATTGAAAAAGTTTTTAAAGTTCGTGGAAACAACTGGATGAAGTTTATTCCCCAAGAGACATTACGACATCAGTTTTATTTTTGGGAAGTTTTAATTAAATTAGAAGGAAGAGAGAGTAAGAAAGCAGTTCTCTGGAAAAAGTCACAAAAACAGTTAAAAGATATTCATCAGGAAAAATATAAATGTTTTATTCCGCCAATAAATAAAAAGAACATTCCCCGTGCTTTTCAGAAAATTGCCGGTTTAGCCTCAAGCTCTTTGGTTAGCTTGGCTTGGCTGCTGCAGATTTTAAGTGAAAATGAAATTAGCCGGTTTTCTTCTAGCGCAGCAAAAGGGCAAAAAAGAAAATTATTTTCTATTCGGAGAATTATTTTTATTGCGGCTTTTATTTTAGGTGGGGCGTTATTTAGACAAGCGATAGTTATCACCGAAAGAAATACTGAAAAAAATAACATTAAAATTGATAAAGTAAACACAATAGACGCAAAGGCATTTAAGCCTGATAGTAAGCCGCGTAGATTTTCAAAATTTAATGACATGATTGACTATATGCGAACATTTACTGCTCTTAATTTTGAAGTAGGCGGACAATGGTGGAAGCAGAATGGATGTTATTATGCGCAAATTACTGCTATTGGGGAAAAATTGCATGTAGTCCTTTTTAAAGAAAAAGGGAAAAATCCTTGGCACACGCATCCCGGTGGTGGTCCAGTATCTTTAGCTGATATACGCCTTTCTTTAGGCCGGGATAGTATTGTTATTACTTCATCTTCAGACCGGGTTGTTATCCGGTATAATCAAAAAGATGAGGATTATAAATTGCGGGAATTAGTTAAAAAAGAAGAGGATGCTTCTAAACTTGAGGTATTGATTTTTAATTATGACCCTGAATTGTATATTCGAATTTACGGAAAAGATGATGATTATTCATCTCGCTTGAAAAAATTAGCCGCTGAGTTGGGGCTGTCAGTTAAAGAATCTTCTAGTGCTATTACCGCGGAAGAATATCTTAAACTTAAAAAACAATTGTTGGAGGATATCTTTAAAGTAAAAGCTGTAAAAGCGATGGCTAAAGCATTAAATAATCATTTTACGATTAAAGCTAAAATATTAGATAATGGCAAGCTTGAAGTTAAGCTGCAATACGGCAGTTTTACTATTGTCTGGAATTTTCCGACGAGTGAACAACTATTAAAGAATAAACAAGTAGAAAATTATACCTATCAACAAGATAATGAAGAACTAATTTTACTCACTACGGGCAAAGGTGATGCACGCGCAATATTAGACAGCATGATTATTCAAATATTAGAAAAAGCGGAATTTATAGATATTTCTGTACACAGTTCGAGAAAAGAAAATCTAAAATATGGATTTATCCAATCAATAAAACTATTTTTAAAAGATGGAATCGAGAGAAAACTTTCAGAAAAGTTTGGCAGTTTGCTCGGTAAAGATGTTATAAAAGGGATTACTTTATTACAAGTTGAGACAGCGTTAAATATTCTTGCTGATTATTTCAATGCGAATTTCAATAATGATTTCGGGTTGCGGTATAAAGCGTTGTATATTGGTACTATTGCAAAAGAAAAAAAGTTTTACGAAAAAGCCTGGACAGTTATTTCTCCTTCTCAGCTTCCGGATACCTTAAAGTATTTTAATGGGCGGCTGAAAGCAGTATCATCGGCTTTGGCAGGAAAAACAATAGATTGGAATAAAGTAGAGGATTTTCTTGAAAATAATTTAAACCGAGTTAAGAAAAAATTTGGGGGATCTTACTATATTCCCGGTCCGGCATTATATGCTGTGATAGACAGAACATGTAAAGAGTTTGGCGTTCCTTACAAATTTAGTTCAAGGGTAGAAGATATTGCTTATGAAATTTATGCGCGAATTAATAACTATCAAGCCTCTTCTAGCCCGATAAACGGAATAGCGGCTAAGTATTTAGTCACAAGAATAGCAAAAGTATTAAGAATTTATAAGGATAAAGAAGGCAGAGAGAAGCCGGATACACAAAGAAGAAAGAAAGAAGCAGGAGAATCTGTCCCCCAACAAAAAGATAAAGTTGCTATCAGCGATAAGGCTAGAAAGATATTTGAAGGGAATTCTGCTAATAGCTCTTCGGCAGTATCGGAACCTTCAAATTCTATTTATAACCAGATTTATAAATCAGCTCAGCTGCATGGCCCGCCGGCTAGTAGCAGCATATCTAATATAAAACAGCAAGCTAAACAGTTTATTAATAAAGATTTTCTGGAGAAATCAAAATATTTGATTGTTGGTGTTGCTGTATTTGCAATGCTTACTTTTGGTTATTCCGCGTTAGTGAATCTTCTTCCCATTCTTTCCACCGGATTATTTAGTCTTTTTGCTTTTACTGTCGGAGGGGTGTTATTTGTTATCGATGTCTTTTTAGTGGATAATTCTTCCAAATATTCTAAGTGGCTGCAAGTAGCTTCTAAAATAAGTATTTTTCTTGGTTTATTAACTTTTCTGGGTATTTTTTCTGAAGGGTCTCTTTCTGTAGCAAAAGATTATCTGTCGCCAGCATTGATGGGTATTCTAGGCTCTAAGAAAGTAATCCAAATAGCCAGCCTTTCGGTAGCTTTGTTTAGTCTTCCGTTACTATCAGCAATAAAAAGAGGATTAGAAGGTAAAGGCCTGAGCATAAATTGGACCAAATTTGATATTAAACAGTTAGCCGGTCATTTAAGAAAGTATAAGGATGCAAGCAGCAACCAAGGATTATTAGCGGAGCAAGGTAACCAAGACGATAGATTAGTAGAACAACGAAAAAAATTAGAAGAGCTGATAGGTAAAGCTAGTAACGGTAAATTTATCGAACGTAAAATGGCACTACTTAAGTTGAGAATTATTTGGCTGGTATTAGCAAAAGTAGTAATCCTGCAAAAAAACAGTCCAAAAGGAAAACCCGCCGAAGGTGGTACATTTTGGAAGAAAGCCGGATTAGCGATAGTAAGGCCGGTTAGGGAAAAATTAGAGGTGATCAACGCTAAGGCTGTAAATCAGCGGTTAATTGGTAAAATTGCGATTTGGGGTTTTGGGTTTCCGGTTTATTTAATTCCCAGCATGGTTTTCGCAGCGTTAATACATGTCGGAAAAGTTACTTATAACTTTTTCTGCCGGGAGCCGGAAAATTATGGAGAGCAAGCCTGCATTATCCAGAAAGAAATAATTGATGATAACGTGGAAAATATTGAATTGGCAGATGCCTTAGAAAATATCAAGGGTGCGTTTAAAATTGCAGAGAATATTTCTTTAACTAATTATCTCAAATATTATTGGTTCGGCGCTACTTTACATTTACCCAATTTAAGCGGGCTAATTGCTTTTATTGGTTCACGTCTTACTATTCTTTTTTTTAGCGCCATAATTTGTTTTCCGATAGTTACCTTATTATCTACAAAATTTAGTATATTAACCGCGACTGTTCCCGGTGTGGAATCTTTAGGGTCGTGGGTTATTAGGAACGGATTTCCAGTTACAATAGGGGCAGTATTAAGGATATTTTTTCTAGCATTTTTCTTAGGCCTTAAGAGAAATGTTTCACAAATTAAGAGCTATTGGCTGGTAGTAAAAAAAGGTGCCTTAGATGTGGTTTCTCAGGGAGAGGCAAAAATAAATGAGGCTGCTAAACAAGCGCTAGATAAGCATAGTCTTGAATTTCAAAATCTTTGGAATAGAAACTTAATCTTATTTAATGGGTATGAACATCTTAAACCGCTCTATGCGGAAATGTACGGTAAAGCCGGAGAAAAATTTTGGTCGATTAAAATTAATCCGGGATTTGTTGCGACATTTATTGCTATAGGATTTAATTTACTGAATAGCTTATTTTTCTGGAGGCCGTTTACTTTGCAGTGGCTTGCTCATTTTTGGTATCAGATTTATTATCATAATTCCACAAATATAAAAATAAATGATAAAGCAAGAAAGAGTGATGAGTATTTAAGATTTTTAGTAATACTAGACAATCAAGCCGCAAATCTGGGCAGTAGCATGTGGACATTGGCTATTATTGGTTGCGAAATTGGTGCGGTAGTTGAGATAGGTGAAATTTTAGGCGGGCCGTTAGGCACTTTAGCCTTAGTCTTAGAAGGTGGCAATGGTGCTATCTCCATAGGCCATCATCTCCATGCTAGCGTGGAGAACCAGATTGCTTCTGTTTTTGGTATAGATACGCAAATAAATCAAGGTATTGTTAGCGAAGCAGTATATCGTTTTTTTGGCGGAGAAGGCTCAATGGCTGTTGCTGCTGCTTACGCCCACTATCTAAACGGAAGGTATGACGAGGCAAGCAAGATAATGGTTAAATTAAAAGCACAAAGTGAGAAAGAAGAAGATGATTTTGGAATTTCTCAATTACAAAAAACACTATTTGTAAATCGCAACCGAAGCATTGAAGAATTTATGGCTATGGCCGGGATTAAAGATGGCGGTTTGTTAAAAAATAAACAGGCAAATAAGAAAAATAATACAAACAGGCAAGATAACAAAAAGGATAATGAGGCTGTTAGATGGATGAAAAATGTATTGCCAGAAGCTGTATTTGGTAAAGAGGCGCCTGCCGATGGTTGTTTGAATTCAGGGGTTGTTATTTTACCGAAAGAAGATCTTTTAGCTATGGCTACTGGTAAACAAAAAATAGCGTTTGTAGATCCTAAGAATAAAAACGATAAGCTGCAAGTTTATATTTTAAATCGTTCAGGAAAAGTTGAAATAATTTCACCGGAGATTATGAAAATACCGCCAGGAATTACCGATTCGTTTATTGTTTTAAGCGCAGATTGTTTTAAAATCGAACCGCAGAAAGTAAAATCTGAGTTTGCTCAAATTATTGAAAAGGTGCTTAAGGATAAACAGAAGAAAAAAATATTTATCTCTGATGACAGCGTAAACGCTCAAGATTTTGAAAAGTATTTAAATGGTTCCTTAATAGAAAAAAATCAACAGAATCAGGCAAAGCCGCAGGAAGAAGGAAACAAAAAACAGACAATAATTGATGCGCTAAACGGAATAACTGCCAATTCACTTAAACAGTTTTTATCCGATAAATATCAGCATTCAGTAGTTGTGGTTTTATCAGCGCTGGAAAAGCTTGGCTGGCCGAAGACTGGATTTAATATGGATGTTATTAAGGAGAGGATAGAACAGGCCAGAGAGTATTATCAAGTAAAAGATAAAGGGTTTAATGAGTTTATCGCCAAACTAATTAGTGAAATTAAACAGCAGGAGAAAATCGAGCAGGAAATGAAAAAGCTGCAGAGCGAGACAGAGGAGAAACCAGAAACTAGAACTCAGAAACCAGAAAAGGGGAATAATGGTCCAAGCAAGAATAATTTAAATGACACCCAGAAATCAGAAGAAAAGCCGAAAGTAACAACAGAGGAATATACTTCAAAAAGCGAAAATAACAATGGCAAAGAGACAAATTGGTGGGAAAAAGTTTTTGAACGGGTTTTCCCAGATTCTAAAGCTTATGCAGCAGAACCGGATGAATTTTTAGGAGAGATAAGTTTTCTGAAGCATACCTTATCTAATATTGAAAATGCAGAATCAAATACTCCACTTAAGTTGACTGCGGTGAATGAACTACAATCTGCATTTAACAGATTATTGGAGAAAACAGATGTTGCTGGTAAAGCAGCTAAAGAAAAACAGCAGCTAGAAGAGGAAATTATTCGGATAAGACAGAAATTAACTGCAGAAATGGGCGGGGCCAATAGAGAAGAAAAGGCAAAGTCAGACAAAAAAGCTGCTGAAATGCTCCGGAAAAGAATAGCTAGGATGGGCAGGCAATTGCGAGAAATACTAGATTCAGATAAAAGTAATAAAGGTAAATTAGAAATAGTTAAATACTTGAAAGGTCATTTAAAGGATGCTGAGAGAGAAGCAGAATCTAGAGAGCTCAATCGTCTGGATATAGAAAAAATAACTAAGCTTTTACGAGAAAAACTTGAAAAATCAGTCAATGAGTTAACCAAAGTACAAGAAGATAAATATTCAGGTAATGGTAAAATTTCAAAAATCAAAAAGCCAGAGGGCAAAACAGCTGGTAAACCACTAAATACTTCTAGCGGTGTAAGTGGTCCAGGCGTATCCGGCGGAAGTGGTTCGGCTGGCGGTGCAAGTGGAGAAAAAGTCCAACAAGTTTTGGATAAAGAGCCGGAAGCAGAAATAAAATCTCTACAAGATAGTGTCAGCGAAAAAGAGAATCAGAAGAGGGTAAAAACGCTTAAGAAAAAAATTCTTAGCTTAGAAGAGAAAAAAATCAATAAACTGGAGAGAGTAAAAGAATTTTTAACAGCTACAGCGGAAGAAAAAAATTGGCTGACGTTGATAGGGGAAAAAATATCTCGCACTTTTAGAAGAATATTTTTCGCCAAAGAGCAGGAGACAAAGGAGAAGCTTAAAAAGCTAAATGAAGAAATAAAGTATTTAGAAAAATTGCGTTGGTATGTAGATAATGCAGTAAAAATAGATAGCAGTTTTAGAAATATTCAGCAGATCATTAATTATGGAAGAAGTATCGAAAGAATTAATATTTCGATACTAAATAATTCTGATATTAAAGATGAAACCAGGAAAGAAGTTGCTATGCGGATGCATGATATTGAATCTACGCTGGCAAAATTTCGGATGGGCGAGATAGACATCCAGGGCCTTACAGCGGATAAATTGATAGGAGGTTGGAACGCAGAAGAGCCTATGGCAGAAAGTGATTCGATAAGTACAGAATTAAAGAAAGCCGCAGAAAGATCTCTAGAATTGTATAAAAAATATGCAAAGAAATCAAAAGATTTTATTTTAGAAACAACAAAGCTGGAAGCGGAAAAAATACTGCTTTCTTCCATTTTAAATAAGTATAACAAAAATCTAAAGCAATCCGAAAGAGACTGGAAAGGAGAGAAAAAAATATCCGAATATAATGTTAAACACGAATTAGAGCAGTTAAGCAAAGAGTATAAAGATAATGTTCAGGCATTAATATTAATTAAAAAGGCGATGAGCTTTTTACCGGAGGTTAATCTCGAGACTAACTCTCCAGCAAGAGAGCTGCTTAACAATACAAATCAAATAGCTGCTTCGTTGTCTGCGGGAAGAGAAACTTATAAACAGCTTGTCATCAGCGCTTTGAAAATAATAATTGTTGATGCAGGTGAAGAAAAACTTGAACAGGGATTAGTACAGCTAATTTCTTTAGCAAATAAATTTCCGTCAAAAAAAATACTTGAAAATTATTTAAAAAGTTTGGGTGAGGCACTAGAAAAGAGAGAGAAAGAAGAAAATCCGGCGCGAAAAGAAAATAATCAAAAGGTCAACGGATTAAGGAAACTCCTAGATCGCTTAAGCGGTAAGTTGGCAATTAATCCTTTTGAAGATAAAAAAGATGCCGGATCTTTAGCAAAGAATAACAGCGTAAGAAAAGAAACTATCAGCCGGGTAATTGAATTATTTAATGCAGTAGAAAATAAAGAGTCCTTATTAGAAGTAACAAAAAAATCCGGCTACAATAGTTTAAGGGCTTTAGCCGATGAGCTGAATGCACCTTTAGATGACGATAAAACACTAAAATCTCCGGTAAACGCAATAAAACAGTCAGAAATTATTATTGACGGAGTTTTAATAGTAGTAAACGAAAAGCTAGCTAAAAATTTGCAAGAGATAGAAGAGCTAAAAGATAAACAGAGGTCTTTAAGTGTGGAGAAAGAAAAATTAGAACAGGAGATCAAACAACGTAGTTTTTGGCAAAAAATAAAGGTATTGGTCAAAGGAAGCCAGCAAGATAAACGGATTGAAGAGATCAATAAAGAGGCAGAGAAGGTTATTAAAGAGATAAAAGGTAAAAAACTTACTGAAAAAGAATTAACCGATGAAAAGGAAAAGTATACTTCTTTACCTCTTGAACTGGCCAAGATATTAAAATTTTCAGTAGGCAGCCGCGAAGATCTCTTCGTTGAGTTAACTAAAGCCAAAGTGGTCCAAAGCACTATTGATAGCTTGTTGAAGAGGATTAGGGAAAGCAAGGATGCGCTTTATCGGCAAATAGTAGAAGCAAATAAAACTAAAAGCGCTAAAGAGATTAACCAGCAGTATTATAAGTCAGAAGAATATAAGGAGATAATTTATCAGGAATCGGTAATTATCCGCTTACGGGATATGCTTGATCGTCGGGTGGCGATTCTTAAGACAATTGGCGATTATCGAAGAGATTGGCAAGAGTTTTTTGCTAAAAGTTTAAGTGGTGAATACCGGGCTTTGCGGGAAGTTGAGCTTAGGGCAAAGCAGGAAATGATTATCGCAATGCTGGCGTTGGATAAATTATACAGTAAAGATGAGCAGATGATTAATGAATTAAGGGAGTATTTCAAGATAGAAGATGGGGGAAGCTTAGAAGAAGCTATTTATGAAAGAAGCAAGAGTGAAAAAATTAAAAAAATCATCGGAAAATTTAACTCTTGGCGTAAAGAAAAAAATAAACTAGCGCTTATTCAAAATCAGACAGCAACGCTGAAAGAAATTTGTGAAATAGTGAATGATTTACAGAAGAGTATGCAAATTTGGAACAGCCGGAAAAAAGTGTTAGATATTGGTGATAAAATCGGAACAATAAACGAAAAAATAGGTAAATTAAAAGAAAAGGAAAAAAATCCGATAAATTGCCTTAAAATGAAAATATATGAATTAGAAAAAATGTTAGCTGTTGCTGAACTGGAAGAAAGTTTACCAGAAGCAAAGATCGAAGAGCTAAATCCAAACTTTGAACTAAGAAAATCATTCAACAGGCTTTCTGGAGTTAGAAATGAACGGTCATTAAGTAAGGAAAGATTAGCGGATTTAAAGAGTAGTGTTCAACCGATACTTAAAGGTTATTTAATATATTTTGAAGCCGCTGGTAAGGAAAAGGAAATAGCAAAATTATCTGTGTACTTGGAATTATTAAAATTAGCCGAGAAACAAAAAATAAGTAATGAAAAAGATCAATCTGCCGATAGTAAGAGTGGCGCACTAAAAGAAAGCGAAAAAGAAGGTGCTTCGTCAAAAGAGCTTCCGCTGAGCAAGGTGATTAATCAAATAATTGGACAGGAGAACGTAAAAACACAATTATCCGGATTTAAAATAAACGGAAAAGAAATTGATCCGGCATCGCTTGTTGCTGCGGTTATTCAACAGGAATCAGGTTGGGATCATCAAGCAATTTCTACGTGCGGGGCGATCGGTCTTATGCAGGTAATGCCGTTAACAGCGTTGGAAGTATTAAATCGAGAATTAAGCTCGGAATTGGGAAAGCCTTTAAAATGGGCAAACCAGAAAGAAGCAAAAGAATTAGTAAGACAACATAAAAAAACAATAATCGGGATGCTGAACAATAAATATTACAATATATTGGCGGGAGTTAGGCATTTAAACAAATGTTTAGAAGCGGCTAAAGCTGAGAATCAAGATGTTCAGTGGTCCTTAAGGTGTTATCATGCCGGAATATTCGGGGTTAAAAATAATATTGATATTGGCCGGATAAATCACAATTATCCGGGTAAAGTTCTTGCTTATTATCGGGAATATGCGAGAAAGGGAAGAATAATTTCCGGCGGAACAGCAACGAATAATATTTCTTTTAAACAAGAAAAGGCGCTTTCTGTAAGTTATTTGATCAGCTTCTTTCCTCGAGAGCTAAGAGCTGAGTATGGGAAGGTTTCTAAGATTGTTCAACAAGACAATACGCCTTTTATGCAAATGATCTGGGTTGCTTCCTTAAAAACACTTAAAGGAGAAAAGGCAGTAAAAGATTTGGAAACAAAGATTATTGAGTGTGAAGAACAGAAAAAACAAGAATTAAAAGAAAAGCTTTTGCAATTGAAAGAGTTAGTCAAAAAAGAGAGTTATTTGAATAGTAAGATAATAGAATTGGCTAATAAAATAATGGAGATACGGGCAATTGAAGAAGAAATAGCCGGAAAAAAGAAAAGGGGAAAAGAAATAAGCAGAGAATTAGATATTCAAAATCAATTAAAGATGAAAATTGATAAGCTAGGAGATGAGGTTGAAAGCCTGAAAGCAGAACAGAAAAATTCAGAGGCTGAAAGACGCAAATTAACCGAAAGTATTTATCGGAATAAAACGGATGCAGGTTTAAACAATATACTAAGTTCAATTGTTGATGCGGTGATATATAAGCTTAAAGAAGGCGGGATAGAAAAAAGCGAGAATGAAATTCTAATAGTTTTAGAGAAAATTAAGATTTGGCAGGATAAGAACAAGGCCAAGCTATTAACTATTGTTGATTTAAAGGAAATTACCGGAGGTGACAAACAATTAACAGAAAAGATAATAAAAGCAATTACCGGAAGTGATCCTGTTTGGGCGGAATATTTGTCAATAACCATAAACAAATTGCTGAAAATAGAAGTTCCGTTAGTAGTTTTTACAGAAAAAACGTTAATGAGCCAGTGGCTTAACGGGCAGTTTCGCCAGCACGCAGGCTATAGTTTAAAGCAGACTAGTTTATACGAAGCAGTAAAAAATAAAGTAAATGAGTTTTACGATATTGCCTATCATGATGACGCAATGGTGTTAACCCAGAGTGAAACAGATGTTGAAAAAATAATGGCTGAAAAAGTAGGAAAGTATATATTATCCGGGTTTGACAGCGAAGATATTTCTCAAGAGTATGAATCAGCGTTAAGCATTTTCTTTAAACTTATGTATTCCCGTTCTGATTCAGATAAGAGTTTAGCTTTAGGATTTAAAGCCCAGGGAGCTTTGTTAGAAGAACTTTTTGGTGATAGGAAAAATACAACCTTCGAACAGGTAGAAAACTTATTAACCGAAACCAATAATGCTAATGCCGAGATGTATAGCGAAGCGGGACCACTGATGATTGCGCTGGAAAATGTGTTTAAAATGGAAAAAGAGTTGAAAACTGCAAAAAAAGAGGGATTGGATTATTTAAGGCAGCGGGCAGAATTGAGAGAGGCGCGAAGGATACTGGCTAAACAAATGGGATTTTCCAATCAGCAAATTAGCTTGGGAGAAAATTTTAATTTAGAAAGAGTATTCAGTGTTGTCTTAAGAAAAATGGATGAAAAGTTTAATAAAACCGTAAGTGAAGCATTTTCTAAAATCGGGGGGATAAGATCAAGTTATAACACAACACTACTTTCCCGCCTTTTTGTTTATATAAGCCTTGGGTATAATTGGCAAAGCTTTGGCGAGGATAGTCTGCCGTTAAGTGTTGTTATCCGGGTGTTACTTTGGGATGGGGCCGAAGAGGTCAAGTTAAAGCTAAACGCTGAAGAAATAAAGAAATATCAGGCTTGGAAAAAGATGATAAACGCATTCTTTGAACGAAAAATAAGCGACGCTGAGGTTCAAAAAAATAAATGGCATGTGATGTCGTTTAAGAATCTTCAGAAATCATTTAATGATTGTTTACGTAAAATAGAGTCACGAGAAGGGTTTAAACCTGATGAAAAAGATGAAAATAAGCCAGATTCCGGAACAGAAATAAAATCTCAAAAGGTTAAATATTATCAAGATATTTCGCCGGAGATTAAGCATGCTTTCAGAGACAAGGAGAAAAGTGAAAAGATAAACGAAAAAGAAACAGTATCGATGAGGGAGATGACTTTGGGCCAAATAATGGATATTGCGGAAAGAACTTCACCGGAAAAACGGACAGTAATATTTTACAACGAGCTATTTGCGGCTTTAATTAATAAGACGGAAAATTACGAAAGAGTTTATCCGTTTATGATGAATTATTTTCAAGCTTGGCCGGAAAATCAAAGCACAAAAGATGTATTGGAAACAATGCGCAGAAAGCTTTCTGGCGTTGGGAAAAAAGAGCTGGATAAGTTTATCGATAGCCTTGCTTTCCGGCGGAGAAGCCGTGTGGAGCGGATGTATAAACAATTGGCAAGAAAGCTGCAAATTATAGAGAAAGAGCTAAAAAAATCTTCTGACCCGGAGAAATTAAAAAAATTGAAGGAAGAACAGGCAGAAAATAAAAGAAAAATAAAAGAGTTATTAACCAAAGAAGAGGTAAAAGAAATTAAGATTAAAGGCAGCCTAGAAGAAAGGTTAAAGGCAATTATAATAAGCGGGAAAGATAAAAATGAGCAAAATATTTTTGGATTTCCGATGTTAAATGTTGAGGATATTAAGAAGAATTTAAAAGAAGAGGGCGGTTATAATCGTGCCATTGAAAGAATTAAAGAAATCCATGCTTTTTATACTGGGTTTTTAGCTAAGGCATACAAAGAGTCAAAGATTACCTTGAGTGAGTACGTGGAATTATTAAATGAATTACGAATTAAAAACAGGGAATCATCTGTTTATTTCAAGAATAACCAGATAATTGCCGAAGAGACATTTGGAGGAGTGATTGAGGTTCTCGAGGAAATTGCTACGCAGAGAGACAAAAAAAATACTTTAGAAAAAATTCAGGAAGAAATAAGAGAATTTAATAACCAAGAACCAGGCGAAGCTTTAAAGAATGTAGCAGAAGGTGTTGTTAAACTAATCGGGGTAGAAGAAGAGCCGGTATTTTTCTTCTTTAAAAACAACAGTATATTTAATGACGCAGTAGAAGAGGCCGCCGGTGAATTATCTAAGCAGAGCGCTTCTTATCCAACATCAGAAGCGATGCTTATGGATGTGGGGAATAAGCTTAGAGAGTATTTTAGCGGTAAAGAAGAATCTTTAGCCGAGGCGATTAAGCTTAGTTGGTGGCAGGTGAGAAGGTATGTTTTTAGTATAGATGAAGGAAGCTTGATCAATGAACGTGTATTAGAAGAGTTGTTTCAGAATCAAGCTGCAATAGATGCCGGAGACGTTCTTGAGGTGTTGGAGAATGAGCTTCAAAGATCTTTGTCTAAAGAAGAAGTGAAAGTAATTATCAATAAAATCAGGGAAAGAATTGTTAGCGATAAAACTGCTGAATTTATAAATGAAGTTTTAAGGAGATTTAAGCTGGCAAATAAAGTTAAGGAAGTTGTTTTGAGCATTCTTCCTAATTGGTCAGCAGGCATTCAGGATAACAGCGGCAAACAGCTTGAGTATTTACCGCAATATTTAGAAGAAAACAGGATTTATTTGAGTAAATCTAAGTATAACAGCTTCAAGATTATTTTTGAGCAGCTCGGAGCTTTGTGTCGGGAAGAGCCTGACGCAATCTTGGCAAAATATAGGAATAATTCCGGCACTGATCCAGCTATTGAAGGCGTATTGCAAAAATATGTAGGTAATAAGTATAAAAGTGATATTGATTATTTAAAAGCACGGCGGAATATTAATGATTTTAAAAATAAACTTGAAGAAAAAGAAGGGAAAGGAGTAGAATTTTCACTATTAAATATTTCTTTTTTAAGCTTACGGATAACTTGGGAAACTGCCGAGGAAAAGTCGGAAAACTTTCAGAAGTATAAAGATGTTGCCCGGCGCATCGGAGAAAAATCATTAAGTATTTGGGAGCAGAGAAAATATTTGGAAATTTTACGTTCTGCATTGGCAGCGAAGATTATTGAAGAGAAACTAAATACAGAAAAGATTGGACAGTTTTTCGTGGGAGACGATCTAAGAGATTATCTAGCTAAAGGCAAAGCTTTAGGAAATTACTTTCCTGAAACAGTTGGAAAGCTTTCTTTGAATGAGCTTAAAAAAGCAATAATTTATTATCAAAATAAAATGTATAATGCCAATTTAAAATTAATAGAAGAAAGCATTGTTCTGCATAGAGAATACATCAGGTATTTACGGGCTGATCATCATGATTCTCAAATTTATCTTTCCTCTAACTGGATCGCAATGGTTGTGGTGAATGCAGTATCACTTTTACAAATATTAATCAGCAGTCCCGATGAGACTCGGATTAGCAATGTAAAGTCTGGGTTTATCCATAGCGTGAATAGCTTAGCTGAAATGATTGCTGAGGCAGAGGATGAAAACAAAATCAAAGTCCGCGGCAAAGATAATGTGGTTAAGGAAATCAGAGTAAAGGAAATGAAATACTATATTGATCCTCGGGGTTCGTTTGTTTTGCGTGATGTAATAAGCAAAGATGGCGTTCGTTATGTAGGAGTGTATCCTTTAAACGAAGAAGTCCGGGATTTAATGTATGATGTTATTTATCGTCAAGAATTACCTAATTCAGCTGTATGGATAGAGGTAACCCCGCAAAATATTGATGGGCTAAGAGGCAGAGGGTATGATTTGGATGAAGCAAACGAAATAGACTTTACAACAACTAATCTTATTCCTCTGGGGGATATAAATAGCCAGTTGCGGGTTGATTATAGTACAATCATCAATTCGACAATGTTAGGTGCCGAAAGTGGAACGGAGCAGCAGCGGATAGGAGTCGAGTTTGAAAAAATAGATGAAGATTTACATCTTAAGCCGGGAGTCGCGGTATTTGTAGATGATGATGGTAGCCGGTATAGCTTATATTTAGAAGCTAGCAACAACAACGAGACTTCTTGCGTGGGAGTGGACATGGATAGCGAAGGCTATTCTTTATTCTTTGACTATATAAGATTGTTTGAGATTAAAGGTCACCCAGGAAGAGTAGCAGTTAGCTATCAGGATAGGGATATTTATCTTAAGTACAATCAGAAATTTGGAACTTATAGGATGGAAGGTGTTTTAGAGCATGACAATGACGATGCTAATCTTATTCTAGGAGGAGAAATTACCAAAGATGTTTCTCAAAACTGGTGGTTAGGTGCCGGAGCTAAAAGTCAAAAGGACAGTTTTATTGCCTATGGAATAATTGAAAAGCAGGGAACATTAGTAGATTTATTTGCATTACGTTCCGGGTATGATTTTTCCCAAGGTGAAGTAGTTACCGAAATAGAAGCGCAGAAAATATTTAATAATAATCTACAAGCGTTTGGTGGCTTAGATATGGAAGGAGGAAACATCAATGCTAATGCCGGAGTTAATTACTTTACTCCTGTAAACAGCAGAATAGGAGTAGAGTTTGATTTTGATTCAGATAACGATATGGAGATGATATTAAGATATGTTTCGGGCAAGTGGGATGTCAGTCTTTCCGGAACAAATGAAGCTGATTTTGGTTTGTCCGGTGAATATTGGTTTTTTGGCGAAAATCCCTGGACAGGCTTGAGAAAAGAACAAGATGCGCGTTTTGGTATTTTTCCTGTGGGAGATATTTTATTCGAGGAGAAAGATTATGAGCCAAAAATAAACGAATTGATGGTTATTTTACGGAAGGGATTAGCCGAAACTAGCAGCATAGCAGAGCCGGGAATGGAGAATTTGCTCAGACAGATAGACAAATATTCAATTAAATATTTTATGAGAATGATGAGTAATGTTGATAGTGATGATTTTAGGTTAATGCTGGAAAGATTTCTCCAATTAAAGAATAATACTGATCTATTTTCTTATTTAGGGGCAAAAAGATTGAGTGATCCTTTAGTGTTCTGGGAATTTGTCTATTGGTCAGAAAAATTGCGTGAAGGCAAATCAATAGAAGACGTCAAGCAGAAAATAGGCAGGTATAATCGTCTTAAGAATGAAATTAGTAAATTATTGGGCGAAAAAGAGAAATTTAATCCTGCCAATCCGGAACATTTAAAGATATTACGTTATTTTGTTAATCAAAAAGAAGATATTGGCTATCTAGAGAAATATTTAAACCAGGCTGTATCTGTTCGTAGGTATTTAAGCGGAGAAACCAGCACTCAAGTTCCCGGAAGCCGGGCACTTGTACCAGAACTGAATATTACCCAAGAAGGGCAGTTTAATTTCTTATTTGACTGGGTGAAAATGTCTCGAGCTTGGGAAAAAGATGGATTAGAATCCCGGAAGATGTTTGGTTATATTTCTGTATTGCTTAACGCTCAAAGCGTAGTTTTTCCTTTATCTGCTCGGGCTCCTCCAGGATTAGAAAAAACTATTGAGTTAGCTAAAAAGTTTTGCTTGGAAGAAAATGAATCACCCAAAACAAATTCATACAGCATAAGAAATTTTAGCTATGTTTATTATTCGGTATTAAATGATACAAGATTATTCCCGCAAAGTATCACCGATGACTTAAAATTTCAATTAGCTTTTTACTTAAGTGATATCCCGGCAATTATTCCCGCAAAAGTTCAATCTGCCTATAATTTAATTTCTAAAAGTCCAGAATCTAAAAATATTATTAATCAGGTTTCCGCAAAATATAAAGATGTTATATTCGCAGAAATGGTAGTACTTCAGTATAAGCATTCTGACTTTGTTTCTTGTATTAACCGGGTATTTGAAATGAAGGCTTTTTTTGAAAAGTTAATAAACAAAAGGAAAAATCGTCAGGCAGAAATCAGAATAGATATTAGCCGGGCTTTACCTTACCTATATTATTGGGTCAAAATAAACGAAACCTTTGAATCAGGAACAATAGAAGACTATTTTAACCAAATACCGCAAGAGCTATTTATTAACCAGGAACCGTATTCATGGACTTGGAACCGTGTGCAAAAGTTTAATGCAAGCCTTAAGGATGTTACTGAAGAAGCAGGAGGTTTGATTAATTCGGATAGTGGAGTTGGAAAATTATTTAGAGATGTGGGTATAGATATTAGTTTTTTTAGTGTACATCAAGATGACAAGAAGATAGCCGCCAAAGAATTGCTCAAAGCTTATGGTGAATTAAAAGCAGAAAGCAAAAAATCTAAGAGTAGAGAAACACTTGAGACATTAGATATACTTCTTAAGCCTTTGTTTAATTTAAAATTATTTGATGGTATACAAAAGGAAGAAATTAAAGGAGTTTGTGATTTTTTTGCTGTTGACTCTATTTTGACCGGCGAGGGTAAAGCGAAGTCAAGATTGAGAGTGAGGACGGTAGATATAAATAGTAAAGCCGGTTTTATCGCTACAGCTTTAAAAGATGGTATTTTAATCAATAGCCGAATTTTTACCGGCAGCGAAGAAGATGCCCACAAAGTTATTACAGAGATAAATGGTTATTTTGCCGAAGCCGCCAAGAGAAATGGTATTTCTTCGATAGAGAAAGAAAAAATAACACATACTATTGCAAAATTAGATGGCTTGCTTAAGTTTAATAAAAAAAGCATTATTGAATCTATTTTAGCCCATGAAATCGGAGCTTTGTTAGGGTTATCTGATGAAGCTAATTGTGAGTTAGAAAATAAGTATAAAAATCACCAGTATAAATTAAGTCAAGCAACAAAAGAAGAAATAAGGAAGCTAAGGAATGATTCTTGTCGTGTTGTGGACACCGGATATACAGGGGACGATATTAGGCGTTTAGATGTGAACGCGTTAAGTATTTCTAAGGAACATACTTCAGCTATTGGGCAAGTTGAAGAAAATAAATTTATGAAAGATAGAAGATATAATTTGGTAGACAGCGTTTCTAAAGAAATAAAGCGTAATCAAGAAATTATTATTGACCAAGGATACACGGGAAATGATCGTTCACGTTTGGCTGATGCTTCTTCTGAGGATGAGAAAGAAGACAAACAGGCTGCTGAGCCGTTTCCTCCGGATAATCCTAAGTACGAAGCGGAAAACAAATTATTACATCAATCTGAATTTCTAAAGTTATTTGATGGCTATCCTTATTTAGCCGGAAGCTATGAAGAGTGGAATACCAATTATGGAGAAAATACCGAGGCGATTACATTTGTTAAACAGCAGGGTTTCTCTGTCAGACATTGGTATCTTCCTGCTCACGGTACCATAGATCTTGCTGTTAGCGCTTATTTACATGATTTAGGAGAGATAGAGAGTATAGCTAATGATTTGCGGTTTACTTATAATGCTGAGGATGATTTCTATACTTTATATGGGTATAAAGTTAAAGATTTCCGTTGGGATGAATTTTCGCAAGATCCTTGTTATTTGCAATTATTATTCGGAATTGTCGGGAATAAAGACTCTAATCCTAATGAATATGAAAGATATTTTGGCTTAACCACAGGGTATGCTTATCAAGGTGCGTGGGCATTCGTGAATTCTTTAGCCGATCCGGCAGATTTACATAGAGCGATAGCGAGTGATTCAGAAATAAAGAGCCTTATCCGTGAAGTATGGTCAAAAATAGAATCAAGTTTTTCTCCGCCTAATGATCCTTATTATCAGACATTCTTATTTTATACAACAGGTAGCTCTGATTGGGATGGTGTTGATGCATTCAGTGATTTCTTTAAAAGGGTGGAATACTTTTATAATAAATGGAACGCACTTAGCAACAAAGACAAGATCAACTCTTTGATCTTAAGTTT
>CAZAYU010000003.1:225759-243708 GCA_964489445.1 uncultured Planctomycetia bacterium
ATAGCCAGATTGAAGACACTTTGAAATTCTTCTTTGCAGTTGTTGTCTTCTACGAGAAGATCAAACAGAATAAATTAGAAGATGAATTCAAAAATGTGTTTGGGGTGGATATTTCAAGTATTACTCTTGAATTAATGAACTACTTAGGCAGTATTTTATATGGTCAAGATGGAAAACTTATCGACATTGATGAGTTTATTGTTATGCTTCCGCTTGTTTCAGTGGCAGTAAGCGCGCTTAATAGAGGATATATCGACCGCAAAGCATTTATTGAATGGACCAGGGGTACCAAGTTTGATATTAGTGGTAAAGCTTTTCCGGGAAAAGTAAGTTTAAATCCGGACTTAGGAGAATCTCTTGGTAAAGAATATTTGGGTAAATTGGGAGATGCTTTGTTTACTCTGGCTTATTACATGAACCATTTTCTGGAGAAAACTCATGATGCCGGAATGGATGTTAGTGACTTCAATTTTGTTTATGGCTTACGTTCTCTAAGTAAAGATTTTAGGTTAAGGGCGGAGAATTTAGATGTAGCCGGTGTGCTTTTTATGATTATTAGTGATGTTGGCGGCGATTTTGCTAAAAACTTTGATGCTGCTAATTATGTAAAGCGGCTTTCTGTAGTAAGTGATTTTGTCCGGCTTATCAGGAGCAATGGCCGTTTTGTTAAGGCGCTAAACAGATTTTATAAATTAAATATACCGCATGGTTCAGATTTTAATATCGGGCCGAGAGGGCCGCTTAAGACAGAGGCATTAAGCCGGGTAGGTAAGTTCTTATTTGAAAAAGCTGCTGTAGGGGTTGTAGAAAAAGTTTATGAAGATGCAGAGAGTTTTATGGCAATGATAATTAAAATTGATTGCCACTGGGATGACATTGAGAAAAAGATAGGACATCCGATAGCGATAAATCCGGAGCGAATCGGCTTTGAATACCGTACACTTTCGGGCATGGTAACTATATTTATTTATGATGGATATAATTTTAAAACAAAATACACAAATCCTTATAGTATTGCTAAATATGCGGTTGCTTTTGTTGGAGAAAGCGGCAGCTTAGAAGAATTAAGATACCGTTACAACAGAGAGTCGAGCCTTATTGGGGATGCGGTTAACATTTTAAGTATTTCAGAAAGAATCTTTATGAATTCCCGGGATAAGTATGTTGGGCAAAAAGTACAATATTTCCATAAAAATGGGGACAAGTTTTATTCTGCTTTTCAGATGTATGATACTAATCCGGCTACCGGTTATCTTCTTGAAGAAACAATTAAAGATGAAGAACACGGATATAGCTTAAGGAGTAAATATGATTATATTGGTTCAGGAAGGTTTATCTTAGAGGGTCCGCGTCGGATGCCGGTGTATGTTGCTGGAAGCGTAAAAACTTACATTGAGGCAGAAGGCCAGCAGGTTCTTTATTCTCTTACCCGAAATTTAAATGTTTTTGAAGATAGCAAGCAAATTGAACAAAAAATTATTTACTATGCAGGAAACGGAAAAGAAGCAAATACTATTTACCGGACAATTGGACTTTACGGAGGCAATATTATCCGGGATAAAGACGGAATAATTGAATATGGCAGATTCAGTGAAGACAGATATACAATATATGAATATGATTCTGCGTTTTCCGAAGCTTTGCATCTCGCTTCTTTTAGTACTACTTATGATTGGCAGGGAGATGTTCTTTCTAGCTCCCGTTTGTTAGATGTAAACGGAAGAATACTTTCTGTGGAAGTTGTTGATTTTGTGAATAAAGTAATCACTAAGAAAAAAATTGATAATTTTAATAAGGTGTATTCTGCGGAGAAAACAGTTATCGGTGAAGCAATATCCTTACGTTTAACCAAATTTATCTATGGTAATCCTTTATTAGCTGGTTTTGGTGTTGCTACAAAAGCAGAAAATTTTGATCTAGATACTGGCTTAAAAGTGAATGAATCTAGAACTTTAGGGTTTAACCAATATGGAGGAATAAGTTTTTATGAACAGAATACAATAACCCAGATTGCTAAGGTTTACGTTAAGGATGGTAAAGGCAGAAGCCGTTTAATCTTTAGTGGTAAAGATGTTTATGCAAAAAATAATCGGGCGATTGACTTTGGGTATACTGGTGAAGATGTAAACAGCCTGAATTTTGTGATGAATATTGAAGCTGATAATGTTGCCGAGTTGTTTTATAATGACCGGAATTACCGTTCGCGTGATATTGCTAATTATTCAGAAAGGCGTGTCTGGGATAATAATACACAGAGAAGCGGAGCAGTGATTGATGAAAGTCGGGTTCTACGGTTAACCGATGAAGGCGAATTAGTCAGAAGAGTTTACAATCCAAACACTAATTTAGAAATGGAAGTTTGGTTGGATACAGACAGAGATCTGGTGAGTAGAATCAGAGCCCAGACTGAAAGTGGTATAGAAGAAACAGTACTACGATTTAATTCTTTGGATATTGAAACCGGAAGAGAAAGCATAAATACTGAAGGCATTACATTAATAGAATCTAAAACGCTTGATACTTTTGGGCGACCGGTTGATGAGCAAGGAAATCGTATGTATAAATATACTATTGCCATCCGGAAAGAATTGGGTACAGGGGTTGAAAAGACGGTTAAAGTTCAGGGCTGGAATGGTTTGGATAAAGAAGTTAAAGTTTTAACCCAATCCGGATTTGAAAAGAATACTATTGAATACAATAAATTGGAAGTAGTAAGAGGAAGCAAGACTTATGATAAAGACGGAAGAGTTGTTTTAATTACCAGCGCTCAGTTAGATGCGGATGGAAAAATCGCAGCGCCTTACCGGTTTCAGAAAAGAGCAAAAGCAGAAGTCTATAATCCTAACAACGGGATAAGGATGATTATTATTACCGAAGGAGCTACCGGCTTGGTTAAGGAATCACGGATTTTAACTGCTCAAGGATTGGAGGTAACTGCTAATGAATATAATCGGATGCGGGTATTAGTAAAGGCGGTTACTAAAAATGCAGCCGGCAAGATAGTGTTAGTTTCTGATGCTTCTCGTTATGTGGATAATGAAGGAAAAATAGAGAAGTCTTTAAGAGATAATGCGCAATCAAAAGCGGATGTTCTTAATCCAAATACCGGGTTGAAAACACTTATTACTGTAGATAATGCTACCGGATTAATTTTATCTTCTACTGTAAATACCCGCATGGGTACAGAAACCACCGATAACTTATATAATTCTCAGAGAGTATTAGATAAATCAATAATCAAGGATCAATGGGGAAGTATAGTATTAATTACTAATACAGAATTAGATACAGAGGGAAAAGTCAGTCAGCCTTACAGAAGTGATGCTCAATCTAAGGCACGAGCAATCAATCCGAATACAGGGTTAGAAACTACAATTATTGTGGATAATACTACCGGTTTGGTGTTGTATTTTACTGTCAATACTCGCACGGGTAAAGAAACAACAGAAAATTTTTACAATTCATTAAGAACTTTAAAAAAAGGAATAATCAAAGATCAGTTAGGAAATATAGTAGCAATTGTTACTACAGAGCTAGATGCAGAAGGAAAAATCAACCAGCCTTACAGAGCAAATGTCCAATTTAAAGCTGAAAGTTATAATCCAAATACCGGACTTAAAACAATTATTATTGTCGAGACAGCTACCGGATTAATTTTATCTTCTACTGTAAATACCCGCATGGGTAAAGAGAGCACCGACAACCTATATAATTCCTTAAGGGTGTTCGAATATTCAGAGACAAAAAATAAAGCCGGGAGAATTGTTTTGGTTACAGATGCAAGACCTTATCTTAATGAAAAAGGCCAAGTAGCCGAATATTTAAGAGTTCAAGGGCTTGCGGTAACTGACGAATACAATCCGAATACTTATATAAAACGGAACATGACGGTAGAAACAGCTACTGGACTTCTATTGGCAATTGATATAAATACTCTAACCGGTACAGAAACAACAAACATTGAATACAACAGACGGAGAGTGGAAATTGGCAATCAAACTATAAATATAAGAGGAGTAGTAATTCAGGAAAGTAAGACATACCTTGATGTTATGGGCTTACCGGTTGATGAGCAGGGACGACGGATTTACGGAAGATATGTTAAAGAACAGAAAAATCTGGTAAACGGAATAATTGAAGTTATTAGTCAGGAAACAGCTACCGGGCTTGTCTGGTGTGTTAATAAAACTAATTCTGCCGGAATATTTTCTGTAGATAATGCTTATGATGATCTAAGACGTAAGGAGTGGTCGGCAACTAGAGATGCTTCTACCGGAACTCTGCTTTATGCTTCGGGAAAATCTAATTACGGGGCAAACGGAAAGGTCAGTGAAGATGTTACTAACATGCTTAATAAAACAATAGATAGGATTACTTCAGATAATGTCGGCAACCTAATAGAAGTTATCAATGAAAATATTATTACCGAGATAAATTATGATGACCAGCGTCAAGAAAAGGAAAGCCATGTTTTTGTTAATTTAGGAACAACAAAGCTGCCTCTAAGAGGAGGAGAATTCATTCGCTCTCGTGTATTAAATTATAGTTTTAAAGCAGGAGAATTTCAGCTGCTTAAAGAATTTAAACACTTGTATGCGAAGAATCAAGGATCAACTTTTGCTTGGCAAGAGGTAACAGATAATGCCGGAAGAATCGTTGCCCGCTATGACGGATATTTTCGTTATGCAGAATTTATCCGAGAAATAATGACCGAAAATATTTTTAGCGGAGTTTTAGGGATGGTGGGTATTGCGTTAGGAGGAAAAACTTATATATATGATGAGCAATCAATAGGGCAGAGAGACGAATTGTTTATGGACTCAAAGCTCATTCCTTTTGACAACGGAGAGCTTATAAATTCTCAAGGCCGTACTTTTATTGAAGTTAATAATTACAAACAGAAATTACGCTGGTTGTTGTTAAAAGATAATCGTGGGCGTATTGAAAAACGCTGGGATGGCCGACATAATCCTCAATCCGGTAGCTTTGAAATAGAGACTATTTTTACCAGTAATTATTTGGGTATTCCCGGCAGAATGAATTTAGCGGTTAATAATGCACTTTTTATTGCAAATGAAAACAAACAGCCTGAAGGAATGGCAATCAGTAAATCACAGTTTTTTAATATTTACAGTTCTCCGGTAGATATCAATGATTCTGTTATCTCAGATTTGTATGATTCGTCAGGGAGGATACGATATCAGGTATTAGATTTTATCAGGTCCAAAGCAGCAGAAGCAATTCGTTATAAACAAGAATACAAGAATGGACGCGGTCTCCTTGAACAGCGCCATTTTGGAAGGCTGGAAAAAGGAAAGTTTATCAATGAAATGGCCGTCTATTCTTTTTATCTCAACAACAAGCAAAAGACTTTATTTACAGGTAGCGCCAACGCCATTGGCAAATATGGAATTGCGGATATTACGGTAACTACACTTTATAACGAAAGAGGCAGCAATGCCTATGTTTATTCACTATCAAACAACAACACAACTATTGCAACCGATGGTAGCGTTTCATATAGCACTAAGTTTGGACGCGCGAATCTACTTTTAGATAGTGAAAAGAATGACAGTAATGCTTATCAGATAATTAGAAATAATCTTGCCCGCTTGGATAGCAATGAATTATTCGAGTATATACGGTACACAAGAGAAGAAGAGAAGGATAATAAAGGCAGACTAAGAGTTGTAAAAGATGGATTTCCGGCGATTAGCAAGAAAGGATTTGGTTTATATGAGCCAAAATATATATATTTCCTTGAGTATTATCCTAAAATAGCAATTTCCGACAGCACGTACTATTTGGGTATATCTAATGGCGGGACTACGTATGAGTATAAGGGAGGAAGTAACAAGCCGCACCATTATACTATATTTGAGCATACCGCACGCACATCTGATTTGGTAATAGACGGTGAGTGTATTAGATACAATGTTAGTGACATACGGGAATTTTCTCTGAAGGTTGTTGCTGTAGGGTTAGACGGAAGGCTTCATTATGAAGAATATAAACCGGAAGGATTTAGCAATAAACTCGAAAGACTCTATTATAACCCCGACGCTACCGCTAATTTTTCAACGATAGTAATTGATCCTTTAGGCAAAGTGCTGTCTCCAGAAGAACCTTATAAAATTGTTTTAACAATCCACGCAAAAGAAAGAAACAATTTTGGCTGGATGTATGTGTATGAGTTTGATGCTGATAACGAAGGGATGTTTTCTTGGTATAAAAGATTTTCCGAACAGAATCAGGATAATATATTAACCATGACAACTCCCACCAGAATTTTCTTCAACGGTAAGGCTATAGCGGTTAAAGAAAGCAAATATCGCCTTGAGACTAAAGATGACCAGGGAGTGCCCGGATATGATCCCCGCACCGACACTGTATCTTTTAATAGGAGTCGGCAGTTGCATGACCGGTTCTGCGAGAATAGCTCTTTCGCCCAGTTTATAGACAGGGCAAAGGAATCTGTGGCTAATATAAAAAATCGGGCACCTAAGGCGCTTAGTTATGTAGGTATAGGCAAAGGCGTTCCGGAATTGGCTGCAATATCCCAGTCTACGGATAAAAAAGAGGTAAATCAGCTTGACAGAAGTGATTACGAAGGGGTTGACCGGCGTCGGAATGAATTAAGAGGAAGCTATAAAGAAGTTTTTGAACACAGCGCGTTCCAGAATAAATGGGGTTTAGTAATTGCTATCGTCGTTGCGGCTTTAGGGATATTAATTGTGGGTATTATTAAGGTATGGAATATCTTTAAGAAGGCCGAGAATTTTAATTTAAAAGAGCAAGATAAAAATATTGCTCCGGATAATGGCGCAGCAGAACAGGTTGATGTCGATGAAAATCTCAAGCTTCTCAAACAGGCGAGTTCTTCGCTGCTTAATGATATAAAAAAGAGGATCAATAATATTTTTCCTGCGTCGGTACACAATCTTGCCGACGGTGTTGCTGATGTTTTAGATGTTGCGGCGCGGTTTCATCAAAATGAAAAAAAGGCAGAGGAAATATTCAATGATGTTATTGCAGCTATTGAAGAAAAGCGTACAGGTGATTATCAAGATTTGGAAATGGATGATATTGCCGATCGGATTTTTGTTGAGTTAGCTAACAAAGTATATCGGCCGATATTAGAGAAAATGTTAGCGGAGTGGGGTTTTGATAAGGGTAACATTAAAGGAAAAGGTGAAAAAAAGTATTACGAAATTGCCGGTCAAGAAATAAAAGTTATTGATCCCGGTCATATAAGTAGACCGGGATTAGCTCCGGAAGAACAAGGCAAGAAAATTGAATTTATTGGATATGTAATTGATAGGCTTGTAGATAAACTTATTACTCGTATTGCGGATAGAAATACTCCTGTAGCTAAAATTTGGGGGTATCAGGATGAGAGGATTGAAGAGCGTTCTTGCCCTTGGACTGAAGATGAAAGGCGTAATCTTTGGATGAAAGTTGAACGGGTACGTTCGGAGGCTACTCCCAAGGAGGCCGCCCTGGGCAATAAAATACTAGCGCTTAAAGAAGAAATATATAAGGCGAATAGTGAAAAACAGCGCTTTGAAATTCAGGGGAAAATAGACGAAATCATTGCAAAAAACCCTAAAGTAAAACCATACTTAGGATGGTTTGAAATACCGTTGGAAGAAGCAGTATTACGCGAGCTAGCGCTTTGTATAACCGGGGCATTACAAGGACAGGTACATTGGACAAGGCACATTCTTAAATTGGCAGAACAGAAGACATTGCAGAATAACAAGCCGGGCCTTATTCCGGAAGTGGTGAATCGTTCCGCAGTTATATTATACCTTTTACGTGATCAGTATGCGAAAATTCAAAGAATCCGTAAGGGAGCAAAAGCTTCAATGAACTGGATATGGTCATCATACTTTGAAGAGTTTTATCTTTCCCGCTTAATGCAGTTGAGTGATTATGAAGAGCCGCTGGAAGCGTTAAAATTGACTTTAAATGAATTATCGAAAATTAGCGGTGGATTTAAAGGGTTTTCTCCCGACTTTAAAGCGGAAATAAAAATTAAGGAAGCAGAAATAGGCAAGGATGCTTTTCCTGGGCACGCATTTTTATGGAAGTTTTTCTTGGAAGCAAGAAAAAACGGAGAGTTTTTTTCATATCTTATAGCGGAAATAGTAGGAAAAAAACTTTTACCGGTTGCTTTAGAAAGCATGAAACAGGCAGATGTCGCTGTATATACCGCACCGGCAAAACAAGTTAAAATAATCAGATTTATCGGTACGGCGGTGAAATTCTTAAGTCCCGCATTAGTTATTTCCGTTGGCGGTATTTATTTCGCGTTACTTGTGTCCGGGTTTATCGGTTGGGTAACAGCTTTAGTCCCGGTATTTGGTTCGCTAGTAGCGTTGATTATATACGCAACATATAAATGGAAAAGCAGAAAAGATATTAAGAATTGGGATCGGAGTATTGACAAACATTCGCGTGGCCCGCGGGGCGTATATGATTCGTTGCTGGAAACCATATGGAAGACCGGGAATAAGGGAGATAAACAATCTTTTGGCATGAGTAAGGAGGAATTTTCAAAATTATCAGAGGAAGAACAAAAGAAAGTAAAGAGAGGAGTTGGACATTATCTTAAATACGGAAGAATTATGCCTAAAGTAAAGGAAGGAATAGCAACTATTGTGGCGGCGGGTATATTTTGGTCGATCGCACAAATAGCACCGTTTTGGGTTGCAGCGGGAACGGTTGCAGCAGCCTTATTTATATATCAAAAATTCGCCGGGTTAAGCAGATGGGCATTTTCTTGGCCGGCTTTACTTAATTTGGCTATTCCTGTTATGTCTTGGGCATATGGCTTTCCGGCATTAACTTATGTGGCCGGTTTAAGTGGTACGTCTTTTGCGTTTTGGATGTTCATCGGTTTACCGGCGATGTGTATTTTAGGAATTTCCTTCATATTTATGATAAGGGTAGGAATGTATTTAAGCGAAAAGAAAGTAGCACAAAAAGCAATTAATGATTATCACATGTTTGATGTGCGTTATGTAACCGATATAAAATATGCGCTGGATGCATTAAAAGAAAAACTTACTGTCAACGAGCATGCAAAATATAAACCTAATAAATTAATTACCATTTTAGTTGGGATATCTGCAGTAATAGCTGTATTTGGTAATTGTTGGTTTGTTTGGTTAGGTTCTGGGTTGTGGACATTTGCTTTCTCAGGTATTGGATTATTTTTATTTTTCTATTTTACCTTGAGAGTACATAGGCATCAATTATATCGCGATACGCACTTAAAAAATTACAAGCCTTACAATATAACTGATGAAAATATTATCCGCGAGCGCGCTTATGCTTCATATCGCTATCAAATTATTTCAATGTTCAGAGATAGATCAATTTCTCGCGAGGCAATGGAAAGTTTGCTTAAATTCCAATTTCCCGGCAGAGAATTTCTTATGACTTCAACAGAAATTGCCTTTGAGCGGACAAAACGCGTATTAAATACTTTTTACCGCACAGATACGCCTGTATTGTGTAATCAGTGGACCGCGCGGCCGGTAACTACTTTTTACAATTCAGCGTATACAGAACCGTTTATTAAAAATTGGGAGGGATTAACGGGTTTTACCGCTGTGAAAAAATACAAAAATACTCGGCAGGATAAAGCAAATGCCCGGAAGGATAAAGAAAGTGCCTGGCAGGATTATAAGCGTTATATCGATGCGCTCAAAAGAAACGGAAAGATTGATGAAAGACAGGCAAAAATACTGTTAGATGATGCACATAAGGATCAAATTGAACACGTTCATGATGTTGAGGCAACATCGTATCCGACAGAGATGTATAATCTGATAACCTTTGCTTATCCTGATGAGTGGTCTTACTTGATTGATTCGCTTGATGTGTCTGATGAGATAAAATCACTTCTTCGCTGGTTTGATGAGAAGAAAAAGAAGCCATTTATATTTGAAACGCCTTATCAGGTTAATGCGCTTATGAGGATTATTGCCGAAAAATTCGGCACAGAGGAAACAGAGCGTATTCAGAGAGAGATTAAACACTGGGCGAATATGCGCCTTCCTGTAGTTTATCGTACTCTTGAAGGGTATAAACATCAATGGCGGGCTTTCCGGGAAGATGTTGAATATAGTTTTTATAATAAAGAATATCATCGGCTGAAGAATATTTATGGTCCGGAAGGAAAGGAAAAGAAAGCACGGCGGATGCTGGTTGAGACGGTTAGTAATCTTGTATTTCGTTTTCTTGATTCGCGCGGAACTGAAGAAGCAGGAAAGAGAAAAGAGGAGCTTAAAGGTGCTATTGAAAGAATGGGATGGCTTTCGCCTGTTCTTTTGACTCAAGAAGAATGCGAAGAGGTGTTTAAGGAGCGAACTCAAGAGGTATTAACTTCAGACGAAAAAAAATACTTACGATTTGACTTACATTACGATCGTCGGGTATCCGAAAAAATAAAAGCATATACAGTTGCTAATGCTGTTGGAAATAAGGAAACTTTTGAATATTTAAATCGTCCGGAAAACCGGTTTTTAATTGGTAATCTGGGCAACCAGAGCGGGCCTGGTTCAGGCGCTCCCCAAGGTGTAGCGGGTATTCCGGAGTTTGTTTTAGGCGCAAAAGCGGTGATTATCGCTAATTTTAGTCATTATCGTTATGATGTATCTATTCGACAGGACGCGATGATGGAAACGCGGCCCGAAGAAGCTCTTTGGCTGGTAAACAATGTGGATATGCTTTCTCGTCCTAATACTATGGGTTTGCAGTATGTGTTGTATGTGTGTGATAAGCCGCTAAGCTATGTCGCCAGAGTAAAAGGAAATATCGAAGAAAACTGGGATTTTATCGTTCAGTTATTTATGATGGTAACCGGCCAACTTGGCGAATTTGGTAAATACATGCACAAGGAAGAGTACGAGTTGGTTTACGGTATTGCGCCCCTTTCCCGTAACGCCGAAGATTTAAGTCTTGCTCTTTACGGTTTAGGGCTTGGGGCGTATATTCCACATAGCCATTCGATGTGGATAGGCTGGGGCAAGACGGTTGATTATATCTCTGATTTAGGCCCGGAAAAGAAATATGCCGGAGATTGGTATGAAATGGTATTTGATTCTTTCGGTAAGCTCTTTTCTCATTCGGTAAAGGCTCCGCTTAACTGGGTTTGGACTCATGTATTCAATGTTGGTGCATTCTGGGGGCTTAAGCCGTTAATTGTGATAAATTTAATTTCTACGGTTATGCTGGTTGTTGTGTTATTTATTAATCCTGCTTACGCGTTTCCTTTTGCTGCGGTATTTGTTGTTACCGGGCTTGCTTCGGCAATGGCAATTATTTACAATAATGTCCTTCTTCTTAACATGAGATACGGCGCACCGTTTGGCTGGTTTAAATTATGGTATAGAACTTTTTTTGATCCGGGATTTGCCTGGTTGGCTACTTCCGAACACCCGCATTATTTTCATGCTGTGGCGATAAAATCGACTCAGCGTAAGGATTCCTTTCCGGCTACTGATCGTGTTACTCCGGCAACCAGGATGAACGCTAAAATGATTTACGAAGTTTCTAAGATTGGCAGTATTATTTCTACACCTTTACTTATACTGATTATTTTTGCCGCTCCGTATCATCCGGTGGTGGCTATGTTTAGTTCTGTTCTCTATATTTTGCTTATTTTCTCCTGGATGGTCGGTGCGCATATATACAACGCCAGAGCAAGAAAACACAATTGGTCAACTTCGTGGGGAGGCGCAGCAGCAGGTTTATTGTTAGGCTTATTTGCTGTATTGGGAAGTTTTAATCCGTGGCTGGTGTTTGGTTTTGTTATTCCTTGTTCCGGTATTCTTCTTGTCTGGGGAATTATAGATGCAGTGCGGAAAAAGCAGTCTAGCCCAAGAAAAGTTTTAGAGAACTTAACTTTATTCTTGCTTTTGGGTATGGTGCTACTTGGAGATGTAATTGTTATACTTCCGATTATCGGATGGATACTTACCGATTATAATAAACGTTCTTTGATAGTTAAAGACGTAATTTTTAAGGGCTTATTCTATAATATGTGCCGGGCATTGGCGGATATATCTAAGTGGGCTGTTTGTTCAATGAAAGCTCTCCGCTCAGGAAGAGGCTTTTACATACCGGTAACTCTTTACATGCTTTGCACAGGTATCTGGCTTTCTAATCTTTTGTGGTTCGCAGTTGGTCTTGCGGTGCCGATAGCTGTTTGCGCGGGGCGCATGTTCTGGCACAACTGGGGACCGAAAAAGCTTCTTTTTGCGGCCGGAGCACTTATAGTGGGGACAGGATTTATTTTCTTATCATTTTTCTCTGTCGGTGGCACTTTAACATTATCATTATTCGGTATACCTGCTGTAATTTTGGTTTTATTAAAAGCAATATGCTTTATTCATAGCAAATGGGGAAAGATAAAATCTGGCCTTTTCGGGGCTTTTGCTGTTGGAACAATTATATTATCTATGTTTAAGCTCGGTTGGCTTGCAACTACGGCACTATTCGGAGCAGCGTCAATGGTGCCGTGTGTGATTATGGGGGTAATTTATTTTTACCGCAAGCGGGACATGCAGGAAGCGGTTGGTGCTATCGATAAATATCTGCTTAATTCTGAGCATCAAGGATACGGTATGTTTACAGAGAAAGAGATGCAAAGAGAAATTGCAAAATACGGCTACGACGTGACAAAATCACGGCGCAAAGAATTGATACTGCGTAAAGCGCTTTCCCGTTTTACGCATTACGGCACGCATCCTAATGATATGCGGTTTTTGCGCGGTGGTTATTATGGAATTATTGGCGAGGGTGCTTCCGGTTTTAAAATGTTTATTGCTGAACCCTCCGAAAAAAATAATAATTCGCACAAGCGTATTTTAGCAGAACAGCTGGGCGTAGAAAAAGAGTCCATCTTAAAGCGATTTTTTAGTGACTATAAACAAGATTGGGACGCGTATATAGATAAAATAGAGAAACAGCGTAATCTTCTTGATATGGGTTTAGAAATTCAGCTTACTAAAGATGAGAGGAAGCATTTAAAGAGTTGGGAAGGTATTAGTGAACTTATTGAATTAGTTAGTGGCCGAAAAAAAGATAGCGCGGTATTTTCCGGTAATGTTCTTGAACGTCCCGGTCTTCCTGAATTAAAAGACAGATACGCAAGAATTGTTGATGGTATTCTTGCCTGGTCGAACCAGTTTATCTGGCGCAGGCTTCCGGCGATTTTACCTTCACAAGTCCAACCGTCGCCTTCTCTGTTTGATGCACGGGGTAATTTAAAGACATGCGACGCGCAGATAGGCCAGCTGCCTGTGCCTGATGAAAAAACATTATTGCAGGCGGAAGAAATAATCCGGATTAAAATTTCTGATAACCTTGATGAAATAGATAAATATTTTTCGTCGTCCCCATCGCTTATATTTACGGATGATGAGATCTCAAAAATATATCTAAGGTTCGGGAAAGACGGGCTTATAAGATTAGCTGAGAAGCTACGCCCTGAAAATCGCGATATGTTTAAAGAAAGAATAAGAATAATAGCCATTAATACATTACGCAATGCTGGGTATGCTTTACCTAAAGATAAGTTACCTGAAGATTTGTTTGATGTATTTGTCGGGGCATTGACCGACGAAGCAGAAGCAGTCAAAATAACTGCTATCGATGGTCTAATGGCGGTGGAAGAAGATGCAGCTAAAATTAAGGCGCTAATTTTTCATATCTCTAATAACGATAAACATTCAACAGCTTTCCGTTTAGCCGTAATAAATGCATTCGTTAAATTAAAGGCAACTAACCAACCTATTTGTAAATTTTTAATCAATATGTTATCTGATGAAAATTATCTTATTCGCGCCGCCGCCGCCAAGGCGCTCGGTATCCTCGATTACATAAGCTCACAGAAACAGCAGATCGTAACAGTGTTGGCGGGTGTTAAGATAGGTCATTCACTAAATGTGTTTAATGAGGTGACAGGTTCCCTTGTGCGACTCGGCGCAAGTACCGACCAGATAACTGATATTTGCTTGGGGAGCCTGAAGAGTAGAGACCTCGATATCCGTGTCGCTGCCGCCAATGCGCTTGGTACCCTCGATTACACAAACAATCCTCAGGCAGGAGAGGAAGCAATTAATGCCCTTAGCGACCGGGCGAAGGATACCAAAGAAAAAGAGCAGATGTTCTTTGCTGCCGTTAAAGCGCTTAAAACATCTCAATATACAGATGGACAAAAACAGCAGGCCATAAAATGGTTGATTACAGTTATACTTAACGATAAAAAAGTTAACAATAAAAACCTATTTAAGGCAACCGAAGAATCTCTTAACGGTCTTGGAGCTAATATAACTCAGAAGGTGCAATTCTATTTGAATGGACTGAAGAATGAGAGCTTTGATATCCGCGCCGCCGCCGCCAAGGCGCTTGGTATCCTTGGTTACACAAATAATCCTCAGGAAAAAGATGAAGCAATCAATGCTCTTAGCGACCGGACAAATGATATCAAAGAAGAAGAACCGGTGCGCATCAATTCCATTAAATCGTTGGGTACCATAAAAGATATATGTGCTGTTGATACACTGCTTGGTTTACTCAAGGATAACAAAGAAAAAAATCTTGTCCGTGCTGTTGCTTTAGAAGTGTTAGGAAAACTGGACTATACAAATAACGACAGTAAACGAAACAAAGTGATAGAGATTTTGGAGATTGCGCAATGGGATCTTAATGAAATTGTTTGGAAACCAGCCAGGAAATTATTGGATAAGCTGAAGAGCTATTCAATGTTGCAATCCAGCAGCTCAATAGCACAGAAGTTTCAAGATGAAATGAAGAGCATATTACAGGTTTTGAAGAGGAGTTGTTTTATTTGTGTTTTTCCTGCTTTTGTAGGGGGATTAGCATCTATAATAGGTAGATTATGTTTTGTTCGTTGCGCATCCTCAGAGCTTTTACTATTTTTTCTTAAATCTATTGTTGTCGCATTAGCAGGATTTATTATTGTGTTTGTTGCAGCAATGGTTGTTGTTATTTCTGTTATGGTTATAAATTGGTTGATGCAGCGTAGGAACTATAGAATTCAAGAGAAAGTTAAAACTTTTGCAGTCAAGCATGGTGTTAGTATAACTTGGGATAATAAAAATATTATTAGAAAATTTGCTATAGCAGAAAATGAAGATTTAGTTGGAGCTTTATTCAATGCCCGGGAAGACAATAGAATATCTGATGAGGCTGTTAATGCTATTTTTATTGAAATTGGGCCAAAAGCGGCAGGACGATTAATCAGCTCAGCTAAAGTTGATGCACGCTATAAACCATTAGTTGAAAAGTTATTAGAAAAGAAAATGCCTCTTATCTATATGTTGACAAGTAGTATTAAATTTGTAGAAACGGCAATTAGAAATTCATTTCATAAAACAGACCGAGAAGAAGCACAGAAGATGGCAATAGAACTGGGAATTAGGCTTGCTGAAAGGGGTGTTTTTCCTTGCTCTACTATGCAATATGGTGTATCTTTAGCCACAAAAGGGATAGAAGGAAAATTAAATTGGTATAAAGATAAGTTAATTATTTTGGAAGAAATTGCCACGACGTTAACCCCAATTAATCCCTATAAGATTTTTATGAAGAGTTCTCGGCTTATTGAAAATATAGCGCAAGAAGAAATTAGTCCCAAATTATTTAAATTTATTATTAAATTTGGAAATGTGTTAATTCAATGGGAGAAATTTATCGAAACAACCATGAAAGAACCGATAAGAGAAAGAATTGGGGAATGGGGTGTGGAGCTTTTCTATGGTGGTCAGGATGAATTCGGTGAAGGACGTTCATATCTTAGCCCAGAAGAGTCAGATTATTACGAGGTAGAGAAAGAAGAATTTGATGATACTCGGTGGGTTAATGCTTGTCCTGGAGAGCATATTCAGGGAAGAAAAGGTGTAGTATACTTTAAAGTTAGAAAGCATTTGAATTTTATTGAGAAGGATTTAATCATAGATCCTGAAGTGATAAAATCCAAAGTTTTTGATTTGATAAGGAAGGCATTTAAAGAAAAAAAACAACTGCAGAATTGGTTTAATATATTAGTATTATCCTCTGGAAATAGAGCTTGGTGGAAGGACTTTGTCTTTTCTCTGACTGAATCAAATATTCAAACGAAGATTGAAGAATTAAAGTTAAGGGTCGTGGATAGTGTGCTACAAGCAAAGAAAGGACAATCCAGTAGTTCTGTCACTAAACAGCAAACTAACGGCCGGTTTTCGGCTACAGTGACGAAATTTAGTTCCGGTGATTATGAAGTTGTAATGCTTGTGAATCCTGTGCCAAACGGAAGATTCTATTTTAATCGAGGAAAAGGGATACTCGAAACGGATTTGCCGCAAATTCCCGGCGTGCATGTTACAAATATAGTAGGCATACCGATAAAAGATATATTGAAAGGTTATCGAAACGCAGCAAATAAAGATATTGTTCAGGTGATGCTTGATGGTGATCTTTATAATAACGATTATTCATGGACTTTTGCCGAAGGTAAATTATACACAAATTCTCAAGAGTTAAGCAAAACCGGATACAGATGGGGTTCGGAGCAAGTTTATTTTGCATTGGTGATTAAAGAAAATGGTTCCTGGATTATGGAAAATGTTTTAATTGAGGGGTTTGAGAAAAAGGTAACAATTAAAGAGGGAAATAAATTAATTGAGTTTATTAATGGAAAGATATATCGATTAGACAATAACGGCCGGAAAAATGGAATAATAAACGATGTAAAATATGCGAAGTCATTGAAGATGTTAACGCAGGATAATAAGCAAACAGATGTGTCTGATACGGCTTTGGTTTGTTCGGATATGAATTGGTTATTTAAATTACCGTTATTTGAGAAATTGCCCGGGAAAGGATATCCCGAATGGTATTTTGGTACAGCTCAATTGGTAAAAGACGCGCAGAAAAGGGCTCTGGCAACCAAAGGTTTACCGGTGGTGCTGGATTTAAGCGAGCTTGATGATTTAGTGTATAAGAAAAATGCTTCTCAATTAGAAAAAGAAAAGCAGAGAACAAAATATTTTTCTCTTTCCGGGTATGAGTTAGCTAATCCAATAAATAAAATACTGAAAAGAGGGCAATATTTTTTAAATTTAAACCGATATCAAGTGACAGCGGCTTTGATAGAAGGAGTTAATCCTTTAAATCTTATCGGAATAGACAAAGAGAATAATTTGGTGACATTTGAAATGCATGGTGTACCGGGAAAAAGCGGAGTAACGTTAAATGAAGCAGCCAAGTTTATGCTGGATTATGGAATAGTTGACGGTGGTTTGCTTTCCGAGCGGAAAGACGTAAAACGGCAAGATGGTTCTTTTATCTACACGCATACAACGAGTTTGATGTTATTTATTAGAAATGATTTTTATTCAGGTATCAGACAACAGATTAACACTAAGAAGTTGGGATCTAGTAGTTCAGTTAAAGAAGCTATCGTTAAAATCATCAAAGGCGACAGAGTATTAGGCTTGGTTGTTAAAAAAGAACATCAGCCGCAAGGCTTTGAAATATTAACGGCTGATATGGATGAGCCGTTTGGCCTTACCTGCTCTGAACATAAGAAAGGAACGAAAGGAGACTTACACTATCATAAAGCTGTAGAAGGAACTAATCCGTTTGGCAATAAGCTAAGGCAGGAATTTATTCACGTATTAAAGGGAAAGATTAATGTTTTTGTTTATACTAAAGAATGGAAATTCATAGATGTTGCTACATTAAACTCCGGAGATTCAATTCACTTGACTGAAGCGCATCAACTTGAGTTTTTGGAAGATACTATACTTTTGGAAGTAAAACAAGGCCCATATCCGGGAACCAGAGAAAGGGATATGGCGGTAAAAGCCTCCAGCGCGGTTACCTCAACAGATTTCCGGCATAATGTTTTGCCGGGTTTAATAGATAAAGCTA
>CAZAYU010000004.1:0-101681 GCA_964489445.1 uncultured Planctomycetia bacterium
CCTTGTTCCTGACTATAGCTTACTTGGTCGCCATCAATAACTACCGGCATTTTAGGGTCTTCAGGGAAAACATTAAAAGGATGAAGGATAAAGGATAAAGGTAAAAGTAAACAATAAATTAATAATAAAACAGGTAACTTTAATCTCACTTCTTTTTCCTTACTCCTTATACCTTATTATCTAAAGACACTTTTAACTTAACCCAATCATCTAAAAATTGTTTTATTCCGGCATCGGTTAACGGATGGTTCATTAGTTTTTCAATTACCGAAAATGGCACTGTAGCCACATCAGAACCAATGCGCGCTGATTCTAAAAAATGAATCGGGTTGCGAATTGATGCAGCAATTATTTGTGTAGAAATTCCGTAATTATCATAGATAAGGCGAATATCACTTACTAAATTCATCCCTTCAGAAGATATATCGTCTAATCTTCCGATAAACGGAGAAACATATGTTGCCCCGGCTTTAGCTACTAACAAAGCTTGAGACGGTGAAAAACAAAGAGTAAGATTAGTTTTTATTTCAATATCAGAAAGTACTCTGGTTGCTTTTAATCCTTCGACAGTGCAAGGGATTTTTATAACAATGTTTGAAGCAATTTTTATTAGCTCTTTTGCTTCATCAACCATCTTTTCACTGTCTAAAGCAGTTACTTCAGCGCTTACTGGCTGTTTAACAATCTCACATATCTTTTTAAGCTGAGTTTTAGGTTCACCGGCTTCTCTAGACAAAAGTGTAGGATTAGTAGTAACCCCGTCTAACACTCCGTAAGAGTGAGCTTTTTTAATTTCTTCTAAATTAGCGGTATCGATGAATAACTTCATATCTCCTCCTTCTTTATAGCTTTTCTTTAGCTAGCAAGGCAGCACCGATTATTCCTGGATTTTTAAGCTTGGCTCTTACTAATTTCAAACCATCCAGCTGAGTCCACATCGCTTGCTGCTTAATTGTCTGCCACACATATGGCTTAAATAATTTAAAGGCGCCAGATACCCCGCCGCCAAAAATAATGACTTCCGGGTTAAATATATTTATCATGCCGGATAAGAATTTTCCCAAACTTTGGGAAAACTCTTTCCAAACAGTCAACGCTTCTTTTTCGCCACTTAATCCTCTCTGGAATATCTCTTTTACATCTTTAACTTTAGTTTTATTCTTTTTTAATTTACGATACCGCTTTAAAAGATACGAATTGCCAACATAAGTTTCAATGCAACCTTTTCCGCCGCAGCCACACTGCATTCCGCTTAAGCTTACAGGAACATGTCCTAACTCTCCTGAGCTTGTTTTTCCTTTTAAAATCTTATTGTCTAAGATTACTGCTCCCCCTAATCCAGTGCCCAGAGTTAAAAATATCCCTCTTGTCTTTCCCTTTCCTGCTCCGCAGCGACTTTCGGCTAAAGCAAATACATTTGCATCATTATCGATAAATACCGGCAATTTGAGCTTTTTTTGCAGAATATCCTTTAACGGATAATTTTCCCAGCCAGGAATATTCGGAAGATAATAAATAAATCCTTCTTCAACGTTTAACATTCCCGGAACCCCGATACCTATTCCCTGAATATTAAACTGCTTGAATTTATTAACCAGCGACTCTATTTCCTTTATAAAACTATCCTTATCTTTTAATTTATCCGAAGCATAGTTTATTTTCTTTATTATTTTACCATCAGAATTAACTATACCGGCCTTGATATACGTTCCTCCCCAGTCAATACCTAAGAATACATTCATGCTTGTATATTCATCCTTTTAGACTGCTTATTTAAAATAATATTTTAACCTTTTTAAAGACGAAAAATGATTATACTATAAATTATACGCTATGTCTATTTTAGCTAATAATCCTCTCATTTCAATCAAAAAAGCAATAAATATCATCTCTTTCTTGTGTGGATAATGCCTTATCCTTTAGGAAAAACTATGGTAAGCGTATCTTGGTTAAGAATAGTTTTAGCTTTTTTTGTATTAGCGTCAGCGGGCAAAGGAATAATATTGGAATAAAATTCATGGCTTTCTGTTGTATACAAATAGTTTTTGCTGCTTTCTTCTTTACTTACAGAGCGCACAGCGGAGATTATAACCATTTCCTCTTTAATCTCAATGTTTACAGTATCCTTATCCAAATTGCTAATATCAACTTCTAAAACATATTCAGTGTCCTTATCCTGAATACCTAAGGCAGAATTATAAAAAGATTCCGAATCATTAGATTCCGTGTAACTTTCATGATCATAGTTAAAAATATTTTGGAAAAATTGATTTATTTCTTTTTCAGCTCTTTCTGCCTCAGCAGTTGAACCAGAATTATTTTCTTTAGACAATAAAGCTAAATGTGAATTATTCAAAGACTGAGAAGAGCTTTGCTTACTATTTATATTTGATTCCTGATTTAAATAATTATCTAAACTTTCTCTTATATTCTCTACCGGAATCGCAAAGCCAATGCTTTGTGAATCTTGAACCACAGCAACATTAATACCGATAAGCTCACCATCAAGATTAAAAAGTGCTCCACCGCTATTGCCAGGATTAATGGGAGCATCGGTTTGAATAAGCTCCTTGCAAATAACATTACTTCCCGGAAGATATAGCTCTCTTTGTTTACCGCTGACTACTCCTACTGTAACTGAATTTTCTAACCCCAACGGATTTCCAATAGCAATTGCTGTTTCCCCAATCATAATGTCTTGGGGCTTACCCAATTTAATTTCTTGAAGCGGATGAGGAGGGCTAATCTTAATAATCGCTAAATCCTGCTTTAAGTCTTCATAAACTACCTCACCCTCGACAGAAACTCCATTACTTAAGATTACAAACACATCGCTGGCCATGTTTACAACATGGGCATTAGTAATAATGATTCCCCGGCTTTCTAAAATTACTCCGGAGCCTACGCTTTTTAGCTTTAAAGCGTGTAAATAGCTATACCCACCAAAAAACTGCTCAAACAATAAATCAAACTCATCGCCATATCCTCCCCAATAGGGATTTTCCTGCAAAAGCACAATATGTTCGGTACTAATATTTACAACTGTCTCTGCGTTTTCCCGAACTACTTCGACAACCGGAGTCTGGCGCTGGCTCGCAAAAACATTAGAAATAAAACACGAACATCCAATTATAAACAGAAATAAAATAATAGAAATTCGACTAGGGTGTTTGATATTTAGCAGCATATTTATAAAATCGGGAAGGGCGGACTCGAACCGCCGACCTCTTCGTCCCGAACGAAGCGCGCTAGCCAAGCTGCGCTACTCCCCGATTAGATACAAGTTACAAGGATAAAGGTAAAAGTAAAAAATAAAACCGCGCATTATAACTTGCTCTTTTTAAGAAGATAATCAAATTCGACATTTAAAAAATTTCCCGGACGTTTTAATTTCAAAGTAGTATGCTCGTAAGTAAACGGAATAATATGAGTTTGAAACATTTTAGGAAAAACTTTTTTTACAGTAAGCGAAATGCCTTCTAAGGCAACTGAACCATTGTCGGCAATATATTTTCTAAACGCCGACGGTAAATCTACACTTAACTGCCAATAGCTTCTTTTCTTAATTGCTGTTTTTAATTTTAGCTCTGCATCAACGTGTCCTAAAACAAAATGTCCACCTAGTTTATCACCTAAGTTTAACGCTGGCTCTAAATTTATTCGATCACCTTTTTTAAGGCGACTAGTATTTGTGCTTTTAAGTGTTGAGGCTACTGCTTCAAAGAAAAGCAAATCCTTCTCCTTGTATATTAAGGTAAGGCAAACTCCATTTACCGATATGCTATCTGACTTTTCTGATGTTTGAGCAATCAATGGCGCTTTTACCCCTAATTTTATTAAGGAATTAGCTCTGAGTATTTTCTCAACTGTTCCTATTTCTTTTACAATTCCGGTAAACATAGCTTATTTTAACCCTAGTTATAAATATGAATTTTCTCAGATTATACCACCAAATAATCTCTTATGCCACAGCAAAAACAAAACCCCGCACTTAGAGGAAGTGCGGGGTTAAATACTTACGATGTTATTTCTTTGACAATTAACTAAGATATTTCATCTTCGTTAATCTCTTATTTCTTTTTTTTCTTCGCTGCTACTTTTTTCTTCGGTGCTGCTCTTTTCTTCGCTACCACTTTTTTCTTTGGTGCTGCTTTTTTCTTCGCTGCTGCTTTTTTCTTAACTGCCATCTAACACCTCCTTTATTTTATTCCCAACCTTATATAAATAACCTCTAACTATAATTTAACAAAATTATGCTAGATGTCAACAATTTTTCTGTTTTTTTTATAAAAAAATTAAAAATATTTAGGAATGATATTTTTGAAATTTTTATTTCGGAGAAAATTTTATTTTTTTAGATTCTTTCCACAGATATTCCAAGTTATAAAATTCTCTTGCCTCCTCAATAAAAATATGAAGAATCACATCGAAAAAATCAATAAGAATCCAATGAGACTCTTTGTCTTTTTCCAAGAAACTAATTCTGATTTTTTCTTTTCGACTTAACCTTTGAACATTATCACAGATTGCTCTTACCTGCGCCGCTGACTCTCCGGAACAGATAATAAAATAATCACACAAACTGCTAATTTCTGATACATCTAAAACAGTTATGTCTTTTGCCTGTTTATCTGAGGCAAACTGTGCTATTCTTAGCGCTATTTTACTATTAGATATTTCTTTTTTAGTATCCATTGTTAACTATTTTCCTTATTTTTTCCTCAATCCCTTCATCGATATCACCCACGCAAGAAATACACATATTAGAAAATTTAAATATCGACTGCGCTATTTTTTTTAAATGTTGGGCATTGATAAGTTTAATCTTTTTCTTTATATCACTTAATAAATCTATCCTTCCTAAATTAATATAGCTTTGTGCGGCATAGAACATTCTTCCCCCCGGACGCTCCAAGCCCATAGTAACCTGACCCAAAAAATAATCTTTAGCTCGGGAAAGCTCTTTGTTCGAGACTTCTTTTTCTTTTATTCTAGACAACTCATCCATTATCGTACGCAAGGCTATCAGTATTTTTCCTTTATCCAGCCCCACATGAATTACAAACGCTCCGCTGTCTTTATACTTTCGTAGCTCTGTAGAAACATCATAGCATAATGATTTTTTTTCTCTTAAGCTTTCAAACAACCGGCTACTCATGTTAGCACCTAAAATAATATTTATTAATTGAGCAGCTGTCTTATCTTTGCTTAGATAAGAAATACTTCTAAACCCAACACAAAGATGAGATTGATGAAGACTTTTTTTCTCGCATTTTATCTGTATTCCTTTTAACTCTACAGGTGCAACTGTTCTAAGCTTTACTCTGTTATTATTCGGAACAGTTTTTAATTTTAAAAAATCGCTAACTTCTTTTTTGCACGCTGCTCCGCTAAACGCAATCACTGTGTTAGAAGGAATATAGTATTTATTCTTAAAACTATTTAAATCATTTCTATTTATTTTATTTACAGTCGAATTATACCCGATAATTTCTTCACCTAAAGGATGATTTTCCCAAAGCAACCTGTCTAAAAGCATAATAGCTCGAGGTGCCGGAAGATCATTATACATTTTTATTTCTTCTAAAATTACCGTTCGTTCTTTGTTTATATCCGCAGTCTTTAAAAGCGGATTATACACCATATCTAAAAGAATATCTAATGTATACCTTAAATTTTTACTTAAAAAATTAGCATAATAAGCGGTTATCTCCTGAGAAGTAAACGCATTTAAATCTCCTCCCCGGCCTTCAACCTCCCGTTTTATCTGACGATGTGAATATTTTTTACTACCCTTAAACAACATATGTTCTAAGAAATGGGCAATTCCCTTTACCGGCTTCTTTTCAAACCTAGACCCGATTCGCAAAAACACCCCCAAAGAAGCGCTTTCCATCCCTTGAAAAGGAGAAAAAATAAATGTTACTTTGTTTATAGTGTTTATTTCGTACATAACTGTCCACCTCTAAAGGTTAAAGGATAAAGGATAAAGGATAAACAAAGATCATAGTTATTAGCTGATAGCTCGTAAATGATAGTAGATGATTACTTTTCTTTTATGCGCCACGTAAATATTTAACGTGGTTCTTCAACTTATTTAAAAAATCCTTTTGCTTGTAATTTTCGTCAATAAACTTTACGATTTCACTTCCGACAATCGCTCCATCACTAAACTTACTTATTTTAATTACTTGCTCTCGGCTATGAATCCCAAACCCCACACATACCGGCAAAGTAGTCATTTTTTTAATATTATTTAGATGCTGTCTTACAGACACCAAATCCAAATCATTAGCGCCAGTAATTCCGGTAACTGAAATATAGTAGATAAACCCTTTAGAATATTTAGCAATCTTATTTGCACGCTCAGAAGAAGTTACTGGAGTAATAAAAAAAATTGTATCCATATTGTACTTGCCAGCCTCTTCTAAATAAATTTTGCCCTCTTCTACAGGCAAATCAACTATAGTAATTGCTGAAAAACCGATTGTCTTCATTTTTTGAAAAAACTTATTTATTCCGTATTTATAAATCGGGTTATAGTAAGACATGATAACTACCGGTATTTTTATCAATTTTTTAATTTTATCAAAGCTTTTAAAAAAAATGTCTTGGTTTACTCCTTTTTTAAGTGCTATAGAAGTTGCTCTTTGAATGATCGGGCCGTCAGCTAACGGATCGGAAAATGGTATTCCTATCTCAATAATATCCACCCCTGCTTCCTGAAGGGCTAAAAATATTTTACAGCTTAAATCAACATTAGGAAATCCAAACGGAATATAGGCAATAAACGCCTTATTATTTTCTTTTGCCAGCTGTTTAAATTTATCTTTTAATCTCATGCTGTTGGATATTAATTAAAAATTACAAACTGTAACCTGTTATGTTTTATTTTTTCTTTTATAGCCTCTGACAATATCTAAATCTTTATCCCCTCTTCCGGAAAGACAAACTAACACTGTCGCTTTTGGTTTTTCTTTTGCTATTTTCTTTAAATAATAAATAGCATGTGATGACTCAAGCGCAGGAATTATTCCTTCTGTTTGAGAAAGCAAATTGAATCCTTCTATTGCCTGATCATCGCCCACTGTAACATAAGATGCTCTTTTGGTAGTTTTATAAAAAGAATGCTCTGGGCCTACACCAGGATAGTCTAATCCCGGAGCTACAGAATGAGCACTGCTAATTTGGCCAAATTTATCTTGTAGGACATAGGAGCAAGACCCTTGAAACACTCCCGGCTGGCCCTTAGTCAGTGAAGCAGAATGAGAACTGTTTAAACCTAACCCGGCAGCTTCAACGCCGATAAATTTTACTGACTTATCGTTGAAGAAAGGATGAAACAAACCGATTGCATTACTTCCCCCGCCCACACAAGCCAATAGATAGTCGGGCAGCTTGCCTTCCTTCTTGATTATCTGGGCCCTTGACTCTTTGCCGATTACTATCTGAAAATCTCTGACAATCATCGGATACGGATGCGGTCCGACCACTGACCCTAATAAATAATAAGTATCTCGGACATTAGTAACCCAGTCCCGAAAAGCTTCATTGCAAGCATCTTTTAGTGTTTGCGATCCACTTTCCACCGGTATCACCCGTGCACCAAGCACCTTCATCCGAAATACATTCATACTTTGCCGTTTAATATCTTCCTTACCCATATAGATATCACACTGAAATCCCATAAGCCTGGTTACTGTAGCTACTGCCACCCCATGTTGACCGGCTCCGGTTTCCGCAATGACTCGTTTTTTTCCCATAAATTTAGCCAAAAGAACTTGCCCTAACGCATTATTAATCTTATGTGCTCCGGTATGAAGCAAGTCTTCCCTTTTTAAGTAAATGTTTATTCCCAATAACTTGCTTAAATTACCCGCTGAATAAAGAATAGTCGGCCTACCAGCATATTCTTTGAGCAATCTTTTAAATTCATCATTAAATTTCCGACTATTTATTTCTTTTTTGTATGCTCTCTCTAATTGCTCTAAGCAAGCAGAAATAGTCTCAGGAATGTATCTTCCGCCAAAATTACTAAAATATCCTTGTTTATTAGGTACTTTCATTTAATTTTTTTTATAAAAGACGCCAACAGCTTCTCATCTTTTTTTCCGATAAATTTTTCAACACCACTAGCTACATCAACAGCATAAGGATTGATCTTTTTTATGCTTAAAATGTTACCCGGGTTAAGGCCACCGGAGATAATCACCCTTTTTTTCTGTTTAATAAAAATAGCTATCTCCTTTAAGGCTTGTTTAGATAACATTTTCTTTCCTTGCTGTTTATCCTGATACTGGACATCGAATAAAAAAGCATCCACTTTATAATTATCAATACTAAGTTTAGATAACTTATCGTTAGGAAAAAATACTTTAATTACTTTAAATCTTGAATTAAAAAAACGACAATACGAGGAAGACTCTTCTCCGTGAAATTGTAAAACATCAAGCTTTAAAAAAGAGGCAATTTCGGTTACTTCTTCTTTTTTTTGATTCAAAAAAACACCAACTTTAATTAAAAATGGATCCAGCGTATTAATAATCTTCTGCGCTGATTTTTTATTTATAAACCGAGGACTTCGATGAGAAAAAATAAACCCTAAAGCATCTGCGCCTAAATCTGCCGCTTTTAATGCATCTTCTGTATTAGTAATACCGCAAATTTTAACTTTCATATTATATGATTAAACCATCCCGCGAATTAAACATCTACATGTAACTCTTGTATTCTCTCTGTAGGATTATCCGCCTTCATCAAAGTTTCCCCGACAAGTAAAGCATCGGCTCCCAGCCCTTTCAACAATAAAACATCTTTAAGGGAGTTAATTCCGCTTTCTGCTACTTTTATTACATCTTCAGGAACAAACGGCAATAGATTTTTAACCCGTTCTAAGCTGACTTGAAAAGTATGTAAATTACGGCTATTAATTCCAATGATATCCACGCCTATTTTGATGACTTTTTTCAATTCTTTTTCAGTATGTACTTCAACTAACACATCCATTCCTAAATCTTTAGCAAAAGCATACAATTTTTTAACTTGCTCTTCATGGAGAATACCCATAATTAATAAAATCGCGTCAGCGCCAACAGCTCTGGACTCTAAAATCTGAACTTCATCAAATATAAAATCTTTTCTTAGTATTGGCAAATTAATTTTTTTGCGAATATCTTCAATATAACTAATTTTCCCCAAAAAAAAGTCTTGTTCAGTTACAACAGAAATAGCATCAACTTTAGCTTTTTTAAAGCTATCAGCCAAATCTAAATGTGAAAAGTTTTTCCTCAGCACCCCTTTAGAAGGAGACGCTTGTTTTATCTCCGCAATAAACGAAATCTTTCCTTTTCTGTTGATTGCCTCTTTAAAAGATACAACCGGAGGGGCTTTCTTGACTAAAGAAATGAATCCTTCTCTATTTTTCTTTAAAATATTAACTTTTCTTTTTTTAGTCTCTACAATACTTAATAATATTTCGTGCATTTTATCCTTTTGCTATCTTAATGTTTATTTTTTAGTTTTGTTAAGAAAACTTTTAAATTTTAAAAATGTATCATTAGCCTTGCCTTGATCAATCAATAAAGCAGCTGTTTTGGCCCCTTCTTTCAAATTAATCGCTTTACCTAAAATATAAAAACAAACAGCAGCATTAGCCAAAACAATATCCCGGGCCGGAGTCTTTTCACCTTTAAAAATACCACGGATAACTTTTGCACTTACCTTGGCATTTTTAACTAACAAGTCACTGACCTTGCACTTTTTTAAGCCAAAACTAGCCGGGCTTAAAGAAAGTTTGGTTATTCTTTTATTATTTAAAAAGGCAACATCAGTTTTTCCGCTAAGTGATACCTCATCCCCCAAATCTTTACTATACACTACAAACGCCTTCTTTGTTCCTAATCTTCTTAACACTTTCGCTAAGACAACTGTTAATTCCGGACTATACACACCCAATAGTTGATAATTGGCAAGTGCTGGGTTGCATAATGGGCCCAAAACATTAAAGATAGTTCTCGTTCCGATATCTTTTCTCACCTCGGCTACTATTTTTAAAGCTGAGTGATACGCCGGAGCATAAAGAAACCCTAGATTAATTTTTCTAATCGCCTCTTCCATAAGCAAGGGGTTTGCTTGGAAATTAATTCCCATTGCTTCTAAAACATCAGCACTGCCACAGTTAGAAGACATAGCCCGATTTCCGTGCTTAGCAACTTTTACTCCCGAAGCCGCCACCACAAATCCTGTTGCCGTAGAAATATTAAACTTATTAATTCCGGAACCACCGGTTCCACAGGTATCAATGATCGGCTGCTCTTTATCTTCTATCCCTAAAAATCCCTTTTTAACGTTAATTTTTAATGATTTATTTCTGATTACTGTTGCTGCCGCCCAAATTTCATCTTCCTTCTCTTCTTTCATCTTCAGGGCCGTTAAAAAAGCGGCAATTTGAGCATCACTGACTTTATGATTGAATATTTCTTCAAATACTTCCTTTGCTTGAGCAAAAGATAAAGACTCTTTATTAACTAATTTTGCAATGGCTTGTTTAATCATCTTATTTAATAAAATTTCTTAATATATTTTTTCCTTCAATAGTTAGAATCGACTCCGGATGAAACTGAACCCCAAATAAAGGATACTTATCCATTTTAATTCCCATTATTATACCATCCCGAGTCCAGGCAGTAACTGTTAAATTCTTCGGCAAACTTTTTTTATCAATAATGAGAGAATGATACCTTGTCGCAATAAATGGACTCTTGATTTTATTGAAAATATCTTTTCCATTATGATAAATAGAGGAAGTTTTGCCGTGCATTATTATACCGGACTTCTTAATAGATCCTCCGAAATAGTATCCAATACATTGATGTCCTAAGCAAACTCCCAAAATTGGTACTTTTTTATAAAACTCTCCAATTAAATCACAGCTGATTCCAGCATCTTCCGGGCGACCAGGGCCAGGAGAAATAACTATTCTGTCAGCTTTAAGTTTTTTAGCTTTACTTAAATTAAGCTTATCGTTTCGGTACACGACAGTATCAGCACCTAATTCCTGCAGATATTGAACCAGGTTATACGTAAACGAATCGTAGTTATCAATAACTAGTACTTTCATGTTCCTCTGGCTAAGCTTATCCTGCTTTACCCCTTGATCCTTTTTATTTCCGCGCCTAATAGTCTTAACTTATATTCTATTTTCTCATATCCTCTGTCAATATGGTACACCCTTCGAATTTCACTTTTCTGCTCAGCAGCTAATCCAGCGATCACCAAAGCTGCCGAAGCTCTTAAATCCGATGCCATAATCTCTGCACCATGGAGTTTTTTCTTACCTTCAATTATAGCATAAGGACCACTTCTTTGGATAGAGGCACCCATCCTGTTTAATTCCGGCACATGCATGAACCTGTCTGGATAAACTTTTTCAGCAATTATCGATATACCATCTGCTAAACAAAGACAAGCTAAAAACTGCGCCTGTAAGTCAGTAGGAAATCCGGGATAAGCCAGTGTAGTTATATTCACCGGTTTCAATTTATTTCTCGGTTTTACAGTTATTGTCGAATTCTTATCAATTTTAATATCAGCACCAATGGCCCTCGCAGTTTCAATTACCGAAGTTAAGTGAAGAAAATTGGCATTTTCTATTGTTAAGTTTGACCGGGTAGCTAAGCTGGCAGCAATAAAAGTTCCCGCTTCAATTCGGTCAGAAATAATTGTAAAATTACACCCTTTAAGCTCTTTTACTCCAGAAACCTTAATTAAGGGAGTTCCGGCACCGTTTATTATTGCTCCCATCTTCTTCAGAAAATTTGCCAAGCATATTATTTCCGGTTCACAAGCTGCATGCTCAATAAGAGTTTCACCCTCTGCTAACACACACGCCATTAAGATGTTAGCTGTGGCAAGCACTGAAGATCCAAAAACTCCTCCTAAATAAATATGACTGCCCTTTAATTTTTTAGCTTTTGCCCAGCAATAACCTTTCTCCACATAGACATCCGCCCCTAGGCATTTTAGTCCCTTGATATGTAAATCTACCGGCCTTGATCCAATAATGCATCCTCCGGGTAAAGCCACTTTAGCTTTTTTCCTTTTAGCTAAAAGAGGCCCTAAACAACAGAAAGACGCACGCATCGTTCTTACTAGCTTATACGGAGCAACAAAACTTTTATCCTTTTTGTTATTTATCCTTAAAGTATTATTTTCAAATTTGACCTCTTTGCCTAAACATTCAAGAATGCCAATCATCGTGCGAATATCACTCAAATTCGGAACATTAGAAATCAGACAAGGCTGGTTAGTTAATATTGACGCTGCCATAATTGGAAGAGCAGCATTTTTTGCTCCACCTATTTTAACAACTCCCGACAGCTTTGATTTACAAACAATAAACTTATCCATTTATATTTAGTATTAGGTGCTACTTATATCATAATTACGATACTACATATTCTTCTGCAAAACTACTCCTCTCCAATGACCAGAATAATCTTTAATCCACTCTATAACTTTGTAAGTTTTTAGCTTCTGGATTAATTTTGATACCGGCCTTTTATGCTGATAGCCAATTTCCATAACTAAATAGCTTTTGCTTTTTAAACATTTACAAGCAGATCTTAATATTCTTTCAATGAAGAGCATCCCGTCTCTTCCGGCTTCCAAAGCCTGCTTCGGCTCAAAATTCAAAGTACCTTTTACATTATCAGTTTCTACATACGGAGGATTAGAAATTATCAAATCAAACTTTTCTTTACCAAACGCAGACAATAAATCTGAGTTAACTAAGCATAGCGAAGAGCTGTGTTTCTCAGCGTTAGTTTTTGCTACTTTCAATGCCTCCATGTTTAAATCGGAAGCAAAAACAGTTACTGGCCCAAGGGATTGCTTCTTAATAGTAATGGCAATGTTCCCACAGCCTGAGCATAAGTCTAAAACAGATTTTAAACGATGACTATTTATAATTTCGATAGCTCTTTCAGTAATCAACTCTGTTTCTTTACGGGGAATCAACACTCTTTCGTCCACCATAAATTCACGGCCGAAGAAAGCTTCTTTTCCTAATATATAAGCAGTAGGAACACCTTGGCTGTATAGTGTTTTTACTTTTTCTAAATGTTTTAGATTATCTTTACTTAAATAGCTGTCTTCTTCTAAAACCAAAGGAAGACCCCGAGTGAATAAACATTTAATTATAAAACTTAAATCACAAATACGAAAGCTGGCTTGATTAGTTCTAAGCCAATCCTTTAGCTTCATACATCTTCTGCCTTTCTGCTTTAATTAACTCCTTAACTATCTCTCCTAAATCTCCCTCGAGTATTGCTTCCAAACGATAAACAGTAAAATTTATCCGATGCTCAGTGACCCGCCTTTCTGGAAAATTATACGTTCTGATCTTTTCGCTGCGATCTCCGGTTCCCACCTGTGTTCTCCGGGTTTGAGTAAGCTTATTTGTTTCATCCCGCATCCTTTTTTCCATAATTTTTGCTTTTAAGACTCGTAAAGCTTTAGCCCGATTTTTAATTTGTGAGCGCTCATCCTGGCAGCTTACCACAGTACTAGTCGGTAAATGAGTAATACGAACTGCTGAATCAGTAACATTAACATGCTGACCGCCAGCACCAGAGGAACGAAACGTATCAATTCTTAAATCATCCGGATTTATTTTTAGATCAATTTCTTTCGGTTCAATTAACACAGCCACCGTAGATGTCGAAGTGTGTACTCTGCCGCCAGATTCAGTAGTCGGAACTCTCTGGACTCGATGTACGCCACTTTCAAACTTTAAGTGAGAATAAGCACCTTCGCCTTTTACCGAAAACACTACTTCCTTAAAACCGCCGATTTCTGTAGTGCTTGAACTTAAAACCTCTAACTTCCAGCCATTTAATTCCGCATATTTTGCATACATTTTAAACAAAGAAGCGGAAAAGAGAGCAGACTCTTCCCCTCCGGCTGCTGAGCGTATTTCGATTATTATATCTCTCTGAGGTTCATTCCCCTCAAAAATTTTATCTTCTATTTCCTCTTTTATCGATAAAATTCCTTTTTCAATTTTCTCCAGCTCTTCCTGTGCTAAAAGTTTAATTTCCGAATCTTCTTGGGAGTCGCTGATAACTTGAGAAAGATTTTCTTTCTCTTTTAGATATCCATCTTGAACCTCTGCTAATTTAAGTATCTTTTCCAAGTAAGATAGCCTTCTTGTTAGCTGCGTATATTTTTCCCGGTCTTGTACAACTTCTTTAGAAGAAACTTGGCCGCACAAGCTACTATATTCGTCTTTTAGCTTTTGGAAGTTAATCATTTTTTTGTTACCACCGTTGTATTAAACTTTTTCTTGCTTGTTACCGTATTTCTTTAAGAATTTATCAACTCTTCCTTCAGAGTCAACAAACTTTTGTTTCCCGGTAAAAAAAGGATGACAATTGGAACAAATCTCTACATTAATCGTTTTTTTAGTAGAGCGGGTATGCACCACATTGCCGCAAGCACACATAATTGTCGCAAACTCATATTTTGGATGACCTGTCTTTTTCATTTATTTTACCTCCTTTATCTCGACTCCTATTCTCAAAAACCACCTATTTTTCTTTTCTTTACTTTTTTTCTTAACCTTACCCTTAACCTCAACCTTCATTTTTACTTACCCTATTTTTAAATCTGCTTATTAAGCGTAAGCAAAAACTCAACATTGTTCTTAGTTTTTGATAATTTTTCAATCAGTAATTCTAAAGCTTCCGCAGAGCTTAACTCGTTTAACGCCTTTCTTAAAGCCCATATTCTTTTAAGTTCATCAGGATGAATAAGCAATTCTTCTCTCCGTGTATTTGAGCGCTTTATATCTATAGAAGGATATATTCTTCTCTGAAATATACTTCTGTCAAGAGTAATTTCCATGTTTCCAGTTCCTTTGAACTCTTCAAATATTACATCATCCATTCGAGAACCAGTATCTACCAAGGAGGTAGCAATTATCGTTAAAGAACCGCCTTCTTCTAATGCCCTAGCTGAACCAAAAAACCGCTTAGGCTTATGTAGCGCGTTAGAATCTATTCCTCCGGAAAGGATTCTTCCCGAATGAGGCTCAACAAGATTATACGCTCTAGCTAAACGAGTAATACTATCAAGAAGAATCACTACATCTTTCTTGTGCTCTACTAACCGTTTTGCCTTATCAATAACCATTTCTGCCACCTGAATGTGCCTTTGGGCTGGTTCGTCAAAGGTAGAGCTAGTTACCTCACCCTTTACCGTATTCCTCATTTCAGTGACTTCTTCCGGGCGCTCATCAATAAGCAGAACCATCAAAATAACTTCCGGATAGTTTGTCATAATAGAGTTAGCTATTCGTTGCAAAAGAACTGTTTTCCCGCTGTAAGGAGGAGCAACTATCAGGCTCCTCTGCCCCTTGCCAATCGGAGAAAGAAGGTCTAGAATTCGCGCGGATAACTCATCGGGTTCAGATTCCAGGATAAACCTTTCCTTGGGATAAATAGGTGTTAGATTATCAAATAACACTCGATTTCTAGATTCTTCCGGATTTTCAAAATTAGCTGCTTCTACTTTAAGCAACGCAAAATATTTCTCATTATCTTTTGGTGGCCTTATTTGGCCGCTAACAGTATCTCCGGTACGTAGAGAAAACTTTCTGATTTGAGAAGGAGAAACATAGATATCATCCGGAGAAGGTAAATAATTATAATTTATCGATCGCAGAAAACCAAAACCTTCCGGAAGCACTTCCAAAACTCCTTCTCCAAACATCAACCCTTTCTTTTCTGCTTGCGCCTGAAGAATCTTGAAAATAAGATCCTGTTTTTTTAATCCACTTACGCCGTTTACTTCTAATTTTTTGGATATTTTATTCAGCTCGGATACTTTCATCGCCTTTAGGGTGGCGATATTAATTTTTACATCAATATCTGAATGTTTGTCATCCACCTTTACGTTATTTTTTTCCACAATAAATCAACCTCCTTTTTCAGATTCCTTAAATCTGACTTATTATTAATGACAAAATCTGCTTTTTTTGTTTTCTCTTTAGCCGGCATGTATAAAGAAAGCCGACTTTTAGCTTTCGTTTCGGAAAAATTATATTTTTTAATAATCCTTTGGATTAAAACCTGCCGCTTAGTATTCACTAAAATTACCTTTCCAAAATAACAAGACAAGTTCTTTTCAAACAATAACGGAACTTCAGCAATACGCATTGCTTTATCTTTATCTATTTTGTAAACCCATTTAATAAGATCTTCAATGATTACCGGATGAACAATATTCTCGATCTTTCTCAAATGTGCTTTTTTGGTAAATACTATTTCTGATAATCGTTTCCGACAAATACATTTATTCACTAATGACCCCGGAAAAGCTTTCGCTGTCTGTTTATATATTAGGCTTCGTTTATCCTTATAATGTTGATGAATTTTTTGATCAGTATTAAAAATTGCCGCACCTTTTTTTTCTAACAATTTCAGCACTGTTGTTTTACCGCTGGATAAATTTCCGGTTAATCCAAAAACAATCATTTCTTTTTACCCAATTTTTTATACACATTAATATATTCTTGTGCAGTTTTATCCCAAGAAAAATCATAACGACTAATTTTTTTTAAAATACTATTCCATTTGTCTTTACGATTAAATACTCTTTCTGCTCTTTTTACCGCCGACAAGAAACAGGTATGAGTATACTTTTTAAACACAACCCCGCCGCCACCTTGAGAAATATCCTTAACAGTATCGATTAAGCCTCCAGTATGATAAACAATAGGAACTGTTGCATATTTATAGCTGATTAACTGTGAAAGCCCACAAGGCTCAAAACGAGAAGGCATTAAAAAACAATCACCTGCAGCATATATTTTATGCGCTAGTTTCTCATCAAATTTCAACTGCACAGAAAAGGAATTTTTAAATTTTTCTTGAATTTTTGCTAAGCTTCGATGATATTTGACATTACCGGTGCCTAAAATAACCACCTGATGCTTTTGCAGAATAAAATCAAGCACTTCATTCAAAAGATCTAATCCTTTTTGTTCGGCAAGCCGACTAACCATGACGAGTAAAAAAGAATTCTTATTAATCTTTAATCCTAGTTCTTTCTGTAGGCGCACCTTGTTAAATGTTTTATTTTTAAGCGTATCTATTGAATACTTGCGATAAATAAGCTTGTCAGTTTTCGGATTCCAAATGTCGTAGTCAACAGCATTAAGTATCCCTCTGATGCCTGTACTTTTACTCTTTAATACTTTATTTAAGCCGCATCCATGCTCAGAACTCTTAATTTGTTTAGCATAGCTTAAACTTACTGTATTAACCATATCCGAGAATACAATTCCACCTTTGAGAACATTTATTTGATCATAAAATTTTAAATATCGCAGGGAAAAATATTTATTTGGAATTCCCAAACAAAAAAATTTATCTTTACTGAACAACCCTTGATACGCTAAATTATGAATAGTTAATAAAAGCTTGGTATTCTGAAAAAATTTATCAGATTTATAAAGAATCTTAAAATAAACACTCACCAAAGAAGAATGCCAATCATTATTATGAATAATATCCGGAATAAAGTTAATCTGCTTAAGGATCTCTAACACTCTCCGGCTAAAAAACGAAAACCGTTCTAAATTATCCGGATAATCCTTCGTTTTTGTGCCATAAATAAATTTTCGCTTAAAATAACTAGAGTTCTTGATAAAAAATATTTCCAAATTACCACGCCTATTTACTCCAAAATATTTATAGTTTTCCTCAGGAACGATATTTTTATAAAGCGGCATAAAAACTTTAACCACACATCCTGCTTTTGCTAAACTCTTGGGTAAAGCTAACCCTACATCGCCCAAGCCTCCGGTTTTGGCAAAAGGAGAAATCTCTGAAGAACAAAATACTACATTCATTAATTTAGCTTTTACTATTTACTAACTATTATCAGATGAGTCTTTTAATTTTATTGTTCAAATAAAACCATTTGCGACCAATTTTTCCCGGTTTTTAGATTAACCTCCACCGGAACAATTAGTTTAATCGCATTTTCCATATACTGTTTAACAAACTCAGATACCTCTGCTAGCTCATCGGGATAAACATCAAAGACTAGTTCATCATGTATTTGAATTATTAATTTTGTTTTCAAGGCTCTTTCTTTAATCTTGTCCGCTATTTTTACCATTGCTATCTTAATAATATCAGCTGAAGAACCTTGGATTGGAGCGTTCACTGCTTGCCGATAAGCAAACTCTCTAAGCTGAAGATTAACATTTTTGATATCCGGCAGAATTCTTCTCCTTCCCAAGATTGTCTCTACATACCCTTTGCTCTCTGCTTGCTCTTTCATCAGAGATACATAATCCTTAATCCCCGGATAACGCTTGAAATAATCATCAATAAAACTCTGTGATTGTTGGACTGGGATCTTCAATTCCCGGGAAAGACCATATGCTCCCATCCCATAAACTATCCCAAAATTAACCCGTTTTGCCGTGTTACGCTGAGAATTGGTAATTTCTTCTTCCTTTGCTCCGAATAACAAGCTTGCCGTGAAACTATGGATATCCCGCTTTTGATTAAAAGCGTCAATAAGCTTTTCGTCTTTAGACAAATGGGCAAGTATTCTTAGCTCGATTTGAGAATAGTCACCAGCTAAAAAACATCCGCCCACAGAGGAAGGAACAAAAGCTTCCCGCAAGCGGGAAGAAAGCTCTCCCTTTACCGGAATATTTTGCAAATTAGGAGACGAACTGGAAAGTCTTCCTGTCTGAGCTATAGTTTGATGAAAATGAGTGTGCAAGTAACCGTTATGTTTTTTAACTTCTTCAATCAACGGAGAAAGATAGGTTGTTTTAATCTTATTTAGATACCGATACTCTAGAACAGATTCAGCAATCGGATATTCCAGAGATAGCTTTTCCAAGACTTCTTCGTTAGTTGAATAACCGGTCTTTGTTTTCTTGATAGGTTTTATTTTTAATTTCTCAAACAAAATAATGCTTAACTGCTTGGGAGAGTTTAAATTAAAATTTTCGCCAGCCTGCTTGATAACATCATTCTTTACCGAACTTATTCTTTTATCTACTTCCGCAAATAACTCATTTAAAATATTAATATTAATTTTTACCCCATCTTTCTGCATTTGGGCCAATACACTAAGAAGCGGCATTTCTACTTTTTCAAATAACTCCCACAAACCTTCTTTCTTTAATTCCGAGGATAAATGGCAGTACAGCTCATATATAAAATAGGCCTCATAATGCGCAGGGATATCAACAGTATGACGATCCAAAAAATGGGAAACCAAAGAAGAAAGACTGTAGTCGGATAAAGAAGAATCTAACAGATAAGAGGCAATCTTTACGTCAAAAAAAATACCTTGAAAATTTACAGAATCCGAGCATAAAATTTGCTCTTTTACACTGTAAGATATTTTTTTTATTTTTCCATCCTCTAGTATTGTTTTTGCATTATTAATGCTATCTTTATACATAATTTCTTTTTGATGATCAAAAATAAATATCTCTTCCCCCCGAATAGTAAAGGATAGACAATCATTAGCTACTTTTTTAAGAGCGCTGCCTGAGGCGCCATTTACAACTTTAATATCCAAATTTAATTGCGGTGCAGGAACACTTTTGAGAAGATTTTTAAACTCTAGCTCTTTAAACATCTTGTAAAGCTCTTGATTGTTTTGTTCTTTAATTTTTAAATCCTTCCAGCTTACATCTAAATCACAACAGCATAATGTAACTAATTCTTTGCTCAGCAATATATTTTCCTTATCATTGTTCAGCATCTCTTTCGTCCGAGAAGGAATCTTGTCTAGATTATCGAAGATATTGTCTAATGTTCCAAATTCTTTTACAAGTTTAGCTGCCCCCACTTTGCCAATCCCTTTAGCTCCCGGAACATTATCTGTTGCGTCACCGGCTAAAGAAAGATAATCTACCATAAACTCCGGAGGAAATCCCCATTCACTGATAAAATTATCTCTATTAACCATTTTATCTTTAACGTAGTTATAAACCATGACCTGCTCATTGTCTATTAATTGGTAGAGATCTTTATCGGAGGTGACAATAACTACTTTTAATCCGTCAGCTACTGCTTTTTGGCATAAAGAAGCAATAACATCATCAGCTTCAAAATTTCTTTTCTCTATATTTTTTACTCCCAATGCTTCAATTATTTGTTTAACCGGGGAAAACTGCATTTTTAATCCTTCGGGAAGCGGTGGGCGTTGTATTTTGTACTCCTTGAACTTTTCCTGACGGAACGTCTTTCGGGAAACATCAAAGCAAACTCCCATATAAGTAACCTTATATTTGGAAATGATTTTGTTCAACGTCTGATGTACTCCATAAACCGCACCCGTAGGCACTCCTTCTTTCGTAGAAAGTTTAATTGCAAAGAAAGAACGGTAGCATAAAGAAGTTCCATCAATAAGATATAGTGTTTCTCGCGACATAAAAATACTGGAAAGCTTTAGAGTTATTTTTTGCTAATTTTTTTCTAACAACATCATTATAGATCCAAGGGGAAAGTGGGCAGTACGGCCTTCATCTTAAATGCTTGAATGATTATATTTTTTTAAATTCTGCTTTTTATCTAATTTAACGTTATTTGCTAAATACTGTTTAGTTATAATATTTACAGCTATTTATTAAAGATATTATTTTGAAGCTTCATACGGGGAATACCCAAGAAAGGATTCTTCAATGGAGAACGATTTAATTAAAAATAACATAAATAGCTCACCCTGTCAAGGTATTTTATGAAATATATACTGTACTCTAGAAAATACAACGCTAAAATTGTCCTGCTTAACTACCCTATCTTCCTATTTTCTGTTTAAAAAGCAAACAAAATTCAAAGAATTTATTTCTCCTTAACATAGATATATTCTATTTCCGAAAATGCACCACCATAAGGAGTAGGATATAAATTGCCAAATTTATTGCTGACCGCGTAAATAGAGTAAGGAATAACTGTATAAATAAGCGGAAGCTGCTCAGAAGCTATCTTCTGCCATTGAGAAAAAAGCTTTTTTCTTTCAGATTCATCAACTGTTCGAGCAGAAAGATTAAAAATATTTTCAATTTGTCGTTCATAATCAGCTTGTGGTTTTCCGGAAGTGTTCCAAAAGTGTAGATTTCCTTTATATGACCAAACATTTTTACCAAAATAAGGTTCAATTCCTCCGGTAAGCCCGATGAGAATTAGCTCCCAATCAAAAGTCGCTGTTAACTTATTAACCAAATTATTAAAATCCAACGGTAGAAAATGCACTTTTATTCCAATTGTTTCTAAGTCTTTCTTAATCAAAGCAGCAACTTGAATTCTTTGCATATCGCTGGCAACCGTAAAAAAAACAATTTCTAGCTTGTTTCCTGTCTTATCTTCTAAAAACCCATCCTTATCTTTATCAGAGAAATTCATGCTTGCTAAAATTTTTTTCGCTTTTTGCGGAGAATAAGGATATTTCATTACATGTTCATCATAATATTGAACATTTGCTGTCGACAATGGTGAGTGCTGAACTACTCCTAAGCCACTCATGATAATATCAATAATTTTTTGCCGGTTAAGCGCAAAAGAAATTGCCTTTCGAAATCGCTTATCCTTAAACCAGTTCAATTTATACGGCTTAACAAAAGGTTTATTTGTCTTTCCATTTTTTCCCGGATTCTGGTTAAAAACCAGAAAATTTGACCCAAATGACGGACCAGCATTATAAATAGAAAAATCATTGCTTTCTTGTATTGGGCCCAAAATACTTAAATCCTGCGGTCGTAAAGAATAGTAATCGATTTCCTTTTCCATAAACTTCAATAACGCCGTATCCTGGCTAGGTAAAATAATAAATATTATTTTTTCCAAATACGGTAATTGTTGCCCACAAGAATCTTTTTTGTAATATAAATTATTTTTTTCTAAGATTACATTTTCACCGGGAAGATATTTTTTAAGCTTAAACGGCCCTGTACCTACAATATCTTTGGATTTCGTATCTAACCCTAAGGTAAAAGAAAATTTACCGGAAACCGCCGAAGAAGCATACTTGTGCTCAGGCAAAATATCTTGTGAAAGCGACCGCAGAAAGGGAGAAAAAGTAAAGGGAAGTAGAAAACGTACAGTACATTCATCAACTGCCTCAACCAATATTTTCTTTCCTTCTATAGTAAATATATCCCGAGAACCACTGGGAATGTCCGGATTGTAAACTAGATTATTGAACGTAAACTCTACATCTTTACTGGTAAACTTTACTCCGTCATTCCAATAAACATCATCGCGTAAATGAAAAATCCACTCTTTTCCGTCGGTAGTTTCCCAGTTAGAAGCTAACCCAGGTAATACTTCTAAAGTAACTGGGTCAGTACGCGTTAGCCCTTCAAAGATATATCTGGTTACTTGGGTAGTAGAAGTTTCCTGGGCAACTATCGGATTAAATGATTTAGGTCCGGAAGTAACCGCAGTAATTAATTCTCCTCCGGGAGAACCACATTCCAAGCTATATTCTTGATGAAGTTTTTGAAATAATTCTTGCGCATTTACCTTTACGGAAAAAGGAAGAAATATCAAAATAGATAAAAAAAAAGATAAGAATGGTTTATTTTTGTTCATCCTGAGAAGAAACAGGCGCCTGAGAAGAAGTCTGGACATCATCAGCGGAAATATCAGTATATTTGTCCATTAATGATTTTCCTTTTTGCTTAGAAAGGTAGGCTAAGGAAATAGAGGTTACAAAGAAAAGTACTGCCAAAACTACAGTTACTTTTACAAAAAACGAACTAGTTTTAGTTCCAAATATTGACTCTACTCCTCCTAGTGCTTCCACCAATCCTCCACTTCTACCTCGTTGCACAAGAATCATAGCCACCAACCCAAAAGCAACCCCTATATGAAACGCTAAAACTAAATTGTACATGTTAACCTGACTTTTTTAATATTTCTTAATAACTTTTATTTATTTACCGAGACTCTTTTACAATTTGAGCGAATGAATCAATTTCTAATGCAGCTCCCCCGACTAAGGCGCCATCAATATCTGTCTTTTGCATTAATTCTTTAGTATTTGCCGGCTTTACACTTCCGCCATAAATAATTCTCAAGCCCTCGCTAACCGCCTCTGAATAATTACTTTTAATCCAATTACGAATAAATTGATGCACTTCCTGCGCCTGCTCAGGAGTAGCAGTTTTGCCAGTTCCAATAGCCCATACCGGTTCATAAGCAATAATTATTTTCGAAACACTTTCTTGGTCAAGTCCAGATAATCCGCCTTCAAGCTGCCCTTTAATAATATTAATAGTTTCATTGTTTTCCCGTTCTTCTAGCGTCTCACCCAAACAAAAAATCGGCGTTAGTTCTTCAGCCTCAACAGTTTTTATTTTTTTATTTACAATGTCCTCATTCTCAGAAAAATACTTTCTCCGTTCTGAATGACCAACAATAACATAACGACATCCAGCATCTTTTAACATCCTAACAGATATCTCTCCAGTAAACGCACCCTCTTTCTGCCAAGAAACATCCTGGGCACCCAACTCAACGTTGGAATCTACCAAAACATCAGATATATCAGAAAGCAATGTGTATGGTGGGCAAACAACAATATCTACACCGCTTAAATCGGCTAACTCTCTCTTTAATCCATTAACCAATTCAACACCTTCTTTGCTTATTTTCTTCATTTTCCAATTGCCAGCAATAAATGGTTTGCGCATTTTTATCTCCTTTATTGTTTGTCTGCTAAGGCGGCAATTCCCGGTAAAATTTTACCCTCTAAATACTCTAAAGATGCACCGCCACCGGTAGAAATATGCGACATTTTCTCGCCCAACGAAAACTTTGCTACCGCACAAGCTGTATCCCCGCCGCCGATTACTGACACCCCTTCAGACTCGGCAACGCTACGCGCTATACTTTTTGTTCCTTGAGCAAATTTATCATTTTCAAATATTCCTAAAGGCCCGTTCCAAACTATTGTTTTAGCTTCCTTGATTATTCCTGAAAAAAGCTCTATTGTTTTCGGCCCAATATCTACCCCTATCCACATACTAGGTATTGACTCCGAATCAGTAGTTTTTACATTCTCCGCTGTTTCGATATTATCAGTAATCACATTGTCAATCGGAAGTAAAATATCTACTTTTTCCTCTTTTGCTTTTAATAAAATTCTATTAACAATCTCTAAACTTTCCTGTTCCAAGCGAGAAGAACCAATGTCTATTCCTTTTGCTTTCATAAAGGTATAAGCCATGGCTCCTCCGATCAACAGGCAATCAGCTTTTTTTAGCATATTTTCGATAACCGGAATCTTGTCAACGACTTTAGCTCCCCCGAGAATAAATACAAAAGGTTTTTGGCTCTGGGTAAGAACCCTTTGAAAGTACTCTATTTCTTTTTGGACTAGAAAACCAGACACCGCTTCTAGATGATGCGTAACACCTTCTGTGGAAGCATGTGCTCGATGACAAGTTCCAAACGCATCATTAACAAATATATCCCCTAACTCTGCTAGCTGCCTGGCAAATTCAGAATCATTCTTAGTTTCTGCTTTGTGGAATCGTAAATTTTCCAGCAACACTACATCACCTTCAGACATAGATAATACTTGCCGCTTGACTTCTTCGCCAATGCAATCATCAAGAATCTTAACTGGCTTTTTTAATAATTGCTCAAGACGCAGAGCAACTGGTTTTAAACTGAGCTCTGCTTTTTTTTCACCCTTTGGACGTCCTAAATGGCTCATTAGAATTAGCTTACCACCATTTTCAATAATATACTTTATAGTGGAAAGCGCAGCAGTAATCCGATTGTCATCAGTAATATTTAAGTCTTTATCCAAAGGCACATTAAAGTCTGCACGCATTAGCACTCGCTTTCCTTTAACATCAACATCAGATATAGACTTCTTATTCATTGCTTAATCCTAAAAATTGACTTAACCGATTATTTATTGATATACTTAATTAAATCAATCACCCGGCAAGAATAACCCCATTCATTATCATACCAAGAAAGTATTTTTACCATATCACCGAAAACAAATGTTTGTTCTCCATCTACTATTGAAGAAAGAGGATTCTTCTTAAAATCTACTGAGACTAACGGCTCGAAACTTACTCCTAAGATACCTTTTAGGCGACCGCAAGCAGCATCTTTTAAAATTTTGTTAACTTCATCCTTGGTAGTTTCTTTTTTAACCTGAATAACCACATCAACAAGAGAAACTGTAGGTGTAGGAACCCTGATTGCTAATCCGTCTAGTTTGCCTTTTAGCTCGGGAATAACCAAGCCTACCGCCTTAGCAGCTCCAGTAGTTGTCGGAATCATTGAAACTGCTGCAGCTCTTGCTCTACGTAAATCAGAGTGAGGATAATCTAGTACTTTTTGATCATTAGTATAAGAATGAATAGTCGTCATCAACCCTTTGACCACTCCTAAGGAATCCTGAAGAACTTTAATTACCGGAGCAATACAATTAGTAGTACAAGAAGCATTGGAGATAATGTTATCTTCTGAAGCAGAATATTTTTCTTCGTTAACTCCCAAAACAAAAGTAGCAATATCACCTTTAGCCGGAGCCGATATAATAACTTTTTTTGCTCCAGCAGATAAGTGCTTTCCAGCTGTTGCCGCATCACGAAAAAATCCTGTTGATTCAACTACCACATCAACACCTAACTCACCCCAAGGAATGTTAGCAGGATCTCTTTCAGATAAAACTTTAATTCTCTTTTCACCGACAACAATCGAATCACCATCTGCCTTTACATCATCAGAAAGAATACCAAAATTAGAATCATATTTTAAAAGATATGCTAATGTTTTCGCATCAGTAAGATCGTTAACAGCAACAAAATCTATTCCCGGCTCATTTTTTTCTAGTGCTGCTCTGAGAACTAACCGTCCAATCCTTCCAAATCCATTAATTCCTACTTTTATCGCCACAATTAACCTCCCTTTTTACCTTCAAGCTAAATATTTTTACCTTACATTTGTGATGCTTATTATAGCAATCGATAAATAAAATGCAAGATATTTAACAACCGCCTTATTTCTTAACTCATTTGAATATATTGCTTACCTTATGCTTATTAAGCACTCTTTTTGCTTGCTTTTTTGTTGATTGTCCACCACAGAAATAAATTAGAAATGTTAATCTTGACGAGTATAATTATTGTTTTTTCTATTGTAAGTAAACTTTGCCTCCCCTAAATTATTCTGAAACAGAGGAGAAACAGAAATAACTAATGATCCTCTTCCATAAGAACATTCAAACTTAATAATACATATTTCCTGATCATTATTAAAACTTAATAATGTTTCTTCACCTTCGATAATATTAAGTATCCGCCAATTATTACTTGTCATATATTCTTTATAAAACCGGACAATACTATCTGGCCAAGCTGCACCTTGATATTTCATCTTCCCCACTCTTATCTCCGACGATTCATATATAAAAGAACTGTTCGGAATAAATTTAAACCCTTTAGGTACTGGTAAATCTGGAAAACGAAAAGCACTGGCTACCTGTAGGCTTTGCTCGCTTGTGTAATAGTGTCCAGAAGCACACCCACTAGTAAAAAATAAACCCAACAATATCAAGAGAAACATTAAGATTCTGTTCATTGCATTTATCTCCATAATTTTGATTGTACTTATTAATAAACCAAAATAAAAAAAACGCCTTTCTCACAAAAGAAAAGACGCCTTTATCTTGTCTTTAAATATATTTAAAAAAACATGCTCTCTACGCAGAGAACATGTAAGTATACAAACTTTTACTCAATTGTCAATATTTTTGTGTAGCACATAAGAGAGCAATTCGCACCAATTGCTCTCTTACTTGATTATTTTCAAAAATCGTTTTTTGCCAATCTTGAGAATTACTCCTTCCGGTGGAATAATTAAAGCAGAATCTTTAATGGTATTAATTGATAGATGATTACTTGGGCTGACAGAAGAAATCCCACCTTGGGATAAAAGACGCCTAATCTCGTTTTTGGAGGTAAATATTTTTGCTTTATATAACACCGTAATTAAATCCACTCTATCGCTTTCAACTTTCTGCGTGGGGATTTCTTCGGGTATTTGTTTTTTAGAAAATACTCTTTCAAATTCACTTTCTTCCTTTTTAGCCAATTTCAATGAATGGTATCCGGCAGTTATTTGTGTAGCTAAAATTGATTTAGCAGTTTTCGGATGTTCTTTTTTAAGGCTCTCAAAATCACAATCAGTAAGAAGCCGGAAATACTCCCACATTAAATCATCGGGAATGCTCATTAATTTTCCAAACATCTGCTTTGGGCTTTCGGTTATGCCGATATAATTATTAAGCGACTTTGACATTTTATTTTTTCCGTCTAAACCAGCTATAATCGGCATAGTGATAACTACTTGTGATTTTTGGCCAAAAGTTTGTTGAAGATGCCGCCCGACAATTAAATTAAATTTTTGGTCAGTTCCTCCAAATTCAACATCCGCCTCTAACTTATAAGAATCATATCCTTGTATTAAAGGGTAAATCACCTCTAAAAGAGTTAGGGGGCGATTATTTTTTATCCTCTGGGAAAAATCATCTCTTTCCAATATCCGCGCTATAGTGTAAGAAGAAAGTATTGACAAAAATCCGGTTAGATCCATCTTTTTATACCAAATGCTATTATAAATAACTGTTGTTTTGCGCTTATCTAAGATTTTAAACGCCTGCTTGGTATACGTGGAAGCATTAGTTTTAATTTGTTTATCGGTTAATATCGGACGAGTAGCGATTCTGCCTGAAGGATCTCCGATCTTAGCTGTAAAGTCTCCCACAATAAAATAGACTTCATGCCCGAAGTCCTGTAAAATACGCAATTTTTTTAAAAGTACAGTATGCCCTAGATGAATATCACAAGAGGTAGGATCAAAGCCAATTTTTATCTTAAGCGGTTTATTATTGCTAACTGACTCTTTCAGCTTAACAGTTAATTCTTGTTCGCTAATTAAATCAATCGTGTTTCTTTTGAATTCCGCAACCTGTTGGGATAACTCCTTCATAGATTCAAAGCCTCCCTGTTAAAATAACTAACACTATCTCTACTGTAACTATAGCACTAAATCGTACTTCTTAAAGAAGTAATGCGAAAGAAACCGCGGGTTTTAAACTCCGAAAAGTTTTATTGCAGATCTTCTGGCTTAGCTGAAAGCCCTATTTTTGCTGAACCAGGATCAACCTTTATAATCTTTACCTTCAAAACATCCCCAGGCTTGATTGTCTTCAATTGTTCTTCGTCAATTTCACCGGAGAATACTAAGCCTTCTAAATCTTCGCCTATCTCTACAAAAACGCCAAAATTAGTAATTTTAACAATTTTTCCTTCGGTCACATGGCCAATAGGAAATTTTTCCATTATCTCCGGCCACGGATCTTTCTCTGCTTGCTTTAAGCCTAAAATAATTTTACGATTACTTCGGTCTACACCTAAAATTTTCCAAGTATAGTTATGTCCTCTTTTTAAAATTTCTCCAGCCCGAGCAATTCTTTTAGTCCAAGAAATATCCTCATTATAGACTATACCTTCTAGGCCATTTTCTAATTCTACGTAGCCGCATCCATCTCCATAGCTACACACTCTTCCCTGGGTCTCGCCATCAATAGTTACTAAATTAGCTACATCTTCCCAAGGATCTTTTTCTAACCGCTTTACACTTAAGGATATTTTCCGCTCGCCTACATCTACACTCATAACTTTTACTTCTAAAGCATCTCCAATCGCAAAAGATTCCTGCAAGCTAACAAAACGTTTAGTCCAGGAAATTTCACTAATATGCACTAGCCCTTCAATCCCATTCTCTAGTTCTACAAATATTCCATAATTTTGAATATTAGTAATTTTCCCCTTAACTAAAGAATCTTGAGGAAACTTCTTGCCAATTTCATTCCACGGGTCAGCAGTAGTTTGCTTTAAACCTAGAGAAATTTTTCCTTTTTCTTTATCAAACCCTAGAATTACCACTTTAATATCACCATTCACTGCAACTATTTCTGAAGGATGAGTAATTTTCTTCCAACTCATGTCGGCAATATGAAGCAATCCGTCTACTCCTCCTAAATCAATGAAAGCACCGAAATTAGTAATACTTTTTACCCGGCCTTTCATTATTTCACCGGCTTTGATAGTTTCCCAAATCTGCTTCCGAGAGGTTTCTCTTTCCATCCGAACAGCATCTTTACGAGAAATAATAAAACTGCCCTTGGCTTTATTCATTTTAATAATTTGAAATTTAAATATCTGCCCAATTACATCTTCTTCTTCCAAATTTCTAAAAGAAGAAAGACTCTGAGGCAAAAAACCTTCTACACCAAAAACACTCACAATATAGCCACCTTTAACCTTGCGTTTCACATTACCTTCGGCTAAATCACCTTCTTTATAGCTACTGGATAAAGTTAGCCAGCCTCTTGCCTCCTGAGCTTTACGAAACGAAAGAATGATTCTCCCATCTTCATCTTCAACATTATCTATGTAAACATCGATTTCTGCTAGACTCTCGATATCCACACCTTTAAATTCTTCCCGCAAGATTATTCCCTCTGATTTATATCCGACATCGATAATAACTTCAGTAGGGCTGACTCTGACTATTTTACCCTTTACAACTTCCCCTTCTTTCAATTCCTTAATTGAATCATAATAGGCCTTTGCCAATTCTGTAGACGCTTGTTCCATTTTATCTAGTTCCTCCTTTATATTTTACCTTCATAGGTTGCGCAATTATCCCTTACATCAGTACCTTTGTCAATGAAAACCTTTCAAATAAATTATCGCAATATAGCTACACAATTTAGAGATTAAAATAAAAAAGTTTCCTGCAAAAATACTTTTTCCTTTATAGATTTACTTTAAAAAATAACTCCACAACACGACAAAGCAAAATGTAATTATCTTATAAAGCATGAATCATTTTTTCGCCTAAAGCAACAAGCTTCTCACCTTCTTTTTTGCTTTTACTTTCTGCATAAACTCTAACAATTGGTTCTGTCCCAGATTTTCTAAGCATCAGCCAACTGTCTTCAGTGATCAATTTAACTCCGTCAAGAGTATTGACTCTTTTGATTTTCTTCCCACAGAGGGCTTTTGGTATCTTAATGTCGGCAAGGCTTTTCTTCAAACTTTTTACCGGCATTGAAGTACGAGTATAGTGATATTTTCCGTATTGTTTATAGAATTCATCTAGCAGAGTGTTGAAACTCTTCCCCTCCGAGGCCATCATTTCTAGCATTAAAAGAAAAGAAACAGATCCGTCCCTTTCCGGTATATATCCTTGAAATCCGATACCTCCGGCTTCCTCGCCTCCAATACAAATAAGATTATCTGCAAATAAGCTAGATAGATATTTAAACCCGATTGGGGTTTCATAACACGCCACACCTAAAGAAAGAGCCACATTATCAATTACATTACTTCCAACAACAGTTTTTCCAATGCCCCCTTTCTCCTTACGGTTTTTAATCATGTGTGTCGCCAAAAGCGGCAAAATAATCTGCGCATTTATATAATTTCCTTTACCGTCAATCATCGCAATTCTGTCAGCATCTCCGTCTAATACCAGCCCTAGATCGTATCCTCCCTTTTTCATTCTGCTGATTATTTCCTTTAAATTGCTCTCTACCGGCTCAGGATGGATACCACCAAAAGAAGGATTAAACTGGTCATGCAAATATTCTATTTTTACTTTTGATTTACCCAATATCTTCTCAGCAAAATTACCTCCGGACCCATACATCAGGTCCACCAAAACTTTCAGTTTTAGCTTTCCTATCTTTCTTAAGTCTATAAAGTCCTTTAAAAAATCAATTTGGATGCCGGTTAAATCATCCACTTTTAATAAATTTTTATTTTTTGCCGTTACAAAGTCTATTTTTTTAACTTTGCTTTTACCAAGATAACTTTCTACCTCATTAGTAAGCGATTTATCAGCTGAACCACCCTGAGGAGTTTTAATTTTTAAACCGTTAAACACTGCCGGATTATGCGACGCAGTAATCATCACTCCCAGCTCATATCTTCGATAATGACAATGATAACTAATAGTAGGAGTAGGCACTGCTTTATCTGATAAAGTAACTTTAATATTATTAGCAGTAAGCACTAAAGATACCTCTTTAGCGAATTCTTTAGATAAAAAACGACAATCATAGCCAACCACTACTTTATTTTTCTTTTTTCTTTTTTTCAGATAGTCAGCTATTGATTGAGCAACAATAGCCACATTCTCAAAAGTAAAGTCACGAGCAATAACTGCTCTCCATCCGTCAGTGCCAAACTTGATCATTTAATCCCCCTTCTTTTGAATAATAAGCTTAATTTATAGCGACTTCAATCTAAATAAATTTTATGCTTACTTATATAATCAATGATGTTATCGTTCAAAAAATACCTTACCGAGCGCCCTTCTTTAATTGTCTGCCTAATTCGTGAAGAAGAAATATTAATTTGCGTTATTTTTGCTTTTAGCCAATCCTTCTCTGTTTCTGAAGCATAATTTTCTCTTTGAGCAACAATTATTTTAGTTATTTTTTTTAATTCGTCAAACTCTTTCCAAGTAGAAAATGACCCAGACAAATCCGAGCCAACAATAAGATATAGCTCATCATGAGGATAATCTTTCTTAAGCTGATTAACTGTATTAATGGTGTAAGAAATCCCACCTCTTTTAATTTCGAGATCTAGGGCTTCAAATTTATCGTTCCCAGCGATGGCTAAATTAACCATATTAAACCGATGCTTAGCTTCAGTGATACCGTTTGTTTTATGAGGAGATATGTTGGTAGGAATAAAAAATATTTTATCCAGACCGAAAGACCCTAAAGCTTCTTCTCCTAAAATGAGATGACCGATATGCGGCGGATTAAATGCTCCTCCGAGCAGCCCTAATTTCATTTATTACTTTTCTTACTTAGTTGCAATTGACTAATCCCTAACTTGTCCATTTCCGGTTGCTACCCATTTGTAAGTAGTTAGCTCTTCTAAACCCATCGGACCCCGAGCATGTAGTTTATCCGTGGAAATACCTATTTCTGCTCCTAAACCAAACTGAAACCCATCACTGAAACGAGTAGAAATATTCACAAAGCAACAAGCCGAATCTATTTCTCTTGTGAACGTCTTAGCATTATCTTTATTTTCTGTAATAATTGTATCAGTATGATGAGAACCATATGTATTAATATGTTTTACAGCTGCCTTTATATTGCTAACTATCTTAATCGCAACAATTAAATCCAGATATTCAGCAAACCAATCTTCTTCGGTGGCTTTTTCTGCCTGAGGGATAATCTTTCTTGCCTGGTTGCAGGCACGAACAATAACTCCACTTGAATCAAATTCTTTCATTAGCGCTGGAATGAATTCTCTTGCTATCTCTTTATGGACTAAAATAGTCTCTGCAGCATTACAAACTGAAGGCCTTTGAGTTTTAGCATTAATACATATCTTTAAAGCTTTACGAATATTTGCACTTTTATCTACAAAAATATGACAAACGCCTTTATAGTGTTTTATAACCGGAATTCGGGAATTTTCTACCACTGTACGGATTAATGACTCTCCTCCTCTGGGAATAACTAAATCAATATACTCGTCTGCTTTGAGCAATTCATGGATAATTTTCCTATCCGTTTTTTCCACTACAAAAAACACCGGAAAATTAATTCCACTTAGCTTTAAAGCTTTTTTTAGCACTAAGCCTATTGCCTTGTTAGAGCAAACAGCATTTCTCCCGCCTCTTAGAATACCGACATTAGAAGTTTTGAACAACAGCCCCGCACAATCAGCCGTTACATTCGGGCGAGCCTCATAAACAATTAATACTACTCCCAACGGAACTCTAACTTTTTTTATTCTTATCCCGTTAGATTTTTGATAATCAGAGATTACTTTGCCTACCGGATCCGGCAGAAATGATACTTCTTTTAGCGAAACACTCATTTCTTTTAATCTTTTATCCGTTAACTTCAAACGATCAATAAGATTGGCTTTTAAATTATTTTTTACAGCCTTTTTGATATCCTTTTCATTTTCCTTTATAATAAACTCTCTATTGTCCATAATTGCTTTAGACATATTCTTTAAAGCGTTATTCTTCTGACGTGTAGTTAGCTGAGCCAGTAAATAGCTTGACTGTTTAGCTTGGTTTATTATTTTATTTACATAATCACTCATAATTTTTTAATTAATTTGACCGGACAAAATCGTTTCGATGGATAACTTCCTTAACAAATTTTTTACTTTTAATGTCTGTTAAATCTTCACAAGAATAATTAATTAACCCACTCCCAACCATCAGGCCTTGTTCATCTAAGATAATAACAGCATCTCGTTTTTTAAAAAATCCTTCCACTTTTACTATTCCTACACCTAATAAACTTTTTCCATTATTAATAATTGCTTCTTTAGCTCCGGCATCAATAAAGATAACACCTTTTGGTTTTTTGCTAAACGCTATCCATCTTTTCCTAGCTTTATGCTTTTTTTTATCGGCAACAAATAAAGTGCCCAAAGATTCCCTATTGATAAGGCGCGACACCACTTCTTTTTCCTTTCCGCAAGCAATTACCGTTTCAACACCTGAAGAAACAGCTACCTTAACCGCTTGCAACTTAGCAATCATCCCCCCAGCAGTATGAGTTTTGTCTTCTTTCCTTGCCAAAGAAAGTATTTCCACCCCAATACGCTCTACTCTCGGAATAACCTCTTCGCCCTTCTGTAACCCTTGAACATCGGAAAGAATAATCAACTTGTCAGCTTCAATCAAACCAGCTACTAAAGCCGAAAGACGATCGTTGTCGCCAAAGCAAATTTCCTCACATGATATCACATCATTCTCGTTAATAACTGGAATAACGTTCATGGTTAATAGCTTATCGATTGTTTTTTGGATATTTATAAAACGCTTACGATTATCAAAATCATCCCAGGTAAGCAAAACCTGAGCACAAGCCCGTTTATATTTTTTGAATGCCCGGTTAAATACATCCATCAAAATAATCTGCCCAATTGACGAAATTGCCATTAAAGAACAAACATCTGCCGGTTTACGCTTATGCCCTAATATGTGCAGTCCACAGGCGATAGCTCCGGAACTTACTAAAACAACTTTAGTTTTTTTGTCTTCCGCTTTAAGAACATCTTTAACCAGTTTATTAACTAGCAAAGAGTCAATTTTCCCTTTGGGGGCAATAATGCTGCTACCAATCTTGACTATTATTTTTTTCATTGTCTATTTATTTGATTAATCTGATAAATACCACAAAATATATTATTAATTATTACAAAACTTTTATCTGCTTTTTAAAAAAAGTCTTTTTCTTTTCCCTTATTCTACCAAGTTTACTATGTAAGTAAACTCAATTATCAGCGGAAGTTAATACTTAATGCCCTTTTAGATTGAAACCAATTAAAAAAATACACTTACAAAGATTATAACCTATTGATAGAGTAAGACTAAGATTTTTTTGAAGAATCAGCAATAATTCGCTTAATCTTTATTTTGGTGTGGATTTGACGATGCCCTTGTTTTTTGCGGTATTTTTTACGACGATTAAATTTATAAACAATGATTTTTTTCGCTTTATTTTCCCCTTCGACTTGAGCTTCAACTGTAACTTTGTCTAAATAAGGAGTACCGATACTTACCTGTTCGCCATCAGCAAGCAAAAGCACCTTGTCGAAAGAGATTTCACCTTCAGCATCCAAGCGCTCAACCTCTATGCTGTCTCCTTCCTTGACTAAATATTGTTTTTTACCTATTTCTACTACTGCTAACATAAGAGCAAAATATTAACACATCAATAAGCAGACGTCAAGTATTTCTTAATAAACAAAAAAAAATCCGTAAGCTGCGTTTTTTTAAAAAAACCCGTGTTCTTTATGAATTTAAACCTGTTCTACGCTTTTTATTTCCGGTATTAATTCTTTTATTTTTTTCTCAATACCCATTTTAAGCGTATAGGTACTCATCGGACAGCTTCCGCAGGCACCAGTTAATTTAACTTTAACAATTCCATCGTCAGTAACTTCTACCAACTCCACATTTCCACCATCAGCTTGTAGCGCCGGTCTAATTTCTTCTAATGCTTTTTCCACTTTCTCTTTCATATCAACCTCCTTAATGAGACTAACCATTTTTCGAAGAAAAATGTTTAGTCGAATTGGCCCACCACTTTAAGAGGCGGGATACGTTAGTAATTAAAATCCCCATACTTATTGCTTCTTTTTTAAAAAAACAGAAAAAGAAATAGTACACATCTCTACCTATTCTTAAAAAGCATCTTCAAGCATTTTTTCTTCCAGTTTTTTAATCTCATTTTTAATTATTTCTGGAAGAGCTAAAATATTAACATCCATGAATCCGCGGACAATAGTTGACTGTGCTTCAGAGGCAGTCATTCCTCGAGAGCACAAATAGTCTATTTCTTCTTTATTAATCTTACCAATAGCCGCCTCATGAGATAGATCAACATCCTGCAAATCAGTTTCTAGCTCCGGAATTGCATGAATTCCTCCTTTTTCCGATAACACCAAACCTCTGCATTCCAAATGTCCTTTTGTATTCTTTTCTCCAGCCTTAAGGTGACCACGGGCAATAATTTTTCCACCCACACTTACTGCACGAGAAATAATTTCCCCTTGCCCTCCCTCGGCGTTCAGAATAATTCGAGAACCAATATCTTGAACAGAATCCGGGTAAGAAAGAATTAAAGAATTGAAACTAACTCTTCCATTTCTTCCGGAGATAATTGCTGTAGGATACATTACTACTTCCTTGACTGGCTTAAGACAAACATAATTAGAAACAAAAGTTCCGTTTTCTTTTACTACTGCAACACTCATCGGCTTAACAGAAGTATCCTCTCTAAAATTATGAATCATTGTGAAATTCAAATAAGCTCCCTTTTCCACATAAAATTCAGAAATTCCTAAATGAAATCCTTCTTTAGCTGCCCGAGACGCAGAACAACCAGTGATCAAATTCACCTTTGCTCCTTCTTCAACAATAACCAGATTATGAACTTTCTGTTTAAATCCTTGCGCCTTAAGAAATAAGCACGCCTGTATCGGCAATTCTACTGTCTTTCCTTTTTTTATTCTAATAAAGTATCCACCCTCAATATTTTTCGGATATTCTTTGCCTAACAATCGGAAAGACTCACCTAAATATTTTCGGGCTCCAGAATCATTGGCCAACGCTTCTTTAATATCTAAAATATCTACCGATCCGGAAAGGCTACGTGACAGGAGCACTTCGGCATCTTTTTGAAAGAAAGTTGCCGAACGTTCTTTTTCTTGAAAATCCATTCCCGAAAAAGCTATTTTTTCTTTATCTTGAGAATCAATATGTCTATCTATACCTTCTGCTGCCATTGACACCCCTTACATTTCTCGTATCCTGATTCTCGGACACTGTTAAATATTTCTTTTGGCTTGCCTTTACACCAAAGTTTTCCTTCAAACATTACACACCCTTTTTCGCTATTAACGTAATCTAGGATGTATCCGGTGTGCGTAATTATTATAGCTGATTTATGGGAATTTTTTAAGTATTCATCTAGCACTTTTCCCATTATTGATATATTTTCAATATCTACTCCGGATTCCGGTTCGTCAAGAAGAAGAAAGTCAGCATCTTGAAGAATAAGCTGAAATAACTCTGCCCGTTTCATTTCTCCACCCGAAAAATTAACATTCAACTCTCGTTGTAAATGATCTTCTAACGCAAGCTTTTGCGCTAATACCTTTATTTTTTGCTGGTCTGAACACAAAAACTGAGCAATTTGAATAAGCTTAACTCCTCGTATTTTCGGAGGGTATTGATGCATTATTCCCAATCCTCTCTTTACTCTCTCAGTAATTGATAAATGACTTATTTCTTTCCCCTTAAAGATTACCTCTCCTTTGTCTAGAGAACAGCTTCCTAATCCAATAATTGCCTTTATTAATGTCGATTTACCGCTTCCGTTAGGGCCAAAAAGAGATAACACCTCTCCTTCTTTTACTGAAAAAGTAACATTATCAACTATTTTTTTGCTCCCAGCAGTAATTGTAGCATTTTTTATTTTTAACATGTTACCTTCCTTATCTATATCATTGCTGCAACCTGCAAATTAAATCACTCAAGCTCAATGCTCTTCTATCAAATATGCTTAGCTACAGTACCCTTCTCTTACAGATAAGACTTCATTGATATTTCCGCATTCTATATATACTATCTTCGTTGCATTGGTCAAGGATTATTTTCTTTACACTCCTATTAACTTGATTTGAAACAATTTTTGCACATTATTTCTCTTTATAGCATAAGATATATTTTGCTTGAAAAAGTATTTGAATATGATATAAATTATAATATAGTTATAAGTTATTCATTTAATGGAACGGTATTATCACAACGCAAAAAGAGGAGGAAAAACATAGATAATAAAGAAAACGTTAGTAAACGTTAAAATTGAAAAGGATATTTTTTTGTGTGAACTTGTTTAAAAGGAGAAAAAAGTAATGGAAGAAGAAAAGAAAATCTATATCGGCAACTTAGAATTCGGCCTCAGTGAAGAAGAATTAAAAAAAATAATTGAAGAAAAAGGCGTAAGCGTAAAAGAAGTAAAAATTATCAAAGACAAATATACTGGCAGATCTAAAGGTTTTGGATTTGCAGAATTTGAAACCGAAGAGCAAACCCAGCAAGCAATAGATGCTTTAAACGGCCAGGATTTGAACGGAAGAGCATTGAGAGTAAACAAAGCTCAAAAGATGCGCCCAAGAAGTGATAATTTTGGCGGCGGAAGCGGCGGCGGACAAAACTCCAGATATTAATACATAAAAAACGGACAGAAGAAATTACCGTTCCCTTCTGTCCGTTTTTTTTTATATTCTTTCTAATTGTCTTTTTTTAATCCAACCAACTTTATCGTCAGCACGTTTTATTTTAAACCAACCATCACCCGTTGAAATTATTTCTACCTCCATTCCTTCATAAAGATTAAAGTAAACCGCCGCGCTGGCAAATGGTTCAAATTTAGCTTCTACGGTTTCTTCTATAATAACCGCATTCTTATTCGAATAGAATATACGCTGGGAAAGAAAACCAATGCTAATCAGAAAAGCAATTCCTAAAATCGTAACCAGGCCCGATAATTTTAATCTAGACATTTTCGTTATACACCCCAGCCCCAACACAATAATCAATAAAATATAGATAAGAAATAAAAACACCGTTAACCCATCAATCGTAAACTGATTAAAAAAACTATTGGCAAATTTTGTTATCCACGATTGAGAAGAAGCAACAACACTTCTTTTTATTAACGATTTAGCATACTTATAATTTGCCTGTAAATCTCTATCTCTGGGAATCAATCTCTTAGCGCGAGCATAATTTAAAATAGTTTTTCCTAGATTATCTTTTTTAAAGTAACAATTACCCAGGTTGTAATAAATATTCCCGCTTTCTAAGCCTTTTTCTAGTATGCCTCTATAAGCTGAGATAGCTTCATTATAATCTCCCTGCTCGTAAAGCAGATTTGCTTTAATAAAAGCTATATCCAATGTTTTTTTCTCGAAAGCAAACCCATTAAACACAACACTGGTCAAAATTAAGCATAAAAAAATAATCTTTATCTTCCTGTTTTTTGCTTTTCTAATCATATCTTTTGCTTTTGGAGAGAATTAATTATTATTTTTATCTGACGAAAAGTATTTTCCATCCCTCCGGTTCCAACATCCAAGGGAGCATAACGCGCAAAATCACACTTCTTGAATGTTTCTTCTATCTGTAACAAAACTTCTTTTTTAACATTTTTATTTTTTAAGATTTCCTTAACTTTGTCCAACACAATTTCTCCCGGAGGTAAATGAAGCTTATCCCCGAGATACTCTTGAAAAGTCTTAAACGCATCATTGTAAAACTCGTTTTGTTTATTTTGTTTTAAGTATTGCTCGACTCTTTTAAGCCCTATTTTCGCCTTCTTAAAAGCATTTATCCTTCGAGCATAACGATAATCTGATTTTATCTTTTCCCTTCGGCTATAAAAAATCAATGTTATGCTTAAGATAATTAACGGTAGTAACCCGCTGAATAAAAATAATTTATTGTTATATAGATACATACGCTGTTTTATTATTTTTCCCGGATAATTCTTGATATAGACTATTCCTCTGCCGATTTTTTCCTTACCCAGCGGTCTTTGAGTAATATTTGAATTTTCTAATATCTTTAGTTCTCCGCCTTTTTCTAATGGTTTCACTTCTATAGATATCGGACCTTTGGATATTGTTTTGTACTGTTTATCATTAGGATTAAAAAAACTAAACTCTACTAAAGGAAGCTGGTTAGATTTATCATCCTTTGGCATAAATATTTGTTCAAACGTTTTCTGATTGTTGCCTACAGTTACTTGTGGTTTGTAAACTTTAAAATCTTCTTGATGTCCAACCCAAGGAGTACCTACTGTATCAAAATTTCCTTGGCCAGACACAACCATTTTCATGGTAATTGGATCCCCAACATTAACGCTTGTCGGGCTAGCATCTACATTAAATCTAAAATTACCAACTGCTCCTTTAAAACTTTTTGGTGAATTTTCCGGTAGCGGCAATACAGAAAACTTAGCTTTTCCAGATTTTATAATTACCGGATAAGTCTGATATCTTTGAAAAAAATCATTAAATCCTCCCCTAAAAAAATCATCAAACGCTGAGTTTCCTCTTCGTTGCTGTTTCTTTTTTACTGCAACAGACATTTGGATATTAACTGGCCCAATAGCAAATTCTCCGGATCTAGTTCCAAAAACCCTAGTATTAAATTCAACAACCCTATACGATAGTCCGTTTAAAACCTCAGAATACTGTCGGGGCTGTCCATATTCACCCACGAATAATCCATCTTGCTCAAACTGAGGATATTGGATATCGGTTGCCTGGATCCCCCGAGTGTACAGTTTTATAACTAACGGAATAACTTCTTTTAAATAAACTTTGTCTTTTGCTGGAATAATTTTTACAAGCGCTCTTTCTTCTAAATCTAAACTATTATTTGAAGTCTGACTAGAATTAGTTCCGGTCACCGGACCGCTGACTATCTCCACATTTAAAGAATCTGATTGGTAAGCATTACCCTGATAATCAACAGAAAAAGGTCCAATAACAAAATTTCCTATTTTTTGGGGGGTAAGAGAATAATTATGTGTCGTGGAACTAGTAACTTCTCCATTAACTACGGACATCATTGTTGACGGGCCTATATAACGTATAGTGCAATCCTGTATATCAGGAAGATTAAAATGTGATACATTTTGTGCATTATGCAATGTAAGACTTAGCTTTATGTTTGAACCTAAGGAAATTTTACTTTTATCTATTGATGCGTTAAAACTTACATCCGCAGCGTTAGTGTTTACGGAAAATAGCAAAACCAATGACAATAAAAATATTACTTTAGCTTTCTTCATGAATTTCTATTTTTAATCTTTACTCGCTTTGACAACTCACCAGTCTTTTAGCACATCAGGATAATTCTGAGTTTTTTTCCGCTTCTGCACATCTAGAGTTTCCTCTTCTTGGCGATAATTCTCTAACAATAGTTTTGCCTCTTCTTCATTCATTTTTCTATTATCTATGGATTCTTTTTCCGAGTTACCCTCTTTGGGCTGATCTTCTTCTTTTTTTTCATTTTCCGGAGGCGCCTTTTCTTGTTTTCCTTCTTTTTTTTCTTCTGCTTTGTCAGGTTCAGAAGATTGATCTTCCTGCTTATCTTGGCTTTGGCTATCTTCCCTTTCCTCTGGCTGGTTAGTTTGTTGTTGATTTTGTTGACTTTCTTTATTGTCTTGTTTTTTCTCCTTTTTTTTAGTCTTGTCACTTTGAGAAGATTGCTGTTGTTTTAGCTGTTCTTTAAGAATCTCTATTTTTTCTTTAGTAAATTCGTAATTAATTTTAGCATCTTTATCTTCTCCTTCAAGCTCTATCGCCCGTTTATAATAGTTTAATGAATCGCTGAGCAAATTAATAGCTTCCTGAAGATTATTTTTTTCTTTACTGCGAGCTTGCTGATATTTACTATTACCAATATTATAATTTGCTTTGGCCTCTAACTTCTTATCTTGGGAAACTAACGCTTTAGTAAAGGAACTTTCCGCTTGTTGATAATCCCCCTGTTTATAATAAGCTGCTCCTTGATCAAAGTTAACGACACCTGAATTAGGATCAATTTCTTGTGCTTCGTTGTAACGCTTTAAAGCTTCGGCAAAATTCTGTTGGTTATAAAAACTATTTCCTTTATTCACTAGCCCAGATACCGAATCAGCAAAAGCAAATTGATAAGTAAATACTAAACAAAACAAACCAATAGTTATTACACGCCAATACAATCTCATAGTGTTCTCTTTCTTTCAAAGATAAATGACTCCAGCAGAAGAATTAACAAAGCAACAGCTAACGGTATTTGGAACCGTTCATCATAGCGCTTTCTCATTTTTCCTTCAAAATCTTTTTTCTCCATTTTTGAAAGCTTTTCTTCATAAATCAAATCTAGCCCGAATTCTGCCCCGGCAGCTTTAACATACCCGCCTCCGGTGATTAATCCTACTTCCTGCAATACAGTCTCTCCTAACCGAGACTTAACAAAGTTACCCTGTCTATCTCTTAAGAATAAATTTTTCCCCTGATTATCAGGAACCGGTATCAGCTCTCCTTCTTTTGTGCCTATCCCGATGCAAAATATTTTTACACCCTCTTTTTTAGCTTGTTTAGCAGCATTAATAACTTTGCCTTTGTGATCCTCCCCATCAGTAATAATTATTAGTATTTTATATTTGTTTAGTCCACCTTCATAACTTTTTAACGCTTCAAAAATAGCGCTAGAAACAGAAGTTCCCCCTTTAGGGATAGTATTTACTCCGAGACCATCCAAAGAAATCATAAATCCGCTGTAATCAAGAGTCAGGGGACACTGTAAAAATGCTTTTCCGGCAAAAGCAATCAATCCGATTCTATCGCCTTTTAATTTCTTGATTAAATCTTTAACTGCCAATTTTGAACGATTCAATCTGTTAGGCTTAACATCTTCAGCCAACATACTCTTAGAAGTGTCTACTGCTATTAGGATATCGAGACCTTTACGCTTAACCTCTTCCCACTGAAATCCCCACTGCGGCCGCATTAAAGCAAATAAACAAAAAAACACCGAAAGGTTAAATAAAATTAATTTTACTTTTCTTTTATTGTTATCTAACGAAAAACTTAAATCATTTAAAAGATTACTCTCGGCAAATTTATTTAGCATTTTTTTTCTGTTTCGAAAAGATAAAAAGCAGAAAAAAATCAATAACGCTAAAAGCCAAAACAAATAACCCGCATAAACATTAGCAAATCTCATATTTCTTATTTAATCACTAAACACCCTTAACCATACTTAATTAAGGATTAACTCGTAAAATCGTATTCATTAAAACAAATTCTAAGAAAAGTAAAAACAACGCCGAAAATAAAAAATAAAAAAATAACTCATGGTAATCTGAATACCCTTTCTCTTCTACAGAAGTAGTTTCCAGCTTATCAATCTCCTGGTAAATTTTTCGCAAAGACTCAGTATCCGTAGCTAAATAATATTTAGCATCTGTTATTTGCGCAATTTCCTTAAGTATTTTTTCGTCAATTTTTATTTCCACCTGTTGATAGCCTTTATTACCGAAACGATCTCTGACTGGATAAGGTACCGGTCCTTGTGTTCCTACCCCAATAGTATAGACTTTAATTCCTAATGCCCCTGCCGCATCTGCAGCAGTAATCGGAGAAATTTTTCCGGCATTATTGGCACCGTCGGTAAGCAAGATAACTGCCTTTCCTTTAGCTTGTGTGTCTTCTAAACGGTTTAAGCTGCAAACTATTCCCGAACCAATTGCCGTCCCATCATCTTCCATCATTCCGGATTCAACTCTTTCAAGATTTTTTATAAGCCAGCTGTAATCAAGAGTTAACGGACAAATAGTATACGCTCTTCCGGCAAACGCAACTATCCCAATTCTATCACTTCTTCTCTCTTCAATAAAATTCTCTACCACATTTTTAACTACTGTTATCCTATCCGCTATCTTTCCTTTAAGTTTAAAATCACAAGCAAGCATGCTTGTTGAACAATCTATCGCCAGCACAATGTCTATTCCTTCACTTTGAACCTTTGTGTCTTCTATCGGAGTTTGCAATCGGCTTAAAGCAAACACTAACAAACAACAAGAAATAACCCTTAAAAATATTAAATTTTTTCTTAATTTTACTTTAAAAGAAAACTGAATATTTTCAAAAAACCTTGTAGAAGAAAAACGAATTCCAGGATATTTATTGCGTTTATTGTTGTAAAGCAACAAAACAATTACTAATGGAATTAATAATAAAAAAAATGGATTACGGAAAATCATTGTTTATTCTCTTTAGTTTGCTCTACTAATCTCACCGCCGACTCAAAGCTAGCACCCATTTCATTGACAGATGGGCCATATTTAGCAAATTTTACCAAATCACAATGGATTAAGAACTCACGCAAAAGTTTTTTGTGTTCGCCTGATAGTTTGTCAGAATTTTCTGCCGTAAACAAAAATTCTTCCGTGGTCATCTCTGGAGCTTTAAAACTAAACCGATTCTCTAAATAGCATCTGGCAATTGACGAAAGCTCTTCGTAGTATTCTTTAATTTTTCCTTTGTTAATATAATCCTTTTGCTTTAACAATTCTAACTCTTCATAAGCTATTAAATGAGCTGGTCTAGCCATAACAACTTCTTTGCATGCTATTTGTTTCTTTCGAGAAACAATCCTCCAAATAGCTAAACCAACAATCACTAACCCCAGCAATAACAAAATATAAACCCATCTACCCAGCGGTAAGCTAACCGGGCCTTTGATGTCGGAAATATTATCTACTTTCTCATCTTTATCCAGCAAGCTTTGTATTTCTACCTCTAATTCATTTGTTTCTATTTCCTGATACTGACTGTCTTGTTTTGTTTTATACTTTATTACTACCGAAGGAATTACAAATTCACCAATCTCGTAATTTACTAATAAATACCACTGGGTGATATCTTTCTTCCCGAAAAAATCTCGCTTTTTTAATCCAGAATCTTCAACTTTGAAGTCTCCTAAGCTTTTGGGAATATCCGGCAATTGAATTTCTGTGTTGCTTTTAGTTTGAACGGATATCTGATATTTTATTTTATCTCCGACATAAAAAATATTTTTTCCACCACTGATTTCTACACTAACAACTGGCTGTTCATTAATATCGATTCCTGCCCAGCAAAAATATTGCCCTAATAGGATGAATGAAACAATAAAAAATATTCTTGAAACCATATTCTTTTTCATTTTCACAATTACCTCATCCTTCTTTCTCGCATCTTAAAAAACATTACCAGCTCTTTAGTGTAAGAAGAATCTGTACGCACATCGATACTATCAATGCTTACAGAACTAAGCAATTTTTTGCGTTGGCTAAACTTTAATAGTGCATCATCACTAAATTTTTTCCTAACAGATTTGCTAGAAGTATCAATAAAGTAGCTTTTACCGCCTTCGGAATCATCAAACTTAACTATTCCGATATTCGGTAAATTTATTTCTTTAGGGTCAGTTATTGTTATTGCTATGATATCATGACGTTTGTTAGAGACAGATAAAGACTTCTTAAGATCAGGAGCATAAAAGTCAGAAATAATAAATACGACAGCTTTCCGCTTAATAACTCTGTTTAAATATTCAATAGCCTTAGGGATGTCTGTTCCTTTACCTTCCGGTTTAAAGTATAAAGCCTCCCGGACAACCCGTAAAACATGCTGAACTCCTTTTCGCGAAGGAATAAATTTTTCAATTCTGTCGGTAAACGCGATTAATCCTACTTTGTCATTATTCTTAATCGCTGAGAATGCTAAAACTGAAGAAATCTCTGCGGCCAATTGTGCTTTTAAGTTATTTACTGTCCCAAAATAAGAAGAACCGGACATATCCAAAAGAATCATGACTGTTAACTCTCTTTCTTCAGTAAACTTTTTTACATAAGGATGGCCCATTCGTGCAGTTACATTCCAATCTATCGAACGAATCTCGTCACCTGGCTGATACTGTCGAACTTCATCAAATTCCATTCCCTGCCCCTTAAACACACTTTGATATTGGCCGGCAAAAACATCAGTAACCATCCTAGAGGTATTTATTTGAATCCGACGAATTTTTTTAAGTACTTCTTTAGGAATCATTTTGCTTCCTTCTTGAGCTTATCTTGTTAACTTACGCTATCTGTTTATAAAATAATGTTTTGCACGCTACATAATTTTTTCTAATTACACTCTTTCTACTCTCTGCTTTTTCAATAGACTACTTACGGCACCTCTACTTCTTCAAAGACTCTTTTAACTATATCTTCAGAAGTTTTTTCTTCAGCCTCTGCTTCATAGCTTACAATAACTCGATGTCTTAAAATATCCGGTCCAATAGATTTAACATCCTGCGGAGTAACATATCCTCTTCCTTTAATAAAAGCATGCGCCTTAGCAGCAAGAGTTAAACATATTGTTGCACGAGGAGAAGCTCCATATTGAATGAATCCAGATAAATCCTTCATGTTATAATTTTGCGGTTCTCTAGTAGCAAACACGATATCTAATATATACTTTTCAATCTTTTCATCCATATATATTTCGTCTACTACCCCTCTAGCCTTAATTATATCTTCTGGTCCGACCACCGGATTAACTGTTATTTTCTTGTCGGTAAAGCTCATTCTTTTCAGAATCTGAGCCTCTTCTTTAATGTTCGGATAAGTAACATTTATTTTTAACATAAACCTGTCAACCTGAGCTTCTGGCAATGAATAAGTACCTTCCTGCTCTATCGGATTCTGAGTCGCCATAACCAAGAATGGATTACCCAGCGGAAAAGTATTCTCACTAATTGTAACCTGCCTTTCTTGCATTGCTTCCAATAAAGCACTTTGAACCTTAGCCGGAGCACGATTTATTTCATCAGCAAGGATAATATTGGAGAATATCGGACCTTTTTTAGTAACAAAAGACCCCTCTTTGGGATTATAAATTAGTGTACCTAAAATATCAGCCGGAAGTAAGTCGGGAGTAAACTGTATTCTTTGAAATTTTGTGTTAATCGCTTGGGCCAGAGTCTTAATAAATAATGTTTTTGCTAAGCCAGGTACTCCTTCTACTAAAATATGGCCATTAGCTAATAACCCGACTAAGAACCTTTCGATTAAATAATCCTGCCCGATGATTACCTTTTTTATCTCTGTAATCAAATTTTCTACAAAAACACTTTCTTGTTTAACTTTCTCATTTATCGCAGTTATTCCTGTATCCATCGTTCCCTCCTTTAAATATTATGTGTACAGTTAAAATATTTTAACTTTTACAATATTTTTTCTCATTAATAACATTTGGTAACTAGATTACTAACTGGAAAGTAGTTTTTTAACCTTTTTTGTTATCGTGAGAATATTTTTTTCCTCTTTTCTATTGTATTCTACTTTATCCATTAGTTTACGAACAAGATATATTCCCAGCCCCCCTATCTTTCTTTCTTCCAAAGGCTTGTTAATATCCGGCTCAGGAGCCATAAGCGGATTAAAAGGGCTGGCATCGTCGGTAACTTCAATAGTCAGTTCTCCTTTGGCTAAAACAAAATTAATAATAACCCAATGTCTTTGAGAATTATCATAACCATAAGTAATAATATTACTCACCACTTCTTCTAGCGCTAGATTAATGTCGTTTGTATCTTCATTTGACAAATCATTTTTTTTGCTGAATACGGAGACAATCTTAGCTAAAGTTTGAATTTCGGAAAGATCATTCTTTAAAGCAAATTTTCTTTTATTTATTTCTTCAACTATATTTTTTGTAGAACAAAAATATTTTAAAACCATAATTGTAATATCATCTGATTGATCTATTCCTTTGGAGTAGTTTCTTACTTCCTTTAATGTCTTTTTTACTAATTTTTCAGCAGAATCATCCCTGTGAATATAAACAAGATCTCTTAATCTTTCTTCAGAAAACTGTTCCCCGTTTTCGTTAAAAGCTTCGTTAACGCCATCGGTATATAGATAAATCACATCGTCAGGCATTAATGTTAACTTTCCTTTACCAAAGGCAGCGCCCTCAATTACTCCAACAACAGTGCCTCCTGTTCCTTTAATAAATTTAACTTCTCCGTTTCGACGAATAATTAAAGGCGGATTATGGCCAGCATTTGCATAATTTACTTCACCGTTTTCTGTATTAAGGATACCGCAAAAAACAGTAATAAACATACAAGAATCATTTTCAGCGAAAATTTCTTTATTTACTCTTTCTAGAATTTTCTGTGGTGCAATCGTTTCTGAAGCAATTGTTTTAATTAATGTTTTAACCACCGCCATAAAAAGCGCCGCTGGTACTCCTTTTCCAGAAACATCCCCAATCACAAAACAAAGATGCTTACTATCAACAAAAAAGAAATCATATAAATCTCCGCCAACTTCTTTTGCTGGAGCTAATACAGCATAAATATCAAATTCAGATCTTTGGGGAAAAGGCGGAAATAGTTTGGGAACAATTCCCATTTGAATATTATGAGCAATCCGTAACTCACTTTCCATTCGTTCTTTGATCACCGTTGTTTCTTTTAATTTTTTGATATATTTTTTTAGGGCTTCACGCATATAGACAAATGAGTTAGTAAGCTTTCCGACCTCATCATTGGTTTTAACTGTTGAAAAACTAAAATCCAAATTTCCTTTAGCAATATCCTTAGTCCTTCGCGCTAGCATTCTTAAAGGCTTGGTAATTGTGCCGGATATTAGAACAACAACAATTAATAAAAATAAGAATCCTAAAATACCTAACGCGAATACACTCTTATTTAAATTAATAATATCCAACATTAATTCATCTTGTGGAAAAAGCACTCCCAAGGACCAACCGCTAGAAGGAATAGGTTCATAAGCCATCCAACATTTCTTCCCAGTAACAATACTTTCAAAAGGAACAAAACCAGAACCGCCGTTAATCATTTTTTTTCCTATATACCGAAGATTATCATCGCTGCGTGATTCAGCTACACTAAATATAGTTTCGTGCATAATTAGATCTTTATAAGGGTGAGTAACAATTATTCCGTTATCGGAAATTAGAAAACCATATCCCGTATCAGCTATCTTAATCGATGAAACAATATTTTGAAGCCAAGATAAAGAAACATCGGCAGTAACCACCCCCTCAAATACCCTTTCCCCGTTAACGTTACGATAGAAGGGAACCGAATAAGTGGACATTATAATATTACCCCCTCCCTCATCGTAATAGGGAGCACTCCAACCAGGCTTTTGCAGCTCTTTAGGCATTTGATACCAATCTCGATAAAAATAATTATAGTCATCGTTACCTAAATAAGTAAATTTTATATCACCATCATTCTTGTAGAAATAAGGAGCGAAATATACCAAATTTTTATCAAAAAAATTAGGCTCAAAAGCAATTGCCCCTCCATAAATTTCCGGATTATTTTTAATCGCCAAGCGTAATAAGCTAAGCAGCTCATTTTTCTTGTAAGAAAATTTCTCCAAAGAAAAAGCTAAACTTTGCGGAACTTTTTCGATAGGCCGTAATACAGTTTCAATTTTATTTACTGTTAATAAAGCCAAATTTTCGGCATTTTCTTTAATTTGCCGAACAATAATCCGACGAGAAAAGGAATAATTATACCCAAATACAATTAAAAAAATAAACGTAGAACTGCATAAAATAGAAAAAACTAACTTAAAAGCTATTCCTTTATTTTTAATCATTACTTACACAATTTTTATAAAAATTATTAAACTCCGGAATTGCACTAATCATTTTAGCTTTTTTTAGCTCTTCTCCTACTCGTAAATAATCTCCGGGTGAGAGCTTACCGGAAATTTTATTTTGTCCGCTAGTCATTATCAAGTCTTCCATTCTTCCCAGCATCCACTTTTGATGGACTCTATTCGCCGGCATATTAGCTGCTTTTATGTACTTTAAAACTATATCTAAGGCTTCATCCTGATGAGCAAAGGCATACTCCCATCCTTTGATTGTAGCCATAACAAAAGAGCAGCAAAGACGAGGATTACTTAAAAATGTTTCTTTTACCGTATAAATTCCATCTTCAGGAAAGCTTAAGCCGTACTCAGAAAAAAAGAATGTCGTTAACTCTTCCGGGTCGTAACCAGAATTCAATATGGTATGATATTCGTTGTACCACATGGCTGAAGCCACATCAATGCCTCCACGCAAAAACAAATTTACAGAATATGTCTGAGGAACAATTGTTACTTTAAGGTTATATTTTTCAATAAAACTTAGTGCCTGCATTTGAGAAATTCCTGTCCAAACTCCTACTTTTTTATTATTAATATCTTCTATTTTTTTAATACCGCTTGATTTTTTTGCCACCAGCATAAACGCTGACTTCTGCATTATCTGAGCAATATTAACCAATTCTAACCCTTTAGCATGAGCCTGTATTGCTGTATTTAAGCTTAGATTGATAAAATCAACTTTACCCTGTTTTAAAAAATCACAAGGGGAACACTGAGGACCTCCGGTTGCAATATCAAGCTCTATTCCGTAATCCCGATAGAATCCTTTTTCATAGGCTACATAGTATCCGGCAAATTGAGCCTGAGGGACCCACTGAGCAACAAACGAACTTTTTTCAAGATTCTTCGAGCTATTTTGAGCTTCAACTGGAGACAATAATATAAAGCGGATAAAAAAAAGATATGCGACTATACTTAAGAAAACTTTTTGGTTAGACTTAAACACCATTGATTTTGTTTCTTTACAAGCTAGTGATGAATAGTAAATGTTTTCTTAGCTGTTCCCTAACAAATACTCTGTGAATTAATGCACTATTTTCTGTAAAAATAAATGACCAATAATATTTATTTTTTATGTAGCGTCCTTCAACGCCTCCTCTTCTGATGAAGATATTTGGAATAATTTAACAAGTCCTGCTGTTTCAAAAACTTCCAACACGCGCTCTTTAAGAGAAAACAATATTAATTTTCCAGAAACTTGTTTCACCCTCTTGGCAGCAAGCAGAAAAACTCTTAAACCCGCACTTGATACATAATCGGTTTGAGAAAAATCACAGATAATCTTTTTATTTCCTTCTTCAACTAGACCAATAAGTAAATTTTCTGTCTCTTTCGCTGAAGAAGCATCAATCTTACTGTCAACAATCATTATTTTTATATCGTTTACTGTTCTTATTCCCATAATTCACCCCCCCCCCGGATTAAATTCACGCTTTATTCACTTATTTCTTTTTTTTGCATTTTATCAAGATAATCATCCAATTCCTCAATACTTGAAAAAATTTCCTGAATCGGTAAAGCATTGACAATATCAAAAACTTTCTTTATCGAAGAAGAAAGATTTACCATATACATATTCCCTTTGTTTTGCTTAAGATTCTTTTTAGTTTTAAAAATAACTCTCAATCCCGCACTGCTAATATAATTAACCCTATCCATATCCAAAATAATAACCTCTGGGCGGTTTTTTAATATTGAATCGACTTCTTTTTCCAAGATCATATAGGTATTAGAATCAACAGTGCCAGACAATGAAATAATAAATGTGCCTTGTCGTTTTTCATCTGTAACAACACTTAAAGGCATTATTTCCTCCTTGTTATTCTATTATCGTTAATTATCATTGTAAAAATTAGGTAAAAACAAACCCTAAATACTTTAAAAACATAATCCTAAGACTTAATTTTTAAGATATCACAGTTGTTAAAGATAGTCAAGAATCTACCTATTAATTTAATCAAAATGATGGTTCTGACAAAGAGAAAAGGTGTTAGCACCTACAACCATTTAATCACAAAAAAATGTATAAATATGCATAAACAGTCCTTCCAGCCAGAAAAGATTCCGTTTCAAAAGAAGCGAGAAAACTATCTACTTCCGTTTAAAATGGTTGCCCCGCCTAGACTCGAACTAGGAATAACTGATCCAGAATCAGTCGTGTTACCAATTACACTACGGGGCAATTGGCTATTATTGTAGTATTTTCAATGGGTTCTGGCAAGTATTTTCCTAAATTAAGGATTAGATTATTTCGAGAGTATAAATTTATCTGAATAATCTTGAAATAATAATCAATAAGAAAGGTATTAAGAAAAATACACCAGCTACATAGAAAATAGCATACCTTCTCTTACGAAAAGCTAACTCTCCCAATCCCTTAGCAAGAGCTATTGGAATTTTCCTAAAGATTTTTATTGGATAAATACATAGTACTCCGACTAAATTAAATAAAAAATGGACAAAGGCAATAGTAATTGCTGCGATATTACCAGTTGCAAATGAAGCTAAAATAGCAGTAGTCGTTGTCCCAATATTTGCACCTAATGTTATCGGAAATATACACTCAACCGTGATAATTCCCGCGCCAATCAACGGAATTAAAAGTGAAGTAGTTATTGAACTACTTTGAACTATAGTTGTAAAAAACAATCCGGCAATAATCCCAATAATTCCGTTTTGCTCCAGAACTTTACTCAAAGCAATCTCTGTATTTTTAATGACTAATGATTTCATCAAACGCACGATAAAGTATAAAGATGAAAAAAGAATCACAGCAGACAAAACTAAAATTAGAACATAACCAAACTTCTCACTAATCGGGAGAATATCTATAAATAGTTTTTTTATTACATTTATCAGTGGTTGAGTAACTGTTTTTAGTGGACTAGTAAATCTAATTCCACCAGTATTCGAAAATAAATGAGCCAAGCCAGCTGCTGCTTTCTGTAAAAACCCAGTAGCAAGCTCCAGCGGAAACATTATTAGCACACAAATAACATTAAAAAAGTCATGAACAGATGCTCCAGAAATTGCTCTTTTGAATTCTTCCTTACGAGTAATGTGCCCTAAGGAAACCAATAAATTAGTTACTGTTGTGCCAATATTTGCACCCATAATAATAGGAACAGCGTTAGTAATGGTAATAATACCTGAAGCTACCATGCCTACTAATATTGATGTGACAGTAGAAGAACTTTGTACTAAGCTTGTGGCTAAAATTCCGATAAATAATCCGGTAAACGGGTTAGATGTAGTTTCCAGAAGTGCTTCGGCAAATCCCTTACCAAAACCTTTAAAAGCCACTCCCATCAACCCAATGCTTACTAGAAATAAGTAAAGGAAAGTAATTACGAATACTAGCTTGCCGTAAGTTTTAAGTTTATCTTTATTCATTATTAAATACAATTTGTATAATTGTGCTAATTATATTGCAGTTATGTGTACTCCATATGAAGAGAATGTGAAGATTATGTGAAGATTAAAATATCTATCAAGCTTTAGGGATGCTAACCACAACTTGTGTGCCTTTTCCGCTGCTTTTCGCTTGTACATCGCCACGAAGAAGCACGATAATATGTTTTACTATCGCTAATCCCAGGCCAGTTCCTGCTTGGCCTTGCGATCTTGCTTTATCTACACGATAAAACCTTTCAAAAATTCGATCAATATGCTCATCAGAAATTCCAATACCATTATCTTTGATAACGCCCAGAAAGGAATCTTTTTTTTCTGACAAAACAATCTTGATCACTCCTCCTGGTTCTGTATACTTAATAGCATTATCAATAATATTTACAAAAACCTGTTCTACCCTCATCCGATCAGAATTAATTCTAAAATCACTTCCAACAAACTCTACCAGCAATTTATGTTTTTTAGCAGAAGTAGCATGTCCAAACCCTAAAATAATTTCATTTAACAATAATTCAAAATCAAACACCGCATAGTTAACCTTGCTTTCCTTTAGCTCTAGCTCAGAAAGCTTTAGCAAATCATCGACAATATTATTCAACCCTTCAGCGTGTTTTTTAATAATTGCAATAAATCTTCGAGCGTTTTGTTTATCTTCTAAGGCCCCATCTTCCAGAGTTTCCACAAATCCTTTAATAGACGTAAGCGGAGTTTTTAATTCATGTGATACATTCGCCACAAAATCAGCTCTGACTTTATCAATAATTTTTAAATTATCAATTCGAAGCTGTAACTCGTCAGCCATTTTGTTTAATGCTTCCCCTAATTCACCAAGCTCATCTTTACTGCGTATCCTTACTCGTTTATCAAAATTACCAGAGGCAATACTTTGCGCAACTTCCTTCATTTGTCCAATAGGATCGGCAATTTTCATTGAAACAAAATAGCCAAGCAGCAAAGCAAACATTATGGTAACTATCCCCCCAGTTAAAACTACTCGATAGATAAATCTTATTTGCGAATCCACATCTACCAACGGCAAAGCCACCCTTATTAAACTTATAACTTTTTCATCTTTTTTAACTGGTATTGCCACATATTTCATGCTATATCCCAACACATCACTAAATCGATTGCTCTCTCCGGACCCTGAGTTAATAGCTCTGATTAATTCAAGCTGATCTTCATATTTTTCTTTTTTCTGAAAATTCCGCTCCGAATCACTAAATATTCGATAATGCTTATCAATCACAGTTATTCTTAATCCAAGGATAGTGGATAATTCTTGGATTTTATCCTGAACAACACCTTGGTTATTAGATAATAAGTCATCTTTTAAAATTTCACCCACTAAAAATGCATTACTTTTCAACCGCTCAGATATTTTTAATTCATAATAATCACGTAATTTTAAACTAACAAAAAAATTTAAGACAAAAACAGCAATCACAATTAGCAAAATATAGGCCGTTAGTATTTTCCAAACAATTTTTACCTTCATTTGCGTACGTCTTTAAAGCGATATCCAATGCCTCTAATTGTTTCAATTTGATTTCTTGATTTTCCCAATTTTTTCCGCAAGGATTTCATATGTGTGTCAATGGTCCGATCATATATATCAGCATTATAACCAAATACTACATTTAATATTTTATCCCGAGACAAAACAACTCCTGGTTGTTTAATCATCATCTCCAGCAATTTAAACTCTGTAGGAGTAAGTGAGATATTTCTATTAAAAGCAGTAACTTTATGCTTAAGAATATCTAAACTAATGTTATTAACAATTATCCTCTTATTAGATGAAGCAATGCTGTATCTTCTTAATACAGCTTTAATCCTAGCCATTAGCTCTCGGGGACTAAATGGTTTAGGCAGATAATCGTCAGCCCCAATCTCTAGGCCAATGACTTTATCAGCTTCTTGAGATTTTGCAGTAAGCATAATAATTGGAACAGTTGATGTATTTTCTTGGCTCTTTAAAATTCTGCAAATCTCTAAGCCGTCAATCTCCGGAAGCATTAAATCTAGAATAATTAAATCTGGTTGTTCTTTCTTTATTAAATCAACTGCTTTGCGACCATTAGTTACAAAAGAAGTTCTATAGCCTTCTTTCTTTAAATTATAGCTGACCATCTCCACTATATCTAAATCATCCTCAACAATTAAAATTCTTTTTAAACTCATCTAATTGCCCTCATAATTAATTACTATCAATTGCCTTTGTTAAGGCATCCTCTACTGCTTTTATTACATTTTCACTGCTTATTGTAGCGCCACTAACAGCATCAACGTTAGTCGACTGACAAGCAATAATTTCATTACTTACCCTGCTAACTAAATTTTCATATTTATTGCTGTTGGTTGTATGACTTATTATTTTAATTCCTTCAACTTTTTCATCTTTTACAGTTACTAGAACAACTACCGAAGAAAAACTCCCTTGGTAAGTTCCATCTATTAATTTAATATCTAAATTATTGTTACAATCAAAAGCAAATATCGAAAAAACAATAGAACACGCTCCTAATAAAAAAATAATTAACTTGGTCATATACATTTTTTCTTATTTAGTCTATATCTTTTATTATACTATGCTATAAATCATCCTTTTTGATAAAAATATAGTACATTATTGTAAATATAAGTACGCATATCATAATCATTCTTACCGTCGGATAACCGAATAGCATTGCAGATGTTAGGCTATCTACTCTTGTAGAAAGCAACAAAGTAACCCCTATAGCGAAACAAAAAGAAAAAGATTTTTTTGCACGCCAGAAAAATAAAGATAAAAAAAACAGTAAAGTAAGAAAAATCCAGAATAAAGGATTTGAATAATAAAAATGCCAATCACCAAGCTCTTTAATATAAGAAGATGAATATTCTTTTGCTATTAAAAGCTCTTTGTAGAATGTACATAAATCCATCGACTAAATATTTACTGTACAGGTTATCATTGACATATCGAAGGTAATGCAAAACTCTGATAACTTTTGAATTTTTTTACTATTATAGCATTGCACGTTCAGCAGTAAGTTCTTTAGGTATTGAATAAAAAGATATAAAAAACTAAATTTTTCTACAATAAATATTTTTGAAAAAAAAATTAAACTAGATTTAAAGCTTACCAATAATTTTCTTGAAATTTATCATCGGCTTTTTCTAAAGATTGCCAATCTTTCTTCATTCCTGCGCTTGCTCCTTCTCCAATGCCTTTGACAGTGTTACACCCGCTGATACAGATTAAAAAAGAAACACAAACAAATCCTAAAAATAATTTAAGCATCGCAGCCTCCTTTCCAATAGTTAATTAACTTTTCTAATCTTGATGTTACCTTTTGTTTACCTAATACTTCCATAGTCTCAAACAACCCTGGGCCAACTTTTTCTCCAGTAAGAGCAACTCTCACCGGGTGCACTAAATCCCTTGCCTTCAAACCTAAGCTCGAAGCAACATCTCTAAATTCTTTTTCAATGCCCTGACTAGAAAAATCATCTATCAAAGATAGTTTTCCAATTAACACGTTTACTTCTTCGGTCAAATCTTTGCTTAGAACACTCAACGCATTATCACTATACTTATAATTATCATAAAAGCAAAAGTAAGCAGAGTCAAGCAAATCATTTAACTTTTTGATTCTCCCTTTGAATAACCCTATAACCTTTTCAAAATAATCCTTGCTGATATTTTCTGTTAAAAATCCCTTTTCTTTTAAAAAATCAGCCGCTAAGCTACTTAAGGATTTCAAATCTTCATTCTTGATGTACTCGGAATTAATCCAATCCATTTTCTCTATAGAAAATGCCGCTCCTGTCTTATTAACACTTCTGATTTTAAAACATTTCGCAGCCTCATTTAAAGAAATTGTTTCCTGATTTTTACCCGGAGACCATCCTAAGAGTAAAAGATAGTTAGATAGAGCGCTAGATAAATAGCCTTGATTCTTATACTCTCTTATAGAAGTTGCTCCAAACCTTTTAGAAAGTCGACCTCCTTGTGGTGATAAAATGAGCGGTAAATGGGCAAACTCTGGTTCCGGAAAATCTAAAGCTCGATAAATCAAAATCTGCTTAGGAGTGTTCGATATATGATCTTCTCCTCTGACTACACAACTTATTTCCATTAAAGCATCATCCACGCAACAACAAAAATTATAGGTGGGAGAGTTATTGCTTTTGATAATAACCTCTTCATTCTTAGGTAACTCCCTGAAAATAATCTCACCCCGAATTAAATCATTAATTTTTATACTATCAAAATTATATTTAAAGAATACTGCTCCGTCTTTACGATAAGCCTTATTCTCCTTAATTAATTTTTCCGCATAATTTTGATAGATATCAAATCTTTGAGACTGATAATAAATCTGCTTCCAGTCCATGCCTAGCCATTTTATGCTCTCTAGAATTTCATCCACATATTCTTTCTTTGACCTTTCTACGTCAGTATCTTCAATTCTTAAAATAAATTCACCGTTGATTTCTTTAGCGTAAAGCCAATTAAACAAACAAGTCCTTGCCCCGCCAATATGCAGATACCCCGTAGGAGAAGGAGCGAATCTTACCCTTTTCATACACACCTCTTTTCTTTTTTTAAATGTCTACTATTTTCCATTTGTTTCTTTTTATTACAACTTCTTTTCTCCGCGTCTACGCTCTATCTTTCCCATTTTTTCGCCCTTACAGAATGCTTTTATATTTTGTTCTCTGACAATATCCTGACTAAATACATCCCTTAATACATTACTAACTGTTTCTCTTTTGAGAAAATTATTTTTAACAAAAATCAATGCTCCTAGGGCCACAATATTAGCAGCCTTTATATTGCCACAATCTAAAGCAATCTTGTTAAGCGGCAAGCTAAGATTTAGAATGTCTGAAGAAAGAATTACTTTGTCTACTAAATCAGAATTAAAAATTACCAAGCTATTTCTTTTAATCTTCCCTTGGAACTTATTAAAAGAAGGTTGATTCAAAATTATGCTCACATCCGGAAAATCAATGAATGGTGAATAGATATTTTCCGAAGATATCTTTACGAAGCAGTGAGCAGTCCCGCCGCGCATTTCTGCCCCATATGAAGGAAACCAAGTAGTATATTTTTCTTCTTCAATGGCAGATTGCGCTAATATTTTTCCTAATCTCATGACCCCTTGTCCTCCAAATCCGGAAATCAAAATTTTTGTTTCTGTCTTCATTCTAATACTCATAATTTGAATAACTCTAACATTAAGTATGCTCTTACAAATCAATACTATTATTCTTAATAATTCCTAAAGGAAATTCCTGCACCATAACCATTTCAATCCACTTAACCGATTCTACAGGGGTTTTCCGCCAAATAGTCGGACAAGGACTTAAAATTTCAACTAATGAAAATCCTTTATTTTTAATCTGATTAGTAAAGGCAATTTTAATATATTCAGAAACTTGCTTTACTTTTTGTGGACTGCTTACTGCCCCCCGGGCAACAAAACCGACACCTTTTAAATTTGATAAAAGTTCACTTACCTTTAGCGGCCATCCATCTCCAGCAGAAGGATCTCTTCCCCAAGGAGTAGTTGTTGTTTTTTGTCCTATAATCGTAGTCGGTGCCATTTGACCTCCAGTCATTCCATAGCAAGCATTATTAATAAAAAAACAAGTTAAATTCTCTCCCCGATTAGCAGCATGAAGCGTCTCAGCAATACCAATCGACGCTAAATCACCATCCCCTTGATAGGTAAATACTGTTAATTTTGGCTGGCATCTCTTTATTCCAGTAGCTACAGCTAAAGCTCTCCCGTGCGCAGCTTCTGAAACATCAAAATTCCAATAGTCATAAGCAATCACCGCACAACCTACAGGAGCTATTCCTACTGTTTGCTCTCTAATACCCAAATCATCAATGGCTTGCGCAACCAGTCTATGGATAATTCCATGGCCACACCCGGCACAGTAGTGAGTCTCCACATCTTTAAGGCTTGCGGATACTGAACTATTTTTCTTCATAAGCTTATTTTATTTTTTTAAAAAATCTTACAATTTCCGCCGCGGAGGGAATCCCTCCTCCGGCTTTTCCTAAAAAATGAATTGTCTCACCCGGTAAAGAAAGCCTTGCATCCTCAACCATTTGCCCCAACGATTGCTCAACCACTAATATTTTTTTTGTTTTTTTAGCAACACTTTTTAATCCGCGCTCAGGATAAGGCCAAAGAGATATGGGCCTAAATAATCCAGCATTTATATTTTGCATCCTTAATAAATCTACCGCTTCAAAAGCAATCCGTGCTTGCGACCCGTAAGCAATAATTAAATATTCTGCATCCTTTGCTTTGTAAGTCGAAAATCTTTGTTCATTTTTGTTTATCTTCAACCGTTTTAGCCTTAATTTTTCGTTAAATTGTTCAAGTACTCCTTCTTTTAAAAATAAAGACCTTATTATATTAGATGGCCTATTTTTTGCACCATTAAGTGCCCAACATTTAGAAATAATGTTTTTTTGAGATTTATTTTTGTAAGAAAAATCTACCGGCTCCATCATCTGCCCTACTATTGCATCTGCTAAAACCAATACTGGATTTCGATAATAGTCAGCTAAATCAAATGCCTTATCTGTTACTTCTGCTGCCTCCTGAGCACTCCAGGGAGCCAATACAATTGTAAAATAATCTCCATGACCACCTCCTCTAGTCGCCTGAAAATAATCACTTTGAGCAGAAGTAATATTCCCTAGGCCAGGGCCAGCTCTCATTACATTTACAATAACCGCAGGAAGCTGGCATCCTGCTAAATAAGAGATTCCTTCCTGCTTTAATGATATTCCCGGACTCGAAGAAGAAGTCATCGCTCGAATTCCAGAAACAGCTGCGCCAAAAACCATATTAATTGCCGCTAATTCACTCTCTGCCTGAACAAACGGAAGATTTTTTTCTTTCATTCTTCTGGCCATATAAGCGATTAATTCATTTTGCGGAGTTATAGGGTATCCAGCATAAAAACCACATCCGGCTTTTACTGCCGCTTCTCCTATCGCCTCATTTCCACTCATCAAGATTTTTTTATTTATCTCTTTCAACATAACATTTTTCGTTTAATCATTTACAATCTTCTTATCTCTTCCTGCTTATTGTTTTCTTCATTACTATACAGCTATCCGGACAGATTAGAACGCAAAGCCCACACCCAATACATGCATTATTTTTTTCTGTTTTTGCAAACTTTATTCCCCTGATATTTAATCCCGAAGATAATTTTAAGTGCCCACTAGAACAATAGAAAATACAAAGTTCACATCCTTTACATCTATCTTTGTTAATTTTAACTGTTGCTCTCTGTTTAGTATTTTTTGTTTTTCTATCTATCATTTTATTCTCTTTTTTAAATTTATCTTTATCCATTCCGATAACGATACTGCATCAAGACCATAAAGACTAAACAACTTTTCTCTTTTTCCGGCTGTGATAAATTCATCAGAGAATCCTTTTATTGTTAAATGAGTTTTGTTCAAAAGATTTTCTTTTTCAAGAAATTCCAATATTGCACTTCCAAATCCACAAACTATACTTCCTTCTTCAAGGGTAACGATCATTTTAAATTCTGAAGCTATTTTTTTTAGTAATTGTTCATCCAATGGTTTTATAAAACGTGCATTTATTAAAGAGATATTTATATTTTCCTTTTCTAAAAGTTCTGCGCACTTCATAGCTTCTTTAACCATTGAGCCTAAAGCAATCAAACATAAATCTTTGCCTTTTTTTATTATTTGTGACTCTCCAATTTTTATTGCCTTTCGATGCCCCAGTGAATAAGCTTCTCCTTTTGGGTAGCGAATGCTTACCGGTTGATTAAGAGAAAAAGAAAATTCCAGCATATCCTCTAATTCTTCTTTATCTTTAGGAGCCATGCAAATCATGCCGGGAATTAACCTTAAGTATCCTACATCAAATAATCCGTGATGAGTCGGCCCATCTTCTCCGACTGCTCCTGCCCTGTCAACAGCAAAAACAACCCCTAAATTCTGTAAGGCAACATCATGTATTATTTGATCAAAGCTCCGCTGCAAAAATGTAGAATATATCGCTACTATTGGCATTAATCCTTTTTTTGCTAAACCACTGGCAAACCCCACTGCATGTGCTTCAGCGATACCTACATCAAAAAATCTTTTGGGGAATTTATCGGCAAAAAGATATAGCCCGGTACCCTTAGGCATTGCTGCGGTTATTGCCGTTATTTTTTTATTACTCTCTGCTAAACAAATTAGTTTTTTAGCCAACACTTCACCGAAGACATCACTTCTTTTACGACGCTCATTACCATTCTCAACGTCGAATTTAGATGCACCGTGAAAATATTCCGGATCTTCTTCCGAAAATCTATATCCTTTTCCCTTCTTAGTAATTATGTGTAGTATGCGCGGTCCTTTCAGAGAAATAACATTTTTAAAAGTAGGTATTAATACGTTTAAATTGTGCCCGTCTATCGGCCCAAAATAACGAAATCCCAACTCTTCAAAGAATATTCCCGGGACTATCAGCCCTTTTATTGTTTCTTCAAATTTTTTTGCTTTATTAACTAACCTTTTCATAACCGAAAAATGTTTTAAGAAATCATTGAGCTCTTCTCTAATCCGATTATATATGGGTGTTGATATTATTTTTACCAAATAATTACTTAATGCCCCCACTGAAGGAGAAATACTCATTTCATTATGGTTAACAACTACTAAAACATCATTTTGTGAATGTCCGCAAGCATTAAGCGCCTCGAAACACATTCCTCCGGTTAACGACCCATCGCCAATGATTGCTACTGTTTTAGAATCATCCTGTTGTATTTTTTTTGCTTCAGATATTCCTTCAGCCCAAGAAACAGCTGTAGATGCATGGCCAGAAGTATACACATCGTATATTGATTCTTGAAAATTAGGAAAACCACTAAGCCCTTTATAATCTCTTAATTGAGAAAATAAATTCTTTCTTCCAGTAAGGACTTTGTGGGCATAAGATTGATGCCCAACATCGAAAATAATAGAATCAACCGGGGCATTAAGACAATAGTGTAAAGATACACATAGCTCAACCGCTCCTAAAGACGAAGCCAAGTGACCTCCTCTTCGCGATACAGCCTCGATGATGAACTCTCTTATTTCCCGGCTTACAATCTCTAACTCAGCTATGGAAAGTTTTTTTAAGTCTTGAGGATAGTTGATATTATCTAAAAACATTTTGCAGGACTTCTTGCGCAATTACAACAAATATCATAAATTAAATCCGAAAGATTCTCGTCTCCTGCAGTAAACCAGTGATTTTCTGCAAAGAAGAATAAATATTTATTTTTCAATAATTGCTTTAACTAGACTATTAATCACTTCTTGGTTTTCTTGAGAAATTTGATAAAATTCAATACCTGTATCAAACATACGAGGTTGACCGGTAATAGGATTAACCTTTCCTACAACCCAAACTATCCTTCCTTTACATTTTACAGGATCGGTGTCTAAATATACTTCTAAATCAACAACAGAAGAAATATTTAATTCTTCATTAATAATAACCCTCACTCCACCAGCACCGATATTTTCAGTATGCGACATAATCTCGTGTTCCTGGGGGCCATAAATAACTATACGACAAGGAAAATCTGCCCTGATAAACCGTCTTTTATCTGAATTATTTTCTTTCATAGACGTACCTCTTTTTATTTATTTAAATCCCTACCGTATTCTACTCTTTTTATAGAAGCTGCTGCTCCAGTAGCCTCATCGACCTCCACCAAAATCCCTTGCATTCGGATATCATTTTGAGCCAAATTAAATCTTACTGGCATATTAGTAACAAATCTTTCAATAATCTGGTGCTTTTCTCTTCCTAGTACCGAATCAAAGCTACCAGTCATACCTACATCGGTAATATAAGCAGTAAAGCCATCAATAATTCGCTCGTCAGCTGTTGGTATATGCGTGTGTGTTCCAGCAACAATGCTTACCTTACCAGAAAGAAAATATCCCATTGCTAGTTTTTCACTAGTTGCCTCTGCATGCATATCTACAATAATCACTTTTACTTCTTTTTGAATATCATTTAAAATTTCCTTAACCGCTTTAAATGGGCAATCAGCAGGCTGCATAAACACTCTTCCTAATAAATTAATAATCCCTATTTTCAACCCATTTGATTCTTTAATTAGATATCCTCTTCCCTCAGCTAGCTCACCATAATTCAAAGGACGGATAACATCGCTAGTTCTTAAAACTTCTTTTGATTCCTTTTTTTTAAAAATATGATCGCCAGTCGTAACTACATCAATACCACTATTAAAAAGATCTTTGGATGTATCCGGAGTTATGCTTGATCCTCCAGCAGAATTTTCACCATTAGCAATAATCCAGTCTAACTTTAGTTTATTCCTTAATTCGGGAAGCAATTCTTTAAGATACACCCTGGCAGGCTTACCAACAATATCTCCGATAAATAAAATTCTTACCATAATAATTAAGTTATTTTATACCTTATTTTTTCTTTCGCCAAATAAATTATTTTTATTTAGCATAATCTATTGATCGAGTTTCCCGGATAACAACTATTTTAATATTGCCCGGATAATCCATCTCCTGCTCTAACTTTTTCTTAATGTCATGAGCAAGAAGATTAATTTCGTTATCTTTTACCTTGTTCGGATGTACGATAACCCTCACTTCCCTGCCAGCTTGAATTGCAAAACTCTTATCCACCCCTTCAAAAGAATTAGCAACTTTTTCTAACTGGGTTAACCGCTTTACGTAAGACTCCAATGTTTCCCTTCTTGCCCCAGGACGTGAAGCTGAAATTGCATCTGATACTAACGCGAGCACAGAATACAAACTTTTGAATTCTACCTCTTCATGGTGGGATTCAGCTGCATTTATTACTACTTCACTTTCACCATATTTTTTTAGCAAGTCAGCTCCAATCTGTGCATGTGTACCTTCAACCTGATGATCAATAGCCTTGCCAACATCATGCAAAAGGCCCGCTCGCTTAGCTATTCGAGAGTCAAGTTTTAGTTCTGAAGCTAATACCCCCATCAAGATTCCTACTTCTTTTGAATGTTGAAGAGCGTTCTGGCCAAAACTTGTACGATATCTCAATTTTCCCAACAGCTTAATCAACTCCGGATGAAGATTATGGATTCCTACTTCAAAAGCCGCAGATTTTCCTTCTTCTACTATTTTTTTGTCAAATTCTTGTTTAGCTTTTTCGATTACCTCTTCTATCCTCGCCGGATGTATTCTACCATCTTGGACTAGTTTTTCTAAAGCAATGCGCGCAATCTCCCGCCTAATCGGATCAAACCCAGAAATACTAACTGCCTCGGGAGTATCATCAATAATTAAGTCGACTCCACTAATCATTTCAAAAGTCCTTATGTTGCGCCCTTCCCGGCCGATAATTCTTCCTTTTATTTCATCATTAGGGAGAGGAACTACACTAACTGTACTTTCCGTAGCATGCTCTACAGCACATCTTTGGATAGCACAAGAGACAATCTCTCTGGCTTTACTCTCTGATTCTTCCTTGATTTCTTCTTCCATCTCTCTAATCATTTTTGCTTTTTCACTACGTAGTTCTTCTTCGTAGCGCCTAAGCAGAAGCTCCCTTGCCTCCTGCGGCGATAAGGAAGATATGCTTTTTAATTTTTCCTTTTCTTCTTCAATTAAGCAACTTAAAACTTGCTTATTATCCTTAACCTCCTGCAACATTTTTTTAATGGCTTCCTCGGATTTACTAATTTCGCTTTCCTTGCCTTCAATAAAACCCAGCCTTCTTTCTAGGTTCTCTTCTCTCTGAGAAATACGTTTTTCTAGCTGAGACAACTCACTATTTTTAAAAGAATGTTGTTTTTCAAAATCAATCCTTAATTTGTAAAGCAATTCTTTTCCGTCTAAATCAGCCTTGCGAGCAATCTCTTCTGCCCTATTTTTAGCATCTTTTAATTTTTTTTCTGCCTCATCAGTTATTTTCTTTACTTTATTTTTACGAACAATTTTGCTAAGACTCCACTCGGCGATAAAACCGGCGATAATTCCTATTCCGATATATAAAAAAATCATATTAACCCCCTTTGTGCTTACAAAGAAATGCAAACCAAGCAATGATATCTGCAGTTTTTCTCTGCAAATATGCTTAAGCTGGTACTACTCTTTAATTTAAATACAAATATCCTCAGAAACAACTTTGTCAACTTTTTTGTCTGAACGAGGATGAGTAGGAAGGTTTTCCAGAATCTGGAATCTAAAGGCAATCCCTATCTTTTCAATAGACGAAGATGTTCTCTCAAAGAAACGATCGTAAAATCCGGCCCCTCTTCCCAACCTGTTTTTTTGATAATCAAAAGCAAGCCCGGGAACAATAACCATGTCTATACTTCGAACATCTACTTCTTTTGTTCTTAACATATCCGGCTGCTGAACTCCAAAAGGTCCTGGAATAAAATCCCTATCAAGATTCAGCACTTCAAAAATACGTAAGCGTTTTTCCTTTAAATCCATAACTGGAAAACAAAATCTCTTCATAGATAAATCTTTCCTAATCATCGACAAAATATCTACTTCCCCTTTTAAAGGGTAATAGGCCATAATAAGTTTTGCTTGCTTATATATAGATAAAGCTGATAATTTCTGTTCAACATCTTTACTCCTCCTTTTTATTTCATCTTTCGTTAAAGACAAAAGCTGTAAAAGTATTCTTTGTCTTAAGTCCTTTTTTTCACCTTGTAACGCCATTTGTACCATTTTTAACTTTAATCCTATCGTAAGTAAAAATAATTACGCTCTACCTTATTAAGGAATTATACCATTATCAATATAAAAATCTACTTTAATTTTAGTCTGTCTTTGGGGATACTTTTAACACATCCTAATTAAACAAATACCTAAAAAATGCTTAAAAATAAGGTAAAAAATGGTTTAAATCTCTTGACAACAATAATCTGGGCTATAAAATAGTAAAAGTAGTTGAAAATATTAACTTAATTTACTCCGTAATTGTGGAGTTAAAAAAGGAGGGTGTTCAAATGAATAAAGCTAAACTGGTTGAAACGATCGCCGCAAAAACCGAAACTAAAAAGGCTGCTATGGAAATAGTCGATACTATTTGGGATTCAATAAAAGCAAGCCTTAAACAGGAAGAAGACGTAGCAATATCTGGATTTGGCACTTTTAAAGTAAAAAGAACAAAAGCCAGGACTGGAAGAAATCCCGCAACTGGCGAAACAATTCAAATTCCTGCAAAGAAAAAAGTAGCTTTTAAGGCTTCTAAAGATTTAAAATCACTCTTATAAGATAGTTAACAATAAAAAAGAGCGCATTTATAATAAATGCGCTCTTTTTTTTATACCTTCCTTTAAAAAGAAATCTTTTTTATCTTTGCAATAAAAAATCCTTCCATCGAATCTCCGGGAATAATTCTCCGGGTTAGCTTTAGGGAAGAGGAAAGCTTGTTCCCTTTCCAACTAGTTAATCCCTCTCTTGCATTCTTTAGCGGAATATTGAGCGGCATAATTTCTAGTTTATTTTTAAATTTATTAATAAACCAGTCAATTACTAGCTCGTTTTCTTCGGGTGAAAAAGTACATGTAGAATAGACTAATACTCCGTTTTCTTTTAAAGAAAAGAAGGCTGAATGCAAAAGCTTTTTTTGCTTATGCATCATTTCTTTAACTTTCCGCTCTTTCCAGTATTTAAAGCTTTTTGGATTATCAACCAAAAATCGTCCTTCCGTTGAACAGGGAACATCAGCTAAAATCTTGTCAAAATACTCCGGAAACTTTTTCCTGACCCAAATACTGTCATAAAGACATACTTTTACGGATTCAGCTCCTTGAATTTTTAGATTAGCCAGCAATTTATAATAGCGATTACGAATCTTTTCAAAAGCAACAATTTCTGACTTAGGAGCTAGAGAAAAAATTTGTGTAGTTTTCGCCCCCGGCGCAGCACATAAATCAAGTATCTTTTCGTTGTCTTGAGGATCAAGGTAAATTACCGGGATCATACTTGATACATTTTGAACATATATTTTCCCTTCCTGGTAAACATTAGTTTTCTGTAGCTCTCTTAAAGGCGACTTCAGGATAAATCCTCCCTTGGGAAAACTAAGCTCTTTAAATTTTACCCTTTGGTTGCGAAGAGTTTTCCGTAAGTCAGACAAACTTATTTTAGAATTATTTATTCTAAATGAAGGAACCCTTTTTTGGAGAAAGCTTTCCGATATTTTATTATATGTAAAAGGATAGATTCTTTTTAGCTTACTTAAAAACTCCTGTGGCAATTTATAAACGTTATCTCTCATTTTTTCTTCTCCTTTCTAGATATGTATTTTTCCTAATTGATTTTCATTTCTACTTATTAATTTCCAACACATCAAAATCTTCAGGGTCACTATTCTGCCCATCACTGACTACTCTTACCTTATACTTTCCGGGCGAAAGCTTAGGCACCTGGCAAGCAATATTCCATTTCTTCCACCTTACTATCGGGGATTGCACCTTATTCCCTGATTTTAAAAATTCTACTCTGTTTAGCTTCTCTTCATCCCCAAAATATTTACCGTATATTCTTATTGTGTCGCCAGCAACTGCCTCCTTTGGCCGAATAAACTGAATAAACGGCGATTTTCCAGATCTCACCTTTAACAAATAGTAAATAACTTCCGCGTCTACATTCTTTTCGTTGAGTACTTCCTGAAGAATATATGACCCCTGGTATTGTCCTTCGGGCTTATTCTTATCAACATAAGCTTTTACTGTAATTTTCTGTTTAGATTTTATACCTCCTGAGGTTTTGGTAAAGCCGAATCCTTCTGTACCCACCGATTGAGGCACTCCACCGAGGGAAGTATACATTGCATCCTGGTTATTTTTTAATTGCCAGTCAACGCTATCTTTACCACTATTACTAATTCGAAAGGCCACAGCATCAGCTCCGGTCTCTTCTGTATCTTTAGACAGCGTGAGTATTATATCAGAAGATGATACAGACAAAGAAGTATCTCCTTTATTCTCTATCTCTCCTATAGATAAAGAATAGCTAATCCTTTGCACATCTAAATTACCCACACTGCGAACCTCCTTGAGCACATATGAACCCTGGTATAAGCCTTTTGGCGTGTTGCCATCAACATAAATCTTAACATTAACTACTTCACCGGATTTAATACCACCTAAAGGCTCGTAAAATCCAAATCCATCGACAGGCACTGCCTTCGGTAAGCCGTCAGGAACAATATACATTGCATCCTGGTTATTATACAGCTGCCAAGCAACTATTTTTTTACTATTATTAGTAATTTCCAAAGCACTAGCAAAAACAGTTTTTCCAGATGAATCTTTTGTTAAATTGATAACCACCTCAGATGATGAAACACTTAGAACCGGTTCATCCACATTCAAAGCATCTTCACCTTCGGATACAGTCTGTTGTCCATCTGTTATAAATTCCGACTCTTTATTATCTGCTAAAATCCTTAACCTATTTTGATCAGGCAAAACAACCCTTGGAAATGCCTTGTTTTCAATAGGTACTATCTGCGCTTGTTTATTAGGTTCTAGGAGACCTATTCCTCCAACTGGCAAATCACTAAATTCTGCTGTTAAAGGGTTACTTTGACCATTAATATCATTTAATGTATTTTCTGCTAAATATTCATCTTTACTGTTTTTGCCTTCTGTTTCCGTAAGCAGCGGATTTTGTAAATAGCCAACGCCCAGAGGCAAGTTTTCCACAAGAACAGATGGCATTGCTAAATCTTTTTCCAAATTATCAGTTGCTTTGTTTAAAACCAAAGCACTATTTTCATTATTAGCACTTACCAGATAAGATGCGCTTTTTGTCTCTTCTTTAATTAAAACACTTACATTTTTATTTTTTATAATTTCATTAGTACTTAATGATACACCTTCTTTGAAATACTCTTCTATATATCCGGACACCCCCTGCCTTGCTTGCACAATAGATTGATCTATTCCTGATAAAGTATTGTCCAAGACTCTATTGGCATCTAAATTGCTCTTTACTTCTTCAGATATTAATTCTTTTTCAGTTAAAATAATATTTTCGACTATATTTTTTTCTTGTTTTTTGTTTACATCTTCACTTTTTGCTAAAAAAGGATATGCCTTATCCAGAAAATACCCTTTTCTTGAATCAAAGGGTAACTTTAAATTATTCTTTAGATTAGTATCTTTGGCATCTGAATAAACAATATTATCCGGCTTCCCAGAGGCTGATATATTTGCAGGAGAAGCTGTTTTAAGCCTTACGCTATCTACTCTATTGGCAATTGTTTTTGAATAATTAAAGTCCTCAATAGCACAAGCAAAGTTTTTTTGGTGATTAATGCTCGCTCTATTCCTGTTTTCGGAAAATACTAACTTTTGGTTGACTCCAATACTTCTAACTTTATCTTTAAAACTATCCTCTATGCCAGGAATACTCGCTGATGCAGTATTCTTTTCATTCCAAAACTCACTCCAGGCAGGATCTGTTTTGTCTTTATCACCTCTGAACCTTTCTATCTTACCCTGTCGGATGTCCAATTGATTACTGCTTGCTCCTAGACTTTTATTTAATGATAAAGGATTATTTATTCCATCAACAGAATGATTACCGCCTAATACTAAAAAAGTATTATTTTCCTCGTTTATCGGTAAGAAATATAAACTTTCTAGATCCCTTACTTTGTTGCTGATTAATATTGCTTTAATCATTCGTTTTCTATACTTGTTATAGCTCTTGTTTTGCTTCCAATACCAATCCTGACAAGGCTTTAGTTTTATTGTTTTAAGCCGTTTTTTAAGATTTGTGCTTAAATTCTTAAGATTTTCCGAATTTTTAAACACCCTTTTTTTGAACGCATCGGAATATTCAACACCGAGTTTTTTCGTTACGCTGACAACCCGTCCCTTATCAAACTTTATAATGAAATCACCAGGTACATACCCAAAATTATCCCCATCGGAAAAAGGCCCATAGCTCTTCTTGTTTTGAAAAATCTCTGAAACTGGACGATAACAAGACTGAATATGAGCCTTTAGTATCCCCCAAATAACCCCAATAGAAATTATCCTTAATACAAGAACTACAACGATAATTGTAATAAATACTGCTCTAACATTATCTTTTTTCATTTTTCTAATCTTATTATAATACACTTTGTGTTTAAATATAAACAATAAGTGATTATTTATTAAAAATAAATACTGCTTTTAATTGACCGCAGGCGGCACTAATATCGCTACCACGAGATTTACGTAATGTAGCTAAAATACCTTTACGTTTTAGAGTATTCTGAAAATCGTTTATTTTTTCTCTCTCTGAGCTTTCAGAGCACGAATTTATATCATTAGCCGGAATTAAATTTATTTTTGCATTAATCCCATTTAATAATTTTACTAATTTACAAGCATCGCCTATAGAATAATTTACATCTTTTAATAGAATATATTCAAAAGTAACCGGATATTTATTTACTCTTGAGAATTGCTTAACCGACTTAATGAGTTCATTTAACGGATATTTTTTATTAGCCGGCATAATCTTACTGCGTTGATCATTATCGCTTGAGTGTAAAGAAACCGATAATTTTATTCCTAAATTTAAGTCTTTTAACTTATCTATTTGCGCTGTAAGCCCACAGGTAGAAATCGTTATTCTTCCTCTGCCTGCGCCAATGCCTACAGAATTAGTTAATATCCTTACCGCATCTACTGTGTTATTGAAATTATCTAACGGCTCGCCAATTCCCATAAACACAATATTACTTATTTTTTTAAGGCCAATTATCTTAGAAACCGTTAGATATTGCTGAATAATCTCGGAAACAGTTAGATTCCTTTTGAATCCATCTTTGCCGCTGGCGCAAAATGAGCATTTAAACTTACACCCTACTTGGGTAGAAACACAAAGAGTATTTCTGTTTTTTTCCGGAATCATTACCGATTCAATTATCATTTTATCGCTAAGCTCAAATAAATACTTTTCAGTATCATCTTCTGAGCGCTGTTTTTTAAGAAGCTTAAATTCGGAAAAACAAAATTTATTACTTAATATTTGCCTCTGCCCAGCAGAAATACTACTCATCTTCTTAAAGCTTTCAACATTTTTCTTGTATAACCAATTAAAAATCTGTTCTGCCGCATAGCCGGAGAATCCTTTGGCAATCAGCCTTTCTTTTAGTTTTGTTTGCGTAAAATTATATATTGATTCCATAACTTTTAATTATATTAACTAGTTTATCCTGGGACATTATAGCAAAACCAGCAGTTTTTGAAAGCAAACAACAAAATTGATTTTTTTGACAGATTTGGTAGGATGTAGTATAGAGGGAAATAATAATGCCAAAAGCATACACCCGACGCAATACGAACCGGATGCCGCAATATGATTATTCAGCAACAGGGTATTATTTTATTACTATTTGCGTTCAAAACCGCCAACAAATTTTTGGCACAATTTCAAATAATTAAATAAAATTGAATGACGCGGGAAATATGATTAATACCGTATTAAATAAAATACCGGAAAATTATTCCGGCATAAACTTGGATGAACATATCGTTATGCCTAACCATATTCACGTGATAATTATTATTCAAAATATTGTAGGGGCCGACCCCCGTGTCGATCCGAAACAAAATAATAATAAAATATCAATTAACGGGCGGACACAGAGGTCCGCCCCTACAAAATTATCATTATCATCTATCGTAAAACGCGTTAAATCATTAACAACAAAGAAATATATTGATGGCATAAAAAATCATAATTGGCCGTCATTTGATAAACGCTTCTGGCAACGTAATTACTATGACCACATCGTCCGTAATGATAAATCATTGAATAGAATCCGCGAATATATCATTAATAACCCATTAAACTGGCAATCTGATATTGAAAATCCAGACAGAATTGGTAATATGCAATCAAATGAGATGATTGGCTGACAAGGTAGTTCAGCGGACGCTAACGCGCCGCAGATTTTTAATGTTAGACGAAAAAAATAAAAAGGAGAAAAAGAAAATGAGAAAAAGGCCAACTTCAATTACTATCATCGCATGGATTTTAATTGTTGCAGGAGGAATTTTATTACTCACTAGTTCTGTTAATTTAAACAATCCAATAGTTAAGGGAATTATGGCTAAAAACCCGATACCTATTTCGGTTCAATATATGATAATGTATGTGGGATTATTAATTTCAATTGTTAGCGGCATAGGCCTGCTCAAAAAACAGAATTGGGCACGTTTCCTTTATGTTGTATGGAATACAATAGGATCCTTAATTACTTTATTTACATCACCCATGAAGACGGCTTTAATACCGGGGCTAATCTTTTTTATAGTCATTGTGATTTTCCTCTTTCGTCCTGGAACAAACCAATATTTTTCAAAAACATAAGATTACTTATGGTACAAAAAATTATTAGTATTATCTGTTATGTTATCGCAGGTTTTTTCCTATATGCAGCATGTCTAATGGGTTTCATTAACAAACCTCCATATTTTATAAAAATTGTTACCATGAGTAGCTTTGCTATTCTGGGATTAATTGTATTAGTAACAGGACTAGCTATTGAACGATTTAAAATATGGAAAAGGAATGGAAAAGAATTAACAGACGTACACCCTCATAAGAATTTGCGAATAAATCTCGACAGTGCTACTACAGAAGGCTTTTTGACATCCCCATAATATTATGGGATAATTTAATTAAATAAACCATAGCTTCATAACAATGGATAATATGTGTATTGATTGTTAGAGATAAAAAATAAAAAGAAATTTATGAAAGATAAAAAAAATTGTTGGGAAATAAAAAAATGCGGCAAAGAGCCTGGTGGGAAAAAAGTTAATGAATTAGGTGCTTGCCTTGCTGCAACCGAAAAAAATACGGATGGAATCAATAATGGTAAAAACAGTGGCAGATGTTGTTGGGCAGTTGCTGGAACACTTTGTGGTGAGAAGATACAAGGAATATTTGCAAAAAAAATGCTTGATTGTATAAAATGTGAGGTTTATCAATTAGTTCAGGAAGAAGAAGGCGAAAATTTTTCATTCTTAAACGAGGCATTACAGAAGCTTGGAAAGGAACACTTATCTCCAAAAAATAAAAACAAAAAACTAAATAATCTCTAACAAGTCATTCCAGCGGACTGTCCTCGCGCTACGCGCGATTCCAGCCGCTGAATTTTGTGGTAAAAGAAAAATAAAAAAGGAAATGAAAAATGTTTCAACGCAAATGCTTTATTTCCTATCATAAAGCTGATCAAAATGCTGTCGATAATTTCTGCACAACTTTTAAAGAATCATTTATAAAAAGGGAAATTACCATGACAGATGATATTATCGATTCAGATAATGCAGATTATGTTATGCAACGTATTAGAGATCTATATTTGTTAAATTCAACAGTAACTATAGTTTTGATTGGACGCTGTACTTGGGCCCGACGTTTTATAGACTGGGAAGTTCAAGCATCCTTAAGACAGCATAGAAATGGACCACCGCCTAACGGATTAATAGCAATTCAACTTCATGATAGTTATAAAAGCCTACCAGATAGAGTAAAATTAAATATAGACTCGGGGTATGCAAAATTCTACAAATACCCCTCAAGTGGAGAATCTTTACATAATATGATCGACGGTGTTTATAATACTCGTGCTGAATTAGCTAATTTAATCAATAATCCAAAAGAAAGGTGTTTGTATAATAGACAATGTCCTTAGAGGAGGTAGGTAGCGATGACGAAACAAGAATATATCTCTCGAAGAATAGATCATCAAACAAAGTCTATGAAGATGCAAGCAAACTTAACAAAAACTTATTTATTTTAATCAGTGTAATAGAAATTATTGCTGCTGTATTTATTCCATTTTTAGTCCCCCATATTACAGAAACTACTATTGTTCTAAAACTTGTAGTTGGCTTTATAGGTGTTCCAGTAGTTGTAGCAGCTGCTTTATTGGCCTTGCTTAGGCTGCAAGAACATTGGCTTGATTACAGAACGACTTGTGAATCATTAAAGCATGAAAAATTTTTATTTTTAACCAAAACTTCTCCTTATGACAGTGATATGCCTTTTAACCTTTTAGTAGAACACGTAGAGGCTTTGGTATCAAAAGAGAATTCAAGTTGGGCAAAATTATTAAAACAAAAAAAAAGAAAGAATAAACCTCATAACAACTCAACCCACCGGACCCAACTCGTGGTATAATAAATATGGGTTCTCGTTGGATAGGTGAGTTTAAGTGTTAAATGAAAAATACAAAAAATACTGATAATATTATGAATAAAAAAATAGCATTTTTTGATGCCAAACCTTACGACCGAAGATCTTTTACCAGCATAAACAAAGATTTCGGATTTGATATAACATATTTTGAAGCACATCTTAATAGACAGACTGCACCTTTAAGCGATAAATTTGATGCTGCCTGCGCTTTTGTCAACGATACCATCGACAGTGCTGTTATAAAAAGTCTGGTCAAGCAAGGAGTGCAGATAATGGGGCTACGCTGTGCAGGATACAACAACGTTGACTTCAAGGCAGCATATGGTGCTATACACATAGTGCGCGTGCCAGCATACTCACCTTACGCAGTGGCAGAACACTCAGTAGCCCTGATGCTTTCTCTCAACCGTAAGACCTATAAAGCCTACCATCGTACCCGAGACGGCAACTTTTCGATAAACGGTCTGCTCGGCTTTAATATGAATGGAAAAACTGCCGGCATCATCGGGGTAGGTAAGATAGGAAAATGTCTCGTATCGATTTTGAAAGGATTCGGCATGACTGTACTAGCATATGACCCTTACCCTGATAAATCATATGCTAAAAAAACAGGCATAAAATTTGTCTCTCTTCAGGAAATATACAAACACTCAGATATCATATCTCTGCACTGTCCTCTCACTAAAGAAACAGAACACTTGATAGACGCAAACACAATCAAACAAATGAAAAAAGGTGTAATGATCATAAACACAGGCCGAGGAAAACTTGTCGACACACAAGCTTTAATAGCCGGCCTTAAGTCGGGTATAATCGGCTCGGCCGGACTTGACGTATACGAAGAAGAAAGCGAATATTTCTTTGAAGATAAATCTCTAGAACTTATAACAGATGACATACTTGCGCGTTTACTTACATTTCCTAACGTACTAATAACATCTCATCAGGCATTTTTTACGCAAGAGGCCCTTCATAACATAGCGCAGACGACACTAGATAACTTTAAAGAATTTTTTGAAGGTGGATACCTGAAAAACGAAATATGCTATAAATGCGATAAACCGTGCAGGAAAAAACAAAATAAACGGTGTTTTTAAATCAAAGCATTAACACCTGTTCTTCTGCCATTGGCTGTCAGCTTGCCCCAAAAGCCGGTAAATTTCGAACATTGGACAACATATGAATAATAAATGTTTACTTTGCAATGAAAGAAAAAGATGTAAGGATAGCTCTACATCTTGGATATTTTTTATAATAGGAATAATAGCGACAATAGCAATACGTGCTGTGGCTTTTTTAACGAGTTTCAACCCTATCTACGGAAAAATCGCTTGGTATGTTGGTATAGCGGGATTTTTTATATTCTTTCTGTATAAATTTAATATAGACCAAGCAAGATCTAAGTTAATTGAACAACAAAACATTGTAAATAAAATTGACCGAGAAAAAGAATTAACAAATGAGGACTATAGATTAATAGGCCAGATTCTTTGTAGTATCAGCTCGAAAAAGGAAAGGATAAATTACTTTTTTATTTTTGTACTTTCTGCATTGGCAATGATTATAGCGATATATATAGATTTTTTTAAATAAAACATCTTGATATAAATGATCCATCGTTATTAAAGCAACTTGTTGCAAAAAAAAATAAAAATAATTTCCAGCCTAATAGTGAAACAATGGAAAATAGAAAGAGTGGCCTTTCAACAATAATAACATCAACAAATAAAAACTAAAACCCGTACCAGTAATTAACCAGAGGTTTAGCACCTTCGGTTTGATCAGTAACAATATTTTTAAGGCGAGTGTATTCTAAAAATCCTTCTTTACCCAGTTCTTTACCAAATCCACTTTGTTTAAAGCCGCCATAGGAAAGCTCGTTAAAAAACATTCCGTAAGTATTAATCCAGATTGTTCCCGCAGATATCTTTTGCGCTATAGTCTGCGCCTTTTGAACATCTGTTGACCAAATGCATCCAGCTAAAGCGTAATCAGAAGCGTTAGCTAAAGAAACTGCTTCTTCAATTTTAGAAAATTTATTTAACAAGGCAACTGGAGCAAAAATTTCCTGCTTAAACAATTCTGAATCTATCCCAGCACCTTCAATAACTGTCGGTTCAAAGAAAAATCCGCTGTCTAACTCTTTGCCCTCCGGAATTACTCCTCCACTTAAGATATCTAACCCTTCGGCTTTAGCTTTTTCCATAAACATTAGCGCGTTATCTCTTTGAATTTTAGAAATAAGCGGCCCCATTTGAGTTTGAAAATCTAATGCTTGGCCTAATTTTATTTTTTGGGTTCTTTCAATGAATTTACGTTTAAATTCATTGTAAATATTCTCCTGGATAAAAATCCGAGACATCGCTGTACACATCTGCCCCTGATTTAAGAATATCGAACATAAAGACCCGTTTACTGCTAATTCTAAATCTGCATCATCGATCACTATGGCTGCTGATTTGCCACCTAGTTCCATAGTCAGCTTTTTAACGTGTTTAGATGAATACTCTAAAATCTTCTTACCCACCACATTAGAGCCAGTAAATGAAATCATATCTACATTTTTGCTTAAACAAAGCGCTTTTCCGGCTTCTTCACCTTCTCCGGGAATAATGTTTACTACTCCTTCGGGCAAACCGGATTCCTGGATAATCTTTCCTAATTCCAAAACTGAAAGCGGAGTTAAACTGGATGGCTTTAAAACAATTGTATTCCCCGCAGAAAGTGCCTGGGCCATCTTCCAAGAAGCAATTAATAACGGATAATTCCAGGGAACAATTAAACCCACTACTCCCTGTGCTTGGCAAAGTAATCTACCTTGGGCTTGAAAACCTGCAGAATTAATATCCACAACTTCATCGGTTAAATAATTCTCTAAATTCTCGGCAAAATGCTTAAACGTTTGAGCTGAAGAAGGAATATCCATAAATGTAGTTTCCTTTATCGGCTTGCCGGAATTTAAAGATTCAATCTCTGCTAACTCTTTAGCTTTGCCTAAAATACCATTAGCAATTTTTAAAATGAATTCTTTTCTTTTTTCTAAACTGAAATTTGACCAAGGCCCGCTATCAAATGCTTTACGGGCAGAATCTACAGCTAAACAAGTATCACTTTCCGAAGCTAAAGAAACACGGGCGATTACGCTTCCGTCGGAAGGATTGATTACTTCTTTTGTTTTAGAAGAAGATTTAAACTGATTGTTGATAAATAAACCGTATTCTTTCATTGGATATCTACCTGTTTAAATAGTTCAAATAACCGGCTAAACGGAACGTACCAACGAGAAAGCATTCCCAACTGTCCGTCTAACTGCATTCTTCCTTGGGTTACGGCAACAAACGGGTCGACTTTCCCTAAAAATACTTCCCGCCAAAGCTCTTCGGATGCAGAAATCACAAACGGAGCATCGGCATCATAATCCAAACGCTTAATCTTTCCTTTTTCAAAATTAAACTTATACGCTCGCTGGTCTTCTTTTAGTTTAATTGCCAAAACTACAGTTAAATCTAACTCCTCTCCTTTTTGAGAAATAAGCTCATCTTTATTGACTAAATCTACTATTGCCTGAACGTGTTGTTTAGAGAACATCGAGTAAGCCTTCTTTCCTTCAGTTAACCTTTCCTTTAATGCTTTATCTAAATCATCCAAAACATTTTTATCAAACAGTCGTGCTACTGCTGCACTGCGAATTGCTTCTTCTAAACTTTCAGTTAGGGCCATTGCCTCGCTGAATGTGTCTGCCTTAGCAATAACTCCGTGATTTTTTAACACAACAATATTATTTGTTTTTAACGCCTCTACTACTTCTTGCGGGTTAGTAACTGTAGGAGTATCCTGAGGAACAACAGGAATCTTGCCCAAATAAAACTTAGTTTCAAAAGTTAACATTTTAATCGAATTAGTAATTGCAAAATAACCATTAATCAACGGCGCATGAGAATGAATAATCACTTTCTCCGGAAAATTCTTATAAATTAAAGTATGCAATGGTAATTCAGAACTAGGGTTTATCTCGCCTTCAACAGCTAAAGTGTCTAAATTAACCTTTACGATATTTTCAGATTTTAAATCACCCAAGTAAGTCTGGCTTCCAGTAATTAAAATATATTGCTCATCAATTCTTGTGCTAATATTGCCGGATTTAGCTACTGCTAATCCTTGCGTATACAGACGTTTTCCAACTTTAATAATTTCTTGAGTTAATTCTGCTTGTTTTTTCATGTTCTGCTCCTTGCAAATAATAACCGTTTTACTTAATATCTAAGTATATATGTTTGGTGATTAAACCTACCGGCGTAACATCAAACGCCGGATAATACCCTTCTACTTCCTTAGGTGCAATTCTTTTTCCACAAAAATTTAGTAACTCTTTATCCGGCCGAATTTCAATTTTAATGTCCTTTCCGGTTTTAGCTCTAGATGCCGGTGGGCATAATACATAAAACGGAATTTTGAAATATCTCGCAATAATCGCCATTTGATAGGTTCCAATTTTATTGGCAATATCACCATTTTGGGCCAGATTATCTGAGCCGACAATCACTTTATCTATTTTTCCTTCCTTCATAACCTGAGCCACCATATTATCCGCAATTAAAACCACCTTAATTTTAGCTTTATTAAGCTCCCAGGCTGTAAGCCGTGCTCCCTGTAGATAAGGCCGAGTTTCAGTCGCAAAAAAAGTAATTACTTTTTTTTGTTTTTGGCAAATTTTAGCAATTAACGGTAAAAGACCACTGACATTGCAATGAGTAAGAACGACATCACCATCTTTCAATAATTTGGCAGATTCCATTGCCTGTTTTATCCGAGCATTTTTTAAAGTTTCTAAAAATCCCCTAATACATTTTTCTAACGGTGCATTAGCTTTGTGCCAATTTAAGACTAAATCAGTTAAATATTTAAAAGAAAGCGTCGGACGAGTATCATTAATCGCTTGGGCAACCTTTGCCAATAAAGGAGAAAGATCTTTTTTATTCGAATTCTTACGTAAAATCAAAAGAAAAGTATATAAAACTAAAATTACTTGTCCTACTGCGCGAGTTTTCATTTGCTTAATCGCTCGGCAGGCATCCTGATAAGTGCTAACTTTTATATACTGTTTTTTCCCCGGCAGGAGCGTTTCATCAAGCACATAGATATTATCTTCCTTTAACTCTACCGGCCAAAAAAGTGGTGAATATTCAATTTTTTTCATATTAAAAGCTTACGATACTCAGATAATATTTTTAAAGTTAACTCTCCGGGATAACCATTACCTATAGATTTTCCTTCAACCTCTACCAAAGGCATCACTTCCATTAACGAACTAGTTAGAAATGCTTCTGAGTGAGAAAATAAATCATCTTTTTTAATATCTTCTTCAGCCACCGAAATATTTAATCCTTGGATAATATTTATTACCTCCTGGCGAGTAATTCCACAAAATGCTCCGGAGGAAAGTTTTGGTGTAGTAACTCTATTTTCATTTATTAAAAATAGATTGCTTCTTGATCCTCCGACTAAAAATCCCTGATTGTTAAATATCAACGCTTCATCTTTTTTTTGTTTTTGCGCTTGGAGCCAGGATATCCGATTAGAAAGATAACTTAATGATTTAACTTGAGAACAAATATCATCACCTTGGCGCTTCACTGAAGAAATAAGTGCAGAAAATCCTTTCTGGTAATCTTCTTCCAGATAGTAGCCAAATTTATCAGTATAGATTAATACTCCAGTACCTTTTCTTTTTTTATAAACAGTTATCCGAATGTATGCATCACTTAAATTATTTAACTTTAATAATTTATGTATTTCCTCTTCCCAGTTAACATTTACTGCCTCCAAGCTCAACAAAGAAATACCTTGGTTTAACCGGTTTAGATGCTGACTAAGAAATGGAATTTTACCTTGGTAAGCTCTTAATGCTTCAAACAGCCCCCAACCAAAGAGAAACCCCGGTTCAAAGATATCTCCCAGCAGATTTTTTTCTTTAATTTCGCCGTTTGAATAGATATTCATTAATTAAATAAAGTTAATAAGTTGTCTTGGGTAATTTTCTGTTTTGTCTCCGGTCCTAGCTCTTCTAATTCTTGAAGATTGCCCTCTATATCCGGATTAACCGGATAATCTGAACCCCAAAGTAAATGCTCTTCGCCAAATAAATTTAAAGCTAATTTAATGTTAGCTAAGGAAGCTCCGGATGTATCCACATAAACTTTTTTCAGAATATCTGAAGGATTACTCTTTAAGTCTTTGACGATCCCACGTAAACGCAGCATATTATAAATCCGATCAAATCGTTCTTTTAGATAAGGAATCACCCCGGCTAAAGACGAAAAAATAAATTTTACATTAAACTCTTCCAATACCCCGCTAGTCATTAGTAACCCCAGACAAGCTGAAATATCAAAACTATATTCTAATACTGGCATTAACAGCGGATCCTTTAACCGTTCAAAACCAATAGGATTAATCGTTTGTGGATGAATAAAAATCGCCATATTCTGCTTTTCTGCTGCTTCAAATAACGGTTTTAGCTCTTCGACAATAAATTTACCTTTGTAGCTTGAAGCAATGCTAATCGCTTTAAATCCTTTTTCCTTTAGCTCTGCTAACTGCAAATAAACATCGCTTAAATCTTCAACATCTACTAAACAAGCTCCGATAATTTTTGAATTTTCTTTTAATACCTCCTCGATGCTTTTATTGTAAATGCTTATCTCCTCTTTTATTCCTAATTTTAAATGCGCATCAGTTGAAGGATAAACTAGCAGTGCTTTCTCGATATTCTGATTGTCAATAAAGTCATAAAGCTTCTGCTTATTGCTCCATGCTCCTTTAAAAAAAGAGGTACAAGATGAAATTTCTTCGGGAATAAAATGAATATGTGCATCAGTTAACATAATAAATTAGTTTTAAATCAATGCAAACGGCTTAATAATCTATTAACCAACTTCCACCTTGAAGGTGGAAGTTGGTTAATCATTGTTTATTAAACGTGTTTTTCACCCTTAATTGCGCCATCTTCCCATTTAGTTACGCCACGCATAACATCTTGAAAACAAAGTTTAGCTAAAGGATCAAAATTGCTAGTCATAATTCTTTGCACTCTTCCTGGCTTAGAATAAAATTCTCTCATACACCAAGCACCTAAGCGGCCATAATCTTCCATCGTTAAATTGATTGTAGGCATTACCGGATGCAAGAAATCCCATTTTAAAAAATCTATCTCTTCGGGCTTGATTTCTCCACGCTTTGTTCTCTGGCGCCAAATCGGAGAATTAGGAGCCGGAGTAACATATCCAATCCATAGAATATCCGGATCAACCTGATCGGTAAATTCCATTCTCTGTTTAATTATCGCTTCAGTATCATTATCAAAACCCATCATAATATCAGCAACTATCGCAATATCATTTTTCCTTAAAATCTCAATGGTCTTCTTTATCTGTTCAATGGTTATTCCTTTAGCGATTGCTTTCAGCTCTTCAGCAGTAGTTACCTCTATCCCAAACACTCCGGTAAACAAACCAGTTTCTTTCATCAGCGGTAGTATCTCTTCACAATTAACCCAGTCAACTGCCCGTCCTAAAGAAACCCACTTAATTAAATTATTTTTCTCTTTTTTTAAATTACAAAATTTTCTTACCCGTTCAGCATCAACATTGAAATTATCATCCTGGATAACTACAACCTTTACCCCGAACTTTTTTTCCAAAAGTTCTAGCTCTTCAATTACCCGTTCCGGAGATTTAGCCCGCCATTTTAAAAAATCTTCCGGATGACGCGGATCATACTGATCCCACTCATAACAAAATGTACAAGCCGAAGGACATCCGCGTGAAGTAACCATCTCCACAAACGGCTTCCAATGAGTATGCCCGACATATTTTTCCATCGGAAACAAATCATAAGCTGGAAGCGGTAATTTATCTAAATCAGAAAGTAACGGCCGATGCGGACCCATTTGCGCTTTACCATTAACCCGGGAAGAAATTCCGGGAATATTCTCGATTGCTTTTTTCGTATCAATTGCCCCCAGCAATTCACAAAATGCCTCTTCTTCCCCCATTACCACATAATCTATCGCCGGATGGTTATCTAACGTAAACACAGGCATTGAAGAATACCATAAACCGCCAACAATTATTTTAACGCCCGGCAATACTTTTTTAATCTTAGCTGCTGACTCATGAAAATAATGCAAAATCGCAAAGCCACCGTAAGAATGAAGCATATCACCCAATACAACTACATCAGGATTTTTTTCCTTTACCTGTTGAACCATTGAATCCATTTCAATCTCTAGTGCCTTGCAATCGAATACTTCTAGTTTATCGTAACCATTCTCTCTAACATAAGCAGCCCACTGAGCATATAGCTGATTTGGCCCTAAATGTTTTCCGTGAGTTGCCCAGGCTCCCATATTTGGCGTCACAAACAAAATATTCATTTTCTCATTCCTCCCTTTTTATTTTTTCTCTTACTTGTATCAATTTTTTCTTACAACCTCACTGCTAGCTTTACTTTTTCTATTTATCAGGATGATCCTGTTTAAACGGGATAACTGGTTTAACCCAGGGAGTTTTCTGATTAATTACTGCCAATTCTAAAGGACATGTATTTTCCGGTTGGCTTAACGCAAACATAATAGTATCTGCTATCGCATCGGGCTCCATCAATCTTTCTTCAGAAATATCTTTTAGTTTCCCAGTTAGCGGAGTACGAGTTACACCAGGAAAAATTGAAGTAACCTTTATGCCAAAATCTCTCATCTCCCAAAACAGTCCTTTAGCAAAAGCTCTTAGTGCTACCTTTAACGAAGTGTACACAATAAAGTTTCTTGGGGGAGGATCAACCATTACCGATCCACTAGTAATATTAATAATATGCCCGCTGCCTGATTCTTTCATTTGTGGAACAACTAATCGAGAAAGCATTACATAGCTATAATAATTAGTGTACATAATTTTCCCTATATCTTCGAGGGGTTGTTTAAAAAACGGATACTGGCTAGAAACTCCGGCTCCGTTTATTAAGATATCGACTGTTTTAAACTTTGCTTGAGCTTTTTCAACTAAATTTTCTAAATCATTTTGCTTAGTTACATCACACTTCACGCACAGAACGTTATCTCTTTCAGGCAAAGAACTCTTTATCTCGTTTAAAACTTCCTCTCTCCTTCCTGCTAATACTAAGTTTAATCCGGTTTTGGATAATCTTTCCACAATTACCTTTCCGATTCCTCCGGTTGAGCCAGTTATAATACAAGTTTTTCCATTTAAATTACCCATAGCGCCCCTTTTTTAAATTATTATTTTATGTGTATTGATCCCCAAAAATAATACCCCTAAACCAACTGCTATAAAAAGAATATTGAAGCCTAATGTTTCCACCAGTACTCCACCAAAAACTGCACCTAAGCCTCCAAAGCTAAATCGTAAAGCGCTATTTAAACTAGAAGAATCACGCAAAATTTTATCCGGAAAATGTGCCAAATGAGACGATAATCCCACATGAGTCAACGCCCAGCCTGAACCCCAAAACAAAATTATTAAAAATATTAACTGATACTGGCTAACAAACAATAGGCCTAACGCAAACACACTCATCACAATAAACCCAGCCTTAACCACCTTAATGCTCCCGATTTTGGAACTTAAGAATCCTCCCCAAAATTCAAAACAAACCGCACTTAATATTGATACAGTGAAAATAAGACTAATTGTTGTTTGATCTAAAGCATACCGACTGCTTAAGTAGAGCCCTAATCTTTGTTGCAAAGCATGATATAAGAAACTAGCAACAATAATCACCAAAAAAAACCTAACTGCCTGTTTATCTTTAAATGTTTTATGGTAGCTTATTTTAAATTTCTCTTTTCGAAAATCAAAACTATCCAAATACTTAAATATCAATATAAACGCTGTTAGCCCAAGTAACGCCGGAATTAAATAGATAACTCTCCACGGCAACAGTCCACTTAGAAAAACACTAACTAAAGTAGAAATATAAGAACAGGTAAAAAATATTCCGATATATTTTGCTTTATTCTTTCCAGAAACTGTTTTAGCTATTGCAATTAAGCTTAACGGCACAAAACTACACCCAAACACCCCCATTAAAAAACGAAAAATAAATGCCTGGTTTATACTTTGTGATAAACTAAATAACAATGATGATAAAAAAAATCCGAAAGCCGTGATTAAGAATAATGATTTTATTTTGACTAACCTTGTTAAAGGAGACCAAAGCAAAGCAACTATTCCATAGGGAAGCATATACAGCCAAGTAAGCTTTAAAGCGCTCTCTCCCGAAACATTAAAATAACGAGCAATTGACGGGACTAACGCTGCCATTGCCGAAACACCGAAAGAAACAGCAAAAAACATCAAACAAAAGATAACAAAATTTACTCTATTCATTAATTGATTTAGCGTTAATAAAAACTCAACTACAACTATTTTTCAGACTCAATTACTTCCTTAAATCTTTGCAAGTTTTCTTGAGAATGTTTGTTGATTAATTCTTCAGCTTGAATATCAGTATATTTGGCTTTTTCGTCCATCTTAAAATCCTGTATCCAAGTCATCTCGATTGCGCCGGAAACTTCTCTGTACAACCAGATAATTTTCATATAAAGAAAAGGAAACATCGGTTCCATTCGTAAAGCATAAGCAAACTTATCCTCCTTAAACAAAAGACGGTAAGACTGCCAGCTATTACCATTCTGATGAGTCAATTTAAAAATAATCTTATTTTCTTTTTTTTCTAAAACTACAGACTCTGTATACTCCTTAAAAAACTCTTTCCAGCGGGAAATATCATTACTAGCATCAAACACCAAATCATAATCCGCATTAATAACAACTGAATTTACCGTATGCGCCATATAACCTCCTTAATGAAACTTATATTTTTCGTAAGAAAAACATCTAGTTGAATTATCCCGAAGTCGCACCAGATAAATATCGAAGAGATTTATCTGGTATTTTTAGCGACGAGGGGCATATTAATAATTACTCCTGTACTTATGTTTTATTCATTGCTATCGACTAAAGCAACTACTCTCGCCCAAGCCGCACCAGTTTTCCTGATTCTTACCGGGAAGCAAACTAATTTAAATCCAAAATTAGGTAATTTTTCTAAATTCGCTAATCGTTCAATATGGATAAACTCTCTTTTTCGTCCATAGAAATGAGCTGGCCAAAGGTATTTTGCGTCTTTTGTTTTCAAAAAATCCTGCATCATAAACTTATACGGACGATCAATACCCATTGTATCTACTCCAAAGATATTTACCCCATTATCCAAAAAATACTCAATAGTTGAGATGTCTACTCCGGGATAATCACTAAAATATTTTGGACCGCCAAAAAGTTTATCTGACCCAGTATAAAGTAACACTATATCATAAGGTTTTAGCTTGTAATCAATACTCTTTAATGCCTTTTGGATATCACTGCTTTTGATAACCTCATTGGGCATCATGGAAGTTAAATCTAAGCGCACTCCATCCTGATAACACCACTCCAAGGGTATCTCGTCAGATGTTTTAGACTCTCTTCCTTCGGAATGACTTCCGTAGTGGAAAGAATAATCTAAGTGCGTTCCACTGTGCACCGAAGAATAAACCATTTCTAAAGAGAGAAATTCTTCATCAGGCAAATCTTCTTTCTTGATAATTCTTTTACCCAATAGATGCTGAACCTTTCCTTTAATAGTTTTGCCCATTAATACTTTATTTAGTTTTTCTACTCCCTTCTTGTGTGAAGTACGATCAATCTTTAGTGGGTGGACTTCAAAGGCATTATCATCTATCGGCAAGCTTAAATCTATTATTTTCACATTTACCCTTGTTTTTTCTTATTCACGATATCCACTATTTCTTCAATTATAGTAAACTTGGTAACCTCATTAGTCTCGATTTTAATTCCAAAATGCTTATTTAATACAACTACCACTTCTACCATTTCCGTTGAATCAACACCGATCGAATCATAAAGATTTTGACCATCTTTTAATTCATCTTTGCCAACATCTAAAGTGCTGCTAATTACTTCTACGATTTGCCCTTTTACATCCATGCTTACCTCCTGATATAATCCTCAGATATAAGCAGAGCTTATATCTTATTACAACAATTATTAATTAGTTACAATAATTAACCTGTCAATGTAGGGTACCTTACTTTTTCTCCACAGCCAACACTACATTTATTCCGCCACGGCCTCTGGCAATAATCAACGCCTTATTAATTTCTCTGGAAATAGCTTTATTCGGAGTATAATCCAAGTCACAATAAGGATCATTCATTTGGTAGTTTATTGTCGGAAGCACAATTGAATTTTTCATCGACAAAACAGTAGCAATCAAATCTACTGCTGTTTGCGCTCCCAATAAATTACCAAACATACTTTTAGGCGCACTTAATGATATTTCACTAATCTTCTCTTTAAACACATTTTTCAACGCCTGAGTTTCTAAATAATCCCCGATTACTGTTCCTTCTCCGTCTAAGCAAATATAGTCAATTGAATCTTTTTCCCATCCAGCATCAGTTAAACATGACTCAATGGCATATTCCAATTCATCTGAATTAGGACGATAACGCACACTATCGTATCCATCTGAAGAAAACCCAATCCCCTTAATAAATCCATAAATAGGAACGCCTCTTTTATTTGCACAGGACTCTTTTTCTAAGGTTACTACTCCTGAACCTTCACCTAAAACAAAACCATCACGATACAAATCATACGGCTTATAAGCTTTTTTATAATTCAAATTATTTTTCGAAAGATTTCCACAAGTATTAGCCGACAATAAAGCATAAGGCGTAACCGGAGCTTCCATTCCACCAGCTAAAATCAAGTCATTCTTGCCTTGGGCTATTATTTTAGCCGCATACCAAATCGATAAGGCTGATGAAGCTTTATCGGCAACAATGGTTTTACTGTACCCTTTAAATCCGTAATAAATGGTGATTTGGCCTTGGGGTGCTGCTGGAAACCAAGCACTAGCCATATACGGGGAAATCCCTTCTCTTCCCTCAATATACATATCTCTTAATTCCGTTTCGGCAAACAACCAACCACCAATAGCATTGCCCATGAACACTCCAACACGTTTCTTATCAATATTCTCTAAATCAACTTTCGCATCTTTCAACGCCTGCTCAGAAGCAACTAATCCCATATGAGAAAATACATCAATTTTTTTTATTAACCTACCGGAAAGATGCGTATAGTGATCAAGCTCATGAACTTGCCCCGCAATTCGAGAGGGATAAAGACTAGCATCAAATCTTTTAATTTCATCAATAAATGATTCGCCTCTTTTTAAATTTGCCCAAAAAGTCTCTTTTTTTAATCCGCAGGGAGAAACTATTCCCACACCGGTTATTGCAACTCTTTCATTCATTATTACCTCCACCTCTTAAATACAATCGATGAGTGGATTCCGGAAAATCCACTACTAGTTTTTAATATATATTCTGGCATGATTTCTCGTTTGACATTAGGAATATAATCTAGATCACAAAGCGGATCCGGCTCTTCCTGATTAATCGTCGGCGGAAGATAACCGTTTTTAAAAATCATGCAACACAATACACTTTCAATAGCGTTAGCCGCAGCTAAAGGATGTCCAACCATTGACTTAATAGAGCTGATCGGTATTTTATAAGCGTAATCCCCAAACACCATCTTATAAGCGCCAGTTTCAAAAACATCATTTTGCTTGGTAGATGAGCCATGAGCACTAATATAATCTATATCTTCTTTTTTAATCCCTGCTTCTTCAATCGCTTCTTCCATGCAGCGAGCCATTGGCTCTCCATCTGCGGGCAAATCAGTCATATGATAAGCATTACAACTTGTTCCGTAGCCAGTAATTTCTGCATAAATATTTGCCCCTCTTTTTTTAGCATGTTCTAGCTCTTCTAAGATTAATATTCCAGCTGCTTCACTAATTACAAATCCATCCCGCTTATTATCAAAAGGACGACTAGATTTATGCGGTTGGTCGTTATTTTTGGCTAATACATTTACTACATCAAAGGCACCAAAAGTAATCGGAGTAATCGGAGCTTCACTTGCTCCGGCAATTACTAAATCTTGTCGACCTTCCTTTATAAGTTCATAAGCAAATCCCAAGGAATCACTTCCAGCAGTACACCCCGTAGAAACAGTACAATTCATGCCCCGCGTTCGGTAAATCGCCGAAACTTCTGCGCTAGGAGTATTAAACATCGCTGCATCATAAAGATAAGGGCGCCCTTTTCGAGGATCAATAGGCTTTTTTCCCCAATCAGTTACCAATAAAAACTCTTCCTCCATAAAGCGCGTTCCGCAAACAGCATTTGCTAAAATAACGCCACATTTTCGAGAGTTTAGCATCCCCAGATCAATTTCAGAATCTTTCACTGCTTCTCGAGCAGCAGCAATAGCAAACTGAACATAACGATCCATCCGCCCATGATCCTTAATCCCAAACTTTAAAGGATCAAAATTTAAATCTTGAGAAGCTATTTTTGATCTAAATAAGCTTACATCAAAGTTTTCAACTCGTTCAATGCAAGGCTTACCTTCAATTAAGTTCGTGTAAAACTCATTCTTATCTTCGCCAGCGGCAGAGATAACTCCAATTCCAGTAATGACTACCCTTTTCACTTATTTTCCTCCTTAGTTAATTTAACAATTTTAGAGATAACTGCAATTAGTGGAATTTTTTCAAATCTCATTTTGCTTATTATTTATTATTTTTTCGGGTAACTTTAAATACAATATCGCCTCCATCCGGACAAGTTACTGTATCAATAGAATCTTGATTATCCATAAATGGAAATTTTGCGCCAAAATTAAGCGCAAATAAAGCTGGAAATGCCGTATGCCAAGCAGCGCCACAGAATCCATCAATGCATTTTAATCCTTTTACTTCCCACTTATCCCCGACTTTATACCCATAAGTACATTTACCTTTTGCTTTTACTACTTCCATTTCCATATTTTTCGGATTGGGACCTTTAAAATTCAAATCTTTGGGTGTAAATTGAACTTTACCTTCTTTATCTAGCAGCTCAGCTTTAAATTCTAATTTTCCTCCGTCCGGGCAAGTTACTGTTAAAGAATGCTGATTATCCATAAATGGAAATTTTGCACCAAAACTTAAAGCATAAATTACCGGAAAAAGCGCATGAGCTAAGCCTAAACAAAAATGTTTGGGAGGATGAGTAAAATCTTCTAGAATTAATTCATCCCCTATCTTATACCCATGGTAACAATCACCGTAAACATTAATCACTGTTAATTTTAATTTAGAAAAAGGAGTCTTAACCATTTTAATTTACCTCCATTTGCATTAATAATTCATCCTTATTGAAAAATCTACAACTACTCTCCACCTGGTGTATCAACTCTACCATTTTTGCATTCAGCGGAGCTTTAAGATTATTACTACTGGCTAATCTTACTATTTCACCATTTAGATAATCAATCTCCGAAAGTTTACCTTTATTTATGCTTTGTAATATTGAACCATACAATGGCTCCTTGCTTAAATTTACCATAACTTTAGAAAATATCCCTGCTGCTTGGCTTAAATCCATAGACACTAATCCTTCAATGCGTTCTTTAGGATAAGTGGACAGACTCACCAGTTTTATTTGCGACTCGGTTATAATTCGATAAGCTTCTCTGTTTAGCGTAATCGCCAATTTAGCCATCTCCAGGTCACTGAAAGCTTCCTGCATTGAACAACCCAGGCAAGCTGGTATACAATTATTAATATTAATCAACAATTTAAGATATTTAGCTCCTTTTATTCTCTCCAGCTTACAAATATTAAATGCCGGTTTTAGGCATTTTTCTATTTCAGAAAAGTCATCTATCGTTTCATCAAATATGTTACCGATTATCAGGTCTCCTTCAAAATTATGGATAACAACTCCCGGAGCAGAAAATGTTGCCCCAAACATTACAATTCCGGTTATAATTTTTTCTTCGGAAAAATATTCGTTCAAAATATAATCTGCTTTAATCCCGTTTTGCGTACTTAAAATAATTGCGTTTTTTAAAAATGGTAAATTATTCTCAATCAAGGGCTTTAAGTCATTAATTTTGCTAGCAAATATGGCTAAATCTACACTTTCACTTAATTTTGTATCAACTTTAACTTTAACATTACATGCGCCTCTTGCACCTTTTATGTTTATTCCTTGCAAATTAAGATGCTCTTTCTGATAATCACGCACCACTCCTTGAATATCAGATCCAGCCTGAGAAAGATATCCTAAAAATAACCCGCCAATCGCCCCACAGCCTAAAACACTTATCTTCATCAATTAAATTTCCTTAATGCGCTTTTTAATTATGCTAACAGTTTGAAACAACTATTCCTTTATATGTTTTTCATAATTAATATTATGTTTGGTTAATAATTTTTTCATCATATCTCTGAATGCCGGAGGAACCTCTTGAAAAAAAGCAATAATTAAATCTTCCTCTTCAACAACGCCTGATTTTCTTTCTTGAGCTAATTCTTCAGCTTTCACCTTAACCAGCTGCTTGGCAATTGTCCGGTGAAATTGCGGAAGGCTATCAATCACCACATCATATTTCTTTTGCGCTTCTTTGTTCCAAAGAATTTCCATTTATTATCTCCTTTTATATATTAGGCTGAATAATCTTATACGCTTTCAACAACTTTAAATGCCAAGTCAGCCATTTTCATCTCCGCTTCAAAAAATCTAAAATCACTAAACCCTAAAGCTCCTGTAATTAAATTATCCGATACTGCTAGAATTACTGCCGACTTGCGTTTATAAATATTCGCCACGGTTACAAATGGTGAAGTAACCATATCTACAGCAATCGCCCCTTTTTCAATATAAAAGTTAACAATATCTTTAGTTTCCCGAAAAATAGCATCAGTTGTCCAAACTCCACCTCGATGAACTTTTCCCGCCTCTTTAAACGTTTTCTCTACTGAATTAGTTAATTGTTCGCTGACTTGTGATTTATAGTCGTCATCCACATAATAACGAGTAGCACCATCTCCTCTAATAATATCCGTAGCTAAAATATAGTCTCCAATGCCAATATCTTCTCTTAATGCTCCACAGGAGCCCAGACGAATAAACGTATTAATTCCTCCGGCACATAATAATTCGGTAACAAACGCTGAATCTGGTGCATAAAAACCACCGTTACCTACTGTTACTTTTTTTCCTTTGTAAAACCCAGTCCAAAAAGTATAGCCTAGAAAAGTAAAATTTTTTACGTGATTTTCCAAATTCTTCAAGCACATCTGCGCTCGATGCTGTTGCCCGCTAACTAAAACTACTTCTCCAAAGTCACCATCTTTAAACTGTAACGAATAAAGCAAATCCTTGGGATTCATGTGAGCATCTCTCTGCATCATGATTAACTCTCCTTAATTGTCTCTGAAACGAGATATAATGTCATTAAACTAACTTATTCTTATCCACTTTCCCGGTTCTATTTCTTGGTAAACACTTAACAAATTCAAAATATCGAGGAATTTTAAAGTGCGCTAAAAATTTCTTTAGAAATTCTTTCAGCTCTGCTTCCCCTACCCTTTCGTTTTCATCTACTACAACAAATGCTTTAGGTACTTCTCCTCTTAAATTATCCACTACACCAATAACTGCTGCCTCTTTTACTTTCGGGTGGCGAGCGATTTTTTCTTCTACCTCCGCGCAGAATACTACTTCTCCGGCAACCTTAATCATTTCCTTTTTCCTGCCAACAATATAAAATAATCCTTGTTCATCAAAGTAAGCAATATCTCCGGTTTTAAGCCATCTATCTTGAGTTAATACTTCCTCGGTCAATGATTTTTCTTTGTAGTATCCTTTCATTACTGCTTTGCCTTTCACCCAAAGCTCGCCATTTTGATTAGCTTTTAAGCAATCTCCCTGCTCATTGACTATCTTTGCTTCCATCTCTGGACTAAATTTTCCAATACTTTGGATTATCTCTGACTCCGGAGACAGCAGAGTGTTGGGAGCTGCAGTTTCAGTCATTCCCCAACCATTAGAAATTCGCGCATTAGGGTAGGCCTTATGAAATCGCTTAAGCAATACCGGCGATGCTGGTGCTCCAAACACAACCGCAAAACGTAAGCTAGATAAATCAAATTTATCGTACTCTTTTAGAGATAATACGGCTACATACATTGCCGGAACAATACAGAAAATTGTCACTTTATGGCTTTGAATGCTTTTTAGAAATTCAAACGGCTGAAATCGCGGCATCAACACCAATGTTGTACCAAAATAAACCATTAATAAAATATAGTCTAAACCTCCAACATGCGAAAAAGGAACCCCGCCACACAAAAACACATCATTGCTGGAAACATCCAAAAAGTAATTAATTGCTTGTGGAGGATTATCTAAATGAGCATATGTAAGCATTACTCCTTTAGGGTGGCCGGTTGAACCAGAAGTATAAAATATCGAAGAAAGGCTCTTTTCGTCTATCTCTCTTTCAAGAAATTCTGAACTACTTTTATTAACAACATCATCCCAGAATTTTAATTCTTTAATTTTCTCGCCGCAGGTAATAACATCTTTTAAATTTGGACAATTATTTTTTACTTTTTCTAAATCTATGCCTTTTTTAGGTTGAGCAATTAGTATTTTTGCCTCGCTATGATTAATAAATCCGATTATTTCTGCCTCAGTTAACATGTAATCTAAAGGAATAACCACCAACCCTAACGAAAAACTACCTAAAAACGAAAATACCGCTTCCATGCCATTGGGGAGAAATATGGCTATTTTATCTTGGGAATTAACTTCTAAATCAACTAAACAATTTGCTACCTTAAAAGCATTATCTCTTACAACAGAAAAACTTATTTTATTTCCTTCAATAATAACCGCTGGCTTATCTTTTAAATCAAATGCTGTTTGTTGGAGTAGTTTATTTATATTCATTTTATTTACTCAACCCTTTATAATATCAATTAATTAATAGTAAAATTTGAGTAGTAAAATTTTACTATTTTACCGTTATTAGTCAAGCTTTTTCCGTGCTTTTAACTCTCAGAGAGCCAGTTGTCTCTACCACATAGATAAGCAAAGCAGTTTTCTTAAGGTGAGTCACCATTGTCTATATCTTTGTCCTGAAAAGCTTTACGATTTAAGACGCTAAAGCATTCTAAATGATTAGTATGAGGAAAGAAATCAAATGGCTCGATAAACTCAATATAGTAAGCAGTTTGTAGCTGGCTTAAATTTTCGATTAAACTTGAAGGATTACAGGAAGAATAAAATATTTTTTTCGGCTCTAAACGTAAAATAGCTCTTATAATTCTATTAGAAAGCCCACACCGTGGCGGGTTCACCACTAAAAGATCAACACCTTTATACGGTTTTCCTTGAGTATTTAAAAATCGCCGCGCTTCTTGAACAATAAATGTAATATTTTTAATATTATTGCTCTGTGCGTTTTGTTCGGCCATTTGAATAATTTCCGGGCTAATTTCTACTCCACAAACTGACTTTGCTTTTTGGGCTAAAAACATCCCAATTCCTCCGGCTCCGCAAAAAAGATCTAACACCCGCTGTTTTCTTGACAATCGGCTATAATTTTTTATTTTTTTGTAAAATTTTATTGCCATTCTAGGATTGACCTGAAAAAAAGTATCAATGCCAATATTAAACTTAAATTTTCCCAATTTTTCTTGAATAATTTTTTTTCCGAATAATAATTCCTTTCTTTCGAAAACAACCGCATCAGAAAAAGAATTATTAACAATCCAATAAATCGACTTAATCGTTGACCTTAGCTTTAACGACCTTAATATTTTTACAAATTCATGCTTATCCAATTCTTCTTTTCCGGTTGTAGCTATCCCAATCATGATTTCATGAGTAAATTTTGTTTCTCGAATTATTAAATTTCGCAAAAATCCTGTATGGTTATACTTATTGTAGGCGGAATAATTATTCGAATTAACAAATTGCTCAACACATTTTATAATTTTTCCAGCATCAACAGAAAATATTAAGCATTCTGTTAAGCCAATAACACCCTCTTGTTTTTTTTTACTGTAAAGCCCACAAATAACTCCTTTTCTATCCGAAAAAGTAAATTCCATTTTATTTCGGTAATACCAGGGCTTTCCGTAATTAATTTTTTTTAGTCTTGCATCGATACTAAAAGAATTCATCAGTGCCCGAACATTAGCTCGCTTTTCTTTAATTTGTTGTTTATAAGAAATATCCTGGAGACGACACCCTCCGCATAAAGTAAAGTGCTGGCAAATATTCATTTTAATATTAGCTCGTTTATTTTTCTTCGTTGAGGAAGCTTAGCAAGCTTAGAATAATACCCTAGGGCAATAACTGCTGTTAATTCAAAATTAGCGGGAATTTTTAATATTTTTTGGATAGATTTTTTTTTATTTAAAATTTCACCCAGCCAACAAGTTCCGATCTGCTTTGAGTAAGCATAAAGAAGCATGTTCTCAATGCAAGCTCCAATAGCCATCAAGTCTTTCTCGTAATTATAAGAATATTTTTTATCTAAGAATACTAAAAGTAACTTATTAGCCCCGGTAATAATCCGGGAATACTTGGTATACCGGGATAAAGAATCTTTTTTCTCTCCATCTAAAACCTTAAACGCCCAGGGTTGATTATTAAGACCTGAAGGCGCCCAACGCCCAGCATCTATGACTTTATCAACTAATGCCTTGGTTATTTCCTTTTTTATAAATTGACGAATTGATCGCCGATTTTTAATAGCCACTTCTAATGTATCTGTTTTTACACCTTTAGGCCTCATATATCTTTTAGTATTTTTCTTTCTTGCTATAGCAGGAATACACCTTTAAATAAAGACTCAAACCCACTAGTAACCAAGTTCTTTTAGTATCCGCGGACGACGTTGCCAATCTCCGAGCACTTTAACCCAAGTTTCCAAAAACACTTTTTTCTTGCATAGCTCTTCGATTTCTTTACGGGAACTTTCTCCGACCTGTTTAAGAATTTGCCCATTCTTTCCAACAACAATACGCTTTTGAGAATTTCTTTGGACATAGATTATCACATTTATTCTAATTATGCGCTGCTTGCTTTCTATTGATTCCACTTCAACCGCTAAAGAATGCGGTAATTCCTTATCCAGACACAAAAATAATTTCTCGCGGATAATATCAGCAATCCGGAATTTAAGCGGAAAATCGGTAAGCACATTACGATCATAGTACGGCATAGATTGTGGTAAATTTTCAACCAGCACCTTCATCAGCTGTTCAGTATTTTGCCCGGTTTTCGCAGAAACAGGAATAAAATAGATTAAGGGATTTTTTGTATTTTTTTTAACCTTCTCTTCCCAGACATCAATATAATTATTAATAAATTTTCCGTTTAAATCAATTTTATTCAAAACCATAATAGTTTTTACATCTTGGCCGGCAATAATTTCCATTAAGCGCTCTTCCTCTTTGCCGGGAATACGTGTTACATCCACCGTATAAATAATTAAATCACACCCTTCAATAGACCGCCGGGCAATTGTATTTAGATGCATTGTTAGCTTATCATTAAAAGAATGCACCCCGGGAGTATCCACAAATACTATTTGTGCATTATTGGTAGTTAATACCCCTTTTATCTGATGACGAGTCGTTTGGGGTATTGGAGAAATTATGCTAATTTTTTTTCCTACTAATTTATTAAGAAGAGTAGACTTTCCGGCGTTTGGCCTTCCCAAGATACCCACAAACCCTGATTTAAAATTTTCTTTTTCCACTATTTTACCTCTTTACTTCCAACGCTTATTTCTGTAAATCTTTTTAATTCCTGGGTGTAGTATTTTTTTAAAGAAAAGTCAACAAATTGAGCTTTTAATGGGTTGTATCCATAATAAGCTAGCAAAAAATAAGCAGTAGCTGCTAAAGATCCAGTAGTATTTCCTTTAGGAGTCCTCCACCCATGACCAGTATCTGCAGACGGAACCGACGCATAAGGAAGACAAGGGTCTTCTTTCCCGGATTTAGAAAGAGAAGTAATGAGCATTTTTTGCAGCTCGCTAAAGTAAAAAACTGCTTCTTCCATATACTCTTGCGATTTAATATGATCTTTATCTTGAAAATAATTAGCCATGATTTCAAATGCTAAAATCATTTGAGACGTCCATTCACTAGAAATTATTCCCCCGCGAGACATATTTTTCGCTTTTGCAAAATCAAATCCGGTTAATTCAATATTCCCTTGTTTACGTTTAAAATCTGTAGTTACTTCACAATTTTTAACTCCAAATTTTAAAATTACTTCCGGATTCATATTTAAAGAATAAAGCAGCTCCGGGCCTAAAGCGGTCACCGACCAAGAATAAGTATCTGTAGCAATAGTTGGGTCGCCTTTTCCTCTTTTTACTGGAGGCCCATAGCTGGTATACGAATAACGTTCTATCCACTTTTTTATTTTTAAAGCAGCCTGATTATATTTTTTCTTACCAGTTAAGCGATAGAATAAATCAAAAAAAGCAAATGCATCAAGATTATGTTCTGTAGAATACCAAAGATCTTTTTCTCCTCCTCTGATACCACCTTCAGAATCCATCATTAAAAAAAGAAAATTACTTACTTTCCGAGCAATCTTTAAATACTTTTTGTCCCGGGTTTGTTTTACATAATCTAAGGCCGCAATACCAATCCAGGCACAAGGACCGGAGTGAACAACATATTCAAAAACATCTCCGTTAGTAATGTAGGCATTGTAAATATCTTGTCTATTCTCTATCTTGTTTAAATAAAAATCTAAAACTTTCTTTGCTCGATCATCATCACCTTGAGTAAGAAAAATAATTGCACCTAACGCCTGATCATACGTAAAGCAAACCTCTTCTAAATTTTTATCTCCTTCGTAGCTTAATATCAAACCACGCAAAAGATCTTGCCGATTTTTTATCCAACAATACATTCCTTCAATAATTTTAGAAGAAAATGTTAGCCTTTCTTTTTCTAAATTATCCATTTCATCTTTAATTCGCTGTTTAGACTCTTTTTTCCTCTCTTGTTTCATTTTTAAAAAATCATTTTCTCTTTTTAGTGTTGCTAGCTCTAACTCCAAAAGAGCAATCTCTCCCTTCATCTTTAACGCTTGGTCTTTAATTTCTTTTGGCAGTTCTATTGCTGGCAAATTATTGTATTTTTCCTTTTGTTCAGAAATCCTTGAGGATAGCATGGTTATCCTTATTTCTACCTCGTCTCTTCGCCCTTTAAGAAACAAGCTGTCCTTTTCTCCCCCCTCTAAAATTTCCTTCAACTGACTTTCTTCGGAAATCATTCCTACATAGCTATTAACTAACTTTCTGTTTTTCTGAATTAAAATATTAGCTTTTTTATTTAACGAAAAAGCAAAAATGGCAAGAACTGCAATGAATCCTATAACTAGAAACGGAATACTTTTTTTAACTGCGGCATACCGAAAAAGAGAATACTCTTCTTTACTGTTTTTTTCTAAAAATTCTAAGCCAATAACATACTGTTTAAAATCTCCTAGATCTTTTTTATTAAACCAGTTTGCTTTTGTTTTTAAAAAAATTGGTTTACGCTTAAAAGGGAAGTTTATTTTTAGAAAAAACTGACAATTACGCTCACGCGCCTTTTTCCAAAAACCCCACCAAAGATCATTCACTGAAAGACAAATACCTCCTTTGCCAATATCACAGGTGAAACCCTGAAGCCAAGGAGTAATTTTCTTATTGTTAGCGTCAGTAATAAAAAACTCTACCGGTAAAATGGTAGGAATCCGAATATATTTTCTTTTATTATTGCTAGAAGTTTTTATATTGAAGATCTTTTTAAACATTTTCTTTGCTAAATCTTTCTAGTTTAGAAAAAAAATCTTTAAATTCTGCAGTATCTCTGAGTTTTTTTAAATCACGATCTTTAAGAATATAGGAAAAATCATCATACCCTAAAAGAACCGCCAGTTTTAAACTTTTCAACGATTCTTCGACTAAACCAGTTAAGCAAAGGCTGCAAGCAAGATTATAGCGAATAACCGGATCTTCCGGTCTCAACGAAGCTAGTCGTTGGTCAATTTCCAACCCCTTATGATAAAATTTTCTTTTAGTATAAGTATCCCCTAATGCTACTAGCGCTCCAACAAAATTAGGATTTTCTTCTAAGAGACTTTCATAAAATCTCACTTCAAAATCTTTCTTCATTTTTTCAAAATAATTTCTTCACGAAGAAGATAGATTGCTTCCTTGAAATACTTTTTAAATTGCAAGTAGTCTTTTTCGGCAACAAATCTTTGTTTTACATCAAATTCCTGCTGAAAAGTAACACTTCCCTGGTTATTCTTGTATGACACTTCCAGCCTAAACCAATCATTTTCTAAGATTTGTGAAGAGGGTAAATATTCAACTTCAAAGTTATCTGGTAAAAATATTTCTACTTTTGCTTGTTCGCTATAAATACCTTCAAAATCAATAGGATAATCGCGCTTTTCTTTACTGATTAGTCCATAGTCTAAATTCATTTCATCCAAAACCGGCACAATCCGCATATTTCCAGCCGGATTTAAAAACCCTTCAGTAACAAATGCGTAAGAAAGTTCTGGATCTAAATCAAGATCCTCAGCATTATCTATCTTATAATTTAAGAAGCGTGAAAGAGAAGAAATATTCATCATTTTATCCCGGATATCTTCTTCTATTTTCGCTGGATGCGTATACTTTAAGTACCAACGCCAACCAGAGGCGAAAAATCCTTTACTTTTAACTTTCCTATTAATTTCCGCATCCTCTTCTTGATTTATTTTTATACCCATCTGGTAATAAACTTGATTACCACTAAATACTCCGGTATTTGCTATTCGCCAACTATTATCGGTAAATACTAGCACCTGCCTTTGCTGGTCAGAAAGCGGCAGGCGCTTAAACGGTGTTGTTTCCGCAGTGGGATCCATAAAAATTAAATCATCATTCCACTGTAAAGCAGAAATTGCATGATTAAAGTTTAAAGAAGGAAATTCTTTATCTATAGAATATACGCGACGGGTAGGAATCAATACCGGATAAGCACTAAATCCGGCTGACTTTAACATCGCCACCAATAAAATAGCCTGATCTTTACAATCTCCATAGCGATTAGTAAATACTTCTTGCGCGTGGTGAGGTTCATATCCGCTGTCTCCATATTCGATTGCTACATAGCGAATATTTTTTGCCACATATTCATAAATTTTCTTAGCTTTGTCTAATCCATCGTTGCCTTCGGTAAGTTTTTCCACAAAATCTTTCGCTTCTTCGTTTAAATTTATTTTATCCTCATATAAAGAAAACCACCATTGGTAAATTTCATCCCAAGACGAAAAGCTAGAAACCAAAATTGCGGGATTGATTAAAGAAAAAGGCGGCATGCCATATTCAGGAATTATTGGCTTAATTTCTTTAAAACTCCAAGAGTAAACTAACCTGTTTTTATCCTTAGTTATTGAAGGATTTAAGTCAATACTATTTGCATACTGCTGATTAAAAAATTTAAACCGTAGTTGTTTTTTTTCAGGAATAATAATTTGAAAGTCAGCTTTAAATATCGGATACTTTGCCTTAAGACGATAAATAGAAGAAATATTATCTTTGCTAACCAATTTCGAAGAATAAATATGAACCTTATACTCAATAAATGAACCAACATCTACTGAAGGCATAGAAATAATAAAAGACTTGGAATTGCTGTAAAGCGGAAAATTTAAATAACGGCTAACATTACGAATATTCTCTTCCCCGGCATAAATCACCTGCCCACTTTCAGTAATGGTCCGGGCAAATTCCAGCTCAACTCTTTCGTATGTTGAATCATAAGTTATTTCTACCTCCGCTAAATTTTTCCCTCTCTCTTTTAACACTTTTTCAATGACGTGTATTGTAGATACTGAAGTATTCTGCTTGGTAATCTCACTCTTTTCGTTAACCATAAGAATTATTGCCGCTTCATCTTTTTCTTCTTTTAGAAAGCTTTGTGCGTCATTAAAAATTTGCGATACCTCTTGTGGCATTCCGACTTCTATCCGAGATTTAATTTGTTTAATTCTGCTTTGAGCCTTTGTTTTTAAAGGCTCTTTCACCTGCCCATAAATCTCAATTGCCTGAGGAAAAAGATTCTTTTCCTGAAGCACCTCACCGTAAAGATAAACATATTCCGGATCTTCGCTAGAAGACCCAATATTCTCAAAAATCTCAATTGCCTGATCATAAGATTTCATCTTTACTAAAGATTTAGCTAAAATAACTTTTGCACGGGGAATATCAACCTCTTCAAGTAAATCTTGCACTTTTTGATAATCCTTAAGTTTATAATAAAATTGAGCCAGCTTTATTTTTAAATTTTGGTTTTGAGGTGAAGCCCCAACTAAATAGTTATAGTGTTCGGTAATTTTTTTATAGTAACTAAAGAACTTATCTAAGGAAAACTTTCCATTTTCTAATGAATTTTTTGATACATCCTGCAAGCATCCCACAGAAAATAGCAACAACAAACACACTAATATCCTACACAATAATTTTAAGTACATCTTTTATCACTTGCCCTTTAAATATACCGTTTTTCCTAGCAGCTGAAGTTAACCCAACAACTTTTGCCTTTAATGCTTCCTGAATGCTAGAAACACCGGTTATTTTAATTGCCAAATCATTAAATTTTTCGGCAACATTTAAATTTAAATAACCACACATAACATACCCTCTACTTCCAGAGAGAACGATTAGATTCTCGCTCCCTAATTTTAAAGAAATTATTGAGATATATTTTTTTCCTATTTTAATCTTTTTTGTAGTCATAATTAAAGAGCTGAAAATATAAAAAGATGATTGCGGATTATTCGTTTTATTTTACGCACCCGAACCATCTCAAAAAAAACTAAGTTTAACTTATTTAGACCAGCTCACCCAGAAACCTTTCAATCCTAGCTATTGCCTCCCTTAAATTCTCTAAAGAGTTAGCGTACGAAATTCTAATATACGATGAATACTCGCTTCCAAAAGCATTTCCTGGAACTACCGCTACTTTTTCCTTAAATAACAATTTTTTAGCAAAGTCTAAAGAACTTATTTTATATTTATTCAACGAAGGAAAACAATAAAAAGCCCCTTGGGGCATAGTTAGATGAAGCTGTAAACGATTCAACTCCTTAACAATATAATTTCTTCTTTGCTTATATTCTTTGTGCATCTTCAATACTTCTTTGTGCGCACCTAGCGCTTCTACCGCTGCAATTTGAGAAATAATCGGACCACATAAAGCAGAATAAGAATGTATTTTAGTCATTGCCGAAATTATTTTACTATTCGCACAAGCAAAGCCAACACGAAACCCGGTCATCGCATGGCCTTTAGAAAAACCGTTAAGAAGAATTGTTTTTTCTTTAGCCTGCTTATTTAAACTAGCAAATGAAACATGCTCTTTTTGATAAGTTAATTCATCGTAAGTCTCATCGCTGATAACAATTATTTCTTTTTTTGATAAAACACTCCATATATTCTCTAACTCTTTACGGGTATACGTTACTCCTGTAGGATTAGAAGGATGATTCAGTACTATTGCTTTTGGGTTCTGTTTAACCAACTCTTTTAGCATTTTAGGATTAATCTTAAACCCATCTTTGTCTTCAGTGTGTAGATAAAGTACCTGAGCATGATTAATCTCAACTAAAGCCGGATAAGCAACATAATATGGACAAACAACAATAACCTTATCTTTGGGGTTTAAAACGGTCCTCAAAGCCAAGTCTAAACCTTCACTTACTCCTACAGTAATTAGGACTTCTTCTTTGGGGGAATAATCCAAAGAATATTTCCTTTTCAAATGTTCAGAAATGCCTTTACGCAATACAAAAAGCCCGCTGTTAGAAGTATAAGAAGTAAACCCTTCTTCTAATGCAGTAATCGCTTTTTCTCTTATTCTCCAGGGAGTAACAAAATCCGGCTCACCCACTCCCAAAGAAATAACCTCGGGCATTCCTAATACCAGATCAAAAAACTCTCTAATTCCTGAAGGCGGTACTTTTTTAATTTGTTTTGCAATCATAATATTAATTATTTAA
>CAZAYU010000004.1:101781-103133 GCA_964489445.1 uncultured Planctomycetia bacterium
AAGCGCTTATTTTCTTCATTCTTCGTTAAAATTACTCCATCTTCCTTATATTTTTTAAGTAAAAAATGAGTTGCTGTACTTTTTACTGAATTCAAAGGAGCTAATTTTTCCGAAACAAAACTTGCCACCGTTTGGATATCCTCTCCACACACTTCTAATAATAAATCATAAGTTCCGGAAATCAGATAACAGCTTTTAACTTCCGGGAAACGATAGATACGCTCAGCAACTAAACTGAACCCCACATCTTTCTGCGGAGTAACCTTAACTTCAATTAAAGCAACTACTCCTTTTTCCCCTTTAATTTTTTCCCGGTTGATAACCGTTTTATACTTTACAATTATTCCTTTCTTTTTATAATTTTTAATATTTTTTTCAATATCCTTTTTGCTTTTTCCAGTTAATTTTGCTAAGTCGTCTAGCGATATCCTTGCGTTATTTTCCAAAATTTCTAATATATCATCCATTTTCCCCTCCTAGTATACGATTAATTAAGTATAGCCATATAATAGCACACAAAACAATGTTATTCAATAAGCCAGATTATTGCTTTCTAGCAACAAACCAAAATAAGCTTAAACTTTACTAAGATAAATTTATTTCCAGAACTCTATTTAACTTTATTCGCAAAGGGTTGCCGGAGGCATCTTGATATAAAAGATAAAAAAATCGCCCTTCCTGCAAAATCCGGAGTGGAGTAACTTTTTCTTTGACTAACCGGTGGGAGGAAAAATGCTTTATTTTGAGTAATTTTACGCTGCTAATCGCTTCTTTTACCATGCACACTTTCTTATTCTCGCACGATTGAAAGATGTTGCTGTTTATCCCGTAAAGAGAAACAAAATCTCCAATATTTTCAATGTTTTTTTCTTTAAGCATATCTAAAATGGGCAAAAAGACCTTATAGGCAACTAACGCATCTTCCGAAGCCCTGTGCAAAGGCCCAGAGCAATCAATGTTAAGGAAATCAGCTGTAGATTTTAAATTATATCGGCTAAGCTTAAGCATGTCCCTAGCCATAGAAAGAATGTCCACTGCCGGTATATCTAATTCGGGATAGTCCATTCTTTTGAGGTGTTGGTTTATAAAACCAATATCGAAATTTGCATTATAAGCAAATAATATACTTTCTTTAAAAAAAGAAATAAGCTCATCAGCTACATTTTCAAAATAAGGCGCATTTTTTAAATCATCATCGGATATTTTATGAATATCATAGGCTTCCTTAGGAATACTCCTTCTCGGATTAATTAATTTATGGAATTTACTTATAATTTTACGGTTGTTGACTTTTAAAGCTCCAATTTCACAAATTGAATCACCGGTTACCGCATTAAGCCCGGTAGTTTCTA
>CAZAYU010000004.1:103233-105580 GCA_964489445.1 uncultured Planctomycetia bacterium
CTTATCAAACTTCCCGGCTCTATCTGCTTGTCTGAAATTAAAATACTCACATCATCTTTACTTTGAGCAGCAAGCAACATTCCCTCAGAAACTACGCCTCGAATATCTTTTGGCTCTAAATTAGTTAAGACAACAACTAGCTTTCCGGCTAAGTCATCATGACTGTAAAATGGCTTTATGCCGGCTACTAACTGAATTACTTTTTCTCCGATATCAACTTTTAAAACATACAACTTCTCAGCATTCGGGTGACTGTTTATTTCTAGGATTTTCCCGGTTCTTAATTTTAGTTTAGAAAAATCATCAAAATTAATCATTGTTCCTCCTTAATTGCTTTACTATTCCTCTAAATTATAAAAACCCAAAATAATTTAACTATATTTTAGTTTATATTGCAGAATAATTTTACCAATTATAACCATGAAAGCAATTGTTTTGTTACTTTCTGAAAAATTACAATAATTTTTAATACATAAGAATAAGTGGCTAGTTATCAAGTACTAAATAGAATATCTTTCACAATAATCCATATAAGCACCAGTATTATCGCAGAAGAAATAATGTAAAAATCGTTAAAATATAAAAAATCTTTTATTTTCTCAGCACGTTGATTATTTTCTAAAGGAAGATGATACTTTTTCTTAATAGCCGGTTTTATTTTTACTATATCTTCTCTCCGAAAACGTAAGAACTTACCGCCTACTTTAAAATGAGGAATAAGCTTGCTTCCGGATAGATTTATTATCTCTCCTTCAGGAATACCTAAAATCCTAGAGACTTCCCTTGTGGTAAGAAGTTTTTCCTTCATTGGCAATATTAACTGAATTTAGAAAATACCGTATTGATTACGGATTGCGAGCAACCCAATCTTCTACTTCCCTGCGAATAAACAATAGCTTGCTTCCATCTTTTTCCACAGGAATTTTTCCCTCATCAACCAATTCCTTAATTTTCTCTTCTTCAATGGAAAGATAATCAGAAAGCTCTTCTAGAGTTATTCTCCCTTCTGACATTTTACACTTTCCGTTAAACACTGCTCCTTCTTCGATAGAAATACTTGCCGCTTCAATATCTCCTGTTAACTGCGCTGTGGAATCAAGATTCACTTTTATTGCAGCTTGAATTTTTCCTTTCACTTTTCCGCCAATATTAATAGTCTCACCCTTAATATCAGCATTAACAATAGCATTTTTGCCAATAGTTAAGATTCCTTTGGTGCTTAGGCTACCTTCAAATTTTCCGCTGATCCTAAGATTTACGGGGTCAGAGAAAACTAAACTTCCCTGCATAGCAGCATTTACGTCAAGGACTTTTTCTTCCTCTCTACGTCTACCCATTATATTCACCCCCCTTTAATCGACCTATACCTTTTCTATTAAAATAATAATTATTAATTAGCCTGAAAATCTAAATTAATACTATCGGATATTCCTTTATTATTATACAAGTAAAATCCTAATCCTGCAACCATTGCTGCATTATCTCCTGAATACTCGTAAGGTGCAACTAAAAATTTAAGTCCTTTCTTTCCTTCTTCTTCCAGCCTCCTTCTTAGATAGCTGTTCGCAATAACACCTCCCCCACAAGCAATTGTCTTAATGTTTGTTTTTTCTACTGCCTCTAAAATTACAGCAATAATTGCCTCTATCGCTGCATATTGAAAAGATGAAAGAATTTTGGACTTTAGTTTTAAAGTAAGTGCCTCTTCTTCTATTTCCTTTTTTTTATACACTAACGCGGTTTTTATTCCACTAAAACTTAAATCGAGCCCTATTTTACCGCATTTAAATTTAAAAATTTGTTTATATTCATCATTAAATAGTTTATCCAGCTTTGGCCCGCCTGGATAACCCAATCCATATACTTTAGCGACTTTATCAAACGCTTCTCCGCAAGCATCATCCCGAGTTCTTCCTAAAACAGATATTTTATTAAACTCATCTACCCGATAGATTTCGGTGTGCCCACCGGAAACTACAACACCCAAGAAAGGAAATTTTAAACGACGCCGGTAATTTAAAAAAGGAGAGAAAATATGAGCATGAAGATGATTAACTCCAATAAAAGGCACCTTTAATGATACGGATAAAGCTTTAGCAAAATTAACTCCAACTGCTAAAGCTCCGATTAGCCCTGGTCGACAAGTAACAGAGACCAGATTGATTTTTTCTAGCGCAACGCGAGAGCACCTTTGGGCTGTTTTGAGAACTTTATCAATATTACTAAGATGAGCGCGAGTAGCTATTTCCGGTATTACTCCTCCATATTTTTTGTGTTCGTTCAAAGAAGAAATAGTAATATTAGAAAGAACTTTATAATTTTTTAATACAGCACACGACGTCTCATC
>CAZAYU010000004.1:105680-133408 GCA_964489445.1 uncultured Planctomycetia bacterium
TTCTTTTTATCTAACTCTTTAAAAACATCTTTTTCCGGATTCTCTACTTCTACTTTTTCTACTAAAACATCTGGATCAACCCCCTTTTCATGAATGCTTCTTCCGCTGGGAGTGTAATATTTTGATGTGGTTAGACGTAATGCTGATCCGTCAGATAATGGAATTATTGTTTGTACTGACCCTTTACCAAAGCTTGTTTCCCCTAATAGTACCGCCCGACCATTTTCCCTTAGAGCAGCAGCTACTATCTCGCTGCCGGAAGCACTACCTTTGTTAATTAAAACAACAATAGGAATATCTAAATATTTTTTAGCCAAAGAAACTGATTTATAAACATGTTTGCCATTACTCCTGGATTCGGTAGAAACTACTACTTCACCGTTTTTTAAAAACCGGCTAGAAACATCAATGGCGGAATTAAGTAGCCCTCCAGGATTATTTCGCACATCAATAATCAGCGCTTTTAAACCATCTTTGCTTAATTTTTCCAGAGCTTTCTTTAAATCTCTAGCTGTTGTTTCCCGAAATTCAGCTATCTTAACACAACCAATGCCCTCTTCAAGTATCTCGGCTCTTTTTATATCTTTTATTTTGATTACTCCCCTGGTAATTGTTATGTCCTCTATCTTCCTGTCTGTTTCATGAAATACGGTTACCACAACTTTTGTTCCCGGATCTCCTCTTAACTTCTTTACCGCTTCGTTTAGAGTAATATCTTTAGTCACCTCGCCATCTATCTTAACAATAATATCTCCCGGTTTAATGCCCGCTTCCCATGCCGGAGTGTCTTCCATGGGAGAAACAATAGTTAATACGCCATCCTTTATAGTTATTTCAATGCCTAAACCACCAAATTTTCCCTCTGTTTCTACCAATAAGTTCTTATAATCATCCGGATCCAAAAACTGGCTATAAGAATCTAGGGACATTAATAACCCGCGCATCGCTCCATAAATCAAGTCTTGCGAAGGCTTAGTTTCTACATATTCATCTTCGATGACTGCTAAACCTTCGGCAAATATCTCTAGCTCTCTATACATATCTTCCTTATTTTCAGCAGCAAGACAGAGACTAGAAGACAATCCTAAAATAATTATTCCTATGATTATTACAAAAAATAAACATTTCTTCTTCATTGTTAGACCTCCTTTTTGATTAAATACAATTAAAAAGCGACAACGCAAAGTAAAACCTATAATTCTTTTTTACTAATCTCCTTAGTTAACATTTCTTTAGCAATTTTGGGATTAGCCCGGCCTTTAGTTTTTTTCATAACTTGCCCAACAAGAAACATTATTGCCTGTTGTTTTCCCTCTAAGTATTCTTTTACCGGTTTAGAATGTTCTTCAACCACCTGTTTAACCGCATCTTCTAACTCTTTCCCAGCTGAAACTTGGATAAGTCCCTCCTGGTTAATAATTGTATCCGCATCTTCATTTGTAGAGATACATAAAGAAAGAGCCCGTTTTGCCGCTAAATTATTTATTCTTCCTTCTGTAAAATATTTTACTATTTTCGCAAAATTTTCTGCCGATATTTTAACTGAATTAAATTTATCAACAAAATTATTAGCTTGCTCTAGTAATGGTCCAATAATCCAATTAGATATTTCTTTAGGCTTAGCATAAAAATCTATTGCTTCTTCAAAAAAATCGGATAAACGCTGATTAGCAACTAACAAATCAACTTCTTTAAAAGAAATCTTATACTTTTCTAAAAATCTTTTCCTTTTTTCTAGTGGTAACTCAGTAACAAATTTCTTCTCGTTCTCAATCATGTCATTAGAAACATTAAAGTCTAAAAGATCAGGCTCTGGGAAATACCGATAATCATGGGCCTCTTCCTTGCTTCTCATCGGTTCGCTCTTCATAATTTTTTCATTCCATAATCTTGTTTCTTGAACTATCCTTTCGTTTTTAAGCAAAAGCTGTTCTTGCCTCTTAGCTTCAAACTCTAAAGCGGATTTAATACCTTTAAAAGTATTCATATTTTTTAATTCTACTTTCGTTCCCAGAACACTTTCTCCACTTTTTCGCAAAGATATATTAGCGTCGCAACGTAAATATCCTTTTTCCATATCACAATCAGAAACATTGATATACTGAAGTAGCAGCTTTAGCCGTGTTAAATAATCAAAAGCTTCCTGGGGAGTATGGATATCCGGCTCAGAAACAATTTCTAGCAAAGGAATGCCTGTACGATTAAAATCTACCAATGAATAATCTTCTTTATGAATAAGCTTACCAGCATCTTCTTCCATATGCGCACGGTTAATCTTTATTTTTCTTCCGCTGATAAGCTCTAGATTCCCATTTTCACCTAACGGCATTTTATATTGAGAAATTTGATAATCCTTAGGTAAATCAGGATAAAAATAATTCTTCCTCTCAAAATATATCTTCTTATTAATTCGACAATCTAATGCATGACAAACTCTAATCGACAGCTCTAAAACTTTACGATTAAATACCGGCAAAACACCCGGATAGCCACAACAAACTGGACAAATATTGCTATTTGGACTACTTCCAAAATCTGTAGAACAAGAACAAAAGATCTTTGATCTTGTTTTTAACTGAACATGGACTTCTAAGCCGATTACTATTTCAAAATTACTCATTACTAATCTTTGGAATTGCTTTATGAAAATCGGTAACTTTTTGAAATAAAAAACCTAATTGAATAAGTGTACTCTCGTCAAAATGCCTGCCAATTAATTGAACACCTACCGGTAAATTACTTTTAGTAAATCCTCCCGGAAAGGATACTGCCGGAATTCCGGCTAAATTAGCAGAAATAGTATAAATATCCGATAAATACATACTTAGCGGATCATCAGCTTTTTCTCCAATTTTAAAAGCAGTGGTAGGAGCAGTGGGAGTTAAGATAGCATCAACGTCTTTAAACGCATTGTCAAAATCGTTTCTAATTAAACGACGAACCTTGAGTGCTTTAAGATAGTATGCTTCATAATAGCCGCTAGATAAGCTATGAGTGCCTAATAATATTCTCCTCTTTGCTTCTTCACCAAAACCATGACCCCTTGTTTTTGAATACAACTCTTTCAAGCTACTGCATTCTGCTCTTGTCCCATATTTTACACCATCAAAACGTTGTAAATTAGAACTAGCCTCTGAAGATGCAATGATATAGTAAGTGGCTACCGCATACTCAGTATGTGGTAAGCTAATCTCTTTAAATTGTACTTTTTTTTCTTTAAAAATCTTTACCACGTTATTAATGATCTCTCTTACCTCCGAATCTAACCCTGTGCCGAAATATTCTTTGGGTAGGCCTATCTTAATGACCCCATCAACATTTCTTAACGCTTGCGTAAAATCAGGTAATTGCTTATCTGAAGAAGTAGAATCTTTACTATCACACCCACATATTATGTTTAAAAGATGTGCTGAATCTATAAAATTAGTTGTTACTGGTCCAATTTGATCTAAACTTGATCCAAAAGCAATTAACCCGTAACGAGAAACTCTTCCGTAAGTAGGCTTAAAGCCAACCACACCACACAAAGAAGAAGGTTGTCTTATTGAACCTCCAGTATCTGAGCCTAAAGCGAAAGGAACTAAACGAGCTGCAACTGCTGCTGCAGACCCTCCGCTAGAACCACCGGAGACTCTTGACAAATCCCAAGGATTTTTAGTAACGCCATAGCAGGAATTTTCTGTTGAAGATCCAAAAGCAAATTCGTCCATGTTCGTAATTCCAGAAATACTTAATCCGGCTTTCTTAATTTTTTCTACTACTGTAGCATCATAAACTGCTTTATGCTTGGATAAAATCCGAGAAGCACAAGTGATTCTTTTTCCTTTAATACAAATATTGTCTTTCAAGGCAATTGGTACACCTGACAAAGAAGAATTACCCTCTATCTTATCTACATTTGTGTATTTAGTAATGAAGCTATTCAAAGCAGGATTAACCATTTTTATTCTTTCCTGAAAAAAATCATAGACTTCCTTCCCAGCTATTTTTTTTAATTTAATTCTTCTGGCAATTTCAAATCCTGTTAAATTTAATAATTTTTCCATTTTGTTTTCTTCTCTTTAGTTAAAAACTGCTAGCCAATCACTTTAGGAATCTTAAAAAATGCACCTTCCCGAGAAGGTGCATTCTCCAAAATCACTTCTCTCTCTAAAAAAGAAAAATCTTTATCTTCCCGAAAAACATTCCGTTGACAATCCAAGCTCCTCATCGGTTCTATATCCTCTACATTAAGTTCTTTTAATTTATCGACATAATCTATTATTTTTGATAATTGATGCTGCATTTTTAATTTATCTTCATCATTTATATCTATCATTGCCAATGCTACTACTTTTTCAACTGTTTTTAAATCGGTCATGGTTTAGTCCTTTGATGTTAACTATTACCTGAAATATTTTTAAACCCCTATACTTATCCTTTCTTTGCATTCTGTACTTCTAGACTAAAAACTTATTTCAAGAATGAGTTTTACCGCGGAATAAAGTAAGTTCTAAAAAAGTTTGCAGCCTTCTTGAACGACTAGGATGTCTTAGTTTTTTTAAAGCTTTTGCTTCAATTTGCCTTATGCGTTCCCTAGTTACTTTGAAAAGTGTTCCTACCTCTTCTAGTGTTTTTGGGCTTCCATCTTCAAGGCCGAATCGTAGGACAAGAATACTCTTCTCTCTATCAGTCAATCCATCCATTGCATGTCCTAGCTCTTCTTTTAACATCGAAAAAACAGTAGCATTAGCCGGAGACACTGCTTTTTTATCTTCAATAAAATCTCCGAAAGAGGTATCACCGTCATCACCAATAGGAGTATGAATAGATATTGGCTGTTGAGAGACTTTTAGAATATCCTTTATCTTAGAAACAGGTAATTTTAATTCTTTAGATACTTCTTCAGGAACTGGCTCTCGCCCTTTTTCTTGTATAAACAACCTTGATATTCTGATTATCTTATTGATAGTCTCTGTCATATGTACTGGAATTCTAATCGTCCTTGCCTGATCGGCTATTGCCCTAGTTATTGCTTGTCTTATCCACCAAGTAGCATATGTGGAAAACTTATATCCTCTTTTATATTCAAATTTTTCGACAGCCTTAATCAACCCAATGTTACCCTCTTGAATCAAATCTAAAAAAGAAAGTCCTCTGTTCACATATTTTTTAGCAATACTAACTACTAATCTTAAATTTGCCTCAACTAAGGTGCTTTTGGCATGATTGTATAGCCTGCTTTTTTCTAAAATTAATTTAGTGCGTGGTTTTATTTCCTCATTTTTAAACCCTAATTGATTAGCAAAAACCCTAATCTCTTTCTTTAGCTTTCTTCTTTCGGCATCTTTCTTTTTGCCCCCACCTTTTATTTTGTCTAAGCTTCGTTTCTTTTTTTCCGCATCGCGAACAATTCTTTTAACTTGAGAAATTATTTGCTCGATAATTACTATTGTAAAATTAAATTCTTTTAAAATAATTTTTTGACTTTCTATTTTTTTTGTCCTAACCAATTTAGAATATAGTTTTTTTATCCTCTTGGTTTCTTTTTCCTTGCTCTTGATTTCTCCCTTCACAAAGTCATCGGGGTTCAACACCTCTTTAGCTATTTGTCTGGCTATGTCTAGAAATTTATCTTTAGCCACTCCGGTGGTAAATACCTCGTCTCTTAATAATTCTTCAGCATCTTCGATCTTCTTTGCTAGGCTGATCTCTTCTTCCCTAGATAATAAGGGAATTTGTCCCATTTGCTTAAGGTACATTTTAACCGGATCATCAACAGGCTGGGTTGTAGACGAAGTCTGTTTTTTCTTTTCTTTTTCCCAAAGTGAAACTTCTTTTGTCTCTAAAACACTTATTTTCTTACTATCCAGTTGTTCAAAAATAGTATCTAAGTCTTGGACATTAATTATCTCATCAGAAATAAAGTGATTTATTTCATCATAGGTAAGATATCCTTTCTTCTTGCCTAAATTAACTAACTGCCCAATACTTCTTTCTAAGAGCTTTTTCTTTATCATCTTTCCCTCAATTTCTCTTTATTGTTTCATATTCTTTTATTAATTCTTTCACTCTTTGGGTATCACCTTTAGATTCTGCTTCCTTTATTTTATCTTTTAACTTCTCCTTCCGACTGCTAACCCCTTTCTTGCAAATCTTCATTAAGCTATCTTTGAAAATAGTTTTGTTCAAAATAATATCATCATCTAACAAAATTTCCGCTATAAAACCTCTAACCTCCTTATCCACATTTTGTTCTGATGTTGCTTGAGAAAAATTACCACAACATTTAAACCCATTATTAAATAAAAATGTAACAACCTTTCTTGCTAAGCCTGAAGTAAAATATTCCTGCTTTACATTTTTCTTAACTAAATTAAAAGCATTCTGATCAGTAAGCATGTATTTAATTAAGACTTTCTCTGTGACGGTAAGCGGATTTTTATTCATAGAAAATCCTTTTTTCTCCCTACCATCTCTGGAACTATTTAAACGCGCTAAACTAGTTTTCAAAAAATTATTACGAAATTCAGCAATTACAATCTCCTCTTTAATATCTAGCCCGGAAGCAAGTTTTCGAATGTACTCATGTTTTTTTATCTCGCTATTTAATTTTTTAATCACAGAGAACATCTCTTGCGCAATCCTAGATTTTCCATCAATACTTTCTGGATCATATATTGCTTTCAAACTATTCATCTTATATTCAAAAAAATCTTCCGGTTCCTTTAATAGTTGCATGAATAAATCCTTGCCGCCTTTCTTAAACAATGAATCAGGATCTTCACCAACCGAAGGTTTAATAACCTTAGTGTCCACATCATTTTCTAAAAGTAGCTCTGATGACCTTAAAGCAGCGCTCTGCCCGGCTTTATCAGCATCATACATTAAGACCACATGTGAGGTATACCTTTTAATTAATTGTACCTGTTCTAATGTAAGCGCTGTACCTAAGGAAGCGACAATATTTTTTACCCCACGCATAAAAGGAGTAATCATGTCTAAATAACCTTCAACAACTATAACTGCTTTTTCTTTAGAAATATAATCTTTAGCTAAATTAAGGCCAAATAAATGATTTCTTTTATTATAAATAATACTGTCTAAAGAATTAATATACTTAGGTCCACTATCTTGCTCTTGATAGCTACGTGCACCAAATCCAACAACTCTAGAACGAACATCAAAAATCGGAAACATTATTCTACCACGAAATAAGTCATAAAACCCGTTTTTTCCAGAAATAATTAATGACGCTTTTTCTAAAATATCCAGAGTAAACCCAGATTTCCTTAAATAGTTTAAAAGAGAATTATCGTTATCAGAGTATCCAATTAAAAACTGGTCAATTGTTTTTTCGCCAATACCTCTTTTATCCAAATAATTAATCACTTGTTTGTATTTTTTATTGTTTTTTATATTATTGTGGAAAAATAAGGCAGCTTTGTGCACAACCTCAAATAACATTTTTTTTGTTTGTGATTGCTTGTCAAGCTGATAGGGTATCGCCAATCCCAATCTTTCAGCAAGTATTTCTACCGCTTCCGGAAAACTCATCTTGTCTATTAACATCAAGAACTGGAACACCCCTCCTCCTTCACCACAACCAAAACAATGAAAAATTTGTTTTTGTGGGCTAATAACAAGCGAAGGCGTTTTTTCTCCATGAAAAGGGCAAAGCGCTTTAAAATTTCTACCAGCTTTTTTTACAGAAATATAACTAGAAATTATATCTACTATATCAATCTTGGATTGAATTTCTTGGATAAAAGTTTCAGGAATCATAATGCAATAAAGGAAACTACTTATTAAGTATTTGGCTTTTAGTACTTTTAACTACAGAGCTATTTTGAAACACATCTCAAGCATTTTAGAGAACTACTTAAAATAATAACTACTATTTTGACTTTCGAAAAAATCTCTTAAAACCAGAAAATTCATAAGTAACTAATTTTTCTTTTTTTTCTAAAGCATCCAGCATAAGATTTATCCCCAATGAGTCTGAAGCAATGTGAGAAGCAAAAACTACATTTATGTTAAGCTCTTTACATCGCTTAACACGCTCTTCTGACTGATGCATAGCAATTATTGTATCTACCCCACAAGCAGAAAGTTGTTTGTATATTTTTTCTGGACCTTCAGTGCCACCGGTAAATTCAAAATGAATTTTTGAGCATCGGGAATTATTACCGCCTACAGCTATCTGGGGAGGGTTATTATTCTGCGCAGCATATGCATATTCAGGAACATCATAAAGAAGATCTATTATTTCTTTTAACGTTTTGGGATTACATTTATTAATTATTTTTTTAACATATTGATGAGCCAAATTATCACAAGGAGTATGCATGCACAAAAAATTTAATTTAAGCAACCTAGCTAAATCAACAGCTCTTAAATGATTAGCCGCATTTACTCTCCGGGCGACTTCAAGTTGTCTTTCTTTTACTAAATTCTCGGAGACACTCAAGGATATTCCTTCTTTAGCAAAAACATCAATTTGTAAATCCATAACTTCATAAAAAGAGGCATATGCCTGCCCCTGAGGATGGTGCGCTACCACTAAATCAATCTTTTTCCCTTTTTCTTTTAGTTTGTCCGCAACCAAAAGCTCTCCCCCGTCAACATCTATTCCGACAATTATTGATTTTATATCATTTTTTGGATCCCCACAAAGAATTCGAGTGTCTGAAAAAGGATTTCTTAAAAATTCTGGATCAAAGTATTTTTTCTGTTTTAAAGGTAAACTATCGTATTCTTGTTTTTTTCCGGCAAGCCACAACTTAATCTCTTTACTACTGCGAACATCTGCATCAATACCTTTATTTACTACTATTTTATAAAAATCACCAAACTTCATATTTGATCCTCCTTAAAGCCACGTTTCTGATAATCTTCCGCATGTTTATTAATTTCTAAGCTGCTTTCGGGATTCAATCTCTTATAAACACTAAAAGATTTTAAATATATCTGAGGCGCAATAGCATTAAATATCTTATAAGAAAAAGTGTTGACTACATAATCACTGTCAAAAGGCGCTAAAAGAAACAAAAAAATAAGCACACTTGAAAAAAAAGTAGCCCTAAAAATTCCTAAAAAAAATAATAACCATTTTCCTGCACAGCGCATATCTGATTTTTTAATTAAAAAAGTGACAATAAACCTTGCTAGTCTAAATATAATTAAAATACTTGTAAAGATGGAGAGGAATGAAAAAAAATAAAAATAATGTTTGCTTAGAAAAAAAATCCTACCTTGGATTTTCTCGCTTATACATAAGTAGAATTGAAAAGCTAAAGCAGAGCTTACTAATAACCCACTCAGCTTAAATATCTCGCTCAACAATCCTTTTGAAATCGCGCTACATATAATCCCCAAACACAAAAGAAAAAAAAAAGAATCTATGCAAGCTTGGACTATAGTTATTTCCATAAAATTTATGTATAGTGTATAGTAATAGCATACCCCGGAAAAAATGTCAAGCTAACCTTTTTATTCGATTTTAAAGGTGATTACCACTGAATATATTGATTTTTTACTGACTTTATGGTAAGTTAATAACCAAATGGATAGAAAAGAATTCGCAGTAGCATACAGCGAAAAAGAAGCAGAGCAAGCAGTCAGAGAAGTTTCTTTAAGAATAAAATCAATATTTCCTAAAGAAACGCATCTTCTTATTATTTTTTTTACTCCTCAATATAATCCTGCAATAATTACAAAAACTATAGACTTCATTTTGTCTCCCAAAAAAATTATCGGAATTCAATCTCCTTTTTTGATCTTTGAAGAAAAAATACTTTCTAAAGGAATTATTGCCTGTTGTATAAATAAAAAAAATCTGGAAGTAAAAGAATTTTTTTTGCGAAATAAAAAACTGGGAGAAACTGAATTATTTTTGAATTCCTCTTTAAGAGAGCTAAAAAAGAAAGGATTTTATTTTTTATCGTTTATGTCTGACCAAGTTCACCCTTTACATTACCTAAACAACATACGACTATCTTTAGGCAGAGCTTTAGACTTTCTGGGAATAGGATACATGAAAAAATACTCCTCTTATAGCTCCCAAATCATAAATAATTACCTTAATAATGGCCTATTAAACTTAGCAATAAGAGGGTTAGATATCCAATTGTTAAAGCTGGAAGGATACCTGCCGCTAGGGAAACCCTTTAGAATAAACAAGATTATCAGATCTAAAAATATAATTATGGAAATAAACAATGAACCAGCTATAAATATTTATCGCCATTACCTGGAAGAAAAATTTGATACATTCATGAAAAACCGTCTTTTTTCTTTTTATCCAATAGGAATAAAAAATAGCCATTCGATAAATGTTGTAACCATTATTGATTGTCTGGAAGATGGCTCTTTAGTATATTTGGGAGAAATAAAAAAAGAAACATACGGCTATATTATGTTTTTTGATCCAACACTACTCTTGTCCAACATAAAAACCAAATTAGCTGCTGTCGACAGCGAAATGGGAGGAATTGCTCTAGTAATTAACTCTTTGGCTAGAAAAAAAATGCTTAAAGACACATCCGAAAAGGAAATAAAAACCATTAAATCATCTTTGGGCGATAATTTTAAGGTAATTGGATTATATGCAGGGTACTCTTTATTTTCGAACAAAAAAATAGGTGATATAGACATTGAAACAAACAACTTATTGATAGCAACATGTCAATAGCTGTCCATATTATGGAACAAAAAAATATGTTTATTAAAGCTATTTAGTTAAAATTAAGCTAACATTCTTTTATGGATATCATAGAATTCATATCTGCCGTTAATCCGTTAATCGGAATCTTACTAATACTCCTTTCTATAATATTAGCGCTGAGTTCTGTTCTTTTCGGAAAAACAAAAATAATTTCTATATTAAAAAATCGTTTAGCCCATGCAGACAATATAATCAAAGACTTAGACCAACAAGCAAAGCTAATTATTAAAAGTGACATTGAATTGAAGTTGTCTCAACAAGATGCGGAAGACAAAATCGACCGTCTATCTTTAATAAAAAATTTGATCATTTCTTCCTTGTACACGCTAGACAAAGAAAAACTTTTTTCCCAAATTAATGAGGTAGTTATAAATAGTTTGGGATTTAAAAAATGTCTTATTTTAGATTTTAATGATTTTTCAATAAAAAACAACATCAATTTCTCCGATCAAGAAATCTCTATATTAAAAAGCACACTTCAATACAACAAAGAAGTAATAAGAGAAACATCCTTGATACAATCTGATTCTAAAAATCATAGTCCAATATTGCCAAAACCGTGGAACGAGGATTGCTTAATAGCTCCCATAAAAATAAGAAACAATATCTACTCAATATTCATGATTTCTGACCTTTTTAAACATAAACAAATTAAAAAGCCTGAAAAAGAAACATTTATGATTATTTGCATGTACCTAGGCCAATGCTTGGATAATATTAGACTATTCGAAGATCTATACCATACCAAAGATAATTTAGAAAAAAAAATCAAAGAAAGAACAAGAGACCTAGTAAAAAGCTTACGAGAAATTGAAACCATCAGTAAAGCAAAATCAGACTTTGTCTCCAGTGTATCTCATGAATTACGAACGCCTTTAACTTCTGTGAAGGGATTTTCTTCCTTATTGGTTATGGAAAAATTTGGCAAATTATCTCCGGAAATAAAAAACCGATTAGAAAAAATAGATTCTAATGTTGATAAATTGGTCAATATGGTTAATATGCTTTTGGATATTTCGCGAATTGAATCCGGAAAAACAGAAACAAAAATTGCTTCTTCAGATATTATAAAATTAATAAAAGACACTAGCGACTTGCTCAGCCCACAAATGAACGAAAAAAACATAGAATTAGCGACTGAATACCCTCAAGCTCTATCTGTTTTGATGGATAAGAGACTAGTTGAAAGAGTACTAATCAACCTTTTAAGTAACTCTATTAAATTTACTCCCCAAAAAGGAAAAATTACTATAAAATGTAATAAGCAAGAAGACTGTGCCGTAATTTCTATTATGGACACCGGAGTAGGCATTGCTGAAAATGATTTAAGTAAGATATTTGGTGAATTTTATCGAACTCAAACTACATCTGAAATGCCTGGAACAGGGTTAGGCCTTTCATTAGTAAAACAAATTATTGACACACACCGACAAAAAATATGGGTCGAATCCGATCTAGGAAAAGGAACTATTTTCCACTTTACTTTAAAATTGGACAAAGATGTATAAATTAAAAATACTAGCCGTTGATGATAATAGCGATATATTAGATCTTTTGGTGGCTATCCTAGAAGATAACTACCAAGTTATTCTGGCACATAACGGGAAAGAAGCAATAGAAAAAGCCAAAAAAGAATCTCCCGATCTCTTAATACTAGATTACAATTTACCAGATATTCAAGGACCAGACATCTGCAAAGCTTTAAGAAAAGATCCTTTTTTCTTGCACACTCCAATATTAATGCTTACAGGAAAAGGAGAAATAGAAGATAAGGTTGAAGGATTAGAAGCAGGGGTAGACGACTATATGTTGAAGCCTTTTGATCCCCAAGAATTAATTGCCCGTATTAAAATGATTGTTAAGCGATCTACTATCAACTTAGACGCTAATCCTCTGACTCGTCTTCCGGGTAATGTATCAATAAACAAAGAATTAGAAAATCGCATCAGTACTGGAGAAAAACTAGCCGTATTGTATATTGATATTGATAATTTTAAAGCATTAAACGATTACTACGGATTCGAAAAAGGAGATATCGCCATAAAAGAAACTTCTCGAATTATTATTGCCACTATTCAAGAAAAAGGAACTATTAATGATTTTATCGGACATATTGGCGGGGATGACTTTGTAGTTATTACTACGCCGGATAATGCCGAGGAAATTGCTAAAAAAATAACTACTAATTTTGATAATATTGCTCCTCAGTTTTTCGAAGAAAAAGACAGGATAAAGGGTCATATTGAAACCAAGGGAAGAGACAATCAAATACACAAATTTACTTTTCCTACTATTTCTATAGGAATTGTTGAAAGCACTAAACAAAAATTTACCCATACCGCCCAAATAAATTCTCTCGGGGCAGAAATAAAATCTTTAGCTAAAAAGTTCCTGGGAAGTAAATATTTATTTGACAAAAGAAATTACTAAAAAAACTATATAAATAAAAATCTAAATTTATTTATATATTCAACAAAAAAATCATAATAATACAATTATTATTTTAAAAAAATATTATAATTTTAGACAATACCCGCACTTAAGAGATTGTTCCTGTGATATATGACATACAAAGTCAGCCTTACATGAGTAATGCTATAGGTAGTATACTAGAATAAATGCGCGAGGGTGGCGGAATTGGCAGACGCACTAGCTTGAGGGGCTAACGGTAGCGATATCGTAGGGGTTCAAGTCCCCTCCCTCGCATAATTTATTTTTTACAACCATAATTGATTAAGATAGACAACGGCAAGAAGTAATTTATAAATAAAAATATGTCTGTTCTAGACAATTTCCAGGTTACCCCATAAAAATATTTCCTGGCCAAAAACAATCAGTACTCCCTCAATTGCAGCCGACCGGCGTGCAACACCTAATACCTTGTCAATATCTTTTCTTTTTTTAACATTATTAGACAAAGCGGTTGCAAACCCATCAGCATAAAGCGCATCACAAGCAATAACTGTAACTAGGCTCGCTCTTCCAAAATTTATGCTAGGACCAAACACTCCCGAAGAAGAAGCTATCCCAAATGAATGAGTTCTTTTTTTAATTCTTAAAGTAATATCGTTTCTTGCGATTTCATCCCCGGAATAAATACCTAAAAGCTTATCTTCGTTAATCTTCAAGAATATGTCCCCTCCGTTTTCAATGATAACTTCACTGCAAAAGTTTAAAATTTCTTCTCCTACATATTTAGCGATAGCTCCGGCGACCGCAGAAAATGGACCGATCCCTGTAACTTGAGATACCTTATACATATTTCGCACGATTAAAGGAGATTGTTTGTCACATTTAAGAGGAGAAAGTGATGTTAGGAAATGATGATTTTTCCCACTATAGGCTTCTATTTCTTTATAATGCTTTCTTAAAACATCTTTTATCAAACTCTGATTAACATTTTTATCCGTACAAACTAAAAGATCACTTTCTTTATAGGAAACTTCCGCTTTAAATTTAGAACTGATTGATTTACGGTAAAATCTCTCTTCATACATAGCAACTCACTTTCACTGTTTGCCGCTTTATTTTCTAAAAATTAACCTTAGCGCTTATACTTTAAAACAACTATTCTTTTAAAAGAATTTACGCTATTAGAATCAAGCAATAAATTATTTCTTTCCTCGTAATCTTCACTTTGTAAAAATTTATCCACTCTCTCGATATTAAACCCTATTTTTTCTGTCTTAAAATGCATGGGAACGGTAATTTTTGGATTAATCTTCTTTATAATTTCCTTTGCCTGGTCAGCACCCAAGGTAAACACACCGCCAACGGGAATAAATACAACATCCGCATCTTTAAGCATGTTTGTGTTAATATTTACTGTTCCTAGGTCTCCAAAATGAATAATCTTTAGTCCTTCAAAATTAATAATAAAAATTATACTTCTACCCCTTAAAAATCCCTGCTGATTGTCGTGATAAGAAGATATCCCTTCTACTCGGATATCTTTAACTTTAACTACACCAACATCTCTAATTATCACATTCGTTTTGATTCCTTTGGTGTAGTTATGATCAAGGTGCTCATGAGAAACAGTAACAACATCCGCATCGATAGCAACTGGCCTATAGCCCATCTGTCCCTTATAGCTTCCAGATTCATAGGGGTCAGTAATTATTTTTACACCGCCGTCACCTTCTAACAGAAAACAAGAATGCCCCATCCAGCTTATTTTCATCTTTTCTCTTTTTGTTACCTTGTTATTATCTGTTTTTTCTTAAAACAACGCTTAAGTGATTTGTTCGAGAATATCCCAGGATACACCAATATCGGTAATAAATATTTCTCCACATAGTTTTGGCCCCTGATTAGTAAAAAACCCATTTTTTGCTGCTAAAAAAGTTATTGTATAGTCTGCTTTTATAGAAACACCTAGTGGGATACCTGTGTCCGGATCGAGACCGCTAGGAATATCACAAGAAACTATCTTTCCAATACTATTATTTATTAATAAAATAACTTCTGTTAAAAAAGAATCTACTTCCCCCCTTACCCCTATCCCTAGAATGCCTTCGAGTATAAAATCATTACCTTTGAGCAATTTCTTAAAAACATCGAGAGAATTTCTGTTTATAGAATAAACTGGTACATTAATATTATTTAAAATGGTTTTCTGCAAAGCTGCTTCTTTACCTAATTTATTTTCCTCCAGCACTACGATTCTTACATCATACCCACGACTTAATAACTTTCGAGCAGCACATAAAACATCTGCTCCATTATTACCTTTTCCAGCAACTACTAATATTTTCTTTCCCAAATTAAAACTATCAACAAGGACACACAGATTACTAGAAGCATTTTCAATAAGCACTGTTTCCGTAAACCCGGCTGCCTTTGCTTTCTCCTCTAATTTTTTAATCTTGTTTAAGCCTAACCTTTTCAAAATTCACCCACATTTACAAACAAAATAACTTTATTTTCAAATATTAGCAATCTCAACCTTTAGATTCAATCCACTTTTACGAAGATCTTATGCATACAAGAACAAAAATAAATCAACGAATAGTAATAATTACGGATTCTTTTACTTCGCAAAATTTAAACATTCTTAAAAATTATTTTGTTAAAACCAAACGGAAAGAGAATTATTTAAAAACAGATGCTACCGTCAGTGAGCGTCTTTATTCTTATCATTCTTTTTAAATAAATCCAAAAATTTATCTTCATATTCTTTGTAAACATTCCAATGATCAAGTTCTTCTTTAAGCTTGTTGGCTAAAGTAATGTCTTTTCCCGCATCTTTGAGAAGATTTTCTATTTTTGCTTGGGCAGACTGTGGAAGCTTTGTGTAGGCAGCTAAATCTTTTTTTATTTTCTCGACATCATCTTCGTTAAGCGGATTTGGCCCACTTAGCTGATTTTCACCCTTTAAATAAACCATTAATTTATCAATTTCCTGTTCAACAAATTTTCCTCTCTCAAGTATAGGATTAAGGTTTATTTTAACTTTTAAATATTTACTAATTACATCTAAAATGCCAGCACTTGCTTTAGGATTTTCTATTTGTACTGTATAAAAAGGAATCTCTCCTAAAAGACAAACACCCTTTATTCCTCTTTTTTTCCCTACTCCTAAAATAACTCCATTGAGTCCGCTGATTTGCCCTTCCTTTAATATTTTGAGGCTGTATTTTTCAGTTAATTTTAAAAAATCACCATGTGTCGATGCAGCCCAAACCCGAGATTTAGATTTATGATCAATTGGTTCAGGCTTAGCAGCAAAAGTAAACATCCTTTTTGCTTTATATTTTTTCACAAAGTTAACTACCGTTAAAGATAATCCCTCTGCATATTCTAATGGTGGCTGCACCTCCCCTAAAAAGATAATCATATCCGGAGCGTTCTTTCCTTTATAATAATAAAAAAATCCAGCAGGAATATCCGGCATATTAATAATTCCTTTTTCTACTGAAACAGCTGCTGGTTTAAAAAAACGTTGTGCTCTTAATTTTGCAAATGGCTTAAACCCCAAGGCTTCTTTTAAAAAAAGAGCGCTGCGATAGGCAACTTCGCCCATTCCTGGCCATGCAGCAATGAATACCGGATCTTTTAACTTTGGTGAGGCTATCTCTTTAATCATCATTTTAAATATATTCCCTTTTCCTTATTGCTGGTATACTTTATCATAACTCTTTAAAAAAACAAGAAAAAGCTACATTATTTAATATTTTCCTTTTTGTTCTTTATTTGGTCTAAAAAATCTTTTATTCTTCTCTCTCCCCCCACATTTTTAGGAAAATAATACTGACTATTTGCTCCATAATCTTGACTCACATAACCCCCAAAATCATGTGGATATTGATAGGTTTTGGAATGTGTTTTGAGATGAGCAGGAACTTCTTTTGTGTTTTGTTCCGCTAAGCTCTTATTAGCTAATTTTATGGCTAAATAAGCAGAATTAGACTTTACAGATGTGCTCAGATAAATAACTACCTGTGATAAAATAATCTCTGCTTCAGGAATTCCTATAAACTCCACAGCCTTAAAACAATTCGTAGCTAGCACAAGAGCAAAAGGATTAGCATTGCCAATATCTTCGGAAGCTAAAATTATCAACCTTCGGGCAATAAATTTAGGATCCTCTCCCCCTTTAAGCATTGTTACCAGCCAATATAAAGCACTGTCGGCATCACTTCCCCGTATGGACTTTATAAACGCTGAAATAGTATCATAATGATGATCTTCCTTACGACCATAAAAAAAATTCTTTTGAATGCTTTCCTTAGCCACCTTTAGATCAAGTACAACCTCTCCTTCTGAGTTCTCTTCTGTGCTTGAAGTTCCAATCTCTAACGCAGATAAAGCCCCCCGGGCATCGCCGCAAGAAGCTGTGGCAATATATTCTAAAGCCTCATCGCTAATTTTAAGATTACTATTGCCCAAACCACGGTCTTTGTTGTTTGCAGCCATATTTAATATTAGAACTATATCTTTATTGGTTAATGGTTTAAATTCTGACACTATAGAACGAGAAATTAAGGAAGGAATTATTTGATAATAAGGATTATATATCGTAGCTCCAATTAATATTATATTAGATGTTTCTGTATCAGGAACTAGTATCTCCTGCTGTAATTTATTGAATCTGTGAATTTCATCAATAAACAAAATTGTCTTTTGCTTCTGGCTCCTCAGCCTCTCTTGAGCTTTCTTAATAATTTTTTTTAGCTCCGCCGCAGAAGAAAAAGCTGCACTTAAGTATTGAAATTCTGCATCTAGTTTTTTAGAAATTATCAATCCTAAACTTGTTTTTCCGCTACCGGGAGGGCCCCAAACAATTAACGAAGGAACTTTTTTAGAAATTATTGCCCTTCTTAGCAAACAATTCTCTCCCAAAATATGGCTCTGCCCTATAAATTCATTTAAAGTTTGCGGGCGCATTCGAACAGCTAAGGGAATACTATTACTTGTCATTGCCTAATTATAAATTTTTCTGTTCCTTATTCACGAGGTAGCAGTAAACGATCATTTTTAAAAAAAATAATTTACTACTTAATCTTTCTTATCCAAATAATGATAAAAATTGTAGCCCATTAAAAACCCTGCCGTTAATCCGTTAGAGGTTTACGCTATCAATCCTATTCTCATTCAAGTGGGCGCCTAATCTTTACTGCCTAAACAGCAAAAAATATCAGCTCCCTTTTATTAGGTGTAGTTGTAGCGTTATCACCTGCTAGCGAGATGGGCAGGGTCTTATTGTCGTATACTACCATTGGCCAACTCTATTCCGCTAATTAAATGTTTTACTTTTTTAAAATTATCTTAGTTCTATTCCGTTTTTACAGGCTAACTTTTCTCGAATATTATTATGCCATACATCAACTTCTTGAGAGGTCAAAGTCTTTTGGAGAGATTGGTAAAATATTCTTAGAGTAAATATCTTTGCATCTTGAGGAACTTCTTTCCCTTTATAAAAACTTACTATTTGCAACCTAGAAAAATTATTGTTTTCCTCTTTAACCACCTTTTCTACTTCTGCAAACCTTATATTTTTCGATAAACAAATACTTATATCCCGAGAAACCTCCGGATACACGCTAAACGGTAAATATTTCTCCTTTTGTTTCGCTTTAAATAAAATCGGTAAATACAGTTGGGCAAAAAATAAATTTTCTTTTACATTAAAATATTGCTTTGCCTCTTCATTTATTTTACCTAGAAATCCTCCATTTACCCCATCAATTTTAACGTCTAAAGCACTTTCGAACCCTTTAGGGGAATTATTCAATTCATACCGAAATTTTTTTACCCTAAGAAAATTACAAATATTTTCTACCACCTGTTTTAAATAAAAAAAATCTTCTTCCTTCCCGGCTATGCCTAAAATTAACACCGGCATCTCTACAAATCCTTTTCCCTTTTGATAATAAACATCAGCGATTTCAAAGAGCCTCAAACAATTCTGGCTATAATTTAAATTATGCCGCATACATTTGATCATCCCAGAAAGTAAACAATTACGTAAGCTGCCTTCCTGCGTCCGCAAAGGATTAATTATTTTTACCAGCTTTTCATTATTAAATAATAATGAATCTTCTTCCTTTTCTAAGCTATACGTCATAATCTCTCTAAACCCACAAAGAGCAGAAAAATCACTTATTTTGAGCTTAAAAGAATACATCCCTTTTTCTGCATTTGCTAAATTATGAGTTAAAAAGGGTATTTGTGACGGAATTTTATCATATCCATATATCCGGCATAATTCTTCATAAATATCAACTTCTCTAACAATGTCTAAACGTTCAACTTCCGGCTGGACTTCTAACTTATCCGAAGATACCTCTCTAATAGAAAATCTTAAATTTTTTAAAATATTTTTAACTTCTTTTTTAGAAAAATTAGCTCCCAAATAAATATTTAAATCATTCAAACTAATAACTATTTTTTTTCTATTTGTTGTAGATTTTTTTCCCACTCTTTTTTTACCGCTAACAACTCCATATGCCATCTTCTTGATTAAGCTGATTGCCTCCTGGCAAGCATGCTCCAAGTGTAAGGGAGAAACCATACGTTCAAAACGATAAGAAGATTCTGTATTAATTCCTACTGACCTGCGAGAACGCCTTACAACTAGAGGAGAAAAAATCGCTGACTCAAGAAATATATTCTTTGTGTTCTCATCAACTTCGGTATTTTTAGCTCCAATAACTCCAGCTATAGCAATTATTTTTTTACTGTCAGCAATTACTAGATTGCTCCTATCCAGTTCCCTTTTCTTAGAATCAATGCCCAAAAAGTCTTCTCCTTTATCAGCTTTTCGAACATAAATATCACCTTCTATTTTATCCCAGTCAAAAGCATGAAGCGGATTACCCCATTTAAGCATGCAATAATTAGTAATGTCTACAATATTATTTATCGAATTAATACCACAGTTTGTGATTCTTTCTTTAAGCCAAGATTCTGATTTTTTTATTTTTACGCCTTTTATTCCGCATCCAATATAATAAGGACAACTTGAATATTCATTAATCACTATTCTCTGATTATTTAAAATAATATCTTTGCTCTTAGCAGGATATTTGATATCTAGCTTCTGGCCTAAAACAGTTGCTACTTCTTTAGCAATCCCCACTAAAGAGAGCCAATCGTAGCGATTAGTTGTTACTTCGATATCAAAAATCCAGTCATTTTCCGACTTTTTTAAGCTCTCCACCTCCATGCCAGCCATTGTCAAAAGCTCCGATAGCTTTTGCGCGGATACTTTCACTTTTATAAAATCTTGAATAAAATTAAGACTAAATTTCATTTTTATTATTATTTAACTCTTCTTAAAGTGAAAATTGTTCTAGAAACCGCAAATCATTATCATAAAAAAGGCGAATATCAGCAATATTATATTTTAGCATAGCAATTCTTTCTACACCCATACCAAAAGCAAACCCTTTATATTTCTTAGGATTTATTCCGCAGAATGTAAGAACTTTGGGATGAATCATTCCGCATCCTAATATTTCTAGCCAGCCTTTATCTTTACAAACACTACATTTTTTTTCTTTTTTTCTCACAACTTTATTACTACTTGAGCCGCAAATAATACACGATAGGTCAACCTCCGCGGAAGGTTCAGTAAATGGAAAGAAATGAGGCCTAAACCTTAACCTAATATCAGAAGAAAAAAATTTCTGAGCAAAATGTAATAAAACTCCCTTTAAGTGAGAAAAATTTACATCCTCAGCCACAACAAACCCTTCTATCTGATTGAACATAAAAGAATGTGTTGCATCTACCTCATCTGGACGATATACTCTCCCCGGTGAAATTACCGCCAAAGGAGGTTTTGCCTTCTGCATAACTCTTATTTGCGAAGGAGAGGTATGGCTCCTTAGAAGATACTTGCCTTTCTCTTTTTCTGACAAATTTAAATAGAAAGTATCGAAAGCATCTCTAGACGGATGCTCCAGGGGAATATTTAGCGCTTCAAAATTATACCATTCTTCTTCTATTTCGTTACCTTCTGTAACTAAAAAACCTAATTTTTCGAATATTGAACAAATTTTTCGGCTGGTCGAACTTAAAATATGTTGAGACCCGGATTTAAAAGGTACGGAAGGAAAAGTGACGTCTAGCTTTTCTTCTCTGCTATTAATTTTTTCATTCTGAATATTCAGTACTTTCTGTACTTCCTGTTTAAATAAATTCAGATTTTTTCCCCAAATAGATTTTTCATCTTTAGATAAACCTGGCATTTTGGAAAAAAGATAAGCAATGGCAGACTTTCTTCCTAAATATTTAACCCGCAATTTCTCTAATTCGGCCAAACAAGGTAACCGCTGCAAATCGCTATAAAACTCTTCTTTTAAGTTCTTAAATTCCTCTTCCATAATTTATTTTTTATAAAATACACAATACCTAGAAACAAACACATCGCAAACAATATTAACGCTAATTGTTGTTTTAATAAAGATACATTGGCTTTAATTTTACCACCTTCTTGCGTAATCTTAAAGCTATTAAGCCGAATCGCGCTTGCACCTCCGAAAATAAAATTCTTATAGAAAATGCCTCTTACTGTTACATAATCTCCTTTTTCTCCGTAAGCCCCCCAATGTTTTATAGACACAAACGATTGTTCATCGGAAGAGTATACTCCAATTGCCTCCGGGTAACAGGAAACATTTATCCAAACCCCATCGTTAGATTTAAGTTGTTCACCTATAGCTTCTCCGGTTATTTCTACTAATTTACCATCATATGCTTCAGGAGTTTTGAAAATCTCAGATAAATTATCACTAGCGCCATAAACAAAATGAGCACTCACACCAAAACAAAATAAGCAAACAAAACAAATCCCTTTTTTAATTAATTTTCTTACCATACATTTAATAATTACCACTACTTTTTAAATAAAGATATAATAAACCCTATAGACACAAAAATAGAAATAAATTCAAGCCGACCGGCCCACATTTGAAACATATAAATTAATTTCAGGGTTAAAGGCATCGCTGGATTAGTTAACCCCACCGATAAGCCAACGTTAGCCGTAGCCGAAACCGATTCAAACAAAGAAAATGATGCCGAATATCCAAAACACATCGCAACAACTGCCCCAAGAGCATACGTAAATAGAAAAAAGGCAAAGAAAATATACGCGCCTTTTATCCGCTTATCAGAAAGAATCAAGTCTTGTAAATGGTGAAATCGGTCTTTATATACTGCCTTAAAGGGATACATCCAGCGTTTTATTTCTGTAAAAAAAGTTTTAAAAATAATACCTAACCTTAACAATTTTATTCCTCCGGTCGTCGAACAAACACCACCGCCAATCATCATGGCAAATGTTAAAGCGAGAAGTGAAAGTGCCGAAAAAATACTTAGTTCTCCACTAGCTAAATTAGTAAATCCACATCCAGTATGGGCTGATATTAGCTGATAGAACCCTTTACGAAAAATAGTCAGCTGATTTCCAAATCCAATAAACGAAAAATATAAAATAAACATTAGTGAAAATAATGTGAATAAAAACGTTTTTATTTCAAAGTTTTTAAAAATTTCACTCTTCTTCTTATTCCAAATCCAAAAGTGAAGATTAAAATTAGTAGCCCCTAAAATCATAAAAATAACTGTTGCTAACTCCAGCGGAAAGGAATGATAATAAGCTATGTTTTGTGACTGTGGAGCAAATCCTCCGGTATCAAACGAAGCAAAAAAAATCCAAAGTGCCTGAAACAGAGATTTAGAAACAGAAACACCTTGGTAAAAAAGAATTGTAAAAAAAGTGGCAACACCCAATATTAAATAAACAAAACTTACCTTCCAAATAAATCTTGCCGTATCAATAACATTGGGTAATATTTTCTCTTGCCGCGCTTCACCAACATAAAACCCTAAAGCAACAGAACGAGCTCTCGTCAAGATAGACAAGCTTGCCAAGATAATTCCTTGACCACCGATAAACATCGTAAGGTGACGCCACATATTGTGAGAAAAAGATAAATGGTCTAAGTCTTGTACAAGAGTTAACCCAGTGGTTGTAAATCCGCTCATCGCTTCAAACCAAGCATCAATAAACGATAAAAAATGAGAAGAAAAATAAAAAGGAATTGCTCCCAGCAAAGAAAAGATAAGCCAGCCAACACTTACTGTAAAAAAAGCATGAACCCATCCTACTTCTTTTTTCACAGGAAAAATAATAACTAGCAAAAATCCTAAGCAAGCACTGGCAGAAAACCCGATAAGAAAATCAAAAAAAGGAGAAATCTCTTTTTTAAATATAGCAACCCCTAAAGGAATCAACATAAACAGGCTCAAGCCTAATATTAGTTTACCTAGGATATTAAGTATAGTTGAAAAATCCTTTCTGTCCGGAGAAATAATCATAAACAATCCAATCTTATTTATATCAAAATAGAAACGAAAATAAATATCCTAAGCCAATAATGGCAAGACAAAATAAAACTTCAACTATTATTCCTGTTATTACTTTCATGAAAAACTAGGCGGTTAAATCGCGAATCTATATCTTACCGATAAGGGCTTTAACCAAATCTTTTTCTGCATCAATTAAAGTAGCGGCAATAATTTCATCGCCCGGTAAAATTATTGTTGAGCCATACGGAATAATTATATCCGGACCCCTTAAAATCGAAACTAAAACTGAGTTATGCGGTAAGCTAATTTCTTTTAAGGATTTATTCGCAACAGGAGATTTTTCCGGGATATCTACACGAACAATTGATAGCCTTCCTTTTTTTATACTTAATAGACTCATAACATCAGTAAAAGAAGCTTCTTCCTCCACAATACGAGCGATAATTGAAGTGGAATCTACTGGATTGTCTACTTCCATATATTTATAAAGCGGGGTATGATTAGGATCGTTAACTCGAGCTACTGTCCGCTTAACACCGAACAACTCTTTTGCTAAATAGCAAACAATAATATTATCTTCATCACTAGAAGTTGCACTTACGCAAACATTAGCTTTTTCGATTTTAGCTTCCCGCAGAATATCCGGATATGTTGCATCACCACAGATAATCATCACTTTAGAGATTTCCCTCGCTAACTTGTTGCAAAGACCTTCATTCTTCTCAACAATACATACTTGATGGTTATCTTCTTGTAGCTTTTTAGCCAAGATTAATCCCAGCCGGCCAGCGCCAGCTATTACAATATACATTTTTTAAGTACCTCGACAATTAAATATGCACGGTTAACAATAGTTAATCCTTCTTCATTAAATATTTTCTTTTTTACAGTATCATTAACCTGGAGTACTACCTTTTTAACTTTATATTTTCGTTTAGCAACCTTGCCAACCACAAGATTAAGATTATCATTTCCAGTGAGCAGAAAGATAGCATCAGCTTCCCCTACCCCCGCTGCTTCTAGATTGCTGACATCTAAAACATCGGCCCAGATTTTTTTCCCATTAAAGTCATCCCCCAGAGAATCAATATTCTTGAGACTTTTATCCACCACAACTACATTTGCTGTCTTGGATAACTCTATGGCTAACAATTTACCGATTTTTCCACAACCAACAATAATTATGTATTTCATCTTTTATCGCAAATAAACACTAATTTCCGGTTATTAAACTTTTCAGATATACTATTTAACCTCTTCTACTATTTTACCAAAAATTTCTGGATATTCAGCAGCAATCTTTGCAAGAATATCACGAGAAAGCACCACATTCTTCTCTTTAAGCTGGTGAATAAAATGCCGATAAGAAATACCTTTATCGGTTAGTGCAGCATTAATTCTGATAATCCAAAGTGAACGAAATTCTCTTTTTTTTGTCCGCCTATGCCTATACGCATAAGCAAGTGCTCTTCTTAGTGTTTCAATGGCTCGGCGATATTTCTTAGAACGTTCGCCCCAATACCCTTTGGCAGCATCCAACACTTTTTTCTTTCTTTTCCTTGAAGCTACTGCATGATTTACTTTCATTACCCATCCTCCTATCAATAATTATTAAATTTTATACTCTTATATTATTCCCCATTATCCTTCTACTAACTTCTTTTACTAATCGCAAACGATACACACCTACGAATAAGGAAGTGCTTTTTTCATCACTCTTGCATCCCCTTTCGCAACAACGCTTTTTTTCCGTAAAGTTCTTTTACGTTTTGTTGTTTTATCGCTCAACAAGTGCCTTCTTCCAGCCTTTGATCTTAGCACTTTCTTTTTTTTTGTAACTTTCACTCTCTTGGATATTGATTTTCTTGTCTTTAATTTTGGCATTATTTTATCTCCTTTTTAGCACAACTGACTTTTTTAAAAAATTGTCTTAAATCTATTTAGGTGTCAGTATCAAAACTAAAGTCTTCCCAAGCATATGTGGCGCTCTGTCTACTCTACCTATTTTTTCAATATCATTGACTAGTCGGTCAATGATCTTTTTTCCGATATCTTTATGACTTATCTCTCGACCACGAAACCACATTCTTATGCGCACTTTATGTTTTTTTTCTAAAAACTCTTTTATATGCTTAAGTTTTACCTCATAATCATGGCTGCCTATTCTGGGACTTATTCTAACTTCTTTAAGCTGTGTCTGCTTTTGATGCTTTTTAACCTCTTTTTCCCGTTTTTCCTGTTCATATTTATATTTAGAAAAATCAATAATCCGGCAAACCGGAGGATTAGCAGCAGGAGCTACCTCTACCAAATCTAATTCAACTTCTTTAGCTTTTTTTAATCCAACGTCCCGAGGAAAAACTCCTAACTGTTCTCCATCTTCACCGATAATCCGCAATGTTTTAGAGAAAATTCTTTCATTAATTCGCACATATTTCACTTATGCTCTACCTCCATGTTTTGTTTACCCTTTAAAATATTTATACCATCCCTCATTGTCATGCTACCTAAATCTTTCATTCCTCGTTTACGCAAAGAAATTTTACCTTCCTGTTTTTCTCTACGCCCTAAGATAACCATATATGGCACTTTTAAAAGTTCGCTTTCCCTTATTTTCTTTTGTAGTGTTTCATCTCTCAAGTCAACACTTACACGGAAACCTTCATCTTCTAGCTTAAGCTTTACCTCTTGAGCATAATCTTTAGCATCATGAGTAATATTTACTACATTTATTTGTACCGGAGCAAGCCAAAAAGGAAATTTTCCCCCATAATGTTCTATTAGTGTAGCCATAAATCTCTCTAAACTACCTAAAATGACACGATGAACCATCACAACACGTAAATCTTTGCCGCTAGAATCCCGATAAGTTAAGTTAAATCTCTTAGGAATATTATAGTCTACCTGAATAGTCGCACACTGCCATTGTCGATCTAGAGCGTCTTTTAATTTGATATCAATCTTCGGACCGTAAAAAGCTCCGTCACCTTTATTGATTGTATAATTAATTTCTTGTTCTTTCAAAACTTTTTCTAATATTGCTTCACAATCATCCCAGTCTTGCACTTCACCAATGAAACTTTCTGGGCGTGTACTTAACTCAGCGTCAAACTTTAAAAATCCAAAAGTATTCATTGCTGATTTTACAAAATCTAATACATTTTTTATTTCTGAGTATAGATCTTCTTTACAGCAAAAAATATGCGCATCATCCTGAGTAAAGCCTCTTACCCTTAAAAGCCCATGAAGCACTCCACTTTTCTCGTAACGATATACTGTACCTAGTTCAAAAAAACGTAAAGGTAAATCACGAAAGCTTCTTCCTTTTGATTTATAAATAAGAATATGCCCCGGACAATTCATCGGCTTTAAGACAAATTCTTGGTTTTCTTTAATTGCTGTATACATATAATCCTGATAATAGTCTAAGTGGCCACTTTTTTTCCATAAACTTTTATCCATAATATGAGGAGTAGTAACCATTTGATAGCCCCTTTTGGTGTGTTCCTTAATCTCCCAGTCTTCAATGATCCGCCTCAGCACAGCCCCTTTAGGAAGATAAAATACTAACCCGGCTCCAGCTTGATTATGGTAAATGTCAAACAGTTCAAGCTCTCGGCCTAGCTTACGATGATCTCTTTTCTTCGCTTCTTCTAAATTAACAAGATATTCGTCCAATTCCTGTTGAGTATTGAAAGCTGTCCCGTATATTCTTACCAACTGTGGATTAGACTCTTCTCCTTTCCAGTAAGCTCCGGACAAAGATAATATTTTGAAATATTGGACATCTTGGGTAGAAGATACATGTGGGCCAATACATAAATCAATAAAATCATTGTGCTTGTAGATTGAAACTTTATTCAATCTTAAATCATTAATTAATTCAACTTTATATTTTTCACCCTGTTTTTCAAAAAATTCCATCGCCTCTTGACTAGCCCACTGTTGGTGGGTAAATTTAAAATCTTTTGTTGATTCTTCTTTCATTAAGTTCTCAATTTTTTCTAAGTCCTCTTCGTTAACAGTTTGAGTCATCTCAAAATCATAATAAAACCCATTATCAATAGCCGGACCAATACCTAATTTTGCCTGTGGGTAGAGTTTTTTTACCGCACAAGCCAACATGTGCGAACAAGAATGTCTTAAAGTGTTTAATTCCATATTTGTGTCTACTATTTTAAGTATTTTTTAATTTTCTTAA
>CAZAYU010000004.1:133508-141097 GCA_964489445.1 uncultured Planctomycetia bacterium
AGTGTTTAATTCCATATTTGTGTCTACTATTTTAAGTATTTTTTAATTTTCTTAATTCATGGGCGCTTACAGAAATCGCATCAAATCTTTGGCGTAAGCCAAAGTTTCTTCACATTTGATCCGATATTATATACGCGCAAGCACTTGTCTTTTTTACAAACATAACTCGTGCCCGTGAAACAACTATGGGCGATACAGGGATCGAACCTGTGACCTCTTCCTTGTAAGGGAAGCGCTCTAAACCAGCTGAGCTAATCGCCCGAAATACTTGCTCAATATACCAAATTTACACAAAAAAGCAATACCTATAGAATTTCCATTAACATTGCCATTTATCAGCTCTTTTTTTTAGAAATATCAAATTATCCACTAACTGGAAGAGCCATCATACAAAAAGCCATTACAAACAAAGCAACTGTCTCGATTACCCCCAAAACCATTATATACTGGCCAAATCCTTTTCCGGTCTCCGCCAAAGCATCACAAGCGCGGGCTGCTGCTTTTCCCTGCATATATGCAGAAAATCCCATTGCTAATCCAGCTGCTGCCCCTAGAATCATTAAATAAGTATATGTTTGCGCATCAGCAGAAAACTTTGCATTAATTATCTGATTGCGCAACAACAATCCATAAATTGTCTGTGTTAAAGGAGCCCCTACAAAAGCCATAAGCGTAAACGGAGCGATTTTATCTTGTGAAAAAGCTTTTTTCCATGCACCTATTGCAGCCATGCCAGCAACACCTGTTCCCAGCGCCGACCCTACTGCCGCCAAAGTCAAAGAAAGATTCATATCGCCAAGACCTTGAACCATTTTACACCTCCTCGATAAGACTGTGATTTTTCACCAACAGTAGTAAGAAATCACATAGTCAAATTTTTCCTGCCTGAATGTTAAAAGTTATTAAAAACTTACTAACACCTTCTGCAAGGTAAAATTATATTAATAATTAAAATATCCCTATATTGTATTTTTACTCTTTTATTTCTATTCTTCTCTGCTCTATGGTTCATTTATTCCCGAAAAGGCTCATATTTAATCCCCGACCATTCCATATCTAAATTTCCGGAAAACTCCAACAAGTTTAACCTTACCCCGTGGACAATTACCGCAATTAACCCTAGAATAATATTTAAAGCGTGCCCTAGAAATAATACTGCTACCGCACCTAATCCGGAAATTATCCCACCAAAACCTATGCTCAGAGCAATATCGTTAAAAGTCATTGCCACAGCAACTGTAGCGTATCCTACAGCAAATAATCTTAAGTAAGAAATAATATCGGCAAAAGAGTTTACAACTTTTAATGGTAAGTTAGCCAAAGAAAGTCCTATACTTTTAAGTATATTTTTTTGTGGATGAGAAAATAAAACAACTAAACAAGCTCCTACTCCACCTAAAGTCAACGCATATTCTGGTAAAGGTCTGTTTAACGCAAATTTCCCGGCAAAGAAAAAAGCACACCAAATAATTAACATCCACCCTGCCTGAGCTAGCGCAATTAATGAATTAGAATACCGAAAAATTCTTATACCCCGTGCTATTGTCAGGTGAACCGCACCAATTAAAAAACAAAGATTAATCATAAATTTCTGATTACTACCAACAAAACTATTTATTTTCTCAATAACCAATAAATTTAAAAACGGTAACTGAGCTATCCTTTCAGAACCAAACCAAGTTCCGGTAGCAGCACCCCAAATTATTGTCGCTAAGCTAAGCACATACACCAAAAAAAACGGTTCTTTCGGAAATTTTTTAAATTTGCGGCGCAGAAAAAAAGTACTTATTAAGAATAACATACCATATCCAGCATCTCCAATAAGCATAGCAAAAAAAAGACTAAAAAATAATAAAAACCAAAGACTAATATCATATTCTTTGTACCCGGGAATAACTCCCATAAACTTAAACAACGGACGGATTAATTCAACCCAATGAAAATTCTTAATTAAAGTAGGAACTTCATCGATGTTTTTCGGATTTTGAGTCATTGCTGCCCATCCCTGCTCTTGCGCAACCTGAATAATTTTTCCTTCTGACTCTACAGGGCAAAACCCTCTGAGGGCATAAATTCCTTTCTTGTACAACATTCCTGATTTTACGTTATAAAATTTTACTGTTTTTAATATTTTCTGTTTTTGCCCAATAAAACATTCTTTGTACGCAGCAATTTCTAATAACTGTTGATTGTCAATGCTTAGCTCTTTCTCTAATTTAATAATTTTTTCGTTTATTTGAGATAGACTAGCTTCAGGCTTTTTAACTTCTGAATAACTTAAGGATTCCTCTTTATCTTTACCGATAAAAGCAATACCCACTTTTCCTTCTTCTTGATAAATTACATAAGCTAAGCACTCACTTAGAATCTTATTTAGTTCTGAGCGAGGCACTTCATAAAATTTAATGAGCACTCCTGACTTTTTTAAAACCTCTAGCGATTCTAAAGAAAAATTACCCCATTTTTTATACCAGTGCACCCTTTCTTTTAATTCTTGGATATCAGTAATTAGTGTATTTCTTTTAGCAGAGGTATGAATTGCTTTCTCAGCGAGTGAATATACCTTATCTTTAGATGCAAAAACATCTGGAGCATTAAAATCAGAAACAATTTCAAGCGCTTTGCTTAACATCGTTAATTCCTCTTCCAAGTCCTCCATTGTATCCGGTAAAGACTTAACCAAATGTTTAACGTGGATTAATCCCAGCTTGCGTAGCATTTTTAATGCTAAGTCAACATCTTTGCGGAAAATCAATAAAAATACTTCTTTCATCTTGACGATCATCGCCTAAAAACTCCTTTTACTTTTTTCTATCTTTGACTTGGCAATTTTCCCTCTTACCACTTCAGCTGTTTGTAATTCGCCAATATATATTTGAATGATCCGAATATTCTCAATAGCGTCGGGAACTTTTATCTTCTCAAAAAGATTTACCCTTTGAGTAGCTATCCGAAATTCTTCCTTTAATACTTCTTCCTGTTGATGGTAAACAGAGATTTTTGCGCTTTGGATAATCATATCTTTTAGCACTCTGATAGCCTTATCCACCCACAAAGGCGTTTTAAACAAATCATACTTTTCTTCTTTAAAATCTACCTCTAAAAATACCGGAATATTTACACCAGCAATATTTTCTCGGGCAGTATTAACCTTAACAAACCTTAAAAAATTAGAAAACGGAAAATACTCAGCGAATAGATCAACCCACGAATTGACTTCTTGTTGAATTTGCTCAATCTGTCGGTTTACATTCTCAATATTTTGCTGGACTTTATTTATCTCTAATTGTAATTGTTTCTTTTTAAGTTGAAGCATAGGAAGATAGCGCTTAAACCGGGTTAACTCTTCCTTTTGCCGCCTTAACTCACCTTTGGTTAATCTTAATTTAAGCATTTAAACTTTATCTCGTCGGCTGGATGATACAGAATGATCTTGATTTTTTTTAGGCCAAAACTCTTCAATTAACTCCGTACGAAAATTAATTTCTTGAGGGTTAAAGCATTCAGATAACATCTTCCATCCGTTATCTAGCGCTTGCTCTAAAGATATTTTAACTGATAAATCCATCATTTGTGATTCAAATAAATTACCATACTTTAGCAATTTCTTATCCCAATCACTCATTCTAAAACCCATTGACCTTTTCTCTTCACTTTCCTTATACTGAGCATAGAGTTGAATCATTCCGTCCATAATTGCGCGATGATCTTTTCGGGTTTTCCCATTAACCTGCTGCTTAAGTCGGCTTAAAGAGCCAAAAGGTTCAATCCTTCCTCCTCTTAAATAAAATTGCCCCTCAGTAATATATCCGGTATTATCAGGAACAGGGTGTGTAACATCATCGCCAGGCATTGTGGTGGCTGACAAAATAGTAACTGAGCCGGCACTGTCAAAATCAACAGCCTTTTCATATCGTTTGGCTAGCTGGCTATACAGATCACCTGGATAGCCTCTATTAGAAGGAACCTGTTCCATAGTTATAGCAATTTCTTTTAAAGCATCACTAAAATTAGTCATATTTGTAAGCAACACTAACACATCTTTTCCATTTAAAGCAAATTTTTCCGCTACTGCCAAACACAAGTCCGGGACCATTAATCCTTCGACTATCGGGTCAGAAGCAGTATGAATAAAAAAAACTGACCGATCTTGCGCGCCACCTGTTTCTAGTGTATTTTTAAAAAACATATACTCATCATATTTAAGCCCAATTCCACCCAAAACAATCATATCTACTTCTGCCTGAAGCGCAATACGCGCTAATAATTCATTGTACGGCTCTCCGGACACAGAAAATATCGGCAGCTTTTGTGAAACAACTAATGAATTAAATAGATCAATCATCGGAATATTAGTGCGAATCATTCTTTCCGGAATGATTCTTTTTGCTGGATTAACAGCCGGCCCATCTATTTCAATTAAATTATCAGTTAGCGCCGGACCCTTATCGCGAGGTTCACCATTACCACTAAAAACCCTCCCCAGCATACTTTCCGAAAAGGTAACCTGCATAGGATGGCCAAGAAAGCGTACTTCGTCATCAGTAGAAATGCCTTTGGTGCCAGAAAAAACTTGCAAAGAAACTATTGACTCTTCCAGCTTAATAACCTGTGCTAATGATTTTCCTCTACGGCTTATTAATTGCGCTAATTCATTATAGGCAACATCTTTAGCTTTAACAGTGATCACGTTACCCACAATACTGAGTATTTTGCTATGAACTTTTCTCATTCTCTCTACCTTGATTTTCTTCTTTCTTACCTTCCAAATCTACGTTCTCTAAAAAATCATCTATCTTTTTTTCCTGCTGCTTAAATTCTTCAGAATCCCATTCTTTATAGTTCCAATCAATAAATAACTGTTTTAACTCATGAAAATGTTTCCGCGCTCTTTCTTTGTGTTCAAAATTTAACTTTTTCGCCATTGCTTTACACACTTTCGCAAAAGTATATTCTTGCCTCTGCAAACCAGTAGCTGCGTCTATGTTATCAAACCCGTTTTGCTGTAAATAAACTCTATCCAAAAATTCAGATTTAAGATAAATGAAAAAATCTTCTATAGTTGTGCCTTCTTCTCCGATAACTTTCATCATCTGACGAACTTCATTGCCTTTAAATAAAATATTTTTTGCCTGTAGTACTAACTTCTTATCAATAAAACTTTTATATCTTGACCAGCTTTCGAAAGGATCAATGGACGGAAACTGACGAGCATTCGCTCTTTGACGAGAAAGCCCATGAAAAGCACCAACAACTTTTAAGGTCGATTGAGTCACCGGCTCATCAAAATTTCCTCCTGCCGGAGATACAGTACCTCCAATCGTAAGGCTTCCTCTTTTGCCCGATGATAATTCTATCAATCCTGAACGCTCATAAAATTCAGCAATTCTTGATTCTAAATACGCCGGATATGCTTCTTCACCGGGAATTTCCTCTAATCTTCCGGATACTTCCCTCATAGCCTGTGCCCAGCGGGAAGTAGAATCAGCCAATAATAAAACGTCTAAACCCATTTGCCGATAATATTCTCCAATAGTCGCTGCAGTATACACCGAGGCATCTCTTGCTGAAACCGGCATTGAGCTAGTATTACAAATAATAACAGTTCTTTCCATTAATGACCTGCCAGTTCTCGGATCAACTAATTTCGGAAATTCTCTTAAAGTTTCTACCACCTCTCCTGCCCGCTCGCCACAAGCAGCTATAACTACAATATCAATTTCCGCATAACGGCTGATTAGCTGTTGCAAAACAGTTTTACCCGCTCCAAATGGTCCCGGAATACAATAGGTTCCTCCTCTGGCAATAGGAAAGAAAGTATCCACAACTCGCGCTTTAGTAATTAGCGGCTCAACAGGTACAATTTTTTCCTTATAGATACCAATTGGAATCTTTATTGGCCAATCAAAAACCATACTTAATTCGAGAATTTCTTCCTTTTCATTCTTTAAAACAGCAATCTTTTGCTGAACTGAATAATCACCTTCCTTTGCAACACTTTCAATTTTATATTCACCACTTAAATTAAAAGGAACCATAATTAAATGTTTAAAAATTCCTTCCTTTACGTAACCTAACGATTCTCCTTTTACGGCTTTATCCTTTTTATTTAAGTCAGCAGGAATAAAATGCCATTTCTTATTTAAATCTAAAGCATTTAATTTTACTCCTCGCGGAAGAAAAAACCCAAACTCTTCCGCTAATTGACCCAAAGGATTCTGCAGTCCATCATATACCCCTCCTAAAAGACCTGGGCCTAACCGTGCACTAAGCATCCTTCCGGAAAACTCTACCTCATCGCCAATCTTCACCCCTTTTGTATCTTCAAACACCTGCATGAAAGCTGAATTCCTATCAACCCGAATAACCTCAGACATTAATCTTTCTTTTCCGTTTACAACATAACCAACTTCGTTTTGGGAAATGCTCCCTGGCAACTCTACCTTAATCATATTTCCCTGAATAAAAGTTATTGTTCCGATTTTTTTCATGTTCTTACCTTACACAAAGCTTTGAACGTAATTTTTCCTTTTGCCTTATTAAAAGTACTCAACCGCTCTAGTATTTGTAATTTTAAAAAATAAAGCGAAACCATTGTAAAATTAAAATTGTTTCCTGCTTCTCTTTCTTCAATAAACTTCCATCTTGAGAGTAGCAATTTCTTTTCCACTTCTAAAGGATTCCCTTCTATTGATGAGGAATTTAGAATTTGTGTTTTTTTATTCTTATCCTTCTGAGCACCTTTCCGATATAAAACAAGTTCTTCTCTTAATTGTTTTTCGAATCGTTGATACTCTCTAATTGCTGCTATTTTATTGTTACGAATATAAAAATTATTAGAACTTGTATCACAAAGAGAACATAAATCTTTCTCCGACAACCACTTAGAAGCTTCCTCGATAAACTCCTTTTTCTTAATCTGCGGTCTTTGTCCAAACTTTAAAAACGGTAGCTCAGAAAGAAAATAATAATACTTATCCATTACTTTTTATTCAAAATTGCTACCAACGCAGGATTTAAAAATTCTTTCAGTACCTCCAAAACACTTTCATCACTAAAATCATAATACACGTCGCTGCCTTTTACACCAATGCGAAAACCTTTATCAATAAAGCTGCTGGGCTTTATCGTTATTCCACCAACTACTTCTTTATTGAGTTCATCCAAAACCATTTCGCTAATTTGTTTTACGTCTTTCTCAGCAACTAAAACCTCTAAGCAATCCTTTTTTTTATCCCATTGATTTACTAATTTTAAAATTAGCTCTTTTACAAAGTCGGAAGTTAACTCTTGAGAGATGTTTCGTTTTAATATTTTATCTAACAAAGAAATAATCTCTTGATGCAAGCTTAAACTTAAATCACGAGCCGCTTGCTTTAAAGAGCTTTCACTGTTACTTTTAAGCTTTGCTGCTTCCTGATTTGCTTGGTCAATAATAACCTCTGCTTTTTCCCGAGCAACAGCAACCACATCTTCTGCCTGCTGTTGCGCCTGAGCAATCAGACGCTCGGAAACCTTCTTAGCTTCATCTACCCCGTCTTTTTTAATTTTTTCAATTAAATTATCCAACTTTGCTTCCATAAAAACCA
>CAZAYU010000004.1:141197-194208 GCA_964489445.1 uncultured Planctomycetia bacterium
CCGTCTTTTTTAATTTTTTCAATTAAATTATCCAACTTTGCTTCCATAAAAACCACCACTCCTATTTTTGAATAATTTTAATAAGCGCAGATACAATCTAGTTGTTTATCGACAAATATTCTCTATCAAGATATTTCATAACACAGTGCATAACGCTTTCCTGTGCAACTATTATAAGAGAAATAACAGTTAATTATATAACCTGCAAGAAAAAAGGCAATTCTTTTATTTGCTGCTTAATGATGCTTGAAAATAACTAACTAGTAAAAAAAATAATTACACTTTATCCAAATAAAATTTCCTGGGCTGCTTTTTGGTAATCATCGCTGTTAATTATTGGCCTACCAACCACTATATAATCAGCGCCGGATTTAAAAGCAAAAGCTGCAGTAGAAACTCTTTTCTGATCATCGTTATTCTCTTGCTGTTGGCGAATGCCGGGAGTTATCACTTTTAAATTATACCTTTTTTTTATGTAGCTTACCTCCCAAGGAGAGGCAATAACTCCGTCTATTCCTGATTTTTCAGCAATATCCACTAATTTTAATACTTGTTTTGTCTTAGCGTTAGAGCTGGTCAATTCGCTTACCCCTAAAATTAACGGTTTTCTTAAACGAAATTTCCGAGCGACACTAATAACTTTTCTCTTTACTCTTTTTAGCGCTTCTTCACCGGCTTTTAGATGCACAGTAAAAGCCCAACACCCCATTTGAGTTATAATTTCTGCTGTTTTTTCCATAGTATTAGGGATATCGTAGAGTTTAAGGTCTAAAAAAATATCTACTTTTTGGCGAACAAATTTTGCTACTAATTCCGGACCAAACTTGGTAAACGCCACAGAACCAATCTTAAGCTTAACGCCCTGTGACAAAAAACATTTTGCAACTTTAATAATCTCTGAGCGCTGCTCTAGATCTAACGCCACTATTAGTTTTCGATACAAATCAGACAATGATCCCTCCCGTTAGTTGTTTAATGTTTCCTATGTTATGTTTCTTTAAATACTCCTTAATCCCTTTTAGAATATGCTTAGCACTGTTAGGGTTAACTAAATTGACAGTTCCCAAGCTAATAGCCGCAGATCCGGCTAACATAAACTCTATTGCATCAGAAGCACTGTCAATTCCTCCGCCACCAATAATCGGAATTTTTAATTTTTGAGCGACTTTCCACACTCGATATAAACTTAACGGCTTGATTGCCTTGCCAGAGTAACCACCGTAAATATTCCCTAAATACGGTTTTCGAGTTTCGATATTAATAGCCAGGGAAAAAAAGGTATTTACTAAGCTTAATCCGTCAGATCCTCCGTCCTGAACTGCTTTTGCTATTTGCACAATATTTGTAACTTCCGGAGTGATCTTTACAAACAATGGTTTTTTCGTTAACTTGCGTAACTTTCTTGTCAACCGATAAGTAGACTGCGCACTTTGAGAAATTAACTTTTTTAAATGTAAATTCGGACAAGATAAATTAATTTCTAAAGCATCAATTCCTTGCTTTTGCGATAGTTTTTGAACAATATGCTCATATTCTTGATGTGAAAAACCACCTACGCTGACAATGCATTTAGTATCAAGCTGTTTAATTAATGGTAATTTTTCTTTTAAAAAAATTTCTAGTCCGGGATTTTCTAAGCCAACAGAATTTAATACTCCACATTCAGTTTCATAAATCCGTGGAGGAATATTTCCTGCTCGAGGATTAGTAGTTATCGTTTTAGTAATCAGCGCTCCGATGAATGAAAAATCAACAAAATTTTTTAGCTCGCTCCCAAAACCAAAAGTTCCCGAAGCAGCAATCAACGGCGTTTTAAGCAGTAACTTTCCTAATTTTACGGATAAATCCATATTTTATATCCTTATTTACTACTCTTATTTTCCAAAAATCATTTTTAAAGAAACAATAAACAAAAACCATCCAAATGTTTTTTTTAGTATTACATCTGGAATTTTCTCAACAAAACGGGCCCCGAATAATCCTCCGATAAAAAACCCCACACACATCAATACCGCTACATTAATTTTAACATTGCCCTGTTGGTAATATTTAAGAGCCGCTAAAAGACCAATTGGCGGAATCATCATCGCCAACGTTGTCCCTTGTGCCTGATGTTGAGTAAAACCAAAATAATAAACTAAAACTGGAATTAATATCGCCCCGCCTCCTAACCCTAAGAAACCGCTAAATACTCCGGCAATTAATCCCAACCCTAAATATGAATACCACATAATCTACCTCTTAGTAACACTGTAATTTTTCTGCCTTGATATTTTATTCCCATATGGTATTTAAATTAAATACTGGACCGTCTTCACATACCTTTTTATACCCCTGCTTTGTTTCAATGGCGCATCCACAGCAAAACCCTAAACCACATCCCATATATTGCTCAAAGGAAGCCTGACAATGAACTTGAGAATACTTTTTTATTATCAAAAACATTTCTCTAAGCATCTGCTTTGGACCACAGGTATAAATATTTACTGGTTGTTGATAGCTTATGCTCTTAAGCTTGTCATTGAGTAAATTAATAACATTGCCTCGTATTCCTTTTGATCCGTTGTCAGTTGAAAGAAATATTTTACATTTTAACCTTTTAAACTCCTCTTCACACAAAATATCATCTTCATCTTTTGCGCCCAAGAGAATAATATCTTGGTTCTTATCTGTCTTCCTTTTCTCTTTCTTTAATTTTTCAGCCAAAAAAACTAAAGGAGCAACGCCCAATCCTCCACCGATTAGAATATTTATTGCCCTATTCCGACTATTAACAGATTCAGGAATCACAAAACCTTTTCCTAATGGTCCGATAATATCTAAACAGCATCCTTTTTTCAGCGTAGATAACATCTTAGTCCCCCGCCCTCTGACTCTAAATAGAATATACACTTTATTTTTTTTAATTTTATGGATACTAAACGGCCTACGTAAAATAGTTGGATCTATTTTTAAGTGAATAAAATTACCGGGAGAAGATTGTTTTGCTAAATAATCAGAAACAAAACTTAATAAAAATACATCTTTCTTGAGTCTTTTAATGTCATCAACTCGCGCGTTCAATTGTTTTTCTTTCTTTCTCACTTCACCCTTTTATTTTCAATCTTTTACTTTGCTATCCCTATACACTCTCTATTTTAGCAGGTAATATGACTTCCTCAATTGTTTATTGTCTATTATTTATTTCCTTTTAAAGAAGTATTGGCTACCTTTGCCTTAATTAAACCTCTTACTGAATTTCCAACATATACTTCGTCTGCCGCTAATAAATCTTCCATTTTGATGAGCTTTTCTTTTGCTTTTCCTTCTTTTATCAAGTGTTTTCTCAAAACACCCGGTAAAAGTCCGCTTTTTACATGGGGAGTCCACAAGCACTTCTTCTTTGAGATAAATAAATTGCTTATCGCTCCTTCTGTTAGTTCTTTATGAATATTCATAAATATCACATCAAAATACCCTTGTTGCTTGGCTTTTTTTCTTTCCTGATCATAAAGAGTACGACGATTAGTTTTATGGTATAGAAAGCAATTTTCAGGATTAACTCGCCGAGAACTTAATTTAACCTTAGCCAGAGTAATGACTTTTCCTAAAGGTATCCTGGTAATCTTTACATTTCCGTCAAAGTTAACTATAACTCTTATTTTGAATTTTCCTTCCATTTTACATAATAAGCAATCTAACTTTTCTTTTAATGCTCGAATATGAAGCGGTATTGAAAAATAATTGGCTGACTTCATCAATCTATTTAAATGGAAATCTAAAAGAAAATATCCTGCAGGCTCTTCTAATAAAATTGTTTCAATCAACTGAATACGTCTATTGTTGCTAGTAAAAAATTTAGCTTTAAGCAAAGCTTCCTTGTATTCCTCTTTGCTTGATGAGTCATAAACAATTCCGCCTCCGACTCCTAATTGTCCTTGCCTTTTGTGGATATTAATAGTTCTAATTGCTACATTAAAACACATTTTTCTAGAAGGAGAAATATACCCTATAGATCCAGTATATACTCCCCGAGCTTCTTTTTCTAAGCTATGGATAATTTCCATAGTTTTAATTTTGGGGGCTCCAGTGACTGATCCACAAGGAAAAAGTGCAGAAAAAATATTCCTTATTTGCAATTTTCTATTGATGTTTGCTTCAATTGTTGAGGTCATCTGATGCAATGTTTTATATCTTTCGATGTGAAACAATTTAGGAACCTTTATTTTGTTAGCAATCCGCCCTAAATCATTTCTTAATAAATCAACAATCATTAAGTTTTCTGCTTTAATTTTCAGGCTATCCCTCATTTCCTGGCAAAGCAATTTATCATATTCCGGATAAAACCCTTTTCGTGTAGTTCCTTTCATTGGCTGAGCAGTAATTTTCCTTGATTTAGATCGAAAGAAAAGTTCTGGAGAAAAAGAAAGCATACAATCTGCTCCTGTACTAATTAGTGCCGTATAAAAAGTAGGCTGCTGTCGCCTTAAATCAAGATAAAAGTCAATAACACTTCCGGAAAAATTAAATTTTATTTTAAAAGTAAAATTAACTTGGTAGGTAAATCCTTCCTGCAAATAATCCTTTATCACTCTGAGGCTTTTGCTGTATTCCTTAAAATTAAGGCCCGCTTTTATTTTATTTACCTTATAATCTTCTCGGAATCGCTTGTTTGTTTTTTTAGAATAATTACTATTATTATCATGGGCAATTTTAATAGGCTTTGAACAAACTCCCAACCATGCCAATGGCCCATCGCCCTTCTTCCGAAGATGATAAAGCGCTGGGTCTAAACAATATCCAAATTCATAAGTAAAATATCCGCAAAGCCAGTAACCTTTATCTAAATACTTTTCTATTTTGTTAAAAAACAAATTTACATTATCCTGCGGATTGAAAACTATTACATCTTTAAAATTGTTAAATAAAAAAGAAGAATTATTTTCCTTATTAAAGGAGGATGTTTCTAAAAAAACATAGGGTGGGGTCAAGCTCTCTAATCTATTCTTTAAATCATTTTCGGAAAATTGATAAAAACTCATTGATTATTTTTTTTCGAACCTCTTGTCTAAAAACTATTTTAGCGTTGACAAATTTCACAAAAACAAGTCCCCCGTCCGGAAAGGATTATTTTTTTTATTTTCCTGCCACAAACCAAACAAGGCATATTTTTTCTCCCATAAACTTTAAGTCTTTTTTCCATGCCACCTTTGTCTCCGGCAGTATTCCGATAGGAGTCAACTGAAGAGCCACGATATTTTATTCCCTCCTTTAACACCTTAATTAATTCCTTGTGTAGCGCTTTTACCTCAAGAACGCTTAAAGAATTAGCCAAACGCTGCGGGTTAATTCCAGATAGGAATAACGCTTCTTGAGCATAAATATTACCAACTCCAGCAATTAAATTTTGCTCCATTAGCAATGGCTTAATCGGTCTCTTTTTAGACTGAATTATTTGTGTAAGCTGATTCAGAGTTAATTCTAGCGCTTCCGGGCCTAGCATTTTTATAAATTTTAATTCTTGCCAGTTATCAACTAATCTCAACTCTCCCAGTAACCTTTGATTCATATAATTTAAATATTCTTCTCCGGAAAATTGAAATACAACTCTTGCTTTTTCTTCCCTCAGCCCATAAGAAAACCATCCAGACATTCTAAAGTGAATAATCAAAAAATTCTTGCTAGAAAGTTCAAATATCAGTACTTTTCCCTTTCGGAAAATTTTCTTTACTTTTACCCCTGCTAGTCTATTGCAAAATTCAGAAACTTCTATCTGCTTAATAACTTTTGGGTTGTTTACCACCACTTTACTAATTACTTTATTTAAAACTGTTTTCTCCAACTCTCGTTTTACTGTTTCTACTTCTGGTAACTCCGGCATGAATTTCTCCGTTAATTTATTAATGAAACTTTTGCTAATCGTTACTATTTTAAAATCTTGAGATAAACTTTCCGGCTACGAGGACCATCAAATTCACAAAAATACACCCCTTGCCAGCTTCCTAACACTAACATCGAATTTTTAATTATAATATTTAACGAGCACCCTAAAAGTGCAGCTTTAATATGTGCATCGGAATTGCCTTCTAAGTGTAAGTACTCCTTAGATTCGGGAACTAGCCGATTTAAATAACTAAGCATATCTTTCCTAACTGCTGGATCAGCATTCTCATTTATAGTTAACCCTGCGGTTGTATGTGGGCAAAAAACTACACAAGCACCTTCTTTAACGTTTTCCTTCCGAGTAATCTTTAGAATTTTATCAGTTACATCTAAAAACTCTGTTTTTTGTTTGGTGATAATTTCTATTACTTTCATTTTTTTACATAAAAATGACAAAAAATACCACAAAAATAATAACCAACAGAACAGCCGTCCAAACAACCCAAGCAGGTTTTTTCACGCTCACGACTTCCTCTCCGCAATAAAGACACCTTATCGCTTCATGGGGTATTGGTTTCTTGCAATGCGGACAAAGTACTGTTTTTTTAAAATCTAACTCTTCCGCTTCCTCGCTTACACTCTGAAAATCAAAAAATGATTCTGGGCTCACTATTTTAAACCTTTATAGATCCCTGCATAGCTTTCTGTTTCTCTTACTGGAACAAAAACAATCTGAACTACTCGAGCATTTTCTTTTAATCTTAAACCATTAGCATTTTCCACCACCAAAATAAACTCTCCTTTTCCTTTAAATCCAGCGTCCCAAACTCCATGTTGAGTAAACGCTCCCATTCGCAAAACAGAAGTTCGAGTGTAAGTAAAAGCAATCAAACTATTACTCAGATTAACTATTTCGTTGGTTCTTACCTTGTACGCTCCTTTGTTTAAATTCCACCAGCCAAATTTATCTTCTCTGTTTAATTTTTCCGGTAGGATCTTTTTCCCTTCAGGAACCACTCTCTCTAGATTAGAGAAATCTAATGCCCCTTGAGAATTAAATTCAAATATTTTTCCAGCTGTTAAATCAAATCCATTAGGTGTTAGCTGCTTGTCGAGATCAATATAAGAATCAATTAGGTTTTCTGATCTAATTAAATTTATAATTTCCTTTTTGTTAAGCATCTTTTTTAAAAAATCATAATAACTTATTTATTAATATTAATCTCTCAATGAGTAAAATAAATTTACTTTATTTCTTCCGATAATACTCTTGAAGAGGCTTTATTTCAATTTCCTTATTTTGTGCTGCATCAATTCCTTCAATACTAGCCCAAGCAGCAGCCATTGACGTAATATAAGGAACTTTTTGCTGAATAGCCATAATTCGAATATAGCTATCATCATATTTGCTGCTTCTTCCAGCCGGAGTATTAATAACCAGATGAATATTTCCATTTTTAATGGCATCAGAAATATTAGGGCGCCCCTCGTGCAATTTCTTAATCTTAACAGAATCAATATCATTATCCTTTAAGAAACGATGAGTGCCTTCAGTTGCAAAAATATTAAAATTCATTTTTTTAATTTTTTTAGCTATTGGCAATAGCTCTTGCTTATCTTTTTCGGTAACTGTTAAAAGTATGTTACCTTTCCGGGGAAGTTTAGTCCCAGCGGCTTCCTGCGCCTTGAAGAAAGCAAGCTCAAAATTTTCTGCTATCCCCATTACTTCTCCGGTGGCTCGCATTTCTGGGCCCAGCAAGGGATCAACCTCCGGAAACATATTAAACGGAAAAACAGCTTCTTTGACGCCAACATAGGAAAGATCACTCTTTTTTAGTTGTGGATAATCTTTAATTTTACTCCCAAACATTAGCTCAGTAGCAATTCGAGCAATCGGTATTCCAGTTATTTTAGACACTAACGGTACTGTTCGCGAAGCACGAGGATTTGCTTCTAAAATATACACTTTTCCATCACAGATAGCATATTGAATATTAATCAACCCTATTGTTTTAAGCTCCCGGGCAATTTTTGCAGTATAATCCTCAATAATTGCGAGGTGTTCTTCTTTAATATTTCGAGAAGGAATTACGCAAGCAGAATCACCAGAATGAACTCCTGCTAATTCAATGTGCTCCATAACTGCAGCAACAAAAGTATGCTCCCCATCACAAAGAGCATCAACTTCGACTTCAATCGCATGTTCTAAAAATCTATCAATTAGCATTGGGTATTCTGGGCTAATATCAATCGCTCCTTCAGCATACCTTTTGAGCATGCATTCATCATAAACAATCTCCATGCCTCTTCCTCCCAAAACAAACGAAGGGCGAACCATTAAGGGGTAGCCAATCTGGGAAGCAACTTTAACGGCTTCTTGTTTTGACCGGGCAATTCCGCTTTCCGGCTGCAAAATACCGATTTCTATCATTTTTTGTCGGAAATGCTCCCGGTCTTCGGCAAAACAAATACTTTCCGGAGTAGTTCCTAAGATATTTACACCATTATTTTTTAACTCTTGAGCAATATTTAATGGAGTTTGCCCACCAAACTGGACAATAACACCCTCTGGCTTTTCTTTATCATAAATTGCTAAAACATCTTCAACGGTTAACGGCTCAAAATAAAGTTTATCAGAAGTATCATAATCGGTAGAAACGGTTTCCGGATTACAGTTAATCATTATCGTCTCATACCCTTTATCACGTAAAGTAAGCGCAGCATGAACACAAGTGTAATCAAATTCAATCCCTTGTCCAATCCTATTCGGGCCACCACCTAAAATCATAATTTTCTTATTCTTAGAAACTGAAACTTCATCGTTCCCATTGTATGTAGAGTAATAATACGCAGCATTTTTTACTCCACTTACCAATACAGTATTAAACTGTTCTACTTTACCCAAAGAAATTCTTTTTTCTCTGATTTCTTTCTCCTGCACACCAAAGATTGCCGATAAGTACCTATCCGCGAAGCCCATCTCTTTTGCTTTAGTAAGCATTTTTCCTGGTAGACTTTCCCATTTGTATACTAACAACTCCTCTTCAAAATCAACTAATTCTTTTATCTCGTTAATAAACCACTTCCCAATACGAGTAATATTGTAAAGATCATCAACCGATACTTTCTTGCGCATGGCTTCATACATTAAAAAAATTCGTTTGCTCGAAGGAACACTTAAGCGTTTTTTTAATTCCTCCACAGAAAGATTTTTAAACTTTTCATCTCCCAGCCCATACCTTTTTATCTCTAAGGAACGGATTGCTTTTTGTAAAGCTTCTTTAAAATTTTTCCCAATGCTCATCACCTCACCCACAGCTTTCATTTGGGTGCCTAGAATATCTTGAGCTTTAGAAAATTTTTCAAAAGCCCAACGAGCAAATTTAACAACAACATAATCTCCGCTAGGTGAATATTTTTCTAATGTCCCTTCTTTCCAATAATGAATTTCATCCATGGTCAACCCAACAGCAAGTTTAGTAGAAATTCGAGCAATAGGAAATCCCGTAGCTTTCGAAGCTAACGCTGACGAACGAGAAGTGCGTGGATTAATTTCAATTACTACCAATCGATCATCTTCCCGATTGTGAGCAAATTGAACATTCGTTCCACCAACAACTCCAATAGCCTCAACAATTTTATAAGAAAGTTTCTGCATCCGATCTTGTAATTCCTTAGGCACAGTAAGCATTGGAGCAACACAAAAGCTATCTCCGGTGTGAACTCCCATAGGATCAACATTCTCAATAAAACAAACTGTTATTTTTTGGTTCTTATTGTCACGAACTACTTCTAACTCTAACTCCTCCCATCCTAAGACAGACTCTTCTACCAGAACTTGATGAATAATACTAGCAGACAACCCTCTATTAACAATAGTCCGTAGCTCTTCAACATTATAAGCAATACCTCCACCAGTACCTCCCATAGTGTAAGCTGGCCGTAACACCACCGGGTATTGAAGTTTTTGAGCAATTTTCTCTGCCTGCTCAACTGAATTGCAAGGATCTGATCTTGGCACAGAAATATTTAGTTTTCGCATGGTTTTCTTAAAGGCAATTCTATCTTCGCCTCTTTCGATAGCGTCAGATTTAACTCCAATCATTTCCACGCCATATTTTTCAATAACTTTATTTTTACATAAATCCGAAGCCAGGTTAAGCCCTGTTTGCCCACCTAAATTAGGAAGAAGAGCGTCCGGTCTCTCTTTGGCAATTATTTTTTCCAAACACTCAACAGTAAGTGGTTCAATATAAGTTTTATCCGCCATACCCGGATCAGTCATGATCGTCGCCGGGTTAGAATTAACCAGCACAACTTCATACCCCTCTTCTTTTAAAGCTTTACAGGCTTGGGTTCCTGAATAATCAAATTCGCATGCCTGCCCAATAATGATCGGACCCGATCCGATAATCAAAACTTTTTTAATATCTGTGCGCTTAGTCATAGTTCCTCCTTATTACTTAACTATAGTTACTATAAAATCTTTCGGCTTTGAAAAAATATTTTACATACTCAAAGCATCTTTGCTTTAAGTGTACTGGTTTCCTATTAGACAATATACTCTTGTTTTCTATTTAACTCTTTTTAGTATATCTTTTGATTAATTTTATTATCTCTAAAATACTCTTGGCTTTGATAATTCCCTTTACAGCCCAAGTTTTAAATCCAATAACTTTTTTATTTTCACCAAAAGCAAAAGCAATTTCTGAAAGTGTTCCATATTTTCCTTTAAACGCAACAACAATATCTGCTGACCTGATTAATAAAAAATTTCTTGCATATCCTAAACCAGTAGGCATCTTAAAATCTAAGTAATTATTTGCTTCTCTGCCATCAATGCTAGGTAGAATTCCTGCTGTTAGTCCTCCTTTTTGTTTTGCGCCTCGACAAGCTGCCTCCATCACACCGCTGCCTCCGCCACAAACCAAGACCCATCCTTCCTGAGCGACTAATTCACCTAATCTTTGTGCTTCTTGATAAGTCTTTTTTGAACACTTAGTCCCACCGACTACTCCGATATTCATAACAATACACCAACCAAGCCAAATTCTTCTACAATCATTTTTACCCCATCTATTAGCTATAAAATGTCCCTGGGCTGACTTGAACAGCCACTTCAGGCTTCGGAGGCCTGCGCTCTATCCTGTTGAGCTACAGGGACTAAAATTCTAAAATAGCTTTGTTTGTAACTCTTTATTATCCTGCTTATTATTTTCGGGAAAAATTTCAACTTCTCCGTATTCTCCGTCATATCCTGCAAAAATATTTACTTTTTTCCCCCGCACTCTTTTTATACCTTCGACTATTTTCTCCGGCAAACATGAAGATAATTTTTCTACAGATATTTTATTTAAAATGCTAAATTCTGTACCACAGCTACAAAGAGCTTCTAAATATTCTTTTTCAACCGCTTTGCTTTGTTTCCCTACACCTTTAGCATTGGCAATAATCTCATCTAAGGCAATCATACTTCTATAGTTTATTGCATTTTTCGGGCGAAACCCATATTCCCTATCCGCTAATTCCATTATCCGATTAAGTACCCCTTTGGTTAATAAGCGACCGCAGACCGGACATAAGTTTTCAAGTTTCTTTGTCTTGAGCGGATGAAAGCATTGTTTGCACTTTCTGTGACCATCATAATAATATTTTCCTTCTCCAGGGAAGAACTCAATCGTATATAGAAATTTATTTTTATCTTTTGTTTCTAAGACTTTTTTTATTTCCCAGTAATTAATATCGCAATTAAAAACATTAGCTTCCCGGCCAATACGTGACGGAGAATGAGAGTCAGAATTGGAAACTAAAGAATATTTATCCAACGCCGAGACCATCCAATTCATTTCCGGATCAGAGCTTAAACCGGTTTCCAACGCAGTTATTTTTTCAGTATATTTGCCAAACGCTTCCTCTAAATTATTAAATCCGGAATTAGAACCAAAAACCGAAAACCAAGGAGTCCAAATATGTGCCGGAATAAGCATGACATTGGAAGATATCTTAAACAATTCTTCCGCTAGCTGATAACAGCTCAAGCCTAATATTGGACGCCCATCAGAATTAATATTCCCGTGCGAAGAAAGCATCCGGTTTATCTCTTTAACTACTTCGAAAGAAGGCGCCAATACTAAATTATGAACCTTATGTACTTTCCCATTTTGTGAAAAAATACTAGAGATTTCTGCTGATAAAATGAACTTAACCCCTTTATAAGTGTATAGTCCTTTTCCTTCTAAAGGCAAAAGATATTTCTTTAATTCTTTAAGCCAAAGATGATGTGTAAAATCACCAGTTCCTAGAAGATTTACTCCTTTAAGATTAGCCCACTTAGCTAGATTGATGACATCCATATCCTTAGAGGTGGCTCGAGAATACTTAGAATGAATATGAAAATCAGCGACAAATTCCATTCTTTTATGGTTTTTTATTGGCCATTAAATGTTTTTATCTTTTTGATAAACTATTCTACCATTATGAATAGTGCACTCAACAACTCCCTCTAGTTCCTTGCCTAAAAACGGGGTATTCTTAGATTTTGAAAATATACTCTCTTTATCAATTTTTTGTGTTTTTTCTAAATCAACAATAGCCAAGTCAGCAAAATTACCTTCTTTAATCTCCCCACAGTTCTTAAGCCCAATTATCTTTGCCGGATTTAAAGACATTTTTTCAGCAATTGCAGGTAGCCCAATAATATTTCCTTTCACCAAGTAAGTATACGCTAAGGAAAATGCAAATTCTAAACCAATTAGACCAAATGGCGCGCCTTCAAAAGGAACTTCTTTCTCAGCCAAAGAATGAGGGGCATGATCGGTAGCTATGCAATCAATTACACCATCTTTTAAAGCTTGTCTTATCGCCTTTAAATCTTTTTTTTCTCCTAACGGAGGATTAACTTTAAAATTACTATTAAAATTTCCTTTTTCAATATCTTCGACAGTCAAACAAAAATAATGTGGACAAGTTTCAGCAGTCACTTTTACCCCTTCTTTTTTAGCCCGCTTGATAATCTCAATACTCTTGAAACTGCTAATATGCGCAAGATGAATTCTCGCATCTAAATATTTTGCCAACTCAATATCTCGATTAACTATCAGGCTCTCTGAAATATCCGAAACTGCCGGTAATCCGTATTTGGAAGAAATAAAACTTTCTCGAATTACTCCTTTGTTGCTAAGAGAAGTATCTTCACAATGAGAAATAATTAACATTTTTGTCATTTTCGCATATTCTAACGCCCGGCGTAAAATTAAAGAATCCGATACAGAATCACCATCATCGCTTAATGAAAAACATCCCGCACCACTTAATGCCTCAAACTCTGTTAGCTGTTTGCCGGCTCTATTCACAGTAATTGCTCCCACCGGATAAATATCGACAATTGCAATTTTTTTTCCTTCTTCAAGTATCCATTTTGCTAACCCTTGATTATCTATCGGAGGTTGAGTGTTTGGCATACAAAATATCTTCGTAAATCCACCCTTAGCTGCTGCTTTTGACCCGCTTAATAAATCCTCTTCATCCTCTCTGCCTGGAGTCCGTAAGTGCGTATGCATATCAATAAATCCGGGAAAGATATATTTTCCTCTAGCATCAATCTGCTCCTTACATTTTTCCGAAATATTTTCACCTATTCTGGTAATCTTATTGCTCTCGATTAGAATGTCTAACTTTTTAACTTCTTTAGACAAAATTAAATAAGCATTTTTTATTAACATTATATTTCCCTTTTATTGGTTCCCACTAAATATAAAGTGGCCATACGTACTGCTAATCCATTTTCTGCTTGTTTTAAAATTAAAGGATGAACTCTTTCTTTAACAGCTGAACTTATTTCTACATCCCAATTGACCGGTCCAGGATGCATAATCAAACAATCCTTCTTAAGCATTTTAATTCTTTCTGGGGTTAACGAAAACCATTTCATATACTCTCTTTGCGTAGAAAAGAATGATGATTGTTGTCGTTCTTTTTGCATCCTAAGCATTATAATCACATCAGCTTCCGAAATTACTTCATCCAGGTTATAAGAAACATTTACCCCCATCTTAGAAAATTCATAAGGAACTAATGTTGAAGGTCCACAAACAGTAATATTTGCCGAGTATTTTTGGAAACCAAAGATATTAGACCGAGCAACCCGAGAATGAAGAATGTCGCCGACAATTAACACATTTAACTTTTCTAAGCTACCTCTGGCTTCCTTAACTGTAAACATGTCTAAAAAAGATTGAGTAGGATGTTCGTTGCTGCCGTCACCGGCATTTATAATGCTTGCATGGGTATAATCAGTAAATAACGACAAAGAAGCCCCAAAGCCAATTCGGATAATCATAATATCCGGATGATATGCCTCTAAATTCTTAATAGTATCGATAACACTTTCCCCTTTTGACAAGCTACTTAAGGAAGTTGAAAAATTTACAACATCAGCACTTAAACGTTTGGCTGCTAACTCAAAAGATACTCTTGTCCGTGTAGAATTTTCAAAAAAAAGATTTACAATAGTTTTTCCGCGCAAAGCCGGAACTTTTTTTACATCTCTTTGAGAAATCTCCTTAAAAGAAGAAGTTAAGGAAAATATTGTTTCTAGCTCATTGCGCGTTAGGTCTTTAACCCCTAAAATATGTTTTTTCTGCCAATCTTCCATAAATAGTTATTTTAATCGCATTTAGTGAGATACTGAAAAATTCTCTTCTATAAGAGTTTCTAATTTTTCTTTTATTTCTTTTTTACCGGTTAGAACATAATCATCTATAATCACTCGGGGGATAACCCCTCCCTTAGCACCTAACTTTTTACTTAAAAGATTCATTTTTTCAAAATTCTCTTTATCTGCGATATTAAAATAATTTATAGTTACCAACCCAGGAAATTTTTCTTTCAAATAAGGAATATGTTCATCAAGAACCCAATGACACCCTGAGCATTCCGGACTATAAAAAAAATTAATAGTAATATTCTCTGAATAATTATGTTCAGCCGGAATAGAAGTCTTTTTAAAGTTTTTGAACTTTTTTTCTATAAATTTTTGGTACTTGTGCTGAGAATTAAATAAAACTCTGTTTTCCCAAAGAAAAGTGGGAGAGCTCTGTACTCCTAACTCCCGGCATAGTTTAAAATCTTTTTCTAGGATAGCAACTCCTTGATTGTGGTAATCTGTAATTTCCTGAACAGGTATTTCCAGCTCTTCACAAATACTGCCAGTCTCCTTTTTTTGCTGATATAGAAGCTGATACTTCCAAAATTTTTCCGGATATTTCTTCTGAACAAGAGCTTGATGAATATCTTCTTTAATTTCTTCAGGCCCATGAAGCGAACTTATTCCAAATTCATGAAAAATAGTAATATAGTGCACCTCTATCTGTATGTTTTTCTCATATTCTTCTAATAATTCAATCATTCTTCGCAAAGCATCATTTCCTGCCGGGCAATTACTCATCACAAAAAGATCAACCCTATCCGGCATTCTTTTACGCTTTAAAAAAATACCTCCCATCGGAAAAAGCATGTCTTCCGGAATAACATATTCATTTTGCTTTTGGACAATCATCCTTTTTTTTAATAAGTTCAAGAATTGTTCTTTTTCACTTATATTTTTTTCAAAAATGACATAAGGAATAAACTCTACTTTTAACTTCTTAATTATTCTTTTTGCTTCCGGAGAACGATAATTGATTTCATTTGCTTTTACACCTCCAAATGCATTTTTAATTGCGTTTTCAAGCTCTTCTACCGAATCTGAAATTTCATCAGAAACAATAATTGTATATTCACTATCCTTGGCTTCCTGTGCCTGGGAATCTAACGAATAAAAACCAGTTCCTAAAGCGATAGCCCCAAATAATATGATTTTCCAAATTTTAATTCCACACTCTTTGTCTGCCCTTTCATCTCTTGAGTGTCTGTTCATCCAGCATTTATATTTACTAATTTTTAAACAAAATGTCCCTCTCATATCTATCCCTATCCTTTTATTTGCTCAAAATAACTGCCTCATCCTGACCATCTACCTCTACTAATCGAACTTCTATAACATCATCGTGCGCGGTTGGAATATTTTTTCCAACAAAATCAGCCCTTATCGGAATTTCCCTGTACCCTCGATCAATCAACACCAAAAGCTCAATTCTTTTCGGACGACCAAAATCAATAACCTCGTCTAAAGCTGCCCGAATTGTCCTTCCAGTAAAAAACACATCATCTACAATAATTACTACTTTTTCATTCAAATCAAAGTTAATTATCGTTTCCTTTACTACTGGTTTAGGCCCAATAGCTGTCAAATCATCACGATAAAGAGTAATATCTAAAATCCCCAAAGGCGGCTCTTTGCCTTCAAGCTCTTTTATTATCTTTTGAATTCTTTTTGCTAAGTATACCCCCCGAGTTTGTATTCCGATTAAAATTATTTCCTGTGAATTAGGGTTTTTTTCTAAAATCTGGTGAGCAAGCCGATATAACATTCGTTTTATATCTTCTTTGGTGAGTATTTTTTGCATATCCCTCCTAAAAAATAAAACCCGTTTAAGCCATTATTCTAGGCTTAAACGGGTATTTTTGTTTGTATCTATTTTATTGCCCATTAGTTTTCCTTATTAGCCTCTCTGGACTAACTTAAAGGTTAGTTACTTATATATCTTAAAACATTAAACTTGTCAAGAAAAAAATGAAACTTAGCCAATCGGCCTAATTATCAAAGTAAATTCACCCTTGGGACTTTTAATCGTAAAGTAAGATAGTGCTTCTTTTAAACTACACTCTAATGTTTCTTCAAATTTTTTAGTCATTTCTCTAAATACTGCAATTTTTTCATCCGGACCAAAAACTTCTTGGAGTATATTCAATGACTTAACAACCCGGTAAGGAGACTCAAAGAATACTAAAGCTAAGTCCCACTTTTTACATTTCTCCAGCAATATTTTACAAGCATTGCTTTTCCGAGGCAGATATCCTAAGAAAGCAAACTTTTCGTGAGGTAAGGATGTCACGCTAAGTGCATTAACTATGCTTGAAGGTCCAGGCAGAGAAGTTATCGGTATATTTAATATTCGGCATTCTCTTATTAATTTATACCCCGGGTCAGAAATTGAAGGAGTCCCAGCGCTAGAAACTAGCACAATGTCTTGGCCTTGTTTTAATTTTTGGATAATAACCGGGATCTTCCTTACCTCATTGTGTTCATAAAAACTAACTAACTTTTTCTTTATTTTAAAATATTTTAATAAAAAACCTGTTTTCCTAGTATCCTCAGCTAACACCAAGTCAGCAATTTTAAAAATACTTAGCGCCCGTAAGGTAATGTCCTCCAAATTTCCGATAGGTGTAGCTACTGCATATAACATATCTACTACTACTTTGTGTTAGCAAGAATCATTGCATTTTTCAGCGTAAAACTTTCTGTACAATCATAACTTTTCCTGTTTTCATCTCTGGTATTAAGAATTATCGAATATCTGCTGTGCGGAATAACTACTAATGCGCAGTTATTTTAGAATTGTTTACGAATTTCTTCCCTGCGAAAAGCATTCATAATTGCTTTTGCCAATTTTTTATAATCATGACGAACAAAATCAGTAGTATGAATCACATTACCCTTTATAACTTTGTAACCCATATTTTTTATTTCTAAAAGATCCGGTTCAATCGGGAAAGCTTTTTCCTGTTCATACTTAACAAGAAGCTTAGGATCAGGAACCTTGTTGTTCACTACACAATAGTCTACTATTTTAGGATGAGTATGCTTAATCAGCGCTTTAAGATGGCTGGAAGCACCATAATTATCTGTTTCACCGTGCTGAGTCATCACATTACAAACATAGATTTTTAATGCCGAAGAATTCACTATTGCCTGATTAATTTCTTTAAGAACAAGATTAGGTAAAATGCTAGTATAAAGACTTCCCGGGCCAATAACAATGATTTCTGCTTCTTTTATAGCTTGAATAACTTCCGGAGCCGGTTGAATACTTTTAACGTTTGGATCTACTGGTTTCACATAAACTTTAGTTATCGGGACATCTTTTTCGGGAATTTTTGCTTCCCCTTCAACAGTTGATCCATCATTATATTCAGCAACCAAACTAATTTTTTCCAAAGTTGAAGGAAAAACTTTTCCTCTAATTGCTAAAACCTTGCTAGACGCCTCTACTGCTTTGCGAAAATCACCAGTGAGTTTGGTTAGAGCAGTAATAAAAATATTACCGAAATTATGTCCTTTTAATTCTGAATCTTTCGGAAAACGAAATTGAAATAATTCCCCCATAAATGAAGGAGCATCAGCTAAGGCAACTATACAATTACGTATATCTCCGGGGGCGGGTACATTATACTCTTCCCTTAGGCGACCGGTTGATCCCCCACTATCAGCTACAGTAACTACCGCTATAAGATTATTGGTGTGCTCTTTTAGCCCCATCAACAAATTAGAAAGACCATGCCCTCCGCCAATAGCGACTATTTTTGGCCCTTTCTCTAAAAATCTTTTTTTATAAATCACATCTACTAAATCCTCCTCAAGATAAGGTAAGAATATTCCCAAGAATGATTGTACCATGCTTCTTGCGCCAGCAATAATAAGCATAATCCCTAAAAGAATTCCTAGGGTGTCAGCTATGCGTAGCCAAGAAGTGGTATCACTTATGTATCTAGCTACGCCAATAATTACAATCGCTATCCCTAAAAACCCTAAAAAAATCCAGCGTTTTATCTTAATGCCAGGATATAACCACCTTAACTTTTTCAAAATCTTCAATTGTCCTCCTCCTAAATCAACCTTTATCTTCTTGGAAACATAATTCCGGTGATTTTCTTTCTATAATAGCCCAGATGATGCTTCTTTGTCAATAATAAATAAGCAATCGGAATGCGCTTGAAGAAAAGAAGCCGGAACCTCTGCTATCTGTAAGCCTTTGATAGATCTTTTTAAAGCATCAACTTTATTTTCCCCGGTAGCTAGAAGAACTATTCTTTTTGCTTCCAGGATTGTCCCAATACCCATGGTAACTGCTTTTTTAGGAACCTCTGCTTCGTTTTCAAAAAATCGAGCATTATCTTTAATAGTCGTTTCGGTTAAATCAACTTCCCTGGTTCTTGTCTCTTTTGAAGAACCTGGTTCATTAAACGCAATATGTCCATTTGACCCAATACCTAACAATTGCAAACCTATTCCTCCGGCGGCTTTAATTTTCCCTTCATAGCTCAAGCAACTTTCTTGTATATTACTAGGCTTACCATCAGGTACATAAGTATTATTTTTATCAATATTTACATGGTTGAAAAGATTATCATTCATAAAATAGCGATAGCTTTGTGAATGATTAATGTCTAAGCCAACATACTCATCAAGATTAAAAGAGGAAACTTGAGAAAAATCAACTACTGCCTCTTTATTCATTTTAATTAATTCTTTATACATCCCTACAGGAGTTCCACCAGTAGCTAAACCTAAAATTATTTTTGGATTATTACCAATAGCTTTGGCGAAAATTTCTGCTCCAGTTTTAGCTACTTCTTGTTTATTCTCACAGATTATTATCTTAATATTTCCTATTTGTTTTTCCTCAAGCATCACGCCCCCTTAATAATAATCATCCCAAAAATATTTATAACCACATTTAAAATAAAAAAGACGCCTTTTCTTTACTTACTGTTTTCAGAAAAGACGTCTTTGTCTTTTTTTAGAGATACAAAAAAATCACATAGCTAAAACTTTTTAAAATATTACTTTTTCTTTCTTCTTTTTTTCTTTGTTTTCTTTGTTTTCTTTGGTGTTGCTTTTTGAGGTTCCTTTTTTTCGATTGTTTCCTCTATAAACTTACCATTTTTTTCATCATAACGATAAAGACCATTTCTGAACTTTGCCGGATCTAACTTGTATTGATCACAAAATACGGCCTACATCTGTTTTAGCTGAGCGATTTCCTCGTTGAGCAATTGCTGCAACACAACCACTCTTGCCTCTTCATTACGTAAAGCAATAATGTTAGCGATTAAAGCATCCTTTTCTTGTTGTGCGGGATCTTTGGTTTGAGCAAACACTAACACATTAAAACAACAAAGACCAAACATAACTGTAATCAATCCACAAACAACCTTTTTCATTGCAACCCCTCCTTCTTAAACATTTATCCCTACCCCTATTATTTTTCTCTCCCTTGTAACTTAGGTGTAATTTTATCTCCCTGGAGATTTAAAGTCAAGCGACAAATATTATTTTAAAATCACGGTGGATTGTAACTCATATTACAACAGATTTCAATTCGAAGCTCCGAATCTGTTTTTTTGTAACCCCCACAAGCGCTTTAGAATGACGTTAGGCCTGGATATTTTTATAATGATTAATCCGCTTAATGCTGTTGTTGTCAAAGACCACAATGCAGACCGCATCAATTCGATAAATACCTTTGTATTTGTTTTGAAACACATAGCACGCTGCATTACGTCTTAATTTTAAGCACTTATATTTATTAAGCGAGCATTCGGGTGTTACCAAACACTTTTTCTTCCTTGTTTTTACTTCAACAAACACCAAACAACTACTCTTGCTCATAATTAAATCAATTTCCCCGTATTTATTTTGATAATTTCTGGCAACAATTTTGTACCCTTTACACCGTAAATACTGCCCAGCAATTTCTTCCCCAAAAACTCCTAATTCTCTATTCCAACCATTCATGGATGCACCATTAGTAAACAATAATTAAAAATTTAATTTTTCATTTGGTACTGCAAAGCCTCAGCCATATGCTGAACATTAATCTCTTGAGAACTATCTAAATCAGCTATTGTCCGCGCAATCCGGATAACTTTGAAATAAGACCGGGCTGATAACTGGAAAGCAGTTGCTCCACGTAAAAGCAGTTTATCCACATCCTTAGATAAATAACAATATTTTCTGATCTGCTTATTATTCATTTCTCCATTAACATAAATTTTATCCCGTTGAAAACGCTTTAGCTGAATACTTCTTGCTTGAACGACATTTGCTCTTACTGCTTCGGAAGAAATACCAATTTTATAATTTTGAGATAACCCTTTTAGATCTACAACCGGCACTTCTAAATACATATCAATCCTGTCCAACAACGGCCCGGAAATCTTTTTCCGATATTTTTCTACTTCTCTTTGGGTGCAAATACAATTTTTTTTAGGATGATATAAATAACCACAAGGGCAAGGATTAGCTGATGCAACCAGCATAAATTTTGCCAGATAATTTACACTCCCCTTACTTCGGGAAATTGTAAGATGGCCATCTTCTATAGGCTGACGCAAAGCTTCTAGCGCCGCACGGGAAAATTCATTAAGCTCATCTAAAAATAACACTCCCCGGTGAGCTAAGCTTATTTCTCCAGCTTTTGGTTTTGAACCACCGCCAACAAGCCCAACTGTCGAAATCGTATGGTGTGGAGACCTAAACGGACGAACTTTAACCATTGAGCCTCCAGGAGGAATCAATCCGGAAGCTGAATATATTTTAGTAACCTCTAATGATTCTCTTTCTGTCAAATCGGGCAGGATTCCTGGCAAAGCCCTCGACAACATTGTTTTCCCGGAACCAGGACTGCCTACCAAAAATAAATTATACCCGCCGGATGCAGAAATCTCTAACACCCTTTTACCTTGTTCTTGTCCAATAATCTCCGCCATATTAGATTCCGGACATGCATATATATTGTTTGTTGAATTATGCTTTACCGGTTTAATTGGCATTTGCCCATAAAAAAATGTTAATAATTGATTAAGATTGTTGACGGGATATACATCCACACCTTTAACAATCGCTGCTTCATTGGCTGAATCCTGAGGTACAAATATACTATTGATTCCTTTTTCCTTAGCAAATAATGCCAGAAGTAACGCGCCTTTTGTATGCCGTAAATTACCATTTAACGACAACTCGCCAAAAAAAATACTTTCAAAAGGCAATTTAAAACCGGCAGCTAACGACAGTATACCCACAGCAATCGGTAGGTCATAATAGGAACCTTCTTTGGGAACATCTGCCGGAGCTAAATTAACTGTTATTTTTTTTAAAGGAAATGTAATACCGGAATTCTCAATAGCCATTTTTACTCGTTTACGACTTTCTTCAACAGCCTTGCTAGGTAAACCAACAATTTCAAAATTCGGCAACCCGCGATTAGCTAGATTAACTTCCACATCTATGCCAATAACATCTAAACCAGTATTAGCTATTGACGAAATTTTAACTACCATATTTTGCTAAATTTATACTTTTAAATACAAAAACTAACTGCCATTTTTTAAATAGATCCAACATAATATTTCCTTTCCTCTCTAAAAATCAGCCCTTTTATTTGCATTAAAGAAAGTAATGCGGAAACTTCCGATGATTGTTTCTGCATTTTCCTAATCAGTGTATCAATTTCCATTGGTTCTTGCTGTAAATTTTCTATCACTGCTCTTTCTAAAACACTTAGCTTTAAAACACTTTTATCTTTTCTTATAGTTCTAGAATCTGGAATATTATAATATTTTAAAATATCTCTGCTTTCGGTTACAATTTCCGCTCCTTGCTGAATTAATTTTGCCGTTCCTTCCGAAACCAAACTAGTAAGTGGTCCAGGAACAGCAAAAATTTTTCTATTATGTTGTTTAGCAAAATCAGCAGTAATCAATGACCCGCTTTTTATAGCCGCCTCTATCACCAAAACCGCTTGAGAAATACCGGAAACAATTCGATTGCGTTTGGGATAAGTCCAAGAAGCCGGAGGAAATATACCATTAAATTCTGAAATAACTAACCCATTATTATTTAGTATCTCTAAATATAATGTTTTCTGATATTCAGGATGAATTAAGCTGATTCCACAAGGCATCACTGCAATAGTCTGTGTTCCCCCATCAATTGCCGCTTTGTGCGCAACAGCATCAATGCCAAACATAAATCCGGAAACTATGGTTATTCCCGCCTTAGCTATATCAGTTACCAATTTATTAGCGATAATCTTTCCGTAGACAGTCATTTTCCGAGAACCAACAACAGCTAAACAATTATCAAAAATACCCTTACTCCAGTTACCTTTATAGTAGAGTTGTTTTGGCGGAGAATTAATTTCCCTAAGCCTCTGAGGATACTGTTTATCATTAATCTTAACTACACCGCTCATACTTTACACCCTATTATCGCAAGCCATCCTGTATGCTGATAACACCGAATCATTTAACAATTGACGAGCTTGTGCAGTTAATGGAAATGCGCTGCTATACCATTTGTTATCTTTACCTGCTTCACACGGAACACCAACAAATAATCCATTTTTTCCTTCAACAATTCGAAATCCCTTTACTAAAAACTGCCCACTAATCGAAATATCACATATTGCTTTAGTCGATCCTTCCGTATTAAATTTATGAATCCGCGTAACCTTAAACTCTAAATCCATTTCAACACCCCCTTTTTGTTATGTCGCAAATCTAAACCTAAAATTGGTTAACTGATTAATTGGTGATTAGTTAAATCCTTTAAGAAACCAGATACCAATTACCAGTAACCAGAATTAGTTAACTATGTTAAATAAGTTGAATAGGATAAATGAATTAGCGTGCAGACACGTGTACACGCATTTACCCTTTTCTCTTTTTTCGTCCCTTAATCCGTCGTCCTTCATCCGTCAGAACTTGTTGTCGTTATTATAGTCTCTACCCTCTAACTTCTTCTCCCTCCATGCCATATACTCTTTACCTCACTAACCCTTAATTTTTATCGCTTATCACTTGCTATTCCCTTTACACTAATAGACGTATCAAATTAAAAAATTCTTTCAAAAATTTTTTAATTTTTTTCACACAAGAATATACTGATAATTTATGCTTTTTTTACTTGCGGATAAAACTTTAAGGACGGAAGGAATTAAACCGATTTTTTAATCGTTTGCTGATTTCATCATCATCCTCAGAAGAATGGCGCCGCCAAGAATCAATAACCATAATCAAAGTGCGGCCGTTTTCACTTTCAAATGCCCAGCGAATTCCCAAAACAAGAGAAATTACTAAACATTGGAAAAAATATTTAGGCAGAAAGAATGAAATAACAAATGCACTGATTGCTACAAAAAGAAATAAATATTTTTTCTTTCTTTTTCTATTCTTCCGAACATTATTTTCATTAGACTTAATTAATGCTTTTGCTTTTTCTATGAATTCTTTAGGCACTTTTGGCTGATTATTTTTCTTATTTAGACTTTCCGACTCAAATATTAAATTTAATTGTCCACGGCAGAACCCACAACTGGCAAGGTGCTTCTCAATGCTTGAACATCTTTCTTTCTCGATATTCTGCATAAAGTAATCTATTAAATCTTGCTCACAAATACAATCAATTGTTCTTTTTATTTTGGTATTTTCAAGTTCTAAATATTCTTTCAATATTCTTTCTTTTTGATCCATATTCCTCTCCATATTAATAGACGAAATTTATTCCGTTTTTCTTTCACAAATTATTCATTCCTTTTCTCTCTAAAGCTTGCTTTAGTTTTTGCTTGGTTCTGGAAATTACGGTAGAAACAGTATTTATCGGTATGTGCATAATGCCAGAAATTTCTTTATGCGTTCGCCCTTCAAAAAGATTAAAATTAATGATTATTCTTTCTTTGTCGGATAAATTATTTACAATGCTGTCAATTAACAAGGCTAAATCTCTCCGGCATAACTCTTGCCGCAAATTATCATCTTTTCCTTCTGAATCATTTATAGCAATTCTTTGATCCCTGCGAATTTTACCCCGCATAAAATCAACTGCTTTATTAGAAGAAATGACTACTAACCAACCAGTAATCGTTTTAGGATTTTTTATTTGCCGAAGCTTATCACTGTTTAGAATAGAAAGAAATACTTCCTGAAATATTTCTCCAACATCATCCTGATTAAATTGAAACCCACTGTGAGCCAATCGTTTACGAATAGCCCAATAAATTAATTTTGAGTATTTTTGAACAAATATATCCCAGGTCTTCTTCTGTTTATCAAGACATCCCTTTATCAATTCTGATTCACTAAACATTAATAGCTAACTAATGAACTAAATGTGGGCAAATTAAAAAACTATACCTTTATAAAACCACTTTCCACCTTGAAGGTAGAAAGTGGTTAACAACTCAACACAAGAAAATAGAAACGTCCCTTTTAATTCTATTCCGCGATATTCGCCAGACCGCTTTCAGCAATTGCCTGGTAACGCTCATCTTCTTTTTCTTTGGCAACTTTTAGCAATTCGGAAAACTCATTTTTCGCATTAGCTAAATCTTCTAATTCTAAATATGTTTCTGCAGCCCGCTGTTTGAAAAAAAGATTAGACGGATCAAGCTCAGAACACTTTTTCCATTCTACGGCTGCATCATTTAGCATTCCAAATTCCATTAATGTTTGCGCGTAGCGACCACGTAAACCGGCAGAATTAGGATCTAATTCTATCCGCTGTTTATATAATGCAAGTGCTTCTTTAGCTTTTCCCGATCCGGTATACGCACGCATTAAAATATCTGATGCTCCTTTATCTTCTGGATTCTTCTTCACTTTTGCCTCTAGTTTTTTAATAACTGAGTCGTAATCCTGATTTAATAATTGATAGTCAATCAACCGGGTAGTAATAGTCGTATCATTCGGTTGCTTTTTTTCTAAATCTTCATAAATTTCCACCACTTTACCCCAATCCCGTAAACAAACATAGCCTTCAGCAACTTGTCGAGGAATTGATAAATTCTTGGGATCTTTTTTTGCCTCTGCTTCAAGTTTAGCAATCGCCGGCTGGATTCCTTCTCCGGCTTCAGCAAGATTATAAAAATTAATGCTGGCCCAGCGTTTGATATCCTGAAAATCTTCAGAAACTAATATTTCTATCAATAAATTTTCTGCTTTTGCCTTATCAGTAATAATATAAACTTCTCCTAATTGGCGATTAATTGCAGAATTATTCGGTACCAGCTTTTTTGCTTTTTCTAACTTTACTTGCGCTTCCTTAGGTTTATCCTGGATTAACAATTCTCCTGCTTCAATAAAAAGCTGTTCATACTCCGGGATATCTTGCTCAACTATAACCGCCTCTATTACAGTTTGATCCTCAACTCCCATTTCCTCCTCAACAGCAAACACAGGCAAAGAAATAGTCACCACACCAATAAGTAATAAAATTACCACCAACCATCTCTTCTTCATACCCACCTCCTTAGATTACTCGTTCTGATTTAAATTTTATCAATCCCTTTAAAATACAAAAAATAAGACTCAAGTTCATTTTATCCTATCTACCCAAAGCATCAACAAGAATTTGCGCCTGATGATTATCCGGGTCAATATCTATAGCTTTTTTAAACTCCTTTTTGGCATCACCAATCGCCCCTTTATCTTTGAATAACACACCCAAGGAAAGATGTGCTTGCGCATTTTGCAAATCAATTTCTATAGCTTTTCGATACATTGTTTCAGCTTCGTCTAATCTTTCTTCAGCACAATAAAATCCGCCTAAAGTTAAATAATTTTGGATATCATAAGGAGAAGTTTCTATCGCTTTTTTGTATACTCCTTCAGCATCTTGTTTTCTATCCATTGCACAATAAATTCTTCCTAAAGAAAGATAAATACGGGAATCACTAATACCACCATTTAGAGCTGCTTTTAAAGTAATTTCAGCCTCAGTAAATTGGCCTACTGTTTCATAGGCCCTGGCTAAGCTAATTAAAGTATACAGATCATTAGGAAAAATCAATAAAACATTTTTGTATTCCTCGATAGCCTTAGATATCAGCCCCTGCTTTAAATAAACTTCCGCTAGCGCATGATTAGCAGAAATTATTTCTAGATTACGATACTGAGATTTAATCACTTCGTTTTCCGGTGCCACTGATAACAACTTCTGATATGTTTTTCGAGCCTCATCATACATTCCTTCTGCCTGATAGATTGCGGCTAACTCAATTAATAGTTCTTGATCCTGGCTGCTAGTTTCTGTTAAATCATAATATACCTTGAGAGCCGCTTGATTATTTCCAGTAAGTTTGTGTAAATTAATCAGCTTTTTTAATATTTTAATTTTCTTTCGATTAAGTTTTTCTACTTCCTGATATTCGTTAGATGCTTGCTGGAAAAACCCGCTTTCATTTAAATAAGAAATACGCTTAAACACATTCTCTAATTCTTGCGGAATCGCTTTTACCACTTGACTATACTCAATTATTGCCTGGTTAATCCGACCATCATTCTGAAACAGTAAAGCTAATCCTTCATGGGCTTCAACACACTCATTGCGCAAAGAAATCGCCTGTTTATACATTTCTTCTGCTTCCTTTATCTTCCCTTCGCCATACAGGATACTTGCTAGCTTAACTAGAGATTCGATATTTTTTGGATCTCTTCTTACCGCTTTATAATATTCCCAAACAGCTTTATCATGAAATCCGTTTTTTAAATGAATATTGCCCAAAAAATTAGAATTTAGCACTCTCAGACGTTCAGCAGCAGCTTCTGCATCTTCAGTTTTGCCCATCCGTTCATAAATAATGCTTAAGTTATAGAGGCCACCTTCAAAATCACCATCAATATCCACCGCACGACGAAAACTTTCTTCAGCTTTGGTTAATTTTCCCGCTTGGAAATACACCGTACCTAAGTTATTCCAAATAGTTGAAGAATAAGGATCAAGTTGAAGTGCTTCTCTGTATGCATCAATAGCCTGTAAATGGTTTGCGGATTGCTGATTAATCCGCCCTTGTAAAAAATAAGCCTCTACATTATACGGATAAAAACCAATAGACTTATTTAACACATTTAGTGCCGGTTGGATATTCTGGTTAGAAAATTCCCGAGAAGCTCTCTCTAAAAAATAATCAGAAGCTAAAGGCCGAGCAATTTTAGCGGGAAAAAACAATAAAATAAATACTAAAAATAAGTATACCCCCCCTCTTAAATATGGAGCATGCTGTTTATTATTGACTATCTTATTTATTTTTAAAAAATTAAACAGAGCGCGCTGTTTTCCAACAATATTTATTTTAACTACTGTCAACAGTCCAACCAACACCCAAAAACACATTCCGGAAGCCGGTGTTTGAAGCACCGGATTAAATAATCCTTGTACTAAAAGCCCTATTAAACTTGCCTCTGTACCTAAAAATAATAAACCCCAAGCTTTCCGTTGTTGTTGATTATTAAAAAAACAACGTAATATGAGAAAAGAATCCCGAAAAATAAAAAATAATATAAACCCAAAACAGATAAATCCTAAACTCCCCATTTCTGCCCAGATTTGGAGAAAATCATTATGAGCTTTAGAATACTTGACCCCCGGAGGAGTAATTGCTTTTTCTTCAGAGCTGCGATATAGCGGATAAATTATTTTGAAATTACCGGCTCCCGATCCCAATACAGGATGATCAAAAATCATCTCTACAGTAGATTTCCAAACATGAACCCGCATCAAATTTCTTACGTGAATGTTTTTACCGAGATATCCTTTGGCTTGAGGTATTAGTGCCGACGCTCCAATAAGCACCAACACGATAAGTCCGATAAATACTCCAAAAATAACTTTCTTTTTTTCCCGGAATATAAATACTAATAAAATAGCAGCACAACAAAATAAACCGACAAACAATCCGATAAGAGCTCCACGCGAACGGCTTAATACCAACAGAATAAGCATCACTGCTGTCGAAAATCCGCAGAAACCGGGAAACAAAAACCGGACATACTTCTTTCGACTATCACGCTTACCTCCGGAAATAAATATCAATACCAAAGCCAGGGGAATAGCTACCGAAAGATACTGAGCAAAAAATATCGGATTGCCAAAAGTAGAAATATAAGCTAACCGGTAAATCTTAAAATTAATGATTTGAGTTTGATATGCACAATAAAGCGCAGAACATAACCCAACAAACACCAAAGTAATAAATATCTTTTTTATTTTTGCTGGCGAAGAACAATAATTAACAACAATAAAGAACAATAACGCTCCAGATGACCACTGAAGCATTGACTGAAAACCTTCATAAATATTAGCTGCTTGGAATAAAGACACCCATCCGGAAACAATAAAAGCAATTACTGCCCAACCTAATGGACCAGGAGAAACAATAAGTTCTTCTTTGTAATTTTTATTAGTATTTGCAGCAATTTTAATTAGCCATAACCCACACAACCACAAAACTCCCATCTCCAGAGTAACTATTTTAATCAATCCATAAACTTGAGTAGTACTGTGCCAAAAAATAAGGCAAACAGCAGCAATTAACAATAACAACCCAATATGTATTACTTTATTCATTATTTTTATTAACTTCTTTTCCACTTATATAAACCAATTCTTTTAGCACCACTTAATCTATATTATCCTTAATCTAATGCTTGATCTTTTCTCCTTATCGTCCGTCGTCCTTCTTCCATCTTCTTTCGTTTTCTCTTCTTGACTTAGAACTCCAGACTTTCCTACTTATCCTTTTTCCTTTAACCTTTATCCTTATTCTCTCAGCCTCAACCTTACCCTAAACCTCAACCTTTTCTCTCTCTATACTTCTTACCTGCAGCTATTGATCATTCCAGTGTTTTTAGTTCGCCTTTAATATACATATTTCCCGCACTATCTAAAACCATCACTTGAACACCATTTTCATTCATAAAAGCCAATGCTTCTTTTCCTTCTTTAATAATTTCGGTAATCGCAAAATCATTGGCAAAATTAACATCGCCAAAATGTGTATCTACTACCCAAATCTCAGCCCACTTTTTGGTAGATTGTCCTAAATTATAAGTATCATTAGCAGCCGGCTGAATGTGGCCCGTAGCTACTGTTACTCCGGTAATAGCTGCTCCGGAAGCAATAACCATTGCACCATCTATATAAGCCGTAGCATCAATTTCTAAGTTTCCTTTGACAAATAAATCTTCGTTAGCAGTTGCATGACTAACAGTCGGAGAGCCAACTTTCACATCGCCACCAACAACTTGTAGTCGCGCTACGCTGGGAGTTGTTGTGCCGATTCCGACGTTGCCCGTATAATCAAGCGTCATACCAGTCTGTAAAGTGTACGGCTCACTACCATTGTTATGCATAAATCTCACACGGCCTTTATCATCAGCTGCGGTTCCAGCATGCTCAAAAGCTATGGCTCCCATATACGGGCGATAGCTTGACCTTCTGCCTCTACCAAGTAAAATAGTTTCTCTCCCACCATCAGTATATTCATCAGTTTCATTGTGCATTACAATTGTATACGCACCAGTGCTCTGCTGAACTGTAAGAGGAGCAATAGGTGATCCGGTTCCAATACCCACGTATCCATTATATTGGATTTGCATACGTTCCGTTGCTGTAGTACTGTCAAGATCAGTTGTATAAAAATCAATTTGGGATGGAGTTGAGGTAGCACTCCATGATCCATCAGATCTGCCTTCAATTTTAGCAGCTTCTTCAAAAGTTCCCCCATCTGAAGCACCAAATACAATACTACCTAATCCCTCAGATCCAAGAATCTGTGTATCCTCACGAAAAAACTTTAAGCTATCTCCGTCAGCGCTATGTAATCTAATATCTCCAGCTAAAATATCTAGCTTGTCGCTCGGTACTGTCGTTCCAATACCGATGTTGCCTGAAGAGTTCCAAATCCCGGTTCCCGGAAAATTAACGCTCCCCGTAAAAGTCGGACTAGCAAGCGGCGCTTTAGTTCCTAACTGAGTCTGGATGGCTGAAGTTACTAAGTTAAGATAACCAAACTCCGTATTGTCTACCGTGCCGGCACCAATTTTAGTTGCCGTAAGTAGCCCATCAGCTAAATCAGCTAAATCAGCATCATAAGCCTGGAAATAACTGGTATCGTGTCCATCCATTTTATCTGCATTTAAGGCATAAGCTACAGCAGTAAGTTTCTCGCGAGGTGCTAAAAGAACAGGGGTTGTTGCCGGATTGACTGTTATTTCTAAATAGGGGGTAATGCTATCCCAGTTAGTAATACTTGATGTATCCAGCACATAAGTAAACAAACCGTTAACCACACTGACAGTAACATTTCCAGTAGTGTAATATTGAGTAGAGCCGTCACTGTTGGTAATCCGAAATTTAATTGATTGATTTGCATTATTAACTAACGCTCCACTTAATACCAATTTCCCCTGATAATTTATCTCTTGCGGAGTAGCAGCACAAACATCTGGAAAAAAACTAAACATAAACAAAAATAACATCAAAGTAAAAATAATTATGCTTTTGCCAATAGTATTGTTGATGCTACTCATCATTTTACACCTCCGTTTATTTTAAATTTTAAATCCTTAATTATTCTATAACATCCCTTTTATTTATCAACAGCAATATATTAATCCTCCTATTTATCTCTTCATCCATAAAATGAAGTAACATTTTACGGTGTACTATATCTAAACGTAAACAGTGTTACCGGATTAGAAATATTTCCGGCTTTATCTTCAGTTTTTACACGTAAGTAGTACGTTCCGGTACCTACTGCATTCGGATTACACCCAGCATAAGCTGTCGAGGTAACCGGCAAACCAGAAGCATTATTCCCAAAATACCAGTAATATTGCTTAATTCCGGAACGGTTGTCAGTTGCGCCATTCCAAGTAAATTCCGGATCAGAAACTGTACTTTGCAAAGTATTATTCGTTGCGCCATGAGTTTCAGTTGCTGGTAAATTAGGATTAGAGGGGACGCTTCCATCATATTTAAAAATAAATACAGTTTGCGAAGTAGATATATTTCCGGAATTATCTTCGGTTTTTACACGTAAATAGTATACTCCACTAGAAACTGCATCAGGATTATGTCCGGCAAATGTAGTCCAGTTAGATGGATTATCAGATGCGCTCGTGCCAAAATACCAGTAATAGCCCTTAACTCCAGAAAGATTATCTTGAGCGCCACTCCAAGTAAATTCCGGATCAGATACAGAATTTTGCCAAACATCATTAGAAACCGCATGAGTTTCAGTTGCCGGTGAACTAGGATTATCCGGAAAAAGCGTATCAGACGCTGATTGCGCTGTGTCAATTTCTTTATTGCTATTAAAAAATTGTTTACGCTTTAATAAGTGGGTTGTAGAAACATAACAATACTGTAGGTGGATTGTCCCTTCGGAAGAAGCAACACCATCGCTATTATACGCTTTAAGATGTAGCCAATTTTCTCTGCCGATAAAGTTATATGTTAGAGACAGACTTCCACTGGTCCACTGCGTATCTGTGCCAATAACTTCAGAGTCAGAAGTTGTATTCCATTTGTAACGATAATAATCAATCGCATTGTTATCTAATCTAACGCTATAAAAGATAAACTCGTCATGGCTACCACCAGATAAATACTGATACCAGGTTTGTGGTAGGTGCCCACGTTGATCATACCTAACATCAGAATTATCAGGTAAAAGATGTTTATAAGAAGGATCAGGATAAGTCCATGCACTTTCATTGCCAGCACGGTCTCTTACTTTCCAGCGAAAAGCAAAATCATCATTGTCTAAACCAGAAACAACCCAAGAACCATCACACCAACCGCTATCACCATCAAAATCACTTTCAGATTCAAAATAATCTAAGTCATTGTCATGCTGGAATTTACACCAAGCAGTAGCCGGAATACCGCTTCTTGCGTCTGTAGCGCCAGAAACGCTAACGCTGATACTATTTTGGGTAATCGTACCATAAGATAACGTTCCGGGAATAGGAGTGATTATATCAATATAGTAAGGGCCACTATCAGAAGAAGTCGTATCCCAGTTACCAGCATTATCTACTGAGCGAATATGGAAATAATTTCCAGTTCCATCCGGAAAATTAATTTGCTGGTAAGTATTTGTTTCTTGCAAATCTTTAGTTATCCCGGTCCAATCAGCAGAAGAAGTATTTATTGTATAGTCATATCCGTCTAAGCCACTATTAGATACACCATTATCAGTATCTAAGGCAGCAATCCAATTAAATCTTAAAGTCGGATTATTAGAAATTCCCGACTGCCAAATTCCAGTCGCCCGCCCATCGCTGGGAACAAGATTGGTTACTTCTTGGGGAGGCGTAATGTCGATATAGTAAGGACCTTGACTAAAATCTTCTGCTATGTTCCCGGCAGAATCTACAGTTTTAATATGAATAAAATTAGTGTTTCCTTCCGGAAACACAACTGAACTGTTGGAAGTTTCTCCTTGATAAATAACAGTATCTGTAGTAGTCAATAAAGTATCATTTGATTCTAAGTTTTTATAAATACTGTATCCAGCAATATTAGAGGCGACTGGAGAAGATTCTATTTTAACCAGCGTAGCATCATCCCACCAGACTTGTCCACCATTGTTTGGACTATCAACATAATAAGAAAGAGCAATTGCCCCACTGGCACCAGTATTAAATATAGTGCGGATTTTAGTCCAATCAGAAGTACCAGAAGCAGTAGTTTGTGGTGCTTCAATTGCTGATAGTCCTGCACCAGACACATTACATTTTGCTTGGCCAGCTGTTAAGCTTGTTTTTACAATAGCAGAAAACAAATAAGTAGAATTTGCTTCTAACTCTGTTCCCACGGTTAAATCTACGCCCCAGTAAACATCAGAAGCTGGACAATCAAACCTTAAACTTTTATTTCCTTTGTAATAGATTGATTCGTCGAAAGTAAGAAAATTAGCAACAACACTTCCATCAGAGTCAGTAGTTCCGGTATAAGGAGCATTTAAGGTTATGGAATTAGAGGTTATTGCACTAATTTTATAAATAGAAGATTCAGCTGGAGAGGTATTAACAATTTTAATATAGCTATCTACTGAAAAATAAGCAGTTAAATCAGAAGTAGTAGCAACTGACTCATTGTCATAAGTTACTGATAACGTTCCAGGCGTAGCGTTTAACACACTACTTTGAATGTTAGAATCTTCTTTTAAGTAACCGGGATAATCTAGATTATCCATTGTTGGATCGTAAAGTAAATTACTAGTGTTTCCTTCATAATCTATTGCCTGATCATAATAATAATAAGTAGTACCGTTAGAAACTGGAGCCGACCAGGAGAAAGCAACAGTATTGTCGTTAGATATGCCAAACTGCCAAGTATTAGGATTGTGATTGCCGTCTTCGATTGTGCCCAACGCTGAAGGTTGCGCTTTATCAATCGGCCCGACATCATAAATTTCAACTTCATTTAATCCAGTAGAGCCAGCACTCTGCCAATTAGAGGTATTAGCAATCCTTATATAACGGCAGACAACCGGATCACCGCTATTTAAAATCGGAAACACCTGAGGCGCAGGATTACCGCTTCCATCTTCAGAAGCTAAAGTTCCACTATAACGTTGAGTATAACTGGAATTATCCGGACTTGTAGAAATAGTAAATGCTTTGAACCCTCCGGAAGATTGATTACGATTATAAATTACTGCCCGATCAATAACTCTGCTGACACCTAGATCAATAGTAATGTATCCGGTAGCTGAATCTGCATCTACCCAAGCAGTAGAAAGGTTTCCATCAATAAGGTAATTGGGATTCTGTGACCCGGTGGTTTGATTTTCTATTGTACCGCCATTAGAGGAAACAGCATGGTTAGCAGCTGTATCGTTCGATAAATTGTCATAGGCAACTACCCCAGCTCCAGAATCAGTAGTTCCGGTATAAGGAGAATCTAAAGTGATAGAATTGGAAGTTATTGCTTGTACCTGATAAATAGAAGACTCAAACGGGTCAACACTGGAATTATAAATTGATACATAATCGCCAGTAGAAAAATAAGAAGTTAGGTTTACAGATGTAGTAACAGATGTGCTATTGTTAGTAACTGATAATGTTCCGGCAGTAGAAGTATCAGCAATCAACGGACGGATAGAGACATTATCAAATTCAACAGTAGAATTATAAGAACCTAAAGCCATTCGATAAGTTGCACCGGAAAAATTAGCATCACTGCGTTCCATTAAAAAAACATCATTTATATAAAATTTATACATACTGCCGTTACAAATAATTTTGGCATGATAAGTCTGCCCTTGAGTCAAATATATCCGATTGTTACCACTTTGATAAGTATAGCTAGTGCTTCCATTTACCTTCCGTTCACACCGCCAATAGTCATAGTATCCGCCGTAGGAATAATATAAATAAAACCGGATATAATTATTGCTATCCACATATTTTGCTGTCAGGCTAATATAGCTCCCCGAAGTCCGTTTAAAATCAAATTCAATAATCCGGTTTCCAGAAAAACTTTGATCGGTGTAAGCTTGGTTGTTGTTAGTATTCACACAAGTTAATTTGCCTCCGGATATAGTAGCTCCAGCGGGTAAAATCCAAGCATTATTGGATGAGGAAAAATTATCATAAAAACCATCTACCGGATAATAATTGCCGGTTACATTCGGTGCACGTAAGAAATTATATCCGGATAAACCAGATAAAGAGGTGTCTGTGGGGTCAGAGACACTCCAGGATAAATCCATACTACCCATTCCGGCTGGCAAAGGAGCAAGAGCCAAATCAGAAGTACCGGGTATTTGACGATCAGCAATATATGAAGCATACTTATACCCACTATAAAGATTACTATCTGTTTCAACATCACAAGAATTCCGTCCTCTTGTGTTATAAAAATTATTTCCATACCAACTTTCTAAACCATTATCGAAATAAAAAACATCTCTTCTTTTAACAGTTACACTTCCATCAGAGTCAGTAGTTCCTTCATATAGCGAATCTAGAGTAACATAACTACTACCTACTGTTTTAACTGTATAAACCCCCTCTTCCACCGGAGAAGTATTAACAATCTTAATTGAATCACCAGCGGTTAAATAACTTCTCAAGTCAGAAGTACTTACCGTAATACTTGCGTTAGTAACGTTAGCGGTTCCGGAAGTATCGGTATCTTCAGTATTTCCGGTCGGAGGAACTCCATATTGCCCAGATGCTGCCCATCCAGTATCCACCGCTTTCCACCCACTAAGGTATTTATAAAGCAAATAATCATCCGAGGTGTTTGCCCAACGAATTTCTACTCCTCCGGAATTAGAATCAAGCGGTGCCCTATAAGTTGTAGTAACACTAATAACTCTTGGTCTTGTCGCCCGTGTACACAGAGAAACGTCGGAACTGTAAGTTGTATTTATCTCATCACCATTACGAGCCATAGCCTTAAACCGATAGCGCTGATTCGCAGCTAAGTTAACTACATTTTCATAATTTGCACCGTTAAAGGCAGAATAAGTACCCCATGCCTCAGAAGCAACAATTTCTCCATTGGCCGGATTAACCCACTTAACCGGTAAGAAATCCGCGGACTCATCAGTCCCGGCAGTTTCCGGATCATCAAAGTCCACCATTATCGCATACTCAGTGTCATTGGAAGTAGTGCAAGTGGCCACGCCTACCGGATTACCATTTTGATTAACCCTTACTCTTAAATGATACGTAGAAGTGTAACCAGAAGGCAATATAGCTGAAGGTATAGAAGGTGTATTAGCTAAAGTATAGATCTCCTTTTCTGTAGGATTAGGATTAGTTTCCACGCCATCACCATTACGTAATATAACCTTATAACCATATTGAGCATTAACTAACCCGTAGTCCCGATAAGTGTAATCACCATTCTGCCAGCCGGAATCATCACCATTACATCCGCTTCCGGTAAAATTATCAAAATAAGCACCGGTATCATCAGCAGTAGGATTCGGATGTGTAGCAACAACTTCAAGATCTACGTAATTAGTGCCAACCGAAAGGGTTACTTCACCATCCGTAAGACTCATCACGCGAGTATAAATCGCTAATTCCGAACCATAGGCAGTCTGGACGTTTTCCGCATTTCGAGCTTTCACTTTAAATCTGTATTGTGTGTTTTCTGCTAATCCGGTTATAAGCTCACCACTTGCTCCGCCAAAAGCAGAATAAACATCCCAAGCGTCATTTTCAACCGTAATAATACCATTAGTATCTGGATCAACAAAATGTGTACCATAAACATACCCTCCTCCCTGAACAGTAATCGCATACTGAGTATCAGCACAGCTAGTCCATTCAGCAGCTATTGGATTTAGGTTTTTATCAATGGTCACGGTCAGTCGATCAATTACATCCATTGCCGGAAGAGTTCCAACGGGAGTTCCGGGAACTCTAGCTAAAGTATACCGACTTGATGAAGTAGAATAAATAGTTTTATTACCCGCATTATCGCGTAATTTAACTTGATAAGTATACTGAGTGTTTGGATAAAGGCCGCTATCTACATGAGCGGTAGAAATTACCCAAATAGAATCATTTGCCCCGGGGCCACCACCAGTTTCATCAAACCAATAAGGACCATTTCCTTCATCTTCAGCCGGAGAAGAAATATTCGCGCCGTTATAAAGGTCAGACGTAGCATCACTTCCGGTAGCAGCATTAACCGTAAGTTGACTATAGCTGTTAGCAACTATTGAGTTGATCGCCTGTCCAACAGGAGCAATAGTGTCAATCTGGTAAGGTCCTTTAGAAATATCATTTGCCCGATTTCCAGCACCATCAATAGCTTTTATGTGGATGTAATTATTCGGACTTTCATCAAAAACAATTGTACTTATTGCAATTGCGCTTTGATAAATAATAGTATTAGACGTAGTCAATAAAGTATCGCTATTGCTTAAATTCTTATAAATATTATAACCGGAAATAGGAGTGGTAACTACATCGGAAGAAATCTTTACTATCCGGGTATTATCCCACCATACTTGGCCGCCGCTATTAGGATCATCAGCAAAATAAGATATAGTGACTGTACCACTGGCCGAAGTAGTAAAAATAGTCCGAATTTCGGCCCAGTCAGAAATTCCGCTGGCAGTAGAATAATTAACAATTGAACCACTTCCAGTAACATTACATTTTGCTAATCCAGAAGTAAGGTTAGTTTTTACAAACGCAGAAAATAAATAAGTAGAATTGGCATCAATGTCAGCACCGATTGTTAATACAGCGCCTCTATAAGCATCAGAAGCAGAACAAGAAAATTTTAGACTAGCATTTCCTTTATACTTATTCGATTCATCAAAGCTAAAAGTGCCATTTTGAGTGATAGAGTCTTCTTTAATGTAACCTGGATATTCAGTATTCTCCATCGAAGGATCAAAAACTAAATTACTTTGGTTTCCTTCATTATCCATAGCGATTTCCTGATAATAATAATTGCTGCCATTAGAAACCGGAGCAATCCAGGAAAAAGCAACAGTATTATCATTAGAGACTCCATATTTCCATTCGGTTAAGGTATGAGTATCATCACAGCTAATCTCACTTAATACCGCAGGTGCAGCCTTATCAACCGGCCCAACATCATAAATTTCTACTTCTACCAACCCGATGGAACCGGCATTTTCCCAATTGGAAGTATTAGCGATTCTTACATAACGACAGGCAACCGGGTTACCACTATTTAAAATCGGAAACGCCTGAGGCGCGGGATTACCACTTCCATCCTCAGAAGCTAAAGTCCCACTATAACGTTGAGTATAATTGGAATTATCCGGACTTGTAGAAATAGTAAACGCCTTAAACCCTCCGGAATATTGATTAAGATTATATATTACCGCCCGATCAACAGTTCTTATCGCACCTAAGTCAATAGTAACACTGCCTGTGGCTGCACCATAAGTCCAAGCAGTAGATAAATTGTTATCAATAAGATTGGCAGGGTTAGTGCCGCCAGAGGCGGAAACGGAAACTTCCGAGACGACATCATTGTATAAATTGTCATAGGCAACTACTCCGGCTCCCGAATCAGTAGTTCCGGTATAAGGAGAATCTAAAGTGATAGAATTGGAAGTTATTGCTTGTACCTGATAAATAGAAGACTCAAACGGGTCAACACTGGAATTATAAATTGATACATAATCGCCAGTAGAAAAATAAGAAGTTAGGTTTACAGATGTAGTAACAGATGTGCTATTGTTAGTGACCGATAATGTTCCAGAAGTAATAGTATCAGCAATCAACGGACGGATAGAGACATTATCAAATTCAACAACAGAACCCTCTGTAGATAATCCGAATCGATAATTGCTATCGGTAAAATCAGAATTATCGTAGCTCATCACAAATTGATCATTAATGTATAGCCGGTAGTGATCATCCTTACAAATTATCATTGCATGGTATACAATATCATTATCAAGATCATAGATTATTTTTCCTTGTTCTTTTTTAAGACTTCCGTTTAACGTTTCCTGCCAGAACCAATATGTACTTCCCCTCATTTTCTCATACCCAAACCAGACAAAATTATTTGAATCTTTGTATCTGGCAACCAAATAAATATTGCGTCCGGAGGTACGCTCAAAATCAATTTCAACCACTCGGTTTTTGGAATAACCTGGATCAGTATATGTTGAGTTAGTAGTGTCATCACAAGACATAATTCCGGAAGATATAGAAGCTCCAGAAGTTAATATCCAATTTCCGGGAGTTGATGAAAAACTATCCCAAAGTCCGTCAGCAGGAAAATAATCACCAGTTAATGCCGAGGCGCGATTAAAAGTGTACCCGGACAAAGAAGTATCTGTAGGATCAGACACACTCCAGGATAAATCAATACTCCCCATATCCGAAGAATTAGACACTATTTCTGTTTCCGGAATAGTAGGCTTGACCCGGTCAACAGTAACTACACCGTCATCGATATTCGAATAAGCAGTTTCATCATCTTCTAAATTCCGGCCTTTGACTCGATACCAGCGATGCTCACCCTGACCAAGCCCAGAGTGAATATATAATACATGTAAATTCTCTTCAAAAGCTACATCACTATCCGTAGCACCACAATATCCATTATATGCAGGATTAGGAAAAGCAGGCAATATCGTTAAAACATCGCTGACATCATTAATATCCATGATCTTATAAATACCTGCATGATCAGTGCTATCAATTTTTATATATTCACTAACTTCCAAAACATCATTTAAATCTCCGGAAAAACCAACAACCGACACTGTATCGCTACCCTGAGTAACATTAAGGGTAGCCTCAACAACGGTGCCTTCCACATATTTAATATCCGGAACCCAGCTACCTTCGGGAGCAGTATCTGTGGTTAAAATTTCCCATCCAGTAGTTCCGTTGGGAGAGGCTTCGATATCGTAAGAATAAGAAGTATAAGTCCAGGTAATTTTTAATCCGCCGCCGCCGGAATTAAGTGTACCGGCAGAATCTGAGCTTTCTACAGAAGTAATCACCGGAATTTTAGGAAGAGACCACTTGCATAAAGTTACATAATCACCACTGTCATCTACATACCCTCCATCACCATCAATATCCGGATCGCCATCACCATTACGATACCAAACACGGTAACAATAATAGTAATCAGGATACAATCCTTCTTCTAGGTCTTCGGGATTATCATCCGTCCATGTATTATCTGCAGACTGCCAACCAGAAGTCCAATACTCACTATTGTAATTATCAGGATCAACATTATCAAACTTATACCCAGAAGAACCAGAACCATGATTAGGAAATGTATCTACAGTTAAATCAATGTACGGTTTTTCATCGACCACATCAGACACTGCGTCAAATCCAGTGGGTAAATTACAAAGAGTATATTTAGAACTAGAACCTACATAACTAGTAGTATTATGCCAGTTGCCCCGGATTTCTTGTGTATTATCTTGGGCAGAAATAGTATAAGTATACTGAGTATTTTCTGAACGTCCAGTATCGGAAACAGAGAGATCATTCCAGAAATAATTATTTTCCGAATGCCCGGTTGAATAAATAATTGTCGAATCCCGCTTAACACTTACCCCTACATCATCTACGGTATACGGATAGCCAGAACCACTTCCGTTATCTGCAGGTAAACTCCAGTTAAGATTTATTTGACTACCAGAAACAGCATCAACTACAGAAAAGCTGGGATTATTAGGAGCAGCAGTATCGGTAAATAATTTAACATGCTGGTTCCATCCAGAGAAATTACCGGCTTTATCATAATCAGCAATATAAATCCAGTTTTCTCCACTTAAGTTTTGCCAGGTACCCGACCAATTCGGATCACCTTCAGTAGCTCCGTTCCAGGCAGTACACGGAGCGGTAACTGAATTGTATGAACCGGTTTCATTATTGCGGTCAATATTCCAGATAGTGTAATCAACATTACTAGGACAATCCTGCGATGTTCCGTTGATAGTAATTGTACCAGTATTATTGTAATAAGAACTACCATTGGTGTGGGAAGAAAGAGTTACCGTAGGTAAAACTGTATCAACCCAAATCGGCCCGGTAGTTTGAATGCCAGAAAGATTACCGGCACCGTCTTCGGCTTTTACGTGTATATAATGAATATAGTTTACACAATCACCGTCTAAGGCCGGAGTAGTAATATTTACTGTAGTCCGCGGAACCCAAGTCCAGTTTGTAGTATTAAAAGCGGGTGGAGTACTAGTAGCTATTGTTTTCGCCCACCAATATCCAGAAATGGGGGTAGTGACGTTAACGGATTTAACTTCATAAATCTCTATATCATCTATGTAAACATCAACATCTTGATACCCAAACACCCAAAATTGGTTTGTATAAGTGGGTGTTCCATATTGAACAGTATAAGTTCTTTCTACGTGTTTCCAATCTGTAGACTGTTCACCACTTAATATAAATTCCCAATGCGTTCCACCATTGTACCCACCAACCCTAAAGCTTCCATTGTAATCTGCTCTCGAAACTTTATACCAAAATGACAAATGATATGTTTTCCCAGCTTCTTGAGAAAATACATTTGATCTAAAAGATACAGCTTCTCCGCCAGAATTCACATCAAATTTTGCATAACTACCCGCAGGACCATTAGGCTCCACACTTACAGCGCCGGCTCCACCAATTGACCAATCATTTGTATTTTTTTCAAAATATGGATTTAATATAAAATTATCACTGCTTTTGTTTCCTTCACCATCCACCGTAGATGCATAATAAAAATAATCGTCACCGTTAGATAGCGGTTGAGTATACCCAAAATCAACTGTGTTATCATTAGATATTCCCGACTGCCAAACAGAAGTATTGTGACTGTTTGAACCATCTGCCGGATTTTTTTCCGGGATGCTCGGAGCTTGGTTATCTCCTTTGTCAGCGCCAATCGGAGTAAATTTAACCCAATCAAAAGTTTGGGCTATTGCACCGTCGGACATCAACCAAATATTCATGTCCGCATTAGGAGCAATATCGTATTTTTTCTTTAAAATACCATTTTGATAAAGTTCAGCATGACTGTTTTTCACAAATATTATTTTATAGTAGTAATCTTGTCCAGCAGCATAAGTACCGGATTGATTCTGAGACCCTCCGGGATAACAGTCTTCATACAGCAGGCCTCCGCTCCAATGATGAAAAAATACTGAATTGCTGCTTGAAGGATAAGTTGTAAATTGCCCGTCACTCATTCCAAACCGGGCAGCAGAACTGGTAGACGCGCTGTTTATTTTTATCTCTAATACACCGCTTCCGTATTTATCAGTAGTATGTATTTCATTATCCGTGCCCGATAAAGCGATTGTGCCATTAGCTAAAGTAGGTGAGCCATTCACTACCCAGCCATTCGTATCTCCATCAGAAAAATTATCATAAAATCCACCAAATGTATCCGCATAATCTGAACCATTCCAAACAGCCGGTTGTTCAGCACCGAAAGAAGCTGACGGCTCAGGAGAAGTATATTTGCGAATAATTACCGAAAAATCATCGTAATACCCTCCGGCATTGCCTCCCCCACCAAAGCCACCGCAAGAATTATTATAATCGCCTCCTTCTACCTGAACCCGGACTTTTGCCGTATTCGAAGGCATAGTTTCAGAAACATCCGTATACTTAAGCCAAGTCCAACCAGAAGTATACCCTAACCCGGAAAAACTAGGGCCAAGATAAGAGCCAATTTGACTTTCACCGGAATTATAATAAACTAATCTTAACCGAGAATCATCTTCACCGCCGGTTTCCGAAAGATCAGGACATCCGGAACCATTAAACACTATTCCTTGAAACCAATAGGTTGCCTCAACAATATAGCGGTCATTGCTACCAACAGAAACATCCTGATACATGTAAGTAGTTGGGTAAGTAGCTGCTGAACCTTCATCGTCACAAACTGCGTTACAACTATAGGAGTTACCGAAGCTTTTTGTGCCAGAATGAGCTTTTAGAGTGTTAACCTCTAGACAATCATTGTCAGCTGTACCATCAAAATGATTCCAGCCAAAATTCTGCACTGTGGCGCTGGGCTCCAAACAGGTATTGGTTTCTTCAAAATCCGGATTTTTAAGATCATACGGAAAAACAAAAGATTTATTAGATAAAGACTCAGCTTCGCTATTTCCATAATACATCCAAATAATTTTAGAGCTAGAAGCGGGGATATACGGAACTTTTACCCAAACAGAAGCAGTAGTTGAAGCAGTATAACTTTCGACCCAATAACTAATTGGAGTCCCGTCAGAATCGAAGAAACGTAAGTCGTCAAAATCAGCCTGCATATCCGAATCATAAGTAACAGTCAAATTAACCTGATAATTATTAAGATTATTAGCGTTGCCGGCATTGTTAATTGTCACTGCCTTTTTCTGTTTCCGATTATCAAGAATGTCTAATAATTCATAAGTACCACTGGAAGCCGTTGAACGATAATAAGCGTATTTTGGTGCACCACTGGCGTAAAGATTGTGCACTTGGCGATTGCTTAAAGCAGTATTATAAACTCGAACTTCATCGATTTTACCATCCCAATCATATGAGCTATCCGTAGGCCTACCGGAACCAATAATTAATTCTTGATTAAAATTATAAGAAGTATAAGATTTTTGATAAACATACTCTCCATCTATAAAGAACTTAGCATTAGATCCATCAAAAACAATTGCCATGTGATGCCAATTAGAATCTGCAGCACCACCGCTAGTTTCTCCCCAACCACTAGACTGGACTCCCATACTCCAATATCCACCAGTATGTCCAAAATAAGCTCGGGTACTAGCACTCCAGTTTCCTTGAATAAGATACATTTTTCCTGCGGAAGGATTGTCGGATTTAACCCAAAGTGAATAAGTGCACGGTTGGGTATTAGGATTTACTCCGTTTCCGTAACTAGTTGTTACATAGTCGCCACTTCCGTCAAAATCCAAAGCTTTACCGAATTTACCGTCAACCCAGTCCGTAGCCGGATCCATTCCAGTAAGCGTTCCTTGATTTCCATTGCCGGTTAAATCATAGGCGGTCGCGGCCACCCCTTCATCAAAGCTCCAGTAAGCAGCTAAATTAGCATCACCCGGTTTTGCCGAAAGTTCGACATAATCTCTTCCGGTAGAATAATTAGCCTGGATTTCGGAAGCAGTAAGTGCGCGATCGTAAACATGAACCTCATCAATGAGTCCGTTGAAATTATATGCTGAGCCACCATCCCAATCTCCGATAGAATAAGTTCCGTACCCTAAAGTTGCTGTTCCAACATTTGTATCTCCGATATCCACCCCATTCAAATACCAATCAATATTAGATCCGGAACGAGAAACAACAACATAATACCAAACATTATTATTTACGGTAGCACCTATAGTGCTTGAAGCAACATCTGCCCAATTGCCAGGCGTTGAGAACCTATATTTGAATCCGCCGGAAGAAACAGCAAAATCTATACCAGTTGTCTTGGGAACATCACTATAAAGCCCACTCCTAAACAAACCTCTTTCAGTAGCATCATATTGATTAAACCACATGCTAATTGTCCAGTTATCATTACTAGGATTAAATACAGAACCAACTTCAACATAATCACTGCCGCCATCAAAACTCAAAACCCCACCGGATACACCGTTAGCGTTATATGTCGCACCATTATTTGTTCCGTCATTACCATAAGCGCTGGAATCTCTTCCTACGTCTGAGCTGTTATCAAAGCTCCAATAACCGATACAATTTGATTCGGCAGTTCCTAAACTAGATACCACCGGAGCAGTTCGGTCTAAAGTCGTAACTAGAGTTCCTGTTGATAAGCTAGTAACTACTGCGTCACCATTTTTCGCTTTTACTTTAAACGTATAAGTAGTATTATCGTCGAGATTAAGAATATCCTGCCCCAACTCACCATTCCAATCAACAAAAATCTGCCAGACTTCACTTACTTCATCAAGCAGGCCGTCTGATCCTAACCATTTACTTACATCGGTATTTTCATTAGTTCCATAAATTGCATAAGTAGTCTCAGAAGAATTATCATTAGTATCAATTTTTAAATTGACCTTGCCTAATTCTGAATTTAACGGCTGATTCGTATAGGCAATTAATGTCAGAGGATTGGGAAGATTAGAATAAGTATATTTATAAGCCGGAGAAGGCGTACTCCAGCCAGTTTCATTTCCTGCTCTGTCTCTTACTTTCCAGCGAAAGGCATAAGAAATATTCGGTAAAAGCCCTGAAGGCGTCCAGGTTCCAGCACACCAACCGCTATTAGCGGAAGCAGAAACAAAAGAAGTATTATCAGCATCATATTCAAAATAACACCATGTAGTTTCCAGGCCACTTAGCGCATCTGTAGCCCCGGAAACACTGACATTGATGCTGTTTTCGGTAATTGTACCATAGGCTAGTGTTCCCGGATTATTAGGAATAGTATAATCGATATAGTAAGGGCCAAGATCATTAGAAGTATCATCCCAATTACCGGCATTATCTACCGAGCGGATATGAAAATAATTCCCGGTTCCTTCCGGGAAAGTAATTCCTACTGAAACAGCAGCTTCTTGTAAATCCTTTGTTGTTCCGGTCCAATCAGCAGAACTGGTATTTACTCCCCAATCATATCCGTCTAATCCACTTAAGTTATCTGTCGCTGCAGTCCAACTAAAAGTTACATTAGGATTATTAGAAATACCTGATTGCCATCCGTTGATATTATGACTATCGTCGGCAAGACTTCCTACTTCCGAAGGATCAGTTGCGTCAATCCAATACGGCCCTTTATAAATATCTCCGGACCAGTTTCCAGCAGAATCAATGGCTTTAATATGAATATAATTAGCTTGGCTATCGGGAAAAGCAACTGTACTGATTGTTGTCGCACTTTGATAAATAGTATTGTCAGTAGTACTTAACACTGTATCCCCGCTGCTTAAATTTTTATAAATATTGTAACCAGAAATACCTGCCTTTACCTCCTCGGAAGAAACTTTTACTAATTTAGCATCATCCCAATAAACAGTTCCAGAAGGACTATTTATTCCGGAATAAGAAAGTGTAACCGTACCACTGGCTGAAGTTTGGAAAATCGTGCGAATTTGGGTCCAATCAGAAGTACCGGACGCTGTACCTGCCGTACCCTGAATAGTTCCAGCACCGGAGACATCACACTTTGCCTGACCAGCATTTAAGGCAACAGTTTTAACAAAAGCGGAAAATAGATAAATAGAATTTGCATCAATATGCGTTCCGATAGTAAAATCGGAAGACCAGACAGAATTACTTCCGGAATAAATAACTTTTAAACTATAATTGCCTTTGTGTTTTATACCTGTATCAAACGACTCAGTTGCCGCACCATGTGTATTAGAGCCAACTCTTAAATATCCCTGGTTGACCGGATTTTCCATTACCGGATCATAAATTAAATTGCTTTGGTTTCCTTCATTATCAAAAGCTTGTTCGTAATAATAATAAGTTGTCCCATTAGAATCAGCGGGGGCAGACCAGGAAAAAGCCACTGCGTTATCATTAGAAACTCCAAATTGCCATTGGCTTAAGCCATGAGTATCAGTACAATTAATTGCGCTCAACGCATCTGGAGCAGCTTTGTCAATCGGACTAACATCATAAATTTCTACTTCCATCAATCCGGTATAACCACCATCACCCCAATTAGAAGTATTAGCGATTCTTACATAACGGCAGATAACCGGATTACCGCTATTTAAAATCGGAAATACCTGAGGCGCCGGATTTCCAACGCCATCTTCAGCCACTAACACTTCGGTATAACGAGTAACGAAACCGGAAGTAGGTTGATTACTAGTAGAAATGGTGAAATCTTTAAATCCTCTTGTGTAGTATGAAGTTTCATTATAATTATAAATCACTGCCCGGTCTATTTTTCGTAGTTTTCCTAAATCAAGAGTAATGTATCCGGTAGTTGTACCATTAGTTAACCACTGATTACTGACGCTAGTTCCGGTTTTAACAGAATCAATAGCTTTAGTTGCCTCTCTTCCTGAATATTGAGAACTGTAGTTAGCAATTGCTCCGCCTAAAGCTGAAGCCGCACGGTTAATCGCTAAATCGGTATCAACAAGATGACCATTATCCGGAGTTCCGGCAACTAGCGGACGAGCCTTTACATTGTCAAATGTTGCTCCGGAAGAATAACTTAATAGACCAATTCCACCGGAAGCATGGCCGGTAAAATCATACTCACCGACAAAAAAATCATCTACATATAACTTAACATTCTGCCCATCTACCTTTAGCATAATACGATAAGTTACTCCGGCAGTAATTCCCGGATAGCGTTCACTGGCAACATCAACATATGAGCCGGTAGCTGCGGTAGTTACACTATCTCTCAACCGCCAGTAATTCCAGCTGGGATTAGCAACTAAAGACATTGTATCTGTTGAACCAGCAGTATTGCTATTTCTGAATACTACTGCCAGATACCCGGCAGAAGATAATTTAGCGTCAAATTCAAAGATAAAATCTGTATAGGAATGGGTTAAATCTTGCGCCCACATCCAGCTAGCTGTAGTCGCCGAATTAACTAGTTGTTCAGAGGTAACCGCCCATGAGCCATTGGTCATAGTAAACCCTTCAGAATTACCGTCAGAAAAATTATCCGATAATCCTTCAACCGAATCATAAGTTCCGGTTGAAGAAGGAGCGCGATTAAACGTGTACCCGGCGACATCCGAACCGGTTCCGTCTACCGCATCCCAGGTAAAAGAGACATTTCCCATCTCCGTAGTTGAGGAAAAAAGAGTTACTTCGGGAATTCCCGGTTGAGTCCGGTCAGCAGTAACTATTCCATCGGGGGGAGGAATAGAGGAATAATCAGTCCAAACATTATCTAGATTCCTGCCTTTTACCCGATAATAGAGTAAATCACCACAACTTAATCCAGAATGAATATACACTATCTCTCTTCGTTTTACACTGGCACTTCCATCAGAATCATTGGTTTCGGTATACGGAACATCTAAGGTAATACTAGAAGTAGTCATGCTCTTAACCGTATAGATTGATGACTCTGAAGGATCAGTATTAACAATCTTTATCGTATCTCCAGCGCTTATGTAACTGGTTAAATCAGTAGTAGTAATCACCTGATTACCATTAGTAACATTAGCACTTCCGGTAGTATCTGTATCTTCTATTTCTAAAATGCTCGATGGAGGTGTTTCATTGTCAATGCCCGGAGCTATTGACCAAGTACCCGCTCCGTCCGGATCTTCCGAACCATCACTATCGGTAAGGGAAGATTTGAGAGTGTAGCTCTTAGAAGTATGATGCCATCTAATCTTTAGACCACCGGCTCCAGAATTAAGTGGACCGGAATAAGCAGAAGTTTCAATAGAAATAATTTGCGGTATCGCCGGGCGAGTATACATACTTTCTACCGCACTAAAAGCAGTCTCTACATTATCTCCGTTACGTGCCTTAACTTTAAACCGGTAAATTTTATCAGCCACAAGACCAGTTACTTCGCAATTACCCCATTCACTATACGTTTTCCATTCTGCTGTTCCTCCGCCAATAATTGCATTTTCTGTCGATGCCCAATCTAAATATTTGGTAGTATTGAAACTAGTTGCATCGAAATCATCATCTACAACAATCGCGTACTGAGTATTGCCAGCATTTGTCCAAGTTTCAACTCCAGTTGCTGGATTACCATTGCGATTAATAGATACTTGTAAACGATCAATAGAAGTTCCAGCAATTAAAGAAACTGTGGGAGCATCAGGAACATTACAAAGGGTATATTTAGAAATTGTTGCTGAATACGCTGACTCATTATGCCAGGTACCCTTACTTTCATTATAATTATCGTGGGCTTTAGATTGATACCCATATTGAGTATTTAATAAAAGTTCAGAATCTGAATAAGAATAAGTAGAAGATGTGGTTTGAATCCAACCAGAATCAGTACCATTATTTACATTAGTAGTTTCATTGACATAAACCCCAACATCACCTACGCGATACCATTCAATACTGTCATTGTAAGTTTCATTTAAATATTGTGCGGCCCCAGCTTGAGCTCCAGTTCCAGCACCTTGATCGGAAGGAAGATTACCACTAATAGTAATCTGATTCGTTGAGTTAACTACTACCATAGGAGCCGAAGGAACATTCGGTTGGACATTATCCACAAATACATCACAATACATTGATTCACCCCAACGAATTGAGTAATTTCCGGCTTTATCTAGTGAATCAAAATGCCAGCGGTTATGACCACTTATGCCGGTAAACGTAGACGACCATGTGCCGTCATCATCATTTAACACGTTTTTATCATCCCAGGTGTAATCATAATTATTACCCCAAGCCCCCCAAACTACACCGATAGTACTTAACCCGGAAGGAACATCAGCGGCAGCTCCGGTAATTGTAATCGAAGTAGAATTAGTAAAGAAATCCTGACCGTCAGTTGTCCACGATTGGCCAATAACTGTATTGGGGTTTAATGTTGGAAGAGTGGTATCAATCCAAATCGGGCCAATAGTTTGAACTGCAGAAATATTTCCAGCACCATCTTCAGCTTTAACATAAATATTATGGATAGAGTCGGCTGCTCCTCCGGTTAATACAGCAGTAACCTCGCTTAATGTTGTTCGCGAAACCCAGGTACCACCACTTTCCGGAGTTGAATCATCAACTGCCCACCAATATCCGGAAACAGGTGTAGCTACAATTGATGATTCTATTGATGTATCTATCTCGTTACCTTCGTCGTCTAATGTAGTCAAAGAATAAAAGTAATCATCCGGAGAACCGGAATCAGAGTTAGCTTCCAACCATTCAAAATCAACATTAGGAATGTTAGAAATATTTGATTGCCAGACTCCCATATTGTGTGTGGATGAACCATCAGTATTATCTTTTACCGGAGTAGTAGGAATTAGCGTATCCCCACCGGAGGAAGGAATTACCTTAATATTATCTACATACCAAGTAGTATCTACAGTTCCATAGCCATAACTAGCAAACCAGATCTTCTTAATACCCGTAGATCCGGCATCAGCAAACGCTACAGTATTGCAATGTTCACCATTAATATAGTACCTTACAACATTATTTGTATTATCAATATACACCTTAAAATGATAAGTACTTCCTACTGACAATCCAGACTCTACCGACTGCCATCCGGCAGAAATATATGTTTGCCAATGTTCATTACTTATGGCCGAGTGAATTATTTCGGTGGTCCAACTGGTATTAGAAGTTGAATCTCCTACCTCAAACAAAAAGTCCCAGCTGTTAGAATCAGTAACCGTTAAATCAAATTCAATAGTTGCATTAGCGGTAATTTCCGAAGGCAATTGGTACATTGCGTAATCATAAGATTCACTGGGTGCAGAAGCCGGATGCACCATTTTTAAGCGTCCATTATCCACAGTATAAGCCGCACCATCAGTTATATCTTTAGTCCAGCCGATTGAAGTAATATCACTTCCGGTTAATATCCCAGAAAAATCTTGAGCATAACCGCCAAAAGTATCCACTATCTCGTTTGTGCTAATTAATGGCGTTACTGTAATATCTTTAAAGTATTTGCTGTTTACATTTCCATAACCGGCTAAATTAAAGTGTGTACCGGAAGCATTGGGGGTGCGCGCTGAACCTTTTAATATCTGTACTCCATCAATTGCAACCGTTATTGCATTATTAGAATCAATAAGGATATCAAACTGATACTCAGTATTATATGCAAAAGTATAACTTGAACTTTGAAACGGTGAATTAGAACCGTCAATTAATCCGACAACATTTCCATAACCCTGGTTTTTAAATACTACACCGTAACCGTTCCAAGGAGCATATGTTCCGCTAGAAGGAGCGCGCACACTGACAATTGCCTCTTCATTAGCCGCTGCTTCAAAGCCAAAAGTTCCGGAAATCTTTAAATTATTTTGTTGAGCAATCGGTTGTTGAACTCCGGCATCATAATAAAAATATAAATTATTACTTAATATTTTATTATCACTGGCACTGACTTCTGTGCCTACACTTTGTCCATTCCGTGATTCAATCCATACACCTCCGGTAGATGCCAAACCAACTGTATCACTATTTGCTCGCGTAAAACTATCATAAATCGCCGCATCGCCTACCGGTTCATAAGTTCCGCCTAAAGTGCTTGAACGGTAATAAGTATACTTAGGAGCACCACTAGCATAAAGATCGTGCACCTCTTGAGCACTCAGTGCAGAACTATAAATCCGGACTTCATCGATTTTACCATTGGCAGTATACCCGGCATAACCACCACCTATTGCTGAATATTGTGCATTCGCACCTATTCCTCCACTTTCCGTATTTTTCAACTCACCATCGATAAAAATACTTCTGGAATCGGTATCCATTACCCAGATTACATGATGCCATTGATTTAAAGATATCCCGGTTGTAGTTTGAATAACTGTATTATCAAACCGAAAATATACTTTTTCATTAGACCCCATATGACCTACTTCAAGATTATTAGCTCCATCAATAAGGCTAAACCAACGCGGATTGCTAGCGTCATCACGCGGATTAACCCAAAATGCTATTGTAAAATCTCCAGACAAACTAGCACTACTATCCGGTATACTCACATAATCATCCGTTCCATCAAAATCTAAACCTGTATTGAACTTACCAACTATCCAGTCTGTATCCAAATCCATATTGATAAGTGTTCCTTTCTTCTCATTACCACTAGAATCATAAGCAACGGCTCCGAAACCTTCATCAAAATCCCAGTAAGCAGCTAAATTAGCATCACCGGGTTTTGCCGAAAGTTCAACGTAATCTCTACCGGTTGAATAATTTGCCTCGATCTCAGAATCAGTAAGTGCACGATTATAAATCCGAGTTTCATCAACAATGCCATTTAAATAACCAATCCTCACAGACTTAGCAATATACAGTGGTTCCGAAGAACTAAAAGAAACGTTCCTGCTAAACGAATTACTACCTACAGCATCTTTAAACCCCTGCATTGTTCCATTTTGTCTTCTGACTACCACATGGTGCCATTTTCCATCTTCGATATTCGCCATAACTGAACCAAACTCACCAGCATTACCCGCCGTGTATGTACCTCCAGCTAAGTCCATATAAAATCCACCATAAGCTGGATAAATTCCCATTCCCCAACTATCCCTTGAACTATTCATCTTGGTAATGATTTCTCCCGTTGTATCAGTTGTTTTTATCCAAAATTCAATTGTAAAATCATTTGTCCCAAAATTCCCGGCATCAATATTTCCGCAATCCACATAATCATCACTCCCGTCAAAACTCAAAGCTCCACCGGAAACTCCACTGGCATTATAAGTAGCACCAGTATTCGTCCCGTCATTATCTTGGGCACTATAATCTTTTCCTATATTGGTGTTGTCATTAAAGCTCCAATAACCCAGACAATTTGATTCGGCAGTACCTAAACCAGAAACTGCCGGTTCAGTGCGGTCAGGAGTAGGAACTGAAGCGCTAGGTGATGAATTGGTTTCTACTCCATCTGAGTTCCTTGCTTTTACCTGAAAAGTATAGTAAGTATTGTCCTCAAGATTAATAATATCTTTTCCGGAAGCGCTACCCCAATTAGCATAGGTCTGCCAAGTTTCCGATACTTCATCAAGTATACCGTCTGAGCCTAACCATTTCGTTACACCGGTATTTTCATTAACCCCATTAATTGCGTAAGTAGTATAAGCAGGATTTCCAGTAATATTAATTATTAAATTAATTTTACCTAATTCCGAATTAAGTGCTTGATTCGTATACGCAGTAATTGTAGGTGCGCTCAAGTATGTCGCCCGTGTATATACCGGATCCGATTGAGTACCATAAGCAGTCTGGACATCATTTCCGTTACGAGCTTTTACTTTTAAAGTGTATACCGTATTACTGTCTAAGCCGGTAATTGTTT
>CAZAYU010000005.1:0-2743 GCA_964489445.1 uncultured Planctomycetia bacterium
GCATAAACTTCATCAATATTTTTCCCAGCTTGTAACCGTGCCGAAAGCATTTCATCATTTCCTAATAAATTTGTATTACGCATTGTCAATCCAAAACGATTTTTTCCGGTGTAATCAGTTCCGCGATTATTATAATCGACACCGAAATGCCAAGGAGAATGAGTATCTTCTATTTTAACCAACAAATCTGTCGAAGCTTTATCTTTACCTGGCAACAATACTGCTTTTGCTTCTCTATCCGGATGTCTGTTGATTGCCTTAATGCTTTTTTCAACACGCTCATAATCTAAAACCTGTCCTTGTTCAACAAGCATTTTACTCTCGATAACTTCTTTTTTGGCATACTGACCTTCTTCAATTTTAACTTCACCGACTCTTCCTTCAATAACGCTAAATTTTACCACATTGTCGCTTATTTCTTGAGGCGGCAAATAAGCTAAACTGGTAATATATCCTTTGCTACGATAAAAAGCTGTCAGGTCATCAGCTGCTTTTTCTAACTCTCTTTTTCCTAATTGCTTATTACGATATATCCCCAATACCGGTTCAAAATCCTTTTCGCTGAATAAATATACACCTTCTAAGATAAACTCCTTCACCAATACTTTCGGCTCTGGCGGAAGCATTGCCTGCTTTATTTCCGGTGAAATTTCGGATACTTTTTCAATAACCCGGCGCTGTGAGTTTATAATGCCCTCTTGCACAGAAACTTTTTGCTCTAGCACACCTACACGCTGCTTAAGGCGATTTAATTCCTCAATAATCATCTTCATGTCTTCTACCTCTTGGGCAAATACATCAAAATGAGCAAAACAAAAAAACAATATTGCTGCTAAAAAAACTGTTAACTTACTCTTTCGTAATTTATTCATTTTACGTTATTTCCTATTATTTTTCTTTTGCTCGATTAATCTTATTTTTTTCTGCTTTGCAGGAATGTGCTTATTGAGATATTTAATTGCTCCCTGATGATTTGCATTTATAGCCAGCACCCGGTTAAACATTTCCTGAGCATTTACAAAATCATTATCCGCATAATAAGATTTTCCTTGGCGATATAGTACACTAATTTTTTCACGAAGATCGTTCTCTTGTTGCAATGCTTTCTGGCGATTAGCTTTTTCTTGAGCCTTTAATGCAGCCTGTGCTTTTGACTTACGTAATACTTCTTCACGAGCTGCTGCTTTCTTAGCAACAATCGCTTCTCGTGCCCTTTGTTGTTCTACTTTACCATCTGCACGTGCTTTTTGGCGTAACATCTTCTCTTGTTTGAGCTGTTGATTCCGTTGTTCGCGTTTTTGCTCTGCTTCTTGTCTAACAGCTTCCTTTTGTTGTCTTGCTACATCAAGCTTAGCTTGTTTTTCTGCTTGCACTTGTTCACGAGCTTTTTTACGTTCAGCCTTTTGCTGAGCGCGTTGAGTAATAGCTGCCTGACGTTTTTGTTCTGCTTTTTGTTGAACAACCTCTTTTTGTTGTCTTGCTATATCAATCTTAGCTTGTTTTTCTGCTTGCGCTTGTTCACGAGCTTTTTTACGCTCGGCAACTGCCGCGTCACGTTTACGCTGTTGCTCGTCAATAGCTGCCTGATGAACTTGTTTACGTTCAGTTATTTGCTGAGCACGCTGGTCAATAACTGCCTGCCGTTTTCGCGCTGCTTCTTGTTGAGCGGCTTCTTTTTGTTGTCTTGCTGCGTCAAGCTTAGCTTGTTTTTCTGCTTGACATTTCGCAGCCAAATCTAACTTTGCTTTTTTCCGCTCAGTAATTATCTCCGCGCGGGTTTCTTTCTGTTTTGCCTTTTCATTAAGACGCTGTTCAGCAAGCTTTTGTTTTTTATCATCTTGAAGAATACGGCTTATTTTTTTACGTTGAATTCGGATATCCTTTTTAAGTATCTTATCGTTGGTAACATCATACGCATAAGCGTAAAGCGAATCAGCTTTTTGATATTCTTCACTATTGTAGAAATATTCTGCATCATCAAAAATATCTTCTACAGTTTTTTCATTCTTAATTTTAATATAGACGCTTTCTTTTAATTTGTTTAAAGCTATTTGTTTAGCATTAATTTTATCTGCGTACACTTTTTTGCGTCCAGCAATAGCAGATTCTTTCGCTCGTTTACGATTGCCTAGTAACTCATTTCGAGCCTGCTTTCTATTTTCTTTTTCCTGGATTACTTTGTCCGCCTGTTGTTGTCTTTGCTGTATCGCTTCTTTTTTAGCTAGCACTCTCTCTGTGTTAATCTTTTCTTTCCTTGATTGAGCATCTTGGATAGCCTTATTCTTCTCTAAAGCAATTGCCTTGCGAGCTTGCTTTCTTTCTAACTGTAAAGAGGCTCGTGCTTGGTTTTGCTCTTCAACAACAGCTAACCTATCTTGACGGCTGGGAATCTTGTGTTGTAAATATTTTGTAGCTCCGCGGTTTTCAGAGTCAACACTTAACAGTTGATTAAAAATACTTACTGCTTCTTCAAGATTATCCTGGTTATAAGCCTGGACACCTTGTTTGTAAAGTTCGTTAGCTTTTCCCTTGAGTATTTTTTCTTCAGCAACAGCTTCTTGCTGTTTTGCTATTTCTTGTTTCTTTAGAGCAATTTTAACTTGCTTCTTTTGCTTAGCTTCTTTTTTAGCTGCTTCTTTTTCTGAAGCAATTGCCTTGCGAGCTTGCTTTCTTTCTAACTGTAAAGATGCTCGTGCTTGGTTTTGCTCTTCAACAACAGCTAACCTATCTTGACGGCTGGGAA
>CAZAYU010000005.1:2843-133325 GCA_964489445.1 uncultured Planctomycetia bacterium
GCTCGTGCTTGGTTTTGCTCTTCAACAACAGCTAACCTATCTTGACGGCTGGGAATCTTGTGTTGTAAATATTTTGTAGCTCCGCGGTTTTCAGAGTCAACACTTAACAGTTGATTAAAAATACTTACTGCTTCTTCAAGATTATCCTGGTTATAAGCCTGGACACCTTGTTTGTAAAGTTCGTTAGCTTTTCCCTTGAGTATTTTTTCTTCAGCAACAGCTTCTTGCTGTTTTGCTATTTCTTGTTTCTTTAGAGCAATTTTAACTTGCTTCTTTTGCTTAGCTTCTTTTTTAGCTGCTTCTTTTTCTGCTTGTTGCATTTTTTTATTTTCTTTCTGCAACAGCCTTAGCTCATTCTGAGCTTTTTTACGTTCATTGATTAATTCTTGACGTGCTTGGTCCTGCTCTATTCTTTCCTGCTTGCGCTCAGAGATTAACCTAATTTTACTACGACGGGCAGGTATACGTTTGTTTATATAGGTAAGAGCAGCTTGATTATCGGGGTCAAGCCGTAAAATCACATTAAAGATATCTCGAGCATCATCTAAATCATCAGCAGAATAACAAACCCTAGCTTCCTTATAAAGTCCATTAATCTTTTGTTGGAGTACTTGTGAATATTGCTCTTGGGAAAAAGCAAAAGACATACTGCCAGTCAAGAACAACACAACAAAAAAAGCACCAAGATACATTTTTATGTTCTTGGTGCTTACTTTTAGAATACGTTTTGGTTTCTGCTTATTCATTGATATTTTGCGAATAAAATATTTTTATAAATGACATTGACACTATATAACGACATAAACTTTCTGTCAAGTTTTTTAGAAAAATATTTTTTATACTTTTAGAAGCTAACTACCGGATAGCATCGTCCTTTCTTAATAGAAAATGCGCTTCTTTAAGTTTTTCTAATTTTGAATAAAATTCCCCTATCAGCCAATAGGCTTTCTTGGGTTTTAGATCTGCATCCACTAATCCAAAATATTCTTCGTTAGCTACATCATCCGGATGCCCGCCGGATAAATAAAATCCTTCGCTGTTATACTCCATGTAGCTTTCGCGTTCCAGAAAAGAATAATAATCAATAAGCCCCCCTAAGCCTAAATGATAAGAACCAACTTTATATAGGGTGTCACTGAATGAATGGATTAGTCCTCCCAGACAATAGCCCTCAGAATTAAGAGCGCTTAACTGCGGAACAATCTCCTCCCACAATTTGATATCCACGACTGCCTGAATTTCTTCATTAGCTTTTCCTTTACAGCTATCAGCCTTGTTTCCGTCAACTAACCGATAGCTAGTAGTTTGAAAAGAATCTGTACCAAACTCACTAAAATAAAAAGGCTTATTACTGCAGGTAGACCACTCCTGAAATAAACTGCCAAAGCTATCTCCCCGATAAACATTTAAACCCCAAACATCAACTTCCGAGCAAACCTTCAAAACCCAACTTATTCTATTTTTAGAATCCTCATCAACAAATCGATCACCCAAGCAAGACGACACCGGATGATTAGGATCTATTTTTTTTATTTGTTTAGCAACAAAGTTAGTCGCCAAGGCCGCCTCGTCTACAGTTTTATACCCCCAATACTTATGGTAATCAAGGTTCCACTCATTGCCAATCGACCACATCAAAACAGATGGATGATCTTTGCAGAATCGAACAATTTTTAAATAACGCCGGCTATCAATCTCCTCTCTTGAGGAGGCAACAGTCATGATCACCATTATTCCGTTTTTTTGAAATTCATCTAGTATCTGAATGTAGTCCTTTTTGTTGTCCCCAAAATCGCTATACACCCTAACAGTATTTACGCCCATCTCTTTCATTAATGTAATGTCCCTCTTGTAATATTTTATGTGCTGCTTTCTAAGCCAAGAAACAAAAATTTCATGCCCTTGAGGCTTACGTCCCGGCCAATCAAAAAAGAATCCATAAGATACAATTTCTCGCTCAAAAGAAATATTAACACCTTCTCTTGGAGCACGGGTTGCTGGCGACCAAGTAACTCCCTGAATAATGTACGGCCGCCCATTCGACAACGATCCATCCTCTAATAGCTTCTCAACAATTAGCTCCCGATTATTAAGGTAAACATTATTTGCCAGGCAAGGTGCAAGACAAGCTGTACTGGTATTTAAAATAAAAAAATATCCAAGCCAGAATCCAACAAGTAAGATTTTTCGAAATGATTGGCTAATAACTAACTGCACGCGCTTCAGATTATTCTATATAAGCTTTAATGATTTTCTGTTCATCTGAAGGGCGGTCTGAAGAACCAGCAGGTGAATTTTCAATTTTTTGAACCACATCATACCCGGAAACAACTTCACCGAAAATAGTGTGTTTTGAGTTTAACCAAGGTGTTGCAGCGGTTGTAATAAAAAATTGGCTGCCATTAGTTCCCGGCCCAGCATTTGCCATCGCCAGGATACCAGGCTTATTAAACTGAGCTTGAGCAGAAACTTCATCTTCAAACGGCGCATTCCAAATTGAAGCGCCACCTCTACCAGTTCCAGTAGGATCTCCACATTGAATCATGAAATTTTTAATAACCCGATGAAATATTATCCCATCGTAATAACCACTTTCAATTAGCTTGGTAAAATTTTCACAAGCTTTGGGAGCTATCTCCGGTTTTAACTCAATTTTAATTATTCCTTGATTAGTTTCTAATACCGCCATGTTTTTTCCTCCATTATTATTTTGCGCGCATCCATTGATACATAATGCACATAGTATAAATAAAAATACTAACGTTCTTTTCATCTTTTACCCCCTCATCTTTTCCCAAACAAAAATAATAAATTTTCCGAGAAACCAAATAGCAAATACACCCAGCACGATCATAATTATCAGCCGAGCAAAAAAAGCCAACACAATCAATAACGGAAATAATAAAATCCCTACACCGGCTAAAACAAGTACAGCAGCCAAAAATATTAATCCAACAAAAAACTCTTTCATAGTTTTAGATTTCAGTTTTATCCACTAGTTTTCGATAGTACACAACACACTCCTCGCAAGTCGGCTCTTTGTCCTGCCAATGTGAATGATCTTTTCTAATTAAGTTTATTAAATACTCCTCAGCTTTAGCATGCTCTAGTGAATGTTCTTCGTGAATCATCCGTCCACAAATCTGACATTTATATTTTCCTTTCGCTGAGCTGTTACATTCCTTATCTTGGCTACTGCACTCTTCAGAAACACTATTATCGCAACATGAAGTTTTATCATTGTTACTACTCGAAAGAAATTGTTTCATCTTTTTTAAAAATCCTATTTTCTTTTCCATTGTCCTCCTTGGTTAATAACTTATTTTGTGTAATTATACCAAAAAAAGGCTAAATTACAATTACCGAATATCTATTACTTTTTCCTTCTACCTAAACCTGCCTAAAAATATATACTTCAGGCAAAAAAATCGCCAATAAAGAAAAACTAAACTAAAACTTGTTTGAAACACTACTTTCACCCAACTTAATATTTTTAGAAATAAGCCAAGATGATATTCTTTCGGTACCCACTTGAGAGTAACTACCTAATAATTAAGGTACGCTAATGGAGGTGCAGCTAAAAATGCCAATATTGTTGCTAAATTAACCGTTGTTTTTATGCCGTTATAAAAACAGACCAACAATTAATAAAGTACTGTATTACCAAGATACCAAGAATAAGAAAATAAAGGCGACGATCATTTTTTTTTAGTTACCGAAACTAACAGCTCCAATGAATCCTTCAGCGTGCGAGTATACCCACCTAAAACAGCCTGCGAACCGCCAATTGCTGCGCCGGCAAATAACAACCCCAAGCCAAGGGTTTTGATTATTTCATTGAATGCAGAATTAAGATTTATCTAATTATATATATAGGTAAGAACAAATGTTTTACACCTTAAGAACACGAGTAAAATTTCATAAGTATAAATTAAATAATGCCACCTAAATATTCTAGTAAATTTACCTTAATCGGCATAAAATAAACACTACCAGAAAAAGCTTTTACCGCCTCTAACATGTTAATGGCAAACTGACGATTCCAGTCTAGGCTTGGAAGAAAATCTACAGGAAAGTTTACTTTATTGTTCTTTTCCCAGTATTGCTGAGATTTTTGACTAATAACCGGCGATACACCCCAAAATATTTCTGTGTTTTTTATTTTCTTAGCATACATTTCCATAAGCTTTAGATCAAAAAACGGCTGAGTAAAAAACCCGCTAGCGCCGACATCAATTTTCTCCTGTGCATAATCACACTCCATAGAAAAATCCTGACGATATTGATCTACAGCAGCGTAGACTTTAACATCTGGAATTTCCTGTTTAAATTTCTTGATCAAATCAATTGAGCTACAAAACGAAACACCATTCGGCTTTAAGTCAACATGATCACCTAGAACAACCAACACCTCCCGAATATTATTAGCGGCAAGAAAGTCCTTGAAGGGAAGTGGTTGATTTTTAGGCATTGCGCCAGCACGAATGTGCGGAATCGCCTTAGAAAAAAATCTTCGAACAAACTCGCAACACTCCAAGCTACGCATCTCATAGCGAAGAATATCCGGAATATTAATTGTCTCAACAGCCGGAAAGTTCTTTCTGACTGATTCCAACTCTTGGAAAAATAATCCCGCTGAACGTGGAACAAGCTCAATAGAAATTCTTTTCATGCGAACTATTTCTTCACCTCACCCATTAACGCTTTTTCCAAGGCTACCCGCAGGCGGTTAACTTCTGCCCGGGGAAGACGAAACTGAGAACGAAGCATTGGCGTTGAAATCGTAAACTCAAATAAATTATTATTTTTCGGAACCCGCTGGATACTGACGTTCATGGAAACTTTTGCCATAGACTACCTCCTGAACACAAAATTATTATCATTTTAACCATTATTATCTATTACGAAAATTCACTATAGATCCGTCCGAAATCAATTTGACCGATAATCTTACCTTTGTACTCAGAAGCAAGATTGCTGCAAGCTTCTTTCAAATCATCGCTTTGAGCACCATTTTTTAACGCAAGATAAGACTCTAGAAAAGCAGCTAACTTATCAACCGCTTTAATCATTTTCCCGTCTCTTGAGGGAATATCTCTAAATTCATCTTCAGTAAATTTCTTCATCTGGTTGTGCCAATAATCCGGAATCAATTTATATATTCTTTTCTCCATTTCCTGTCGCTCGTAACCTTGAATTAGTTCCCGCAAACCTTCTACGGAACCTTTAACCGGGTTGATTACATCACGGGTCAAAACTTCCGGCAAGTCATGAAACAAGCCGGTAAAGTAATTATTGAATACTCTTTGAGTATCAGCACCAGCTTCCAAAGAAAACAAGTAAGAAAGTATCGCCACAATTAGCATATGTCCTAAAACAGAGGTCTTGGGTACACGATGCAGATGGCTCCAACGAATTTGAAACCTCAACTGGCCGCAGATATTCACAAAATCTTGTAAATTAGAAGAAGAAAGTAGAATCTGCATACTATTTAAATCGTGATATCTTTTTTCTTTAAACTCTAAATCACTGCGAATATCTTCAACTAAATAACCCTCGGGATTCATCCTTTGAATAATGTTGAACTCCCACTTAGTTGCATAAAAATGTGCAGCACTGATAATTCTTCTGTTTATATTCCGCTTGGGTTCAGAAAGATAGCTTTTGAAACGTCGACAAAAGTCTTCGCCTAATGGGGCGATAACATTCTTTATTCTTTTGTAAGCCCACTCATTTAAAAGAGAATACTTTTCTTTGTCTTCTTTTATCCGATGAAACAATGGAGGCTTTAGGTCGGTAAGCACTATCCTTTGCAAAAATTCAAAGAATCCAAATTCAATTACTTCTACCCAATTAAAGCCTTCTGTTCTAGCATTTTCCTCGCACTTACCCAGACAATAGGCGATTATCATTTTATGCGCCTGTTTATCCAACTCTGTCATCTCGACTACTCGGATTTGATCATTCCAACGCTGCATGCTTGCAGCTTCATAAATTTTTAGTAGTAATTCCTTCTTAACCATTGGACATAATTTTAATTTTGTATCTACTCTTCGGTATCTAAATTATACCATCTAACTAGATATTTAAAACTACTTCTTAAAATGCGAGTTTTAGTCTTGTTTTAAACAGAATAGTAAAGCGATGATTAATACTTTCTTAGTTATTATTCTTTTTAACTGTTGAATGTCCAAAAAATTTAATAGCAAAATCATCAATAATCGCATAAATGCAAGGCAATGCGATTAAGGTCAGTACAGTCGCACATATAATTCCCCAAACAATTGTTAAGGCCATCGGCCGCAAAAAAGGATCACCTCCACCAATACCGTATGCTGTAGGAGTTAGCCCTAAAGCCGTCGTAATTGTTGTTAGTAACACCGGACGGAGACGTAATCGTCCAGCTTCAACTATTGATTGATGCCTATTAACTCCCTGACGACGAAGATGATTAATGAACTCTACCAAAACTATAGAATCGTTCACGACAATTCCTGTTAATCCCACGGCCCCCATAAACATAAAAAATCCAATTGGAAAACCATGAAAAAAAAACGCCCAAATAACTCCAATTAACCCAAACGGAATAGCCATCATCACAACCAATGGCTGAACTAACGAATTAAAATTAGCGGCCAGAATTAAAAAAATCATAAATAGCGCCAAAACAAAAGCGTTCCCAAAACTTTTCATTGACTTAGTATTTTCTTCCTGCTCTCCCCCGTATTTTATACTGTAACCGGGATACTGCTCAGCAATGTTTTCAAATTTTCCTTCCAAAAGTTTATTGGCTTCCACAGAAGTAATTTGCTGCACATCAACATCAGCCCTAACAGTAATCACTCTCTTTCCGTCTAGATGTTTAATCCTGGCTAAAGACCTACCATCTTCTAATCTGGCTACATTACCTAACGAAATAAGATTACCAAATTTATTAGGAATTAGTATCTTTTTAAAAGCTTCTCGTGTTGTACGATAATTTTCCGGAAAACGAACCAAAACATCAATTTCCTCCTCAGCTTTAACTGGCTTGATGGATGTCGCCACGCCACCTCGAAACGCATTACGAATACTTACAGCTATCTCTTCAACTGTAAGAAAAGCCTGAGCAGCTTTATCGTCATCAATAATCACTCTAATTTCTCCAATGCCTGTTTCGTAGTCAGAAACAACATCAGAGACACCTTGTAAATTCCTTAAAAATTCAGAAATTTGTTTAGAGATTATCTCCAACACAGAAAATTTTTCTCCTCTTATCTGAACAGCAATTGGCTTTCCGACCGGCGGTCCAGCTTGCGGCTTTTCAAAATAAATTTTCTCGAATCCTTTAACGTCCTTTGTTGTTTTTCGAAAATCATTAATTATCTGACTAACCTTTTTTTTACGCTTTGAATAAGGAGTAAGGTAAACGACTACTTGAGCGATATGGCTGCCAGACTTTCCGTATGGATCAAACTGCCACGTATCTCCTGACGATCCTATTTGAGTGGTATAAGACTCTACTTGATTCTCGGGTAACAAACTTACTTTCTCTTCAATCTGGCCGATTAAATCGTCAACCGCATATAAATTACTCCCTACTGGAGCTTCAACATGGATACTAAATTCTTCAATGCCCTCTTCTGAACCAAATAATACATGTGGCATGTTAGCGGCAAGAATAATAGTTGCGATAAATACTAATACCAACCCTAAAAATACCCAATAACGATTGTTTAAGGCTCCTCCGACAATTTTTGTGTACCCACTTATTACCTTTTTAAACCAAGGCAAATCTTTACGCGATTTAAAATTCTTATCTGTTCGAATAAAATCAGCAAAATGCGAAGGTAAAATTATCAAAGCTTCAAATAAAGAACACAATAGAGCAATAATTACCACCAGAGGTATACCCCAGATAAATTTGCCTAGCATCCCCTCCATAAACAAAAGAGGACTAAACGCAGCAATTGTAGTAATAATGGTAGTAGTAACCGGCTTGACTACTTCTTGCGTTCCAGCGATTGCCGCCTCTTTTGGACTTAACCCTTGCTCTAAATAGCGAGTACAATTCTCCGCAACTATAATTCCGTCATCAACTAACATTCCCAAGACTATAATCAGCCCGAACATAGTAACTAAATTAATGCTTATACCTAGCAGCCCCATAATCGTGATGGTCGCACAAAAAGCAATTGGCAAACCTAACGTCGTCAGTAATGCAACTCGAAACTTTAAAAAAACCATTAACACCACACAAACTAAAAAAATCCCGATCATCGCGTTATTTTTTAATACACCCAAACGCCGTTTAATATAGAAGGAAACATCATTTATGTACGACACCTTTAGTTTGCTGTCAGCATTCTTTAAAAACTTTTCTGTTTTTTCTTTTACTGCATCCACTATTCCTATCGCATCGCCACTGGATCGCTTTATAACAATCAAATTAATCGAGCGGGTCCCCATACTTTTATTTATAGTAGTCTCATCTTCAAAAGAAAACCGCACGTCTGCTACATCCTTAATCCGCAACCAATTGCCCACTTCGTTAGCCCTAATTACCACATTTCCAATTTCCTCTGTAGTGTGAAATTCACCACTAGTACGAATATTGAATTCCTCTGGTCCTCTTAATTTCCCTCCGGGTAAATTAGCATTTTTTCTGCTTAAAGCATTCATCACCTCTTTCAGGCTCAAGTGTGTCTCAAAAAGCTTATCAGGGTTAACTTCAACCCACACTTCCCGATCACGAAAACCACTACGTGAAATCTTGGAAACACCAGGAATATCCTCTAACAAATCTTCTAAATTCTCTGCATACCCCTGAAGTTTAATTTCCGTTAAATCTCCGCTTAGCGCAACCTGGACAACCGGCATCTCTCCTGATGTTATCTCAGTAACCACTGGATCATCTTCTACACCCTTGGGTAAATTTTTGACCCTATCTACAGCTTTTTGAATATCACTGATGACTTTTCGTTTATTTTTAGCGTCCTGGCTTAAATCAACAACGATAGTAGAAACACCTTCTAAAGAAGTAGAAACCATTTCTTCTGTTTCATCAACCCCTTTCAATTCTTTTTCCAAAGGAACAGTAACCAGCTTCTCCATTTCTTCAGGCGAAGCCCCTGGATAAACAGCACTAATAACCACACTGTCATAAGAAACATCGGGAAATGCTTCACGACGAATTTTATACACATAAAAGGTAGAAAAGCCAGCAATCAAGATGAACAAGGATATCAAATTTATCAATAACGAATGTTTAACAGAAAATTCTGAAATTTTCATAGCGGCAGTGTCCAGTATTTATCTAACAATGAATTTTTAGCTAATTCCAATTCGGCCAAGCTTACCCGATACCGATAGCGATAAGTTGCTAATTTAAGCCGAGCATTTAGCAAGTCTTGTTCATAAGTAATCAGCGTATCTGAGTTAGAGCGCCCGTAATTAATTCGTTTTACCTGTTCAGCTAACTTCTCCGCATGTATCTCAACTGTAGACTGAAACAATTCAACTTGCTTTAACATTGTATTTACTTTGCTAACGCTATTGTTGATTTCTCGTAAAATATCCCGTTCAGTTTTTTTTAGCTCCAATAATAATTTTTGTTTGCTTAGACTTTCCTGCTCCAAAACCGATTTGGCCTCTCGGTTTTCCAGCGGGAACTTAAAACCAACTTTCACCAGAACTTCATCATTGCTGTTTTGGGATATATTTTCCCATGATTTACGGCGATCGCCAGATATATTGTTACGACTATATGTTGCTGTTAAATCAATCTGTGGCCATAAGGCATTTTTCTTAACAATAATTTCAATACCACTTTTCTTTAAATCATTCTCAATACGTTTATAGTCGCGACGATGGTTGATTGCACCTTCTAAAGACTTCGCTAAATTAACACTTTCTAAAACACAGACAAGAGTATCCTCTGCTTTAATATTTTGCGAAAAATATCCATTGTTAATTAGAAATAATAAATTATTTTTTTCTGTTTCCCGGGCTAACCCTGCTACCTCTACCTCACTTTTTCGGGCATACACCAACGCCTCTACTGCTAAAAAGTCACCCTTTTCCGCAAGGCCCAATGAATACTTTTCCTTGTAAACATTGTAAAGCTTGTTCGCCTGAATTAACATGTCTTTAGCAACCATAAGCTCCTTTGTTCTCAAGACGAATCCCCAATAAGCTACCTGGACATCAAACAAAGACTTTTCTATGTCATTTAGGGAAGTCAATTCAGAATTTTCAATATCAATTTTAGTTACTTTAACTTGAGAACGATCAGCTAAGCCGAAAAAGTTTCTCCCCAGTTCTTGAGTTAAACTTAATCCCGCTGAAGCTTCATTATATGGGCTGTTACTAACTGCATTGCTGTTTGTGCTATTGCGAGAATTGGCTATATCTAAGATAACTGTTGTTCCTGTAGAAAGTTTTTTTTCAATGCCCGTAGAATAAAATACTTCTTTTTCACGACTAGCAGAAGCAACAAGCGGACTCATTTGTTTATTAAGATCATACGAAGCCTCTGCTTTTAAAAAAGTATCAAAGATTGATTCTGCCTCGCCGAGAGAAGCCCGTTCAATGTAGGTATCAAATTTAGCAATCTGGATATCCAATGAATTGCTTAGCGCTAATTGCATTACTTCATCTAAAGAAAGCCAGATAGCCGCAATAACCTCACCAACATAATCGCTATCGACTCCAGAGGAACCTTGAAGGCTGTTTTCCTGATAAACATTCTGGGAATATACTAATTCCGGTTGCAGAATTATCATCCCTACCACCAAGATTGCTAAAAACATTACTAAACTATTTTTTTTTATTTCGTTCATCAAGAGTCTCTTTAACTTTGTTAATAATTTTTAAATAGATCTCCCTCTCCTGACTACTTAACCCCTTAAAGGCTTCTTCGATAAACTTTTTCCGAGTCTCCTTTATTCGGCCGACCGCTTTTACGCCTTGAGAGGTTATTGCGATATGCACAACCCGTCGATCCATCTTATCATAGGATCTTTTTACCATTTTTATTCCTACTAACCGTCCAACCAAGCCAGTTGCTGCCGGAAGGCTAACTCCTAAAGCTTTAGCAATCTCCTTCATTTTTAATGAACCGCTTCCTTTGAGTACATCTAAAGCGATATACTGCGGAAAAGTAATCCTGCCCTCAAGCAAAGCATCCGAATTATTACTAAGCACAGAAAACGAAAGTCGCATAATGTAAGGAATAATTGCCGAAAGCTCTTCAGCGAAGTTTGATACTGACAACTTCTTAGACATCGTTAACCTCCTTAATACTTAACCATGTTAACCATTAACTACGCAAAGTATACCCCACTCTTACCCAAATGTCAAGTTAGTTGCTAGTTAAAAAGATACTTACTATCGTGGATATCTTGAGGACATAAAAAAAGACTTTTTGTTAGTCCTGCATCGACAAAATATGTTTAAGGGCTATTTCTCCTATTACGTCTTATGCGCTGCTCTACTTTCCAGATAACAAAAAGGAAGAAGAAGAACAAAAATAAATATTTAGTGTATGAAAATTTAAATTTAGAATTAACCGGGTTAGCTGTCGACAAACAAGTAGAATTTAAAAAAATATGGGCAAAGTCATTATGGTAAAGTAGCTTCCAGCCCTTTTCCTTCCACATTATATTTTTCTTGTGAAAATAGTCATTTAGTAAGATTACAACCTTTGATTTTGCATACCTTGATACACAATCTTCTGTGGCTACCTCCCGAAATACAGAGCTAGAAGAAGGCCTTCCGGTTACCGCTGAAAAAATCTGGGCAATAAAGTTAGAGTTTGAAGAGATAATATCCATTTGTTGAGTATTCTTTCCGATAACATCTATTATCGGAGAATAATACTCTGGGAAAAAAAGGGAATTATAACTAATAGTATCTGCACTTGCTCCTGTTAGAAAATTATAGTATGTCGAATCATCTACACAAAGCTCTCTCTGATTTTCCTTAAAGCTGAGAGTCGAATTAAAGATAGATAGGTATCCTATAAAAAATACACATAGATAAAATGAATACTTTATGTTTTTTTTAATTAAAGCATCACTTATTTTTAAGAAAAGCAACACCGCAATAAGTGCCAGACCAATAACTCCTTGTCCTGAAAATAAACGGTAAGGATATTTAAAAAAAATAAACACGCTACCTGCCGTATACCCCACGCAAAGAGCATATAAAAAATTATTTTTAGTACATAGACAAAATAAGCCCACTATCCCAAATACAATAATAAAAATATTCACTACAATAAATTTTGCTCCAATTACTTGGCTGGTATTTACCCAATCTAAATATTTAAAGCAGTGCCAAAAAAAAGGTAATGCTAAACATATCCCCAAAAAGATAACTTTTAATGCTGAGCTTCTATACTCCTTATTCACCATGCTCAATGTTAAAAACGAACATAAAAATATCCACGGCATGCCTGCATGAGTATAAAAGGAAAGCGCCAGCAACAGCCCGGAAATAAAAATATTATTTTTTTTAATTAACATCCAGGAAAACAATCCAAAAATTATTGCTAAGCTAGCCGGAATATTTGCCGACACCGAAACATAAAAGGAAAAAAAACCGCTTAAAGCAAGAAGCGCAAAAAAAGCAAACTTAGAATTAATTATTCTTCTGGAAACATACCATAACGAGAAAAAAAATAATGGAATAATTGAAACTTCAGTAATCCTTAATGAATTAATTCCGCTAAGCCCGATTTTTTGCAAACACACTAAAATAAAATGATAAACAGGTGGATACATGTGCGGTCTACCCGCCGGAGCAAATGACCACCAATCCCATCCTACCCAACCACCAGATTCGATGAATGCATTAGCAACAGATAAATGGTAGTAAGCATCAATAAACTGAGGAAGGTAACTAAAACGCATTATCGAAAACAGGGAGAATAAAAGCATCAGCCATAGGCTAGATAGATCGAAATATCGGTCTTTATTCATTAATGCACTGGGTTTTAAATTGTTTGTTGTAATCTATACTATTTATCATTATACCTTATTGCAAACAACAATGGAACACTGCCTAGGAATAGATAGAAGCCACGAAATAATGAAAATTAGAATGGATATCTAAAAAAGATAATTGACAGCAGCTTTAACAAGCTTAAAATATAACCAATGGATAAAAAAATAACCACACGCATTGTTTTGTTACTCATCATTAATATTTTTGCCGCAAACTACCTTTACTCATTTGGTCAGCAGAAAAATCAATCTACATCGCAAAAAGCCCTACATTGGGAAATATTGGATGATTCGTCTATCCAGTGCACCCTCTGCCCCAGACGTTGTATCATGAACAAGGGGCAAAAAGGATTTTGCCGAGCCAGAAAAAACGCTGACGGAACGCTTGTGCTGCTAACTTACGCTAAGCCAGTAGCCACACATATTGACCCAATTGAAAAAAAACCGTTATTCCATGTTTTACCAGGAACTAAATCCTTTTCAATAGCCACGGCTGGTTGCAATTTAAGATGTAAATTCTGCCAAAATTGGGAGATTTCACAGCTTGATCCAGAAAAAGTAAATATAGCTTCAGTTTCCCCGCAGGAAATTGTAGATCGCGCGAAAAAAAGTAACACTAAAACAATTGCGTTTACCTATACCGAGCCAACAATATTCTATGAATATATGTTGGACATCGCAAAGTTAGCAACCACGCAAAAAATTAAGTGTGTAATGCACTCTGCTGGATACATTAACCCTGAGCCATTACGTCAAATCGCTAAGTATTTGACCGCCTGTAATATTGACCTTAAAGGGTTTAGCGAAGAATATTACGCTCGTTATTGCCAAGGTAGTTTAGCACCTGTATTAAACACCCTGAAGATACTTAAGGAAGAAAATGTTTGGATAGAAATAACTAACTTAATCGTTCCAGGAGGAAATGATAGTGATAAAAATATAACAGAACTTTGTGAATGGATCAAACAGAACCTTGGAGTAGATACTCCAATTCACTTTTCGCGATTCTTTCCTATGTACAGGTTAACCAATCTCTCTCCTACCCCTTTAACCAGCCTAACTCGGGCGCGAGACATTGCCCAAAAAGTCGGATTAAATTTTGTCTATATCGGAAATACTCCAATGCATATCGGTGAAAACACAAGCTGCCCACAATGCAATAAATTGCTCATAAAACGATTAGGATACACTGTTTTAGAGAATAACATAAAAGAAGGCCGATGCCCATATTGTAATTATAAAATCGCCGGAATCTGGGAATAAATCTACCTGTTATCGAGCTGCTTGAGGAATCATAATCTTGCACCACAGACTACTTATCCGTCAATACCACTGCTGTGAATAACAAAATTAAAATCAAAAGCATAATTAAACTATTGCAGAGACCAAAAAACGGAATAAGCAGGGCAGAGAAAAAAATTGTTCCCAAGAAAGCTCCTCCGGCATCAGCTGCATATAAAGATGCTGCTACAGTTTCTGTTTTGAAATTTCTTCTTATGGCTAATTGTATAAATAGCGGATAGGACGCTCCGGTAAGCGCTCCAGACAGAAACGAATAAGTATAAAAAATAAAGTCATAATGAAAGAACTCCTGGAAAAACTTTACGAAAAAAAATAAGCTAGCAGCTAACGCCACCCAGGCCAAATAAAAATATACCTGGTTTTTACTCTTTACCCAAAACTTATTAGCCGGCAAATTAAACCCCCAGGAACCAGAACCCAGACCCAACATGAATAATCCAATTAACACACCCGCCTTCTGAAAAAGAGCTCCGGAGTAAAGTTGAAAAAGAATAAAAATAATCGAGCTTAAACCGATAGACATAAACCCCACGAAACTCATTCTACAGATAATTTCTCGTTTTTTTCCCGAAAAGTTTAAAAGAAAAGCGAAAGATCCCCCTATTACGAAAATCACAATTATTATTGTTTTTATCTGTCGAATATTAATTCTTAAATCCGGATAAAATTTTGCTTGCTCTAACAACGAATAATATAAAAACCCCCGGAAATAAAAATCACGATTTATAGCAATTTCTTTATTAATCATTCCCTCAAAATAAACACGTCGAGAAGGATCAAGAAGATCTTTCAGATGATAGACAGTAAAATAATCAGTAGTAGTGCCAGAACGAATAAAATTTTCCACTAGATAATCTCTTGATAAAGCTTTTACGTTGTTAGCAATAACTATCATGGAATCTAGGGGCACCAAAAGCCTATATTTAAAAACTTCATCCAGAGTATTTACTATGCAAGAATCAAATTTCAAAATTCGCGGACCCAAGATATCTCTCTTTGCCGGAATATGAAAGCTAAAAAAGCCTTCAGCTGTTAGAATTTTTTTAACGAGTTCAAAAAATTCTAAGGAGAAATAACGGTTAAAGGCAAGACTAGAGGGAGGTGGCATATTCATAACTATAAAGTCGTATTTTTTATTTACATTCTTTATGTATTGCCGAGGATCATCAACAAGAAATGTAACTCTTGAGTCATCATTCTTGTAGAGCTTTCCTTTGCCTATGGATAAAAACGCTGGATTTATATCTAGACAATCAAGGGTAGATATTTTATACTTTAGGATTTCTTCAATCTGTCCACCATAGTAAGGACCGATGAACAAAACATTCTTTATTACAGCAGAAGCTGCAAAAGATGTGTGGATGAACTCTTCATTCCAGACATTGTCTTCACTGGAAGATACTAACGAGCCATTAACATATAAGGATTCAGTACCATATTTTTTGGCTAAAATAACCGGCCCGTATTCTGAGCCAATATTTTTAAGAATATCTGCACTCTGAAATTCTATCTTCGATACAATACGAAAGCTTAGAACAGAAACAATACCGAGTGCAATTAGCACAAAAACCGGCAATATTTTCTTTGTTTTCCTTAAATCCGAGGTTAAAAAAAGCAAGAGAGGCAAAAAAGTAAAAATAAATGGATTACAGTATCGGGAAAGAAAAAAAGTAAAAATAACTCCTCCGATAAAAAACCCAGTTGCCTCATAAATAAAAAAATTGGTAAAAATCTTAGGCGTATCAGTAATCTTATTTGAATAACTACGACTAATTATACAAAACAAGAAACCAGATAAAAACCCTAGGCCTCCAATAAGTAGTAACGCACTAAAAAGAACAAAGGCCAAACTAGATGCTTCGTAATAACTTAGTCCTACTAATGTTTTCCCTAAATGAATCCCAACAACAGAAAAACAAAAAACACCCGCCCAAGCAATCGGCAAAAAACCAGATAATAAAACAGACTTTTTCCTGGCAAAGATGCTCCCGAGAAAGCAGAAAGCAAGCCAAATTCCCGCTCCAGCAATGAACGAAAACTCATTTTTGGCGATAGAAAAAGTAAATTCTCGTAATACTACTAACTGAAATATTGAGCTTACCAGCCCTATAATAAAAAAGATAGACATAGACTTTTTTTGCACTTGTTTTATACTATTTTATAGTAAAAATGAAAGAAAATCTATATTATTTATTTGTAAGTGGACTAGTAATGGGAGCAGGGCCCTGTCTTTGCTTATGCGGTCCGTTATTGATAAGCCAAGCGATTATCCACGAATCATCCTTACGAAAATCAGTTTTTTCTTATCTTGTTTTTTCCGGATGTAAAATACTTGGCTATTTAATACTATCAATAATCTGCTTCGCCGGATTCACCACTCTAAATAATATTTTCACCGAAAAGTATTCTCGATTAGTCTACTTAATTATGGGAATCTTTATCTTTCTTACTGGCACAACAGCTTTTATCTATTCAAAAAATAAAATTGGAAAATCTTGCCAATGGTTTAGTAAAGGAAGCATCCGAAATCTTGGCATTTTAGGCATACTAGTCGGAATCGCCCCTTGTTTACCGCTTTTGGGTATTTTAAATTACATACTGCTTGTGTCAGAAACGCTCAGCAGAATGCTCGTATTATCATTTATTTTTGGTTTAGGAACAGTTATCTCCCCTTTATTTATCATTATTATTGTTGCCGGAAAATTATCTGAGAAAATGACAAAAAATAAAAAAATTCAAACAATAATTAATGTACTTTCTGGAATAATTTTACTTATTTTGGGAGGGAAAATTATTCTCCAAACACTAAAGCCGTGAATGTATATGCTTGACAGCTACCATCTTTCCATGAGTCTTCAGAAATTCCTGCCTTATGTGCGCAGAGGCTATTCAAGAACTCTTCTTTGCTCCAGCCAGTTTCATCGGCCACCTGCGGTAAATACACTCCGCTATGATAACCTTTTTTAACTAAAACTCCGTGTTTGCCTAAAATTATCTCTGAGAAATCGTTAACTTTTTGCAACTGAGAAAGAACAGAAATCTCTATATGGATTTTATCCAATTCGTCTTTCTCTAACGGTAAAAAGCGCGTATCCGCAGTTGCTGCAGCAATTGCCATTTCCTGCACTCCTTCATAAAGCGGTAGCTGACCAACAATATTACCGATACACCCTCTAAGACGTCCATTATTACGCAGAGTTACAAAAACACCCAGCACTTCGCTTAATTTTAAATCGTCCGGTTTTCGAGTTAAAGTTTCTCCTTTCTTTAAATAAAGTGTAATAGTGTCCCGGACTAATTTTAATAGCTGCTGCTTTTGGTTCGCAGATAGCAATTCATCACTTGTTGCTTCTTTAGCCGTCACTCTTTCTTTCACAAACACAGCGCTTAGGTAACCAACCACTTTCTCATTAATAATTCCTGTTCTTGCTGATGTAGACATTTTCAAGATATCTATCTTGTTAGCACCTAGTTTTTTCGACAACATCATTACCGAGGCAACCGCCCCAGGTCCACACATCAAATTTCTATCCATGCAACTATCTAAAAGCAGTTGATAATCCATAGCCTTCATCATTTGTGCAGTTTGACGGTCAACATCTATTGCCTCGAACAAAGGAAGGTAGTGACTCAAATCAGTGCTGGCAACAATTAGCACGTTCTCTTTTTTATCTAAAACTGAATAAAGCCCTTCAGAAACAATCTGACAATTGTTTGCACTTTGTTTTCCAATTGCCAACAACAAAACCTTAGGATTACCAAGGGCAACCTGGATAAACGGTAAAATCAATTCAACAGAATTTTCTTGATTAAACGCCTCAGGATGGATAATAAACTTTTTGTTTTTGGCAACTAGTTTCTTCACTAAGAGCTCATCAGAGTAAAGAGCCCCTAATGGTGTTTCAAAACCTTTTCTGGCAAAAACAGCTATCCCATCATAATCTAAACGATGGCTAAAACCCACCACAACCACAGTATCTATTTTTTTTCCTTTAAGTGCCTTAAACGCGTAAGCAGCCGTATCTCCAGATGCGCTAACACCGGCATGCGGACAAATCACTGAAACAACATCATCCTGGATAGGCAAGACATCAGCGTTATCCAGATAATCATTTATCTGCTGTCTTAGCAATCTTGGATCGTCGGAATACCAACTCCCGCTTAAATCAGACTTTTTCATTTCTTGCGTAAAGCCACTGTTTACCATTATTAACAATAAAAAGCATAAAAAAATAACACGGCACATGAGCTTGCTAGCTAAAGAAGATACTTTCCCCTCTTCTTATGTCATCCTTGGCCAAATATTTAACCGAAATATTTGCCTTATCTCCCTTTATCACCTTTTTTACTTTCACACCCTCTTTTTCAATTTTTACAACTGTAAAACGTTTACCTCTAGCAGTTACTCCGATTTCACCCTCCCTAACTTCTCCGGACTCAACATCACCAATTAATACAGACCCAGATTCTCCCGCGATATAGATTTCCCTAATATTTACTTCAGCGCTCATATTCCCTCCTTTATACCTAAAGATTTAAATCCTTTTTGTTGCATGTTACATTAACAGCGTCTAAGGCCTAGGTCTATTATCTTTTGTATTAATTTATCGTAAGGGATATCACCTTTTTCTGCCGCTTGCCCTACTTCATCATACTGGTCCAAGCACGGATTAGCATTCGCCTCAATGATGTATATTTTCGCATTACTGCCAACTCGTATATCAAAACGAGCATAGCACTCCATATTTAAAGCTCGGTAAGCGCGCTTACAAACATCTTTAATCTGTTCTCCTAGACCATTAGGAAGACGTCCGGCATAAACATTTTTAATCCCCCACTTTTGTCGATAATCATAGTCCCATTTTGCTTTATACGTAACAATTCGTGGCTCATCTTCACAAAACTTACCAAACTTCATCTCCGTAAACGGTAAAACTTTAACTCGTTTGTTACCAATCACGCTCACGTAAAGTTCTCGGCCTTCAATATATTCTTCAACAATCGCGTCACTCTTCATACTTTCATGGATGAACTTGACTCTTTCAATGAGCGCATCTTGATTGTCAATAATCGAAGCCTGTGATATCCCTCGGGAAGCTTCTTCTGATATGGGTTTAACAACCAAAGGAAGTCGCAATCGTTTAGGGAGCCAAATTTTTCGATTACGACAAAAAGTATAAAATCGGGGAACTTTTATTCGATGAAAACTTAAAATTTTCTTAGTTAACGCCTTATCTCCGCAAATAAACAAACTCATTGACGAAGCTCCAGTGTATGGAATACCTAGCAATTCTAGAACGCCAGCAATATTTTTATCATAAAAAGTTTTCTGTTTGAAAACATCAGCAAGATTAAAAATAATATCCGGCTTACTCTCACGAACTTCTTCCAATAAAATACCAATATCATTAAATAGCCCCAGCAATCTTACTTCGTGGCCATTTTTCAGTAGCGCCTTATGCACATCAGACTCCGTACCCCAATTAAGATCGGTAAATTCTTCCTTGTAATTGTAACCACGCGGCTTTGGATAAGGAGAATCAAATAATAAGAGTACTTTTATCTTTTTCATTTTCCCTTACTAAACCACCCAGTATGTAAGTAATTCATCACCAAAGTCGTAACATATGCGGAAATTTCCAACATTACTAACGCCTCATCTTTTTCGCTTCCCAAAGAAAGCGCTTTGGAGCGACGAATAATATTATCCAGCAAATCGCTAATAGTATATTTTTTTTCTCCAGTCCACTTAGCGATATTATTTAAAATATCTTTTTTTCGGCGCTTTAAAATGTCAGCTGCTAAATTCTTGCCTTTATCCTTGTCAGACAAACTTTTTTCCTCTAGAGGGGAAAATATTCTTTTTAAGTTAGAATCATGAAAATCAGGAAACTCCTCCGCATAAGAACGACGTTTTTTCTTGTAGAAATTATTAAGTGTAGCCTTAATCTGTGACGCCTGCCAGTATTTTTTTCCTTTACTTACCATCGGCGGCTTTATTTTTATCTCCTGCATCAATTCATCCACATATTTTAGTTTGTCTATTGCTTTCCAGCCTCGATATTGTTTTTCCCAATTTAGGCCTGGCGTAAGCCAAACCGAAAATGTTTCGGCAAAGTCTTCATCCGGATGGTATTGTGCGTAATAATCCTCCAAATGTCTGACAAAGCTTTTGCTGTAAGGCCGAAAGCGATAAGTGTCCTCATATTCCTTCGAAAATTCACCAAAAACACTTTTCCACTTTTTTCTTCGGTAAAATTTGTAGGCATAATTTAAAGCGTGCCCAGCTTCATGCCTTAATAGCTTCATGCACCAGGAACGCGTTCCTCCTTCCACTTCCAAAATCATTTTTCTTTCTAATTTCATGAGCGTCGGGTCAGATAAAAAAAAAGCAATCCCCACAACCGGTTCTTTATCTGGAGTTAGCCACTCATCAGCTAAATAGCACTCTGGTTTAAAATTAATTCCTTTGCTTTCTAGGTTGTTATACAATTCTTCTACACAGCTTTTTAGCCAACTGCCTTCTATCGATAGCGGTAAATCACAAACTCGTAAGTTCATCAATTCTTCTTCGGAAAGCTTCGCTAAATCAATTTTTTCCTTAGTTTTAACCATTCTGTTGACTGTTTACAAACAATTTTTTATTTTTCCCGGAATAGTAATACGGAAATCTATTTAGATATTTCACTAGTTAACTCAACACAATCAAAATAATAAACACCTTTTCCCGGAAGCCGAGGCTCAAATTGAAAGCTCAACAGAGGAAATTCTAACACTTCATCATTAACTGCTGCCTCCGGCTGCCAATCGTTGCGCGGGAAAAAAAGAGTAAACGGACAAATAATTCTTTTCCATCCTTCAAAATCATCATCAAGCAAAAAACGCCATAGCTCTCCTTGATTATCCTTAATATCAAAAGCGATAACACCCCCTGAATTGCTACCATACATCTCCAAGGCAATACTGTTATATCTTTTCCAGTTGATCTCCTCTGGATTAACTAGCCAAGCAGCAGCACCGGGAATGTCAAGCCCATAACCTCTAGCTACCCACATATATCCTGATGGTTTAAGGTTGTAATCTAACTTCAAGGATTGGTTTCCACAGAATTTTATAGTACCATCGGCTTTAACTACTAACGATGATCCTCCTCCGGACCCAAAATCAACTGTTTCTGGGCTTATTTCCTGTTCAAAACTATCTATCAATAACACTCGAGGAGAGTTACTACATCCGCAAGAGAAAAAAAGACATATCACAATACACAAATAAGTTCTATTCATTTTACTCCTTTTTTTTAAACTTCTTAATGCTTGCCATTACTATACATTCTGGATGATTCAGAAAACATGGAAATAGCATAATATCATAAGAGAATCTTTCGGTCAAACAGACTCAATTGGGCTTACAAACAGATGTAACATCCTTCCGAGCAATTATTCCCCCACCCAATAAAAAGTCGCCCACATAAAATGCAGCAATTTGTCCTGGAGTTACCGCCTCTACCATCTTATCTAAAAATACTGCGGTCTGTAGCCCTTCTGCCTTAATCTTGCAGTTGTAAGTTGAGGAATTATAACGTAACCGCACAGTAATATGATTTGCCTCTGCCGGATCAAAAAACCAGTTAACGGAATTTACTATGAAACTATCAGTATAAAGAAATTCTCTTTCTCCAACAATAATGACCTTATTTCTTGGGTTAATATCAACAACATAAAGTGGCTTTGGCCAAGAAATTCCTAATCCGGCTCTTTGACCATACGTGTACCGATAAATTCCCATATGCCTTCCAATTTTCTTCCCGCTAACGTGCAGAATGTCTCCCGTATATTGATAGCTATCTATTACGTTTGCTTCAATAAATTCCGAATAACAAGAATTTTTGACAAAGCAAACATCCTGACTTTCTTTTTGGAAACTGCGAAATATTTTCTGTTCAATGCCCATTGTCTTAACTTCCTGCTTGGTTAATTCGCCCAAAGGAAACACGACATTATTAAACACTTTTTGAGGAACTAGAGCAAAAAAGTATTCTTGTGATTTTTTTTTATCTTTAGCCTGACGAATAAGAATACTACTATTTTTTTTAACTAACCGAGCATAATGTCCAGTAGCTAGACAATCAATGCCCATCGCTTTTACTTTATCTAACAAAAATCCAAATTTTATTCGAAGATTACAGAAAGTACAAGGGTTAGGTGTAAGTCCCTCAAGGTAAGATTTAATGAAATAGTTGACGACCTGCTTTTTAAACAAATCCTGGATATCGAGAGTATGGTGATTGATCTTTAAAAAATCACAAATTCTTTTCGCTTGAATTACTCCCTGGTCATTACACCCTGAATACAATTTAAGTGTAAAGCCAGTAACCTGCCAGCCTTTCTTTTTTAAAATATATGCGGCCAATCCTGAGTCTGCGCCCCCGCTTAATGCCAACGCGATTTTTTTCTTCATTTATGAACGTAAAAAACGATGAAATCGATTTATTTTTTTAAAAAAATCCAAACTAAACATATTTAACCATACGCTCTAAGGCAATCTTCGCTTTTTTACTTACTTCAAGGTCTACTTCTATTTGGTGAATATCCTTATCTAGCGAATCGTAAAGACTTTCTAACGTAATCTTTTTCATATCCTGGCAAATTTTAGGAAAACCTATGGAGTAAAACTTCTTCTGAGGATTTTCTTTTTCTAGACGATATATCATCCCTTCTTCCGTTCCCACAATAAACTCTTTAATGTCAGAATCATGAGCGATGTTCAACATTCCAGCAGTAGAACAGACATAGTCAGAAACATTTAGCACCTCCATTCTGCACTCAGGATGCACCATTACTTTTGCATGCGAGTATTTTTGTTTCGTTTGGATTAAATCATCCAGTGAAAAAATATCGTGTACAGGACAAAACCCTGGCCAACGGATTATTTTTTTCTCCGGAACATTACTCTCTACCCAACTAGCTAAATTGCGATCCGGAACAAAAATTATTTCCTCTTTCGGCGCTTTACGAACCACACTAACAGCATTGCTAGAAGTGCAGCAAACATCGCTCAACGCCTTTACACTTGCAGATGTGTTTACATAGCTAACCACCCAGGAGTCAGGGTATTTTTCCTTTAGCTTAACAAGATCGTCAGGCTCTGCCATGTCAGCTAATGGACATCCAGCATCAATTACCGGCAAAATAATTTTTTTATTCGGGGAAAGAATTTTAGCAGTTTCAGCCATAAACTTTACCCCGCAAATAACTATAGTCTCCGCATCTAATTCTCTGGATATTTTAGCCAGTTCTAAGGAATCACCCTTGTAGTCCGCTAACTCCTGAACCTCCGGAATCTGGTAATTATGAGCAAGGAATACTGCTTTGCGTTTTTTCTTTAGATTGATAATGTCTTGGGTTAAATTTATTTTTTCTGTGTTCATTGTGCCCTTTTGTTTATGATGGTTGTAGTTCTTTTTCTTTCCAAACAAATACTTTATCATTTCGCCGAGCAACAAACGGTAGTTTGACTCCTCCTGTATTGCCTCGCTCTAGACTATCAACAAATTTATGTTCTATCTGCAAATCACTGACAACAGCAAAAGAAGCCGGAGTATTTTTTCCCACACATAAAACTTGATCTCCCTTCTTAAGCCCTCTATTTCTCACTTTAACCTCAGCAACATTTATCTTCTTGTAAAACTTCACGACTTCACCGATATATATTTTCTCGTATTCACTTTCTAACCGCCGGCTGATTGCCTTTGTTGGCTTACCTAAAAAAAACCCGCTGGAAAATCCCCGGTTATACACTGCCTTTAGCCTAGACTTCAATTCTTTTTTCAGTTGGCCATTAAGTGTGCCTTTAAAATAAGCATCAATCGCATTCCGATACACAGAAGTTACCACTTTTACATATTCCGGAGAACGAATTCTTCCTTCAATTTTAAAAGAAGTTATTTTTGCCTCTATTAGCTTATCAATAAAATCAATAGTACATAAATCTTTAGGACTCAAAATATAATCTTCACCCATTATGTATTGGCACTCATCCTCTTTGTCGGAGATAAAGTATTCTCGCCGACACGGTTGTAAACACTCACCACGATTGGCTGATTTTGAAAACGAATATTCAGACAAAAAACACCTTCCCGAAATACTTATACACATTGCCCCGTGGATAAACGTTTCTATCTGACAGCTAGTTCCATCTCTTTCCATCTCTTGAATTAAGGTCTTGATATCGCCAAGACAACACTCCCTTGCTAAAACCACACGTTTTGCACCTAAGGCTGAGTAGTGTCTTAGCGCTTCAATATTTGCAGTGCTAGCTTGTGTAGAAAGATGAATTTTTAACCCCAGCTCTTTAGCTAGAGAAAAAACACCCATATCCCATAAAATTACTGCGTCCACACCAGCGCATTTAGCTTCATTTAGAATAGTTTTAATCTTTTCTATTTCGTGATTGTAAACAATTACGTTTAGAGCTAAATAACCCTTTTTCTGATGTTTGTGTAGTGTCTGAATTATTTTTTTTAACTCTAAAATATCAAAATTGACCGCAAAGTTACGCATGCTCAGCCCTTTCAACCCAAAATAAACACCATCGGCCCCTGCACTTATCGCGCTATGCAATGAGTCCCAATCTCCCGCCGGAGCAATTAACTCTGGTTTTTCCAAGTGTTGAATATTATTTTCACTAAACATTAAATAATCGGTTGATTGCTAGGATACTTTCTTGATTTCATAGCGTAATGTTCCCGCTGGTACGCTTATCTTGATGATATCTTTTTCTTGATGGCCCAATAATGATTTACCTACCGGAGACACCACAGAGATAAGCCCTTTTAAGGCATCTGCCTCATCTTGGCCTACTAATGTGTACTCTATTTCATCTTCCGTGTCCAAATCTACCAAAGTTACCTTGGCGCCAATATATGCTTTTCCTTGCTCTGTTTTTACATTTTCAATAATCTCTACCCGACTCAATTTATCTTCAAGCTCTCTTATTTTTTTTTCGTTGTACGACATCGCTTCTTTTGCTGCATGATATTCAGCATTCTCCTTCAAATCTCCCAGAGCACGAGCACACTCAATAGCTGAAGATATCTCTCTACGCTTTACATTTCTTAGCTGTTCAAGCTCTAGCGTTAAACGCTCATACCCTTTTTGAGTTAAATACACCCTATCCATGTTACCTCCCACTATTTAAATATTTTTTAGAATTACATTACACAACAAAAAGCGACTTCGTAGAGAAACTGGGATCACTGGTAAGATTTACCCCTAATTGCCGTAAACCAGACTCATCTCCTGGTGTAGGAATATGGGTCGTGTGCACTTCACATCCTCCCAACTCCTTTAGCTTGTCTAATGCCAACTGAGCAGTTGGATTAGTGGTTGCACTAATGCTTAAGGCAATCAATGCTTCTTCAAGATTTAAGCTTATTGTTTTAACTCCGGAAAGGCTAGTTTTTAATTTTCCTATTGAATCAATAATTACCGGCGACAACAAATGAATTTTATCGGGAATTCCCGCTAATTTTTTTATAGCGTTAAGGATTAAGCTAGATATGGCATGCATTAGCTTTGAATTTTTTCCGGTAATAACTGTTCCATCCTCTAGCATAATTGCTGCCCCGCAAAATACTCCTTGATTGCCTTTATTCTGTTCTTTGGCCTCTCTTTGAGCTTTTCTTGCTGGTTCAACAACACCTCTACCCTCTAGATGAAGACCGAGCTCTTCCATAAGTAATTTTGCCCGATCCACCGTATCCTTATCTGTTAATCCCATCAAATATTCGCATTGATAGCGAAAGCACCTTCGGATAACTTCCTGTTTAGCTTCCTCTCTGACTTTTTCATCGTCAACTATGCCAAAACCAGCTCGATTAACACCCATGTCTGTAGGCGATTTATATATTGATTCTGCCTGGGTTATTTTCTCTAATATCCTCTTAAGAACCGGAAATATTTCAACATCACGATTATAGTTGATTGTTGCTTTCTGGTATGCTTCCAGATGAAATGGATCGATGAGGTTAAAATCTTTAATGTCCGCAGTTGCTGCTTCGTAAGCCACATTTACCGGATGTTTAAGCGGTATACTCCAAATCGGAAATGTCTCAAACTTAGCATACCCACTTTTTTGTCCATTAATGTAATCATGGTACATTTGGGAAAGACAAGTTGCTAATTTTCCACTTCCCGGGCCAGGACCGGTAACAATAACTAATGGTTTATCAGTTTTTATGTACTTATTCGCACCATACCCTTCTTTACTGACAATTGTGTCTATGTCTGTAGGGTAGCCTTTGGTAAAATGATGGGTATAAACTAGCACATTGCGACGTTCCAGCTTATTCTTAAAAATTATTGCTGCCGGCTGGTTTTCAAATCGCGTTATTACAACTGCTCGAACATCAATCCCCCACCCTCTTAAATCATCAATTAATTTTAAGGCATCTACATCATAGGTAATTCCAAAGTCAGCACGCACTTTTCTTCGTTCAATGTCTCCAGCATAAATACATAGAATTATATCTGCCCGGTCTTTTAGATGCTGAAGAAGGCGCATTTTTACATTCGGATCAAAGCCTGGTAACACCCTTGATGCATGATAATCAAAGAGCAGTTTTCCGCCAAATTCTAAGTATAATTTATTGTTAAATTTTCCTACTCGCTCTAATATCGCTTGAGTTTGTTCTTTTAGATATTTTTCATTATCAAAGCCTGTTTTTTTTGACATGTTAACCTCGCTATCTATTTTCTTGCCATAAGTAATATTAGCTGCTACTTTCGTATTTCACTAGAGAGAATAATTGCTTCAGCAATCTCTTTCATCGGCACCCGTTTATCCATACTAGAGCGTCGTATTAATCTATATGCCTCATCTTCAGTGGTCTTTTGCTCTTTCATTAATATTCCTTTGGCCTTTTCAATTTTTTTTCTTGCCTCTAGTTCCTCCTGAATTACCCGGGTTTTTACTATTAATTCAGTATTTTCGATTGCTACGGCTGCCTGATTAGCCACAGTGCTTAACAGGTCTACGTCACCACTTGTAAAATTGTAAGACTCGGTAGTATAACAATTAATTACTCCAATCACTTTTTTTCTAACCATCATTGGCACACTCAACATCGAGGACAAATTTTCTTTTTTTGCTAATTTTTTTTCTTGATACCGGCTATCGCTTAAAACATCATCAATGATTATATATTTCTTTTCCTTAGCAACTAACCCAACTATCCCCTCTCCAAGCTTAATACTTCGCTCCTTTAAGTATTCACTACTCATTGCCTGAGTAGCTCTTATTTTTAATTCTTTTTTATTAACATCAAGAAGCCATAAGGCGCAGATTTTTGCCTTCATGACATTTGCGGTAAGCGTGACTATTAGCCTCAGGACATCTTCTAGGTATAGTTCACTAGTTATTGCCTTGCTAATTTTACTTAAAGCACCAATATATGCTTTATACGAAGACCTTTTCACAGCCATAAAATAAAAGTGGTTAGAGTATTGCTAAATATTTATCTAACTCGTATTTAGTTATCTGCCTCTTATATTCATTCCATTCGGCTTTTTTATTGCGGATAAAAAACTCAAAAACTTTATTTCCTAAAGCCTTGCGAACCAAACTACTTTTTTCGGTTAGCTTAATAGCTTCCAGCAAATCATCAGGTAATGAATCAATACCTGCCTTCTTTCTTTGCTGCTCACTCATCTTGTAAATATTATCAGTTACTTCTGTCGCCAAAGAATATTTATGTTTGATACCTTCTAACCCGGCAGCTAACATTACTGAAAAAGCTAAATAAGGATTACACGCCGGATCAGGATTGCGCAGCTCAATTCTTGTTGAATTCTCTTTTCCAGGTTTATATCCCGGAACGCGCACAAGGGCTGAACGATTTTTATGTGCCCATGAAATATACACCGGAGCTTCATAACCGGGAACAAGCCGCTTGTAGGAATTAACCCATTGACAACACACCGAACACATTTCCCGAGCATGTTTTAAAATTCCCGCCATAAAGTATTTGGCAGTTTTTGATAAATGATACTTATCCCGAGCATCAAAAAAAGAATTCTTCCCTCCGCGAAACAAAGACATATGTACGTGCATCCCACTTCCGTTTATTCCATATACCGGCTTTGGCATAAACGTCGCATAAAGATTATTTTGCATAGCCACTTCCTTAACTACCATCCGGTAGGTCATAACATTGTCCGCCATAGTCATTGCTTCCTTATATCGTAAATCTATTTCATGTTGGGAGGCAGCTACCTCATGATGCCAATATTCAACTTGGATACCCATCTTTTCCAACATAATTACTGTCTGCCGGCGCAAATCTTGCCCAATGTCCATGGGCGTTAAGTCAAAATAACCTCCCCGGTCTAAAATTTCCGTACCACCTTTATTGCGAAAATAAAAATATTCAGGCTCCGGGCCGATGTTAAATGTATAACCCATTTTTTTTGCTTCTTGCAGATTTCGTTTTAAAACGTAGCGAGGATCACCTTGAAAAGGCTTACCATTAGTATCTAACACCTCGCAAAACATTCTTGCTACAGGTTTGTCTTCTTTGATCCAAGGTATAATTTGAAAAGTATCAAGGATTGGTTTAACTATCATGTCGGACTCTTCAATGCGTGCAAAACCTTCCACTGAAGAACCATCAAAACCCATTCCGTCTTTTAAAGCTCCTTTTAATTCTCCAGCAGGAATGTCAAAACTTTTCAAAAATCCTAGAACATCAGTAAACCAAAGCCTAACAAACCCTATTTTTTTACTGTTAATTATTTTCAATGCTTCTGTTTTTTTCATGTTACTCCTTTCTTGGATATACTGATCTTGGATATCTAAAATTACTAAAGTAGTATTTTAGCAGGGTCTTTTGTTAAATCAACAAAAACATTAAACTAGTTTTTTGACCTTATTTACACTATGATACTTGTTTTCTACAGAAAATACATCTGGCCATATATATCATATTGTGCGTTATGTAGATACGAAATATTTGTGGCTAGTAAAATAATAGAAGATTACTGAAAGAAATTGTCAGACAGGTTAGATAACTTTCCGCTGTTCTTTTTATGAGAGCTTAAGGAAAAAACTCTCTTGTACCCGTACACACTAAAAAGATGCTTCTGCAACTCAGACAGCGATCTGGCTTTAGTCTTTTTTAATACAGAATTATCAATCCAACAGTACATATCTCTATCTTTGAATATACAAATAGCATGACCGCCATTTGCACCCTGCATAGCAATAATCTCTGGCTTGTAGCCAAACACGCGAAGCACAGCTTCGTTTAAGAATGCATAATCTTCGCAATCTCCCTGTTTTCGTATTAAGGTTTCCTCGGGAGATAACCACTCATCGCCATTTTTATCTTTAAAGTAATCAATATTATCAGCAACCCACTTCATGTAATCATTTAAGGAGTGAATATTGTTATTACTTAGTAAGTCCATTATTTTCTTATCTATCGGCACAGGACGGCAAACATACACCCCATTATTCTGAAATGTTTCTTGACGAATAACAAATCGTCGGGGTAAATTCTCTAAAGAATAGCTATCCGGAGATGCCCAACAACTGCTTGAGATTGTCATTCCCCCAAGAAACGCTACAATTACAAGAATTTTTTTCATACTATGCATACCTATAAAAAAAGCCGAGTTAACCTATTTCTGGTAACTCGGCTATCCTTTAAACCTAATAAATGTTAGCTTAAATCGGATCCGTAGCTTTGCGTCCTCATGTTACCATGAGTTTGCCTTTTTCGAATATATATCTTTTGTCAGAATTATCCCTGACCAAATTAATTTTTAAATAAAAAAGCCGAGCCACCAATCATTGGTAGCTCGGCTATCCTTGTCCATAATTAGCCTGATTGTCTTTAAGAGGCAACCCGGCTATCCTGTACTAATAAAAACGCCTAATTGCCTCCGATAACAACCGGCTATCCTTAATAGTTAAGGATCCGTAGCTTTGCGTCCTCATGTTGCCATGAGTTTGCCTTTTTCGGATAATTCTTAATTTTCCAACCATATAAATATAACATATTTTACCAATATTTCCCAATAACCAAGGTAATTAATTGACATCTTTCGAAAAATAACTAATAATAGAAAGCAAAAATACCAACAAACTATGATTTTATTTTTTCATGGTTCTTCGTTAAATCCTCTGGCCAAAAAACTAACCTCTAAGGATCTTTCTACCACTTCTGCTTTTTGATAAATAATCAACGAGATCTTCAGGGACAGAGAGCATAACATCATAAAACTTGCCGAAGCGTTCGCAACCAGGAGGATTGTGCTGGCGACACTTTAGCGGACGGTCAGAATAGATATCACACTTATCCTTACTATTCAGATACATACATCGTCCTTCTACCAGCTGATACCAACGGCGATTGCGGATATAAACCTGAACAGTATCAAAATGAAGCTGCCACTTAAGATCCTCCACCTCTGCCTGATTCTCGGGTTTACCGATATCCATAGCTAGATTGCGGCAGCATATCGCTGGGCAATCTTTACAGCTGTATTTTGTTTTTTCTTTTGCCTTTTTCATAATTAATTATTAATATTCCTTAAATATTAATAATAAACAAATATTTAGATAAATAAGATGATTAAAGTAATGCGAAAATATTTCAAACAGGAAAATACAATCTTTAAAGGATTACCGTGGATTATTATGGTCCAATTTAAGTTTTATTCTCTAGGACTACACCATTAAGGCAATCTAACGATGCATACTGTCTACCTATTGCGCTCCTGACATCCCAGCGCCCCTTAGACAGGGTAAGCATTGCAAAATCTTTCAACAAAGATCCAAATCTACTTGCATTATCTTCCTGTTGATAATAACTTATTGCTTCACTTAGGGTTGAAGTATTACTCATTTGTATTTTTAAATTCCAGGAACACCTTGAATGAGTTTTTTAATTTCTGATTCAATTTTTGAAAAATTATTTTCTTCTATCCACTGTTTTTTAAATAAGCTACCGCCAAATGCTACCGCAGAGGCGCCGCAATTAAAAAATTCTTGAATATTTCCGCTATTTACCCCACCACAAGCAAGCAACTTAATCTTATCAAAGGGCCCCCGTATCTCTTTAAAATATTCAGGACCAAAGAATTTAGCCGGAAACACCTTAACCATTGAAGCTCCGGCATTCCAGGCATTGTATATTTCTTGAGGTGTAAACGCACCGGGAAATACAGAAATATTATTATCTAAACAAGACTTCATTACCTCGGGTATTAATACCGGCATTACAATAAACTCAGCCCCGCTGTCTATTGCTTTTTTAAAATCATTATTGTTCAATACTGTTCCCGCCCCTACACTTAACATTCCACAGGATTCCTTATTCATCTTTTTAATTAGTAAATCCGCATTAGGAGTATTCATTGTAATCTCTACTGTTTTTAACCCTGAAGAAATTAAAGCTGCAGTAAGCGGAGCAATAGCTTTTTCTTCTATTCCCCTTAATATTCCCATTAGCGGAAATTGCTTAAAGTCATTTAAATTCATCATTTTTTCTAATTTTTATTATTTTTTTCCTTATCTTTTTCTTAACCTCAGCCTCATCCTTAACCTTTTTTTTACTTTATCCTTTAACTTTGACCTTTCTTCCTTTCTTTATCGTCCCTCTTCCCTCTTCTATCTTTTTCCTTTAGCCTTGAACCTTTCTTCTTTTCTTTATCGTCCCTCTTCCGTCATCTATCTTCCGTCGCTCTCTCCACTTACCCCTTAATTCTTACCCTTTAATCTTAAATTAATCCAGCCCAGTATTAGTCAGGCTTTCGTAAAATTTACGATAGTCTTCTTTACCATTGCTATTTCGTAACGCCATTGCCGCACGCGGATGTTCATTCATTATTCCGGCTATCGCGTAAGGAATAATGTATCCCCACTCGATTTTGTCTCTCAACGGAATAAATTCCTTTGATATTAAATCTAAAATTGGACGGACGTCGAACTTAGGATTTTTTAAAAATCCGATTAATAGCTCTAAAGGACAATTCCCCGCCGCACGGCCAATCCCATAAACTGTTGCATCTAAATAGTTGGCGTTGTGAATAATTGCTTCAATAGTGTTGCCAAAGGCTAATTGTTGATTATTGTGCCCATGAAAACCAACTTCTTTTGTTTTCAGAGCTTTTTTGAATCTGTCTACTAAATCTTCTGTTGTTTCCTGATACAGCGCACCAAAACTATCCACAATATACACTGCTTGAGCACTGCTTTCCGCTTCAATTTGTAATAACGCCTCATCAAGCTCCGGCCCATTATCGCGAGATATAGCCATAATATTCATTGTTACTTCGTATCCTTTTTCTTTAAAATGATTAACCATGACAATCGCTTTATCAACATCTTTAACGTACGTTGCTACCCGAATCATATCTACTGGACTTTCTGCTGCCGGCTTAACATCATCTAAGTCAACTCTTCCCACATCAACCATTACTGATATTTTAGTTTTGGACTCAATACCCGCAATTACTTTTTGAATTTCTCGGTCATCACAAAATTTCCAAAGACCATACTCTTTAGCTGAAAATAATTTTGGTGAATTTTTATAACCAATCTCCATGTAATCCACCCCAGCATCCGAAACCGCCTTATACACTCCCCGGACAAAATCAATACCAAAATCGTGGTTATTAATTAACCCACCATCTCTAACCGTGCAATCTAAAACCTTAATCTTTTCTCTGAACATACCTCTCCTTAAGTTAATAAACCTATAAAATTACGACAACTCTTCTGTTTGGATATTATAAGGGAATAAATTGATTAGGCAAATAAAATATTTCGCGGAAAGTTCTGCTTTGAGTAAACTAAAATAGAAAAAATCATGTTCCGAAAACAAAAAAAACTTCTTTTAATGCCAAATAAAAATAAAACCAATCTTCCACCTTGTAGGCGGAAGATTGGTTTTATTTTTTTCGTTTGCTTTTTAGTTAAATCAGTTTAAACAATTCCTTGAGCAAGCATTGCTCGGGCAATTTTCATAAATCCGGCAATATTTGCCCCCCTAACTAAGTTGCCTGGACAACCATATTCCTCTGCTGCTGCTTTTGATGCCCTATATATGTTTACCATTATCTGATGAAGCTTATCATCAGTTTCATCAAAGCTCCAGGAAAGTCTTTGCGAATTTTGAGCCATCTCCAGACCACTTGTAGCTACTCCACCGGCATTAGCAGCTTTCCCCGGGCCAAAAGAAACTTTATTTTCTAAAAACACCTTCACCGCTTCCGGAGTGGAAGGCATATTTGCTCCTTCTGATACTGCAATGCAGCCATTTTTAACTAAGGCTTTGGCAGCTCGTTCATCTAATTCATTTTGGGTTGCTGAAGGAAGAGCTACATCACACTTAACATTCCAAATTCCCTTGCACCCTTCTGTATAAGTTGCTGACGGATGAACCTTCACATATTCTTTAATTCTTTTTCGTTCAACTTCCTTGAGCTGTTTTACTGTTTTTAAATTAATTCCTGCTGGATCATGGATAAACCCTCCGGAATCAGACATTGCTACCACTTTTCCTCCCAATTCAACAACCTTCTGATGTGCATAAATTGCCACATTTCCCGAACCAGAGACAACTACTGTTTTACCATCAAACGAAGTTTCCCGGTCTTTCAGCATTTCATCAGTAAAATATACACATCCATACCCAGTAGCCTCAGTTCTAGCTAACGACCCACCAAAATCTAAACCTTTTCCGGTTAATATCCCGGTAAATTCATTCCTGAGACGCTTATGCTGACCAAACATATATCCTACTTCCCGGGCTCCAGTGCCAATATCTCCAGCCGGAACATCAGTATCCGGACCAATGTGACGAAACAGTTCAGACATAAAACTTTGACAAAAACGCATTACTTCACTATCTGACTTACCTTTAGGATCAAAATCTGAACCGCCTTTTCCACCACCCATCATTAGTCCAGTAAGAGAATTCTTGAATATTTGCTCGAAACCCAGAAATTTAATAATCCCGATATATACAGATGGGTGTAAACGAATTCCACCTTTGTATGGCCCTAGCGCAGAACTAAACTGAACTCGAAACCCACGATTAACTTGAACTTTTCCACTATCATCTTGCCAAGGAACACGAAAAATAATCTGCCTCTCCGGCTCAACTATTCTTTCTAAAATACCGGCATCTTCAAATTCCGAATGTTTAGCCACAACCGGTTTCAAAGATTCTAAAACTTCTTCAACCGCCTGATGAAATTCCGGTTCTCCAGGATTACGCTTTTTAACCGTCTCCAAAACTCTATCCACGTAAGACATTTCCCCCTCCTTCTTTAACTAACATTGTTATTCCGCAGAAATTCATCTATCGATTTTGCTGCCTGTTTTCCCGCTCCCATTGCGGCAATAACTGTTGCAGCTCCAGTAACTATATCTCCTCCGGCAAACATACCTACAATGTTAGTTTTGCCGGTTTGTTCATCTGCCTGAATATTTCCTTTCTTGTTTAGTTGTAGATTATCAACAGTATTTAATAAAATCGGATTGGGCCCATTGCCAATAGCTACAACTACCGTGTCCAACTCAATTCCCGATTCTGAACCCTTAATTGCTACCGGACGCCGCCTTCCACTTGCATCCGCTTCACCTAATTCGTTCTTTAGGTAAATTATATTGTCAACTCTACCTTGCTCATCGCCGTTGATTTTTATCGGAGAAGCAAGCAGGCGAAAAATAATTCCTTCTTCTCGGGCGTGATGGACCTCATCAATTCTTGCCGGCATTTCCTGTTCAGTCCGACGATAAATAATATAAACCTTTTCTGCACCTAGACGAAGTGCACAACGCGCTGAATCCATAGCCACATTTCCCCCTCCAATTACCCCTACTTTTTTGCCCACATTAATCGGCGTATCGTATTCTGGAAACTTATAAGCCTTCATTAAATTAATTCTGGTTAAAAATTCATTTGCCGAATATACTCCATTTAGATTTTCACCCGGTATTCCCATAAAATATGGTAACCCAGCACCACAAGCAATAAAAAAAGCACTAAACCCCTCTTTCCTTAAAAGGTCAATGGTTTTTATTTTTCCAATAATATAATTTAGCTTAAACTCTACACCAATTTTTTGTATCGCTTCAACTTCTTGGATTACGATATCTTTAGGTAAACGAAATTCGGGAATACCATAAGTCAATACCCCACCTGGCTTATGTAGCGCTTCAAATACTGTTACTTGATAACCAAATTTAGCTAAATCAGCCGCACAAGTAAGGCCAGCTGGACCAGCACCAATAACTGCAACTTTTTTTCCTTTATTACTAACTGGTGCACCTTTAACTTCTTTTTGATTTTGACTGTTCATCGCCCAGTCTGCAATAAACCGCTCTAGGCTACCGATTTTAATTGGCTTACCTGCTTTATTGAGCACACATAATTTTTCACACTGATCTTCTTGCGGACAAACCCGCCCACAAACAGCCGGTAAATTATTTGTCGCCTTTACTATCCTGTCAGCGTCAACAAACCGCTTTTCTTTAATTGCCAAAATAAATCCAGGAATATCTACTTCTGCCGGACACGCATTAACGCAAGGTGGTTTTTTGCATTGTAAGCAACGCGCTGCCTCTTTAAGTGCTTCTTCTTCGCTGTAGCCATAAGGCACTTCTTGAAAATTTTTAATTCTTTCTTGTGGATTTTGTTGACGCATAATTATTCTTGATTAATCTATTTTCCTCGCTAACTCTAACTACCGTTTTCATTTTTTAATCCAATTCGGCACTTGGTTTTATAGCTATTCAAGGAAGCTGCTTCTTTATCTTTATATCTACCTTGGCGAATGATTAAATCTTCAAAGTCCACTAAATGTCCGTCAAATTCCGGACCATCAACGCAAGTAAATTTCTGCTCTCCATTGTACCTCACCCGACAACCACCGCACATACCAGTTCCGTCAATCATTATCGCATTCAGAGAAACTAACGTTTTAACTGAATAAAGTTTAGTCATCTCGCAAACCATTTTCATCATGATTATCGGACCAATCGCAAACACTAAATCATACTTATCTTTATTTAACAAATCTTTCAAAACATCAGTAACAAATCCTTTCCGCCCCTTGCTCCCATCATCAGTGGTAACATACAACTTATCGCAAAACTCCTTAATTTCTTCCTCACAAATAACTAAACTCTTGTTCCGAAATCCAATAATTGTTGTTACATCGTTACCCTCTTTTTGTATTGCCCGGGCTATCGGGTATGCTTCCGCAGTTCCTACTCCTCCACCAATACAAATTGCCTTTCCAATAGCCCTAGTATTAACAGCATGGCCTAAGGGACCGGCAACATCCAGAATAAAATCACCTTGATTTAAAGCGCACAGTTTTTTTGTACTCACCCCGATTGCTTGACACACCACGGTAACTGTACCACTTGTTTGATTAAAATCATAGATGGTCAACGGAAACCGTTCACCCTGCTCATCAATGCGTAAAATTAAGAATTGCCCCGGTGAAGCCGCTTGTGCAATATCAAAAGCCTCAATCTCCACAAGACAAATTTCCGGATTTAATTGTTTTTTTCTGGTTATTCTATACATCTTATTCTCCTACCTCTGGTTTAACTCATCTTTAAAAAAATAGCGCTCTTCTTCCTTATAGTCCAGAAAAAGAACGCCACTGTTCCTTTTTACGTAAAGATACGATATGTGTATATTATTTGCAATTTTTGAAAAATGTCAAGAATTTTGTGATTTTTTTTCCAAAACCAATGTCATAGCTTATAACACTTAAGTTAAAGAACTCATCCGAACTGCAAGAATGCATTTAAACATGGCCATTCCCTTTATTCAACGGTAACACTTTTTGCTAAATTACGCGGTTTATCTACATCATAATCTTTTAGAGCCGCCATATAATAGGCTAACAACTGTAGCGGAATGATAGTAACTAATGGTGAAAACAGCTCGGCTATTTCCGGAATAAAAAAAACTTCCCTTACATATTCACTCATCCATTCATTCCCAACGGTCGCTATGGCAATAACTTTACCTTTCCGCGCTAAAACTTCCTGAATGTTTGAAGCAATTTTACTAAGCACGCAGGAATTATTTGCAATACAAACAACCGCCCGATACTCATCAATTAATGCTATCGGACCATGCTTCATCTCTCCCGCAGCATAACCTTCAGCGGGGATATACGAAATTTCTTTCAATTTTAAAGCACCTTCCAAGGCTGTAGGATAGTTAATGTTTCTTCCCAAATAAAGAAAAGCACCAAAGTGAAGGTGTTTCTTGGCTATCTTTCTAATAATTTTTAAATCTTCTAGAATTTTCTTCTGAACGCACGGAACACTTTGTAAAGAAGCTGATATTTTTCTCAACTCTTGGGTATTAAGCGTTTTTTTCAAACCCGCAAGATATATCCCAAAAAGATAAATAACCGTAAGTTGAGCTGTGTAGGCTTTTGTCGAGGCAACACTTATCTCCGATCCGGCATCGATATATAAAACCGCATCCGCTTCCCGTGTCAGCGCAGAATTCAATACATTACATATTGCCAATACTTTAACTTTACTTTTTTTTGCCTCACGAACTGCTGCTAAAGTATCCGCCGTTTCTCCGGATTGGCTTATCGCAATCACTAAAGTATCATTTTGAACGACAGATTTTCGGTACCGGAATTCACTGCCTAAATCAACAGATACTGGAATCTTTGTGAGTGTCTCAATCGCATATTTTCCGATTAACCCTGCGTGATATGCGGTACCACAAGCAAGAATAAGAATGTTTTTTATTTTTTTAAGAAAAGCATCCCCTATCTCTAAGTTTGTAAATTTAACTTTCCCCGATGAACTTAAATAGCGTAAAAGAAGCCTGGAAATGACTTTAGGCTGATCATATATCTCCTTAAGCATAAAATGCTTAAACCCTTTTTTTTGGACCGATTGCCTGTTATTCTTAATAACTTGGACTTTTTTATTGATTTTAACACCATCAACCCCGAAAACATCAACACTATCTTTTCGAACAATCGCCATCTCATTATCCTCAAGGTAAATGATGCGTTTGGTATAATTTAAAACTGCCGAGACATCAGACGTGATAAAATTCTCTTTATCTCCCAATCCAATAGCCAAAGACGAATCCTTGCGCACAGCAATTATCTCGTCCGGATTTTTAAGACTAATAACTCCCAAAGCATAAGACCCTTTTATTTTTCTAATTGCCTCTTTTACCGCCGCTTTCAGTGAATGTTTATAAAACTTACTAATTAAGTAAACAATAACTTCACTATCCGTATCAGACTTAAATACATACCCTTCTTTTTTTAAACCCCTTCTTATTTCGCTGAAATTTTCAATAATCCCGTTATGAACTATAGCGATCGTCTTATTCGAATTAACATGAGGATGAGCATTAATCCGAGAAGGCTTACCGTGAGTTGCCCAGCGAGTATGACCCAACCCTGAATTACCATTTAATTTCTTAGAAGCGATTAATTCGGCTGAACACCCGATCCTGCCTTTGTGTTTTGCTAGCTCTAATCTTCCGCCGTTAAGAGTAGCAATACCAAAAGAGTCGTAACCGCGGTATTCAAGCTTTTTTAAACCGCTTACTATTATCCCTTTGGCTTGCTTTCTCCCAATATATCCGACTATTCCACACATTATCTTATTGATTGCTTGCTGACTATTTCTGCTTCATTTTGTCTTATCATCTTCCAAAAAAAACATATCTTCGTCCGCATTGTTTAACTTTGAAAAGGCCTAAAATAAAAAAAAGCGTTCTACGCGAACGCCTTTGCTCCTTGCCGTTAGAATACAAACTTTGTACTCTGTTTAAACCATAGCATTTTGCTTACTCATTGTCAAGTATTCATCTTGAAAATAAGTAATAATTTTTACCCTTCGTTATTGTCGCGTTGTTCAAACGTAGTATACTTTTGATTAAACGGCCCCGTATACATTGCCCGAGGACGAAAAATACGATTATGCTTAAGATATTCTTCTACCCGTGCTGTCCACCCAGCTACTCGACTTACCGCAAACATGGTAGTAAAAAATTCTGGAAGAATTCCTAATGCGCTATAAACAATTCCTGAGTAAAAATCAACATTTGGAAATACCCCTTTTTCTACACCTAAAGTTGACACTACTTCTTCTTCCAAGCTTCGAGAAATATTAAACAGCAATGCTGATTCCTCATTGCTCTTAGAAAGATACTCGGCCAACGGAGACAAAATTCTAGCCCGTGGATCATGTGCTTTGTAGACACGATGCCCAAAGCCCATAATTTTTTGCTTCTTTCTTCGTGCTTTTTCATACCAAGACTTTACGTTTTCAACATCTCCTATTCCTTTCAACATCTGCAACACTCGTTCGTTAGCCCCACCATGTAACGGTCCATTCAGCGCTGCAATCCCTGATCCAACCGAAAGATAAATGTCTGACAATGTCGAAGCAACCACCATTGACGCAAAAGTGCTAGCATTCATCCCATGATCTGCATGCAAAATTAAGGCAATATCCATTATCCGTTCTTCTTCCGGAGAGGGAACTTTCCCAGTCATCATGTAAATCAAATTAGCAGCATGACCCAACCCCGGCTTAGATTCAATAGGAAAATGACCCTGCTGAATTCGAGCAATTGCCGCAGCAAGCGAAGCTACGCCGGAAATTAAATGATAACAAGAATTCTTTCCAATGGCTGATTCTAAATATTTACTCTTACTTCTATGTTCTCTCTCAAATCTTTTATTTTTGAATTCATAAACCGCATGCTTTTCCCCCATTGGTTTTGTTTCCATAGGTATTGAATCTTCATCAGTCCCGATTACCTTCGGCGCTTTCCAATTATCCTGATCTGCATAAGTAAACTCCTGCCGCATCAAGTTAACTCCTAGCCGCAACGCCGCCATCGGATTCATCTTTTCCACAGAGAAATTTAACATTAATTTTATTGTATTTGGAACACTTCGGCAAGCCACAAGTTTCCTTTTAAAATTTTTTAACTGCCCAGAATTTGGAAGGCTACCGCGTAAAAGCAAGTAGCACACTTCTTCATAAGTTGAATAAGCACACAAATCAAAAATATCATAGCCACTGTATATTAAACACCCTTTAGAACCATTGACATACCCTATTTTGCTTTCACAGGCAATTGCTCCCTCTAAACCAGGCCCAACAATACATTCTACCGGCCATTTAATTGGTTTAATAAGCTCGCCCTCTGGCTCAAAACTAGTTTCTTTGCGCGCTTTTTTTGCTGCCTTGACTACCAAGCTGGTAATTTTCTTAGTTTTCTCATGCATAAGATAACCTCTCTTTTTTTATATTCCTATTTGTCCCTGAATATGCTTATTTTTAAAACATAACAATTTTACATTAAATAGTAGTTGTTAATATGTACCACAAAAATCAACTTTTTTCAACACTAAATAACTATTTACACCTTTTATAAAAATCCTGTTCTAAGCGCTATCTATTCATTTTAGCTAAATTAAATTTTTCTATCGCCTCTTGAACAGTTTTTTTTAACGCTTCATTGTCCCACGGTTTCTTTACAAAACGAAACACCTCTCCTTTGTTTATCGCCTCTTCAGCTATCTTGATATCCGAATAGCCACTCAATAAAATTCTAACTATTTCAGGATACTGTTCTTTGACTTTACATAAAAAATCAGTACCACTTATTTTTGGCATTCGGTAGTCACTAATGACCACCTTAATTGGATTACCTTCCAAAACTTTAAACGCCTCATCATACTTGGCGGCTATTACTCCAAAAGGTTCATCCACAAAAACTCTTCTTAAACAATTTAAAACAAACTGCTCGTCATCCACGACTAATAAGTTATTCTGTTTCATTTTCTTCCTCCTTTTTCATAAAATTAGCTGATTTGTTTATATTTACTCTATATTATCCACTAAGCCAGCGTCCTAACACGGAAAGGTTACTGTAAACTTAGCGCCATTACCTTGCCGACTTTCAACGATAATCTCTCCGCCATGCGCTTTTATAATATCATAACTTATGCTCAGGCCCAACCCTGTTCCCTGGCCAACTTTCTTTGTTGTAAAAAAAGGGTCAAATATTTTGTCAATGATTTCTTCAGGAATACCCTGTCCATCATCAGAAATCTCTACACAAACCCTTTCGTTTGCAAGATAAGTTTTCACAAGAATAGTTCCCTGTTTACGAATTGCCTGAGAAGCATTAACTAACAAATTAATAAATACTTGCCCCATCTGTTGAGTGTTCGCGATGATGAGAGGAATATCTCCGTATTCTTTAATAAGTTTAATTTTATATTTTATCTCATTCCAGACAATATTAACAATTCCGTCTATCACCTCATTTAGATCGGTGTCACCACGTATATTATCATCCTGATGCGAAAATGTTTTTAAGTCCACTACTATTTTCTTAATCCTGCTAACACCTTCCTGGGATTCCTCTATAAGCTTAGTCACATCATTTAAAATATATTTAACGCCAAGCTCATTCTCCAAATCTCCGATATTGTTCTGAACATTAACCGCTTTTTTAATATCCTTTCTCTTTACTGCTGTCTGCAAAGCACTTAGCTGATTTAAAAAATCACAAATCCGGCTAATATATTTCTTAAGCGTTGCAATATTGCTAGTTACAAAGCCCAATGGATTATTTATTTCATGGGCAACTCCGGCAGCAAGCTGACCAATAGAAGCCATTTTTTCCGCTTGAATAAGTTTTTTTTGTGCACATTTTAATTCATTGTGGGCAATATTCAAATCATAAAGCATATTGGTAAGTGCCTTTTCATTTTTCGATAAGCTTAAATTAACTTTTTCCAATTCCTCGCTTGCTTTTTTTCTATCAGAAATATTAACCACCGAACAAACTACATACTTAATTGCGTCATCCTTTCCTAACTTACAGGATACAGAAAAATTAACCGGAATATACTTACCCAAGCTAGAACAAAGTATTGTTTCTCGATTCTTAATATACCCTTTATTATTCCTTATTAATTCTTCCCATTTTGTTTCTTTAAAGTGCTCATCTTCAGCAAAAATGCTATTTATCAATTTACCAATTAGTTCCTTTTCTTTACAGTTTAAAAGTTTATTTCCTGCCGGATTTACAGTCAGTATAATTCCAACCGGATCAGTAACTATAACCGACTCAACCAATGTGTTTAGAATATTATCTACATAGTCTCGGCTAACAGTCGCTATTGACAGATCCTTAGCCATCTTTTTTAAGGAATCTGCCAGCTGCCCAATCTCATCGTCAGAATTAATTTTTACCGGAGTATTTAGACGTCCTTTACCGAATTCAACAGCAAGCTTAGAAAGACGAACAACCGGGACAATAATAACCCTAGAAACCGCAACCCCTAAGAATACTGCTAGCACAGCAGCTAGAAAAAAAATCATCCGCAAATCATTTCTCAAACGTAATACTGGCGCAAATATTTCTGACGTATGATACTCTAATAATAAAACCCATCCTAGCTCTTTAAAACCTCGGTACCCTTCCGAATGTGCATAGCTAAACAGCCTTCCACTCTCGCTAAAAGCCCCCCCGTCAGCCATAAAATAGCCACTATTGCTGTTTTTAGGAAATAGATGCGCAATTAAATTGGGAGACACTTTAGCAAACAATTGAAAACCATCGCTAGCGTAGATAATCCTTCCATTTTCATCCAGTAATTTGAATTCACTAGTCTGATACTGCTTATCTTTTTCGGCATCTTCTAGAATAATAAAAATTTCTTTAATATTCAAGACAACTTTCATCACCCCGGCAAATTTTTTGTTTTGTTCGTCAATTCTTATTCCAACGCTTACAGCGTAAGCGCCTAGACTTTCATCATACGCAACATCACTTATAGATAAACCATTCTGCTTGGCGTCTATCCACCATTTTTCGTCAGCCTGATAGTAATCAGTAGTTTTTCCGCTAAGCGCAACTACCGCTCCATAGCGGTTAGTCACGAAAACTTCAGAAATAACCTTAAATTCGTACATCTGCTGGTCAATATCTACTCGTCGGCGTAAAATCAACGACACATCATTACTCAACAATTCTTGAATAAACGGAGTTATTTCACTCTTAAAGGCAGAGATCCATTCTTTATCTTTTTCCTGAATATATTCTAGAGAATCATTGATTAGCGAAAACTGTTGATTACTCTTTAAGACTTGCTCTTGAATGGTTAGATCTTTGCAAAGAATTTGGAATTCTTGAACCCGGAAGTATAAATTCAAATCAATTTTATCTATCAAACCTTCTGCTAAGGATACTGAACTTTTTCCAATAGCGCTCTCTAACGCTTCACGACTAGCGCGGACAGCAATATAACCAACAGCCAGGATAAAAAGAGAAATCACCAGAAAACTAAAAACTAGTTTATGTGTTATTTTCATCCAAGGTATATCGTTACATTTTAATCTGTTAACAGCTCGGAAATCTTTTTCTTAAATTTTTCATTATCAAACGGTTTTTCAAAATAGCAGTTAGCTCCTAAGACATCCATAAAGGCAGCTCCTACCCTTCCCGAAACTCCGGAGATGCCCACAATCTTTATATGTTTCATTCCTAGAGAATCCCGAATATGCATGCACGTCGCATAACCGTCTTTTCCCGGCATCTTAACATCTAAAACAATAAGATCTGGCGCAAACTCTTTAATTTTATCTTCTACTTCATTGCCGTCTCCAACTTCATCTATCTGGCAATTAAACTCTGTCACCAATAGTCTTCTTATAGACTGACGCATTTCGTAATCATCATCAACTATCAGCACCTTTTTTTTCGACATTTCCGCCATCATAATACCCCCTCTATTTTTATTACGATGATTACCTATCTATTCCGCAAACTGCACATCATAAGGCTCATCTCTTCCTAGCTCTCTAGACAAACTATTGATTTCTTTTTTTAACTCAATCATTTTAATCTCTCGACCAATAGTTATCTCTTTAAACCGCTCTGAATCTTTTAGCTTCTCTTTAAGTTCTCTTTCAATTTCTTTTTGCTGGCTGATATTTAAAAAAAGACTAACCACAATATCTTTCACCACCACCGTGTTGATTAAAACCGGAACCAAACCCCCATCTTTATATTGCAGGATTCCTTCGTAACCAGCAACGCATCCTTGTTGGATAATCTGATTAAACTTGCCAATACTTTTTTTCTTCTCATGCGAAGGGTATAGGTCAGTTTGATGCATTCCAATAATCTCTTCTTTTGAACATCCAATAATTTTCTCCGCATAAATATTACAGTCAATTATTTTACCTGTTGATAACTCCGCAATAAATATTGCCCCCCCAGAATTGTTAAATATTATTTTTAGTTTAGCTTCTGATTCTTGTAGTTCTTTCTCCATTTTAACGCGTTCAGCAATTTCCAGAGACAATTTCTTATTAGTACTTATAAATTCTTCAGAACTTACATCGAAAGAATGCTCTATGAGCTTACGATCCGTATCAAAAGAGTCATAAGCATCACTAATTGCTCTCAATAACGATTCCATTCCTTCAGGTATAGAATTTAAATTCCCAAAAATTTTTCTGATTTGACGTTCTAACAGTTTATTAAACATCGCAACCTCTTATTCTGATTCAGAAAAAACAGTGACTGTCATTGTCTGGTTATGTAGCTTACATTGCTTTTCTAAAGGAGTAGCCGGACATATTTCGCCATAGGAATAAAAACCAGCCATAGCCACATTTTCCCCTAACACTTGCCGAACACATTCCAGTTCTTCTTCTACTCTTTGCTTTAAAACTAGTTTACGGCCCACACAACTGACTAATATCGCTAAATCTGGCACGCAAGATCCAAATAACTGGCAACTCATTTTGGCTGCTTCGAAGGCCCCATCAACCAATCGCTCAGGATTAGCTTTCATCAAACGTACATAGCTTCCTTCCGGAATATCACCGGCGAATGTAACACTCATGTCTTGTTCATTAACTGCAAGCATAGTTCGAACAAGGTTAGTACTATTTCCTTCTAGACGAAGATTAAGCGGAAAAAAAAGCCCGGTAGCCGGCAACCCATGAGACTGACTACCTAAATATTTCTTGTATAAATCCAAAGCTGGCTCACCATCTAATTCATACAAAACATTTCCCTCAGAACGAGTCACCATTCTGTCGGAGCCAAAAGAATCCCATCCGCCCATAGATCCATATCCAATTTTAATTTTGTTTCCATAAAACCCAATTGCTCCCACCATATTTCTATCAGGAGGACTATTAGAAAATATTAGCGTTTCCCTAAAGCGATCTTGATCGCCAGCTAAACCTCCAGTAACCGCGACCCCTTCCGGAAGCCCGCTCATTAATCCTCGCGCTAGTTCACTTCCGTTTACATTTAACCCGTCAGAAAGTATAAAAACATGCGCTAACCCTTCTTTTTTTAAACAATCGGCTAATTCTTTTCCAGATGAAATGCTATCCTGCATCTTTTCTACTCTTACCCGTGCAAATTGCACAGTAGTACGTTTAAAAGATACTGCTGTAGCAACTAAAGCGTCATTAAATAATTCTGTACCTATAATTTCGCCAGCCGTCGAGCAACCGATAATCCCAGCATTCGGATACAAGGTCTTTATCTCCTGAAAGCGCTCATGACTCTTTAAAAGTTCTAGTTCACCGAATAGAAACACTAAACTAGCTGATTCTTGGAGATCACAAGAAGAAATAACCTCCCACCCAGAACTTTCCTTCCATATTTTTTGCTCTGTATTCATTTATTACCCTCCAAGGCCTGACCTATATTATAACAATTATGCCGCAATAAGCAATTATTCTGTAAGATGCCCCTGCCATCCAATTACGTAGAAAAATTCCTTTTTTATTTACTCTTGGGAAGGAACTTTGCGAAGTTCTTTTTTTTCTGAATTAATCTTTTTATTTCTAAGAACCTTTTCTTTAGCTTTACGAGAACGCCGGCGTTTTTGACGTCGGATTTTTTCTACTTCTTGACTCTTCTTGGCCTGCTTACCTAAAACAAGCGATTCAATTTTATCAACTAATATCCTTCGCGCCAAAAAACGATTTAAATTCTGTGATCTCTCTTTTTGACACTTAACCTCAATTTTAGTAGGCCTATGTTTTAAATAAACACAAACTGAAGTTTTGTTAACCTTCTGTCCACCTTTTTTGCTGGCCCGAATGAATTTTTCATCTATATCTACCTCTCTTACCCCGAGCGAATCCATTCTTTTGAGCAATAACTCTTCTTTTTCTTTTTTTACTTTAAATCTCATCCCGGTTTTTAACCTAACATAATTAAAGGCTCTCCAAACAAATTACCTGGAGAGCCTTTTAAGCAAATAACTTATTACAAATAACCTTTAATTGTCTCTAGCAAATTTCTTGCCGGTATTTCTTCACCAAACCCATAGCGAACTTCGATTCTTACATTATTGGGTCCCTTATCCAAGACATCTACCGAAACTTTTTTATTTAATTGATCTTCACCCCGAAGTTGCGTTACTTTGTTTTTGACTACTTTGTCGGTTAAAGTTATTTTTTCAGCACTAAATGCTTTCTCAGTGGCCAAAGCTCCTCTTGCCATTGATACTGATTCCTCAGAAATAACTTTTCCCGCCTGCCAAAGTGCTGTTCCTCCAGCACCAGCCAGCAAAGCCAAGCATCCTGAAGAAAAAATCAGCACCCCGAATAAAAAACACACACCTATAGCTCTTCTACCCATTCTTTCCCTCCTTTTTTGCAGTTATTTTCGTTTATTTTCGAAGCATTCTTTCCTTGGATCCCAAAATTTAGAGCACTTTTTTGATTGCCGAATCCTCACTAAAACGCACATATATCTGGTTACGTTCTACTTCACTTGCAACAGTTGCCTGGACACTCAAGGAAATATATTTTCCACTTTTGCTTTTATTCGATATGAAAATGCTGTACTGTTTGTCTTTCAGGATAATTTTTACCACTTCTCGTAACTCTTTTTCGCTTGCACCTATAACCAGATACGACCACAGGCATGGATATATTATTTTGCTTTTTTCCATATTTAATCACCGAACAAAACACTACAACCCATCACTTACGTTAACTTAAAGTAAATCTTTATTAATTCTTAGGATAAATTGTTTTACCAGTTTTATAGTATTCTCCAAATCCTTAAGACTGACCACTTCTACTGGTGTATGCATATACCTTAATGGAATGCCTACCAATCCAGTAGCTACTCCTGTTTTAGTGAGCTGAATAACATTAGCATCTGTTCCGGTAGGTCGAGGTATTGCCTCTATCTGGTAAGGAATATCTTGCTCCCTTGCCACACATACTAACAAATCAAATATTTTAGAATTAATGTTCGGACCCCTGGCAATTACCGGGCCTGCACCAATTTTAATATCCCCTGTCTTTTTTTTATCCATTGTTGGAAAGTCAGTAGCAAAAGCTACATCAATGGCAATTCCAATATCCGGAGAAATCCCATAAGCACTCGTTTTTGCACCTCTTAACCCAATCTCTTCCTGCACTGTGGCAACGCCGGATAAACAGGCATCAAAGTTTTCCGTAGAAAGCAATTTTAGAACTTCCGCAACAACAAATGCTCCAGCTTTATCGTCTAATCCTCTACCGACTATTCGATCAGAACATAAAACATTAAAACCTACGTCAATAACCGCTACATCCCCGATGTCAACCTTAGATTTAGTTTCATTTTCATTCTCTGCCCCGATATCAATCCACAAATCAGAAATCTTATCTACTTTTTTCCTCTCCTCTGGTTCTAATAAATGAATCGGCTTTTTTCCAATTACTCCTAAAACATTCCCATTTTTTGTCTTGATTCTGACTCGCTGCCCAGAGACTAAACGTGAATCAACCCCACCAACTGCCGAAAAATAAATAAACCCCTCTTTGTCAATATACTTTACCATAAACCCAATCTCATCAACATGCGCAGCAATCATTACCTTAGGAGTCTTTTCTTCATTCAAAATCGCAATGCTGTTTCCGTGAATATCACTTTTTACTTTTTCTACGCTCTTGCCCACCTCTTCCTTCCAGATGAGGCTAGTCTCCTCTTCAGACCCCGAAGGGCTAGCTGCGTTAATTAATTTCTTTAAAAACTCTAATGATTTTTCTTCCATTTTAAACCTCCCTTAAAATAAATGCTTTACTAATTACTTGTTATCTAAGTTGCAATTTCTAATCATTGTATCTCTGCTTAAACGCAATAACAAGAAATAAAATGGTTTAGGTCTTTCTTATGTTTCATGGAAACCATCTATCAGGGTTATTTTATTCGCTTCATCCACCACTTTAATATTCTGCCATCTTCCGGACGCATACCGAAGATAAATCAATAACGCTCCTAAGAAAAACGAAATAATCATCACAAACCATGTTTTCTCGACTGAAAAATTAAAAATCTTCAAACAGATAAACTCAACTAATACTACTGATATATGCAATCCTACTGTTAAACACATTGCCCAAAAAGTGTCACCAGCCCCCCTTAAAGCCCCAACGAGCGAACAGATTACTGTTTCCAATAAAACATACAGGCAGGCAATTCTAAGCATGGATACCGCAATTGGAAATGCTTTTTGATAGATATCATTTGCAATATCCGGCCTAAATAAATTAACCAGCTGCTCCGGGAAAAACATAAACAGAATAAACACAAATATTGAATAAACACTCCCTATTTTTAAACCAGATAACGTTGATCGACGAGCAACGCTTGGTTTTCCCGCCCCCATGTATCTACCCACTAAACTCATCACCCCGATTTCCACGCCCAACAGAGGAACAAAGGAAACCATATCCCAATTAATCATGATTGTTGATGCAGTCGCTACAACAGCATTTTGAGCATGGAATAAAAACATCATACCCGTAAACGCAGAAAAATTTATAAACAGTTCTACACCTGACGGGTAACCGAATCTTAGCAGCTTACCCATAACCTGCTTATTAAAAATAAAAGAACTCAACAGCCTAAACTCTTGCACATTTTTTTTCTTAAGATACGCAACAAACAATATTAAAACCCCGACAAAGCTACCAACTACAGTCCCGATGGCTGCTCCCTTTATTCCTAGCGCTGGAAATTGGAACTTGCCGAAAATCAACAAGTAATTTAAAATAATATTAACAACCATGGATATGCCTGCAGAAAACATCACAACCTTAGTTTTTCCGATTCCACAAAAAAATCCACTTAAAGAACTCCTAAGGAGCATAAAAATCGCTGAAAAAACAATAATATTAAAATAAACACACTGATATTCCAATTGTCGTGGATCAATCCCAGAATGTTGGAATAAAATCAAAATCAGCGGCTTACAGCATAGAATTAGCGGATAAGCAGCCAGAGAAATCAACAGCCCTTGAGTTACAACTATTGCGCATTTGTTTTTCTGTTTTGACCCAAAATACTGCGCAACTAAAACAGTGGAATACCCAACAAGCCCCAGAAAAAAGGTTCCTAACAAAAATGACGCCATTCCTCCACCCAAAGCCGCATTCATCCGCAAAGAGCCCAACTTTGATAAAAATATTCTATCAACAAAGATCATCGCCATATCGCAAGCGTACGAAACAATCATTGGGAAGGCTATTAAGGTCATTTCCTTAACGCTACCGGAATATTCCTTATTTTTTTGAACCTTTAAACTGCTATCATGCATATTAGGTATAGATTATTCTTGCTTTATTGTTTGCCATTTAACCACCATTATCTATCTATGATTTGTATTCTGCCGACGGCAATAAAAAAATGGACCTCTTTCTTTATTAGGCGCAAGATAATTGTAAAACAAAAAATTACTTTTTTTGCAGACTCTTACTCCTGAGCAGGCACACTATATATGTAAGGAGTTCTGATTTTGAATTTTTTCGACAAGCTTCTTATTTCTCTGGCAGTATCCTCACTATACTCTCCATAATTTAACAAACCAATAAGATAATATATTTTGTTCAATGCCCACTCTTTAGCTATCTCCTTGTTTCCCTCGTCCGAGTCATTTAGTGATCCTACCACAATAAATTCATTTGCTGAATCCTTAGAGTCTCCTAAAAGCTGCATCACAAAATCCTCTTTATCATTACACTTTCCATACAACGCAAATTCCGCATCGCGATAAATAGGGGGCAAGGATTTCGGGAATACGCTATCAGGGTCAATTCCTTTTATATTAAACCGAACATTCATTAAAACTGGATCTTTAATTTTGTTATACATCTCCCCAACTCGTCCTTCTATCGAGTCTAAACTATAGGCATACTCTGTCCATCCTTTATTTTTATACGAAATAAAATCTAGTAAATACCTATTCACCTCTTCTCCGGAACTGAAAGCAAAAATTGACTTTCGTCCGTTATTCTTTTGAGATATATCGCTGATTATCTTAGCTGGATTTGTTACTCCTTCTGTTGGGTACCCATCGCTAAACAATACAACACATGAAAGCTCTGCACTGCTCTTCATTCTAATACTCTCATAAAGGGCATTATACACATCTGTCCTTCTTGTCGCAATGAGCCCTTTTAAAAAAACATTGACCTTGCCCATGTTGACTTCAGTCGGCGCTACTGACACAGTATTAAATTTATTTACTGTATCGCGAAACGCAATTATATTAAACCTGTCATTCTCATTAAGATTTTTCAAGCAATACAGGATTCCTTTTTCTATCTTTAGCAAACGCTCAGAGCGTACGCTCAAAGAGCTGTCAATTAAAAAGATTACATCTTTGGAAAACGTGCCTAGCGACTCTGCTGCTGTTCCGGTTCGAATAACAAGCTTAAAGTACCGCTGCTTATCTTCGGGGTCCTTGTAGGTAGAAAGATACGAGATAAGATATCCATCTAAATTAGATAGCTTTGTATCTTGAGACACAAATGGTTTATACCCTTTAGAAAACCTGTCAAAAATTTTATGCTTAAGCGAATTTAAAAAACCACTTCCGGATGGAGTAAACCCCGGCATTTTTTCCTTAAACTCTTCAGGAAGCTCTGTTTTCCTTAGAAATTCTTTTTCCCTATTTGCGCTTAAAGTTCCTGCATCATTTTGGGAAAATCTAACCAGTTCCTTTCGTGTTTTCCTAGTCCTTTTTTCTTCTCGAAAAATATGAGGCTTCTCCACTGTATTAAACTCATTCTCCAAAACAGAAAAAGGTTTCAGCGTTTTGGTTTTCTCTGCCTCTACAGTAGGACTTATCTTTTTCCGGACAAGCTCTTCTTCGAAGCCAATGATTTTTGAGTAAGAAGGCTGCTGAAATTTTAAAGCCTGAGTATAAGTTACGCCTCTTTTAACGAATGGCTTACTCTCGGGAATCTCAAAATCTATTGATTTAAGCTTGAATATTTGGTTTGCACTTTTTACCAGCGGCTGAACAACATTTAATTTTATTTTAGTACTGCCTGCTAATAAAATCAAATGCACAATTAAAGACACCCCTACAGAATAAAAAAATAGTTTTTTAGTCCGCATTTATTTTTTCAAGCTGTGCTTTAGCTATCTCCGCCATCTGGTTTTCCGGATAATCTTTTAATATTTCCTGATAAGCATAAAGTGCTTTTTCCTTTTGGTTTAGCTCTGCAAAAATTTTTCCGGCATTATTAAGAGCTAAGGGAACGTACTTCTGGTCATCATACAAAACAGCAATAAGCATATAGAGTTTTGCGGCTTTACTTTTATTACCCTGCAAACACTCTATCCCTGCTATTTCATAGCGTGAACGCATAGCAATAGTATGGTCATTAGGACTTTCAGTGATTGCCAATTCAAACTCCCGCTTTGCTTTATTATCTTGTTTTACTGCTTTAAGGCATAGCCCTTTACCAATACGTGACGCAGGCACAAATCGTTTATTTTTATCAGGTCCAGCCAAAACTAAGTCATAATACTCAATAGCTTTTTGATAGTTGCCCAGCCCCCTGTTGATTTCGCCTTTCAGATATGAAATTTCTGCTAAATGCTGAGAAATTTCTGCTTTTTTATCAATTTTTTCACTAATTTCTAAAGCTTCTTGGAACTCTTCAGCATCTAAGTAATATTGAATTAGCCAAAAATAAGTTTCTACGCCTATGTCTCTCTCTTTAAAATCATCTATTATCTTTTGAAATATTTGTACAGTCTTTTTCTCTTTACCTTTTTTTAAATAAATAAAAGCAGAATTTTTTAATGATAGATAAAGGATATCTCTTCCGCTATTACTAGAGCTAACTGCTCTTTTATAGTATTTTAAGGCCCTGTCGTACTCTTCTATCAACTGCAAATTATAGGCAAGCAGAAAATAAGCTTCGGGAAGTTTAAGGCTTTTATCACGTAGATTTATAAATTGAATAAATAATTCTATTGCTTTTTTTCTTTGATCTAAATCAGAATAAAAAACTCCCAGCTGAAAAAGTATATCTTCTCGCACTTTTCCTTCGCTGAACTCTCGGAGATACTCTTCGCTATGCTCTATTGCCCTTTTAATGAGTTTGTGTTTTTTTTCAATAATAATGACGTTATACAGTGCATCCTGTCTCTTTTCGTTATTTTTTCCCTGCTGAAAATACTTAAAAAATGATTTTCGCGCTTCTTCATCTTTCTTCATTGAAAGCCAGCAATACGCTAGGCTATACAGCGACTCATCACTGAATTTGGAATCTGAGAATTTATCCTCAATCTCCCGATAATGATTGTAAGCAATTCCAAATTTACCCAACTCATAATATGCTTCTGCGGTAATAAATAGTGCCTCGGGAGAATTATTAATATTCTCTTTAAAATATTCCTCAACTATCTTAATTGCAGCTTGATAGTCTTTACTACTTAACAAAATATTTGCTTTTTGAAAAAATACCTCATCTCGATATTCTTGATCGAGTTCAGTTCTAGACAGCAGTTTATCCAAGATGCTGGCAGCCTCTTTAAAACGAAAAAGCTCTTGATAGGACGAAGAAACTATTTTATAAATATCAGAAAAATCATCCTGACTATTGATTGCCTTGGCATTCCTTTCATATTCCTCTATTACTTTTTCATATTCTTTAAGATTGTAGAAGGCGTTAACGAGATAGGTAAGCGAATATCGATATATCTCGTCTTTCTTAGGTGTATTTATAATTTCCCGGAAAACAACGATTGCTTGTCTATTGCGTTTATTAAAAAACTCCATCTGTCCTTTTTCGAATAGTATCAAACGCTTTAGATTTTCCGTATCAGCACTTTCATAAGCTTTCTGATAATACGCATAAGCTTCCGAAAACATTTGCCCAGATGATGAAATCTTAGCTGCCTCTAAAAAAGATAGTGCTTTGAATTTTTTCGCAGTTTTTATCTCACCAGCTTTAACGAATACTGCTAAAGCTTTTTGTTCTTTTCCTTGTTTCTTGAAGACCAGACCTTTATAATGAAGCAACCCTTGCCTTACATTATCATTAGTCACACTTGAAATAAGATCAAGCGCCACAAGAGTTTCATCTAAACGATCTAGCTTAAAATACGATTGAGCTATTCGCAATTGCGCAGCAGATACTTCTTTACTATCCAAATAGTTTTTAATAAAATTCTGATAATTGGATAGAGCTTTCTCGTACATTCTTAAATAGAAAAAACTCTCCGCCAAGCCAAAACAGGCTTCTTCCAAATATTCGCTATCTGGAAAACTTCGGATAAAAGACTGATATTCTTCTTTGGCCATATCATAAAAACCTCTTTGTAGGAGACCGTTAGCAAAATCAATCTGTTCTAGTTGTTTTGAATCTTCAGCAAATAAAAGGGAAGAGGAAAAACAGGCAAACAGAATAAAAAGCAGGAAAAGAATATTTTGCGAACGCATTATCCTCATCTATGGTTACTCTTCTTTTATTGTCGAAAAAGCTACATTCCATATATCCGCGGCCGCACAAGCATCAAGAACGCTTACCACGTTTTTATGATAAGTCTTCTCGTCAGCTCTTATAATTACCGGCTGGTTAGGAAAAAGCTCGGCTATCTCCATAAGCATTACTTTTAACTCTTCCTTATCAAGCTTTTTCCCGTTAACCACTACTTTTCCGCTTCTATCAATATTAACTATCACCTCGCCAGGACTGCGAACAGCTTCTTTAGATTCTTTAGACTTAGGAACGCTTATGTTTAGTTCTGATTCAAGCTGGCTAAACACCGAAAGAGCCATAAAAAAAACAAGAGTAAGAAAAACTATATCGACAAGTGGAGCCATTTGAACTAGTGGCCCTCTTTTAAAGTGCTCCGGAATATCGTATTTAAACATTCTCCTACCTTTTTGAGTTTGTTTTTTCTTCTAAAATTTTAATAATATCAGTGCTATAGTTTTCAATAACACCAGATACATCCTGTATCTTACCCTTAAAATAAGTATAAAAAATCATAGCCGGAATAGCCACAATAAGACCAGCAGCAGTAGTTACCATCGCCTGTGAGACTCCGCCAGCAATAAGAATCGGCTTGACAACTGCGCTTTGAAAAGCAATAGCGTTAAACGCTCTGATCATCCCTAAAACTGTCCCCAACAAACCAATAAGCGGAGATATGCTGGCAATATCGGCTAAATACCCAACATTCTTCCAAAGACTCCCTATCTCTACTCGCAACACACCCTCCATAGACTCCCGAATTAAATGAGCTCCTTTTGACTGTTTTTCAAGGCCAATGTCGGTAATTTTAGCAATAATATTTGTTTTGCTGCTACACATTTTTCTAGCTGACTTACTCTTCCCTGTCTCCAGATTCTTTATGATTTTTTCAGCAAACGGCTTTGGACATAGTTTATCACTGTTTAGCGTTAAGAAATTATACGTAATTACCGCAACTGTAAACACAGAAAGCAAGAACAAGACAACCATCACGAATCCTCCGGCCTTAAGCATTTGCCAGAGAGTCATCCCCTGTCTGGTTTCTTCCACAGACTTAATATATGTTTTAACATTAGAGTTTGTGTCCTTACTAGCTAAAGCAAGGGAAAAAAACGAAACACAAAATAATATAAGAACCATAATAATATATCTTTTTTTCATTAAAAGACTCCTTTTTTTATAATTTTTAGTACTTATCTCTTTGCATGCTAGTTGCACTGAAAACTATTTTAACTCCTTTAAATTAATTACACAAGGCTGTTTTTATCTTAATGTAAAGACTCCCTTTCGTCTTTTAACTTTTGCAAGCGGCTGATTTCAAAATTAATCTGCTTCCTAATATGCTTAAAAGGATAGTCTATTAAATCTAGGGCTTTACAGTAAGCAACAACCGCTAAATTAATATCTCCTAGATTTTCATAAACATTAGCAATATTTTCGTAAGTAACCGCTCGATCAGAATTAATTTCTAATGCTTTTTCCAAAAACACCAACGCTTCTCTATGTTGACCAAGCTTATTTAGGAACCAACCCTTATTATGATAGACCGTATCATAACCGGGCTCAACCTCAATGCCTTTGTTAAAATACTTCATCGGCCCCTCAATAATTCCTAATTCAATCATGCACAATGCCCGGTCATTATACGCTGCTGCGTCTTTTGGGTTGTACTTTATCGCTTTGTCTAAATACTCAATTGCCTTTTCAAAACATTCATTGATTATCTCTTTTTGAGCATAAAAAAACATCTGTTCACTCAAGATTTCCTTTTCTTTTGCCATCTTTAGCCCCTGAGATATTAGCCGTCTAGCAGCTTTTAAATCATTAAATGTGATCGCCGAGTCAACAAGACACCTTAATTGCGTGAAATCCGGATGGTTCATTTATCCCTTTGTTTAAGTGGCTCCAATAAATATTCTAGACCATTTATTTTAATCTCATAAACAGACTCAATCATCTCTCCCAGGCTGTCTTTGGGAAACCCTTTTCGCGCAAACCAAACAATATAATCTTCCGGTAAATCAATCAATAACCGGCCTTTATATTTTCCAAAAGGCATTTTAGTCATTACTAACTCAGACAAATTATCTTGAGAAGTTTTCTCTTCTCTATAAAATCTGTTGTTGTTCATCTATCTATTATTTTTTTTCAGAGCATAAGACAGTACTGGCTAATTCGCTTGTACACGAGAATTGCAGTATTTTTAGGAGCTATTTTCTGAATTTTGCAACAGCCATGCTCTTTACTTTTTTCGCCTGAATAAGCGCATTATCAGCACAATCCACTAGCACATCAGCATCCCTGGAATCGTCAGGAAAAGATGATAGTCCGGTACTAAATTTTATTTTTATATGAATACTTTCTCTTGCATAAGAAGAAGCTACTTTTGTCTGAAGTAGCTTTGATTTTACACGCTCTAAAACACAATTCGTTTGTTCTATTGATGACTCGGGAAAAATTATTACAAACGCATCCCCTCCATATCGACCCATGGTATCTTCTTCTCTTGTGGTGTTTTTTATAGTTTGAGCCACACTTTTTAGAATATCATTTCCTACAAGATACCCATAGCAACTATTTAATTGCTTAAAATTATCTATGTCTAGAATAACAATGGTTACATTTCTTTGGTAACGTATACTGCGCCTTAATTCCTTCTTTAAAGAAAACATTATAAATTTAAAATTTAAACAATCTGTGATGTTGTCAAATCCGGCTAATTGCTCTAATTTCTTTCTTAAGCTTTGTTCAACGCTGGAAAAACATCCGAAAATACCCCCTGCTAAAAAATACACAGATAGCCTCAAAACAGTTCCTTTAACTACAGCCTCCCTTGCCATCCAGGAAGTAAATAAGCTACTCTCCCCAAAAAATATTATTGATGCAATAGAGGCAGCAACAATGCCTCCACTTACGCCAAACCAAAACCCGGATAAGGATATAAGGACTACATAGATATAGCCCAAAGAAATACCAAATTCTTTCATTAGAAGTCTGGCAACAACAAGGCATATAAAGCCAATACAAACAACAGCAAAGCGAAAACTTCGAAAAGAATAAACAGTGGCAACTTTTATTTTGGTAATTTTAAGGAAAGCAAAAAGTTTATCTTTCCATCCTGTAGTACCGCTTATAATTAGATGCTGCTTTGCCTCATTAAATGTTTTATAAATTTGTATTTTTACATTTTTAGAATAATGAAAAGTAGACATTATGCCAAAACCAATATCCTTACTCGAATCAGGAATAATGCGAATGATTCTTGATACCCCACGAGAATTGCATGCCTTCATTATCTTTTCAATATAAGGGGCCGCGTTAATATCCATTGTATCTAAACCGGATAAATCTGTTAAGATACGAAAACCTTTTCTTAAATTTGGCAGCATATTTTCAAGTTCTTTATATAGCTTTTGACTCTGATGGGCATCAAAATCTCCCCAAAAGGAAACCATTAGAATATCATTCTTTTTATCAAATTTTACCGAAAACATATTTGCTCTTGTTTTTTAAAGTTTCCCCTAATCAAATAATCTCGCCTCGATAAGAAATCGTATGAACTTCGATAGGTATACTTTTCCCTGATTTCTTAAGCGCTGCCTCAGCTAACTTTAACGTTGCGCTGCAACAAGGAACTTCCATTTTTACTACAGTAACTGACTTTATATTATTGTCCCGAATAATAGATGTGAGTTTTTCTAGATAAGCATCCATTGTCGCATCTAGTTTTGGGCAAAACATTATCAATGTTTTTCCTTTCAAGAACCGCCTATGAAAATCAGCATAAGCAAACGGAACACAATCTGCAGCCACCAGTAGCTCGCAATTTTGAAAGTAAGACGCAGTGGAGCTTAAAAGCTGTAACTGCGTCGGCCACTGACGTAATTCTGACTTCACTGTTCCTTCGCAGGCTGAATTACTTTCCAGTGCCGGATCATCCCTAAAGTCATGTTCCATTGTTCCTGGGCAACCACAGGCAAGAGAAGCCTCACTACTGTCATCTACATCAATATTATTTGCCTTTAAGCATCTTATGGCTATTTCTAAGTATTCCTCTTGCTTATGTTTTCTTAAATGTTTTAGGTGGACATCTATCGCGCCCTTTCCAAGCTTAATAATATTCTTCATAGCTTCCTTTTCATTATAGGCTTGGACTTCAGATTCCTCAATGGTAATTGCACCTTCAGGGCAATTTCCAATACATTCGCCCAACCCATCACACAGCAATTCTCCAACAAGCTGGGCCTTGCCGTTAATTATCTTTAACGCTCCTTCCGGGCAATTCGGAATGCAAAGTCCGCATCCATTACATTTTTGTTCGTCAATTTTAATTATTTTTCTTTTCATGCTCCTCCATTTTCATACTTATCTATCTCTAAATATACGTAACCATTTTTCCGCACTAACTTTTTAAATTTAATTGTAGTTTTCCGAATCTTGCTCCCGCTAACATTCTCCGACAGAGTCTCTTTCTTTTTTGATTGATTTGCGAAAAAATATCCACCAAACAACAGTCCACGCTAAAACCGCCCCTAAACTAATAAAAAATACAACTCTTGGGCCAGAGATAATAACTAGGGGCACAGCTATTGAAGTCCATATTCCTCCTCCCAAGAAAGGCTCATGGAGAAGCTGCTTATACCCAAAAGCGTAATACGCCGGGGTTTCACTGTCAGGGTCAACAACCCTCAGTAACAAAATACCAGTTGCAGTTACTCCCATCGATTGACCCAACTCAACGATAGCCCTTTCAAACCAGGCATCAGGAAGAAAACGTCTTGCCAGATAAACCACACAAAAAACATTCCAAAGAATAGCAGCAATAATAATAATGCTAAACGGTAAGATTAACTTCATTATCACCGGTAAATTGATCATCGCAATTGCCGCCACCACCAAAAAGTCTAAAGCAGCTCCGGAAATTCTCTGGATAAGCATCCGGTCAATAACATCTCTTTTTATGATCCGGGAAAAAAATAATTCAATAATAACCCCGCCAACCATACAAAGAGGAAAAACCGGAAAAGCTTGAAGAATTTTTTTTTCAGCTAACAAAGGGAAAAAAGGCTCCATATTAACCAGTAAGCACTTAAGAAAGTAACCGACAAAAACAGCCAAGCCAATAATTGCTATATGAAAACTCAAACTATCTAGAGAACTAGGCAAAACAGTTTGATATCCAGCCGGTGGCCGCTGATCAACCTTATAGATACCATCTAGATTTTTACCGGATGAATATTCTTCCTTCTTTAATTTCTGAGTAAAATTGTTACGCACTGCCCAGTTAATTAGAACCATTCCCACTACAATAGCAGAAATAATACCAGCAGTAGCTGCAGCCAAGCTATAATCAACGCCCTGGGGCCAACCGAGTAAATCAAATGTTGCTTTCAGGCCCGCGGCAGTTCCGTGACCTCCTTCAAACCCAACTGGAATTATTACCCCAAAAAAAGACGGAACTAAAAATAACGGAGTTAAGATCAACATCGTAACCCCTAAGCCAACAACATATTGCCCCCAGGCAACAATTTGTCCATAAGCGAGCTGCGGTCCGGCTTTTTTCCATATTGTAGGAACCGAAGGAATATTTACTCCCAGAAAAAGCGCAGCAAAGACAATATTGATTAAAAAACCCGGAAGCTTACTCCAGCCAGCAGTACAGCTTGAAGGAATAAAGCCACTGGAGGTTTGTAGAATTAGCAACCCTAAAAGACCACCGATAACAGCAGCCGGAAGATAAAGCCTTCTAAGGAACCCAACTTTAACCCGCAACGCTTTTCCGGCAAGCAAAAGTATACACAATGAAGAAAAAGAAAGTATTATTTCCATTCAATTAAAGCTTATAGATAGTTTTTTTACTCTCCAACACACAACATTTAATACATATTATAGCACATAAATGCTTCCAACCGGAAAGGTTCATTAAGGTAAGCGCAAATAAGCCTTGAACCTCTTTATTCCTAACGGTATACTTTAAGCTAATAATATTTAAAAATCAATACATCTAAATTATGCGCAAGGAAAGACTACGTAAAACTAACACTCAAATAACCGATGGCGGTTTAAAATCTTCCTTCTGGAAATTAGCAATACCGATGATAATCGGAGCCTTACTCCAAGATCTCTTTACTTTTGTTGATCTTTTATTTATCGGAAGGTTAGGGTCCACTCAGCTAGCCGCTTTATCTATCGCCGGAGCAATCTTGGCAATTATTCTAATGGCAGCAATGGGCATTTCTTCCGGAACCACAGCATTAATTTCTCACTTTATTGGAAAGAAAGATTACGATTCAGCTGATAATGTACTCTTCCAAACAATTATTATTAGCATTGTCTGCTCAGTACTAATGGCTTTAGTGGGAATTTTCGGTACTACCGGCTTGTTAAAAGTGTTTGGCGCTCCAGAAAATATAATCCCGGCCGCTTCTGAATATTTAAAAATAAACTTTATCTGGTCAATAGTTATCTTTCTTTCACTTGCTTTCAATCAGGCCTTGCGCGGTTCCGGTGATACTCAAATGCCGCTAAAAGTATTGGTGATCGCAAATGTAATTAATATTATCCTAGACCCTCTATTTATCTTCGGCTGGGGCATATTTCCCAGAATGGAAATTGCCGGATCTGCAACAGCAACCATTATTAGCAGAAGCATTGCAATAATAATTTTACTTAACCACTTTATCTGTGGACACTCAACCCTGCACTTCAGAAAAAAAGCTTTTAAAATTAATTTTGTTACTATTGGGCGAATGCTAAAAATTGGCTTTTTCGCTTCTCTAGAAGTGCTTCTCCGCCAAATATCATTACTTTTGCTAATGAGGCTAGTAGCCTCTTTTGGCATAGCCTGTATTGCTGCTTACGGTATAGCAATTCGATTAAGAATGGCAATTATGATGTTTGGCTTTGGAATGGGAATAGCTGCTTCGATATTAATTGGCCAAAACATGGGAGCCGGACAACCCAGACGAGCTGAAAAATCCGGATGGAAGGCTTTGCAATACTACGAATTCATGGTTATTCCCTTAGCCATAATATTTTTTATATTTGCGCCAAGAATAATCAGCATTTTTAGCAACGAAGCTGAAGTAATAAAAATCGGAAGCAGCCTTTTAAGATTTGTTGCCTTAACTATGCCTTTTTTGGCCTCACCTCTTGTTTTAGGTCGAGGAATCAGCGGTGCCGGAGACACTATTGCCCCGGCAATAATGACTGGCATTTTTCAACTTGGCGTACGTATTATTCTTGCTTACAGCTTGGTGCTCGTATTTCGGTTAGGGTACATTGGTATCTGGATGGGAATTAACGCTTCCGACATCTGCCAAGGCTTAGTAATGGTTTGGTATTATAAGCGTGGCTTCTGGCAAAAACAATACCTCAAACACCGTAACATACTTGATCAAGAAGATAGTATGTTGGCTTAAGAAATATTTTTTTTATTACTGCTTAATTAGATTTACCTAAAATGTTGACTGAAAAAAATTAAATATATACCCAGTAATAACTATCGCTACTGTTGTTACCCCAAAAAAAATAGCAATTAGCCTTAACTTCATTGCCCGACGCAATATTACTGCCTCCGGAAAACTTAATGCCACTGTAGCCATCATGAACGCTAAAGCTGTGCCTAGCGGAACCCCTTTGCGAAATAAAACCACGGTTATCGGTACAATTGCTGCACAACTCCCATACATTGGAACCCCTAAGAGAACAGCAAGCGGAACCGAAAACGGTCCGGTTTTACTGATTATCGAATGAATTGTTTCTCGAGGAATATAATTATGGATAAATGCGCCTATCCCTACGCCCACTAATATCCAAATCCATAATCTTTTGATTATCACAATTGATTCATTAACCCCAAAAATTATCCTCTCTTTTAAATTTTTATATACCTTCTCTTTAAGTTCGCTACGGTCAGACGCCCCTATTCCCCCGTCAAGATATTTCTCTAAATTCATCCTACCTAAGATACCTCCCGCAATAACTCCAATAGAGATACCACTTAATACATAAAGCAGTGTAATCTTCCAGCCAAAAAATCCCAGCATCACTACTACTACATACTCATTAATTAGCGGAGAAGTTATTAAAAAGGAGAAGGTAACACCTAGAGGAACCCCAATTTCAACAAAACTTAAAAAGATTGGTATTGATGAGCAAGAACAAAATGGAGTTATCGCCCCAAACAAGGAAGCAAATAAATTTCCGAATATCTTTTTACCAATAATCCACCGTTTAATCTTGTGCTCAGATATATAGCTACGGAGAAGGCCAACAATCGATATCATAAAAAATAATAGTAAAAGTATCTTTACCGAATCATAAATGAAAAAATTAATAGCCTCCCCCCATCTCGATTCCGGATTCAAGCTAAGCACTGAATAGACTAGCCAGTTAACTATTTGCTGCAACATGATTTCTTTTCTTGTTTATGTTGGCCGCTGCAACACGATTTATTATTAGCACATTCTTTCATTTTCTTATCCATTTTTTCCAAAAATCTAGCCCAAAACCCTTTCTTTGTCTCTCTCTTTTTCTCCTCCATATTCATCTCCTTTTAGTTTTTCAGTAGCTATTTGCTACCACAGCTTCTAGAAGCTTTTCTAACTATACCCAGTGCAATAAAGCAAGCAATACCTAGGAACACAAGCAGATTATCCAATTTAGGTATTAAATCAAACGCGGAAGCAAGCAATAACAATATGCCAGCGCCGTTTAGGATCAACAGAAGAAGATTTGTATATTTATTGTTCATAATGCCTCCCTTTTGGTGCAATTATACCTTTAAGGCAAAATTATCACAAGACTTATCTAGATAAGATCATTCCGATAAGAATATCACTAATTGCCCTAATCCAGAAATAAATCTTGAGACAAATTATTCTTAGCGTTAATATATAGGTATGAAAAAAATCACCACTTATCTGTTCCTAACGCTACTCTTTAGCTCTGGAGGGTACTACATATTAATCCATCACAATAATTTAAATATAAATCCGTTTCTGGCCATGTTTTACTTGATGTGGTGCCCCGGGCTTTCCGGCATAATCACTTCTCTCATTTACGAGAAAAATCTTACTAGTCTAGGCCTCAAGCTGAATAAACTAAGATGGCTGGGGATAGGATATTCTTTACCAATTTTCTACGCAAGTTTTGCCTACGCAATTATCTGGCTACTAGGCTTTGGCCGAATAAATCCTGGCTATCAATTCAATACTGTTCGCCTGATAGGATTAGGTACTTTATTTAATATAGCTTTTGCCAGCGGAGAAGAAATTGGCTGGCGTGGTTTTTTAGTGCCCCAATTATACAAGCTAACCAGTTTTACTAAAACTTGTCTAATCACCGGCTTAATTTGGTCAGCCTGGCACTTCCCGCTGATTATTTCCGGAATATACCTGGCCAGTATGCCAACAGCGCCTCAACTTCTTCTTTTGGTAATCACCGTAACGGCAATGACTTTTCCAATTAGCTGGTTGAGATTAAAATCTAAGAGTGTCTGGCCGGCAATTTTACTACATGCCAGTCATAATCTTTACATCCAAAGACTTTTTGATCCGTTAACTGCCAAAACCGGACCACTTTCCAAATACATGATTGGTGAATCAGGAATCATAATGGCTGTTGTCCTTATCAGCTTAGCAATCATTTCCTGGAGCTTAAGAAAAAGTCTCCCGAACTACACCCAAGAAAAGCTTTTGCTTTGTTAATTACTCTTTTTAAAAAAATAATTAAATAATATTATTTTTTTCTTTTTCGCATGTAACTGTCTCTTTCTTTTAAATCTTTATGCTGCAAGCTGGATACAGGAAATTTTTTTAAAAGATGCAGCGCACTGAGTTTTTTTAGTGCTTCTATAATTAATTTTCTGTTGCCGGGATTACTATACTGAATAAGTGCTCTCTGCATTTTCCGCTCCCGAAAAGTTTGAGGGACATATATTTTTTCCCCGGTAAAAGGATTTGTTTGTGTCCAGTACATACACGTCGCCAGAGTTATCGGAGAAGGAATAAAATCCTGTATTTGCTGAGGTTTTATTCTTCTTTTTGCAAGATATAGCGCAAGCTTTAACGCTTCAGATAAAGATGATCCCGGATGAGATGAAATAAAGTAGTTCACAATAAAAATATTTTTCTTCAAGTTGGATACTGTTTTCTTGAAAAGCTCAACAAACTTTTCGTATACATAAAAATCAGGTTTATTCATTAGTTGCAAAATATTATCCGAATTGTGTTCCGGTGCAACTTTAATCAACCCACTTATGTTATTTAAGCATATTTCCTTTAAATACTTGCGGGCATAATTATCAATAAGCAAGTCATAGCGAAGTCCACTTGCGATAAATACATGCTTTACATTGGGTATTTCTTTAATTTTTCTATATACACGAAGACACTCATCATATCCTAGGTTAAGATTTTTACATTTAGCCGGCAAAAGGCACTTACGTTCTACACAAGAACCTTTCTCTTTCCATCTCTTGCAATAAGCAGCATATAAATTTGCGGTTGGTCCCCCTACATCGGTGATTGTTCCCCGAAAATCTTTTTGCCCGGCAATTATCTTAGCCTCCCGAATAATCGACCGGTTACTTCTACTCTGTATTATTCTTCCCTGATGAAAGTATAGTGAACAAAAAGAACACTCACCGCAACATCCCCGATGGGAAGTAAGAGAAAATTTAACTGTCTCAAACCCGTTTACTCTGTCTTGACTATTGTAGCCCGGATGACAATTGCGCGCATACGGCAGTTCATATATCGCATCAAGATCGCTGGCAGAAAGTGGCATTGCCGGAGGAAACTGAATAAGATAACGGCTACTATACCGTTGGACAATTGCCTTTGCCGAGTAAGGATTCATCTGCTCATACATCATTGTGAATGCTAAGCTAAACTTTTGCTTATCGCTTGCTGTTTCCTCAAAACAAGGAATCTCAATGTAATCCTTCTCCGCAGAGTTGACTTCTTTATTTATTATAACTGTCCCTCGAATACCATATAATGATTGCACGCCTTTTCCTTTATCTAAGATATTCGCAATCTTCACTATTTGCTGTTCCCCCATGCCATACACAATAATATCCGCCCTGCTGTCAAAAAGAATGGATCTTCGTACGCAATTATCCCAATAGTCATAGTGGCTTAAACGTCGAAGGCTAGCTTCAATTCCTCCCAATACAATAGGAACACCGCTAAAAGCTTCTCTTATTCTATTAGCGTAAACAATAGTTGCTCTATCCGGGCGTAATCCTGTTTTTCCGGCAGGTGAATAATCGTCAGTAGTGCGTGGCTTTTTATTTGCAGTATAATTTGCAATCATTGAATCGGTGTTTCCCGCAGTTATTCCGAAAAACAATCTTGGCTTGCCTAAGCACGTAAAATCGTACGTATTTCGCCAGTCAGGCTGGGCAATAATCCCCACCTTAAATCCATTGCTTTCAAGAACTCGTCCAATTACAGCAACACCGTAAGAAGGGTGATCAATATAAGCATCGCCGCTAATTAAAATGATATCTAACTCATTCCAAGCGCGGCTTTCCATATCCTTCCGTGAAACAGGAAGAAAATTTCTTCTTTCGGCCTCTCTACTCATACAATAAATTATACAGCAAAAGAACAAATAATATAACGAATTTTAAAAAAAGCGAAAGATATACGCTTAATTAAAAACCTTGATTTCCGTTCCCTTAAATTAAATATTTTTGCAGAAAAGATTGCAGTTTACCGGTGGGACGAAATTGAGGTTATTAGATAAACCTCAATTTCATTTTATAACTAAAAGATATATTACATTTAATCTCTGTTTAGTGGTATACTAGACGCTATGACAAAAAAGATTAGTTCATTCAAGAAACAACGTATCTGTAAATTCCCTGGTTGTACAAGAATCTTAAGCATTTACAATCCGGAAGTATACTGCTATATCCACCAAAAAGTCATCAATTCCAAAAATCAGACTAAGCCTCACTAGCTTCACTAGTCTCACTAGCTTCACTAGTCTCACTAGTCTCACTAGCTTCACTAGCTTCACTAGTCTCACTAGCTTCACTAGTCTCACTAACAACACTTACATTTACAGCATTTAACCCTTTTGGGGTTTTCTGAATTTCAAACTGCACTTTTTCATCACCGACTAAAGTAGAAAAATCAATGTCATTAAGATTGTTTTTGTGAAAAAATACTTCATTGCCGTCGGTATCCGCAATAAAACCAAACCCCTTGTCTACGATTACTTTTTTAACCACTCCTGTATGCATTGTTCACTCTCCTTTATCTCTGTTACGTTAGATATTTTCGAATCACTCTTTAATAAAATTATACGACAAGAAAGAAAAAGAGGGAGATGGTAGAATTAATGGTTTGCTCTCATACCACCGTTCGTTGACTGTGATTGTGTCTCTACTTTAATTTAATATCTGTTATTGCGATAACCTGAGTTGCCGCGTCCTTGTCCTTCACCACCACCACCAAAGTTGTCTCTTCTTGGCTGCATTTTTTTTGCTTTGTTTACGGTTAACTTTCTGCCGCTGAATTCTTGATCGCTTAAAGCGTCAATCGCAGCTTGAGCTTGTTCTTCAGTTTCAAATTCTGCAAAACCAAAACCTTTGGATTTTCCAGTATATTTGTCAGAAATAATCTTTATTTCTGCTGGGGTTATTCCTTTTTCTTCGATAAACCCTCTTAAATCACCTTCGTTAATGTCATAGCTTAAATTTCCAATATACAATTTTTTTTGTTCTTCCATTGTTTTCTCCTAATGAAACACTACCACAGAAATTTAGTCAGCAAATACTGCACCCCTCTTTAGCCAGAATTTTTTAGCAACATTCCATTTCATAACCTCTGGCCGATTCTTTCTTTTTTCAATGAACTTCTTTATGCAGGTATTATTTTGCCACAATTTATCTTTTGGCAGAATAATTTAAACCCACTCCTATAACGAGTTAACTAACATTAGGCATGAAGCTCTAGGCAGGAAACGCTACAGTTAGCAAACTATACCACAACTATTCATTATATGCAAGTTATTTTTCCAGAAATAAAAATACTGATTATTCACCACTTGCCCGAAACAGCTATCTACCAGCATGATGCATCGATCAGCATAAATCTAAGCGTATAACAACTGGCGTTGGCTTTTAATGCCTTCATCAGCTAAATACTCATCAAAGGTAATACCAATACGATCAATACAGCCATTAGGAGTAATCTCAACAATCCGATTAGCTACAGTTTGCACAAGCTGATGGTCGTGAGAGGAAAAAAGAATAGCACCTTTATACCTTTCTAGCCCACTATTCAATGAAGAAATCGACTCTAGATCTAAGTGGTTTGTCGGCTCATCAAGCACTAAAACATTAGGCTGCATAAGCATCATCCGAGAAAGCATGCATCTAACTTTTTCTCCTCCGGACAAAACGTTAACCGGCTTAAATGCGTCTTCTCCGGTAAACAACATGCGCCCTAAAAATCCACGAACAAAACTCTCTTCGCTTCCTCCGCAATACTGCCAAAGCCATTCCAAAATACTTACACCTGAATTAAAAAATTCTGCATTATCTTTAGGATAATATGCTCTTTTCGTTGAAATACCCCATTTAAAACTCCCACCATCAGCTTTACTTCTTCCAGACAGCACGTCAAATAATGCAGTTTTAGCTAAATTATTAGGCCCAACAAAGGCAATTTTATCACCACGCTCTACTCTGATAGTTATATCTTTAAATAAAGCTCTTCCTTCTAAAGACTTGGTAATATTGTTGATATCCAGCAAATCATTACCAACTTCACTTTCTTGCTCAAAATTAATATACGGATATTTGCGCGATGATGGTTTTATGTCTTCTAACGTAAGGTTTTCTAATGTTTTTTTACGACTGGTAGCTTGCCTTGATTTAGAGGCGTTTGCGCTAAAGCGAGATATAAATTCCTTCAGCTCTTTGCGCTTGTCTTCAATCTTCCTGTTAGATTCATTGCGTTGCTTTAAGGCCAGTTGACTTGACTGCGACCAAAAACTAAAATTTCCGGTATACAGCCCAATTTTGCCAAAATCAATATCCGCAATATGCGTACACACTTTATCCAAAAAGTGGCGATCATGAGAAACTACAATTGCTGTATTCTCAAAATCGCTGAGAAACTCTTCCAGCCAAATACTAGTTCTAATATCTAGATGGTTAGTCGGCTCATCCAAAAGCAAAATATCAGGATTGCCAAATAAGGCCTGCGCCAGGAGAACACGCACTTTTTGTCCTCCTTCAAGCTGATTCATCTTTAGATTATGAAACTTCTGCGCGATCCCTAAATCATTCAACAATTTAGATGCATCCGATTCTGCGTTCCAGCCTTCTAATTCACCAAACTCAGCTTCAAGTTCAGAAACATGAATGCCGTCAGCATCAGAAAAATTATCTTTTGTATACAAAGCATCTTTTTCAACAATAATATCGTAAAGCCGCTTGTGCCCCACAATAACAGCGTCTAAGACTTTAAACTCATCGAAGACAAATTGATCCTGTTTTAAAACTGACATCCGTTTTCCACTTGGCACTATTACTTCACCCGTAGCCGGTTCAATCTCACCGGAAAGTATTTTTAAAAAAGTAGATTTACCTGAACCGTTAGCACCAATTAAACCATAGCAATTACCGGAGGAAAAAACTATATTAACCTTCGAAAAAAGCTTGCGTTGTCCATACTGCAATGAAATATCATTAGCTGAAATCATATATCCGCCTTATTTTCCTATTTAAATATTTTTCTTTCATAACAAGCTATTGATTATATTACCTTTTCTTAATATTGCAACTACTAATCATTTTATATTATGGTTTTTCAGTTCTTTTATTTCAAGTAGAAGGAAGACTCAAATAGAGAATTCGGCCAGATAACAGATTAATCTTTTATCCAACTGCGTGTTTTAAACGGCGAATAAAGTAACAAAAATTAATATTTGCTTTACTAATATTTTATTTATCCTTTAACAAAGCAATACCACCAATCACCGAAAATATTATCACCACCCAATTGTAAGCAAGCCAAAAAAAATCATTCTGAATAATCATGCCGGCGATTGTATAGACTGCTAAAATCAACAGCAAAGCTCCGATAACCTTATTTTTTCTCATCTCTGCCTCCTTTCTATGGTAAACATGCTCTATTAAATTCCAAAAAAAATCATTTTATTAGTATATTAAGAATAAATATATCATCTTTGAGATTATTGCTGCTGAACGAATTAACTTCACCAAGCAATCGCTGATTAAATAATTCCGGGCTTAATTTATTGTTTTTTTGGAAAAATTTCTCTAATCTTTCATCACCATAAAATTGGTTGTCAACGTTGGCTGCCTCAACAATGCCATCGGTAAACAGCAATATCTGATCGCCTTTATCAAACGGCATTTTATCTTGATACACCTTTGAACTTTCAACTGGCAGCCCCAACCAGCCAGTCTGAGAAGTGATTCTTTGGATGTTAGAGCTAGCACGTCTGTAAATGTACTGGGGCGGATGTCCATAATTTGAGTAGATAAATTCTCCGGACCGATAATCTAAAAGCCCACAAAAAGCACTTAAGTACATATTAATCTGAGCAAAATCACTCCTAATAAAGCTATCCAGATTCTTCAATAGCAAGCCAGGTTCTTTTCCCTCTTTAGCCAGCCTTTCAAACTCTCCGTGTAAAGTATTCACTAAAAGCGCAGCCGACACGCCATGACCGGTAACATCACAGATTATAAATATAAGCTTATCATCTGTTGAAAAATTAAACCTTCCGTAATCACCGCCCATATAATATGCCGGAGCGTAAGTAGCTGCTATTTCTGCCTTGTCAGTATTTATTGAGTGTGGAATAAGCCGGGCATGAACTAAGGTTGCCAGTTCAAGCTCTTTTTCCATCTGGGCATTTTTTTTCTCAATTTCTTTGAGAAGAATAAAATTCTCTATTTCACGAATGGTTTCTTTACGCCGGACAATAAAACAGAGTATAAAGCCTACCGATAGAAGTAAAATTCCGTCAAAATACCAATATGGCCTAACCGCCACAAATTGAGGTATATAACTATTAGTATAGAATACTAGTGAGCAATAGGCAATAAAATGCATTATACCTATAGGAATAACCTCTGAACACTTCCAAGGTATTATTGACGAAACTAGAAATAAAACTATAAGATAAACTGAAGCTGTTGTGTCAATATACTGATAATAAATAATGTTGATTTTTGTAAGCACAATTAACAAAAAAGCAATAAAAAGATAGGCATTCAATCTTGCAGCTTTAAAGCTACGCGCTTTTGAACTTAAGAACGCAATCAAAATGCTGCCAATAATTAAAACAACCCAGGCAATTACCTCAGTGGGTTGAAATTCTTCCGGCAAAATAATAGCACTTATAATACTTATTCCGGTATATAAACTAGCGGCCAAAACGCACAGCAAACGTACCCGCTTTTTAATGAGAGCTGTCCGGTTAGCTATAAATTCAAATAAGAAGTCAGCAGACATTTCATATTTAGCATTTATTGTTTTTTTAAGCTTCATTCGACTACCTTATTTATTTTTCTCATTACCCCTAAAAGTCATCCTAATGATTATATCACAAAGAAGTCTCTGGAATCACAAAAACTACCTCTTGTAACAATATGCGCTATCGATGTAACTATTATTTTACTTAACAGCTATTACTCTTGGGAAGAGCTAAATCTGGATTGACGGCTGATGCGTGTTCTGTCTATTTCTTTCACCACCGCTTTTCTGATTCGTATATTAAGAGGAGTAATCTCCACCAATTCATCGTCATTAATAAACACAAGCGCAAATTCAAGAGTTATGTTGCGTGGAGGTATTAGATTGATTGCCGTATCACTAGTTACCGAACGCATGTTAGAGAGTTTTTTCTCTTTCTGCGGATTTACAACTATGTCACCACCTCTACTGCACAAGCCAATAACCATACCCTCATACACCACATCTCCCGGCTTAACAAAAATCTCTCCCCGCTCCTGTAAATTAGCGAGCGCAAACGCAACCACTTTTCCGTTACTGTTGGAAACCAAAACACCCTTACGCCTTGATGGCATATCACCCTTATACGGCTGAAGCTCAAGAAAGTTCTGACACATAATACCGCTACCGCGAGTCATCAGTAATAGTTCACTCCTGAACCCGATTAATGCCCTTGAGGTAATGTTAAATTCCATCCGGATAGTATTGGAGGCAGTAACTTTTAAATCTTTCATCTGTGCTTTGCGTTCTCCCAGCGCCTGCATAACTACACCCTGATATTCGCTATCTACCTCTATCACTACAATCTCCACCGGCTCTAAGACTTGTTCACCCACTTTTTTTAAAATAACTTGCGGCCGAGATACTTCCAACTCATACCCTTTACGGCGCATCGTCTCAATTAGGATTTCTAAGTGAAGCTCCCCTCTGCCTGAGACTCTGAATTTCTCACCATTGTCAACCTCTTCAACTCTTATGCCTACATTGACCATTGCCTCATGCTCAAGGTACTCACGAATATGACGCGATGTTAAGAATACACCACCGTCTTTACCAGCAAGTGGACTCATATTATGGGAAAAATTCATTGATATTGTTGGCTCATCAATTTTAACAGCAGGCAACGCTTTAGGATTATCAACATTAGCTAGAGTTTCACCAATAGATGCATCCTCAATGCCCGTTATCATTATGATATCTCCCGCCATAGCTTCAGACACATCTACCGGAGCTAAGCCCTTATATTTCATTATTTTAGTTACCTTAGCCGTTACAGTTGTGCTATCCCGTCTGACAAGAACAACTGGATCATCAATGCGTATTACTCCATGAAATATGCGCCCGATTGCAATACGCCCAAAGTAAGAGTTATGATCAATCATTGTCACCAGCATCTGAAACGGCAACTCTGGATTGGCAACCGGCGGCAATACCCGGTGCAGTATAGTGTCTAGTAAGGGCTTTATATTATCATTAGGCTCATCAAGATCAAGAGTGGCATGCCCGTCCCGGCCAGAGGCGTAAACTATCGGAAAATCAAGCTGCTCATCAGATGCATTAAGTTCACAAAAAAGATCAAAAGTCATATCTGCAACTTCATCAGGTCGCGAATTAGGACGGTCAATTTTATTAATAACAAGTATCGGCTTTAAGTGTAACTCCAGCGACTTCTTCAGGACAAATTTTGTTTGAGGCATAGGCCCATCTACAGCGTCAACAAGCAAAAGTACACCGTCAACCATTTCCAAGATACGCTCTACCTCACTTCCAAAGTCAGCATGCCCAGGAGTATCTACAACATTACACTGCACACCTTTATAGTTAAAGGAGGCATTCTTGGAAAAAATCGTAATCCCCCTCTCTTTCTCTAAAGGGTTTGAATCCATAATTGTTGTTTCGCCTTCCTCAAACTTATAAGCTCCTGTATATTTGAGCAGGGCATCTACCAATGTTGTTTTTCCATGATCAACATGTGCCACTATGGCAATATTGCGGACATCTTTTCTTCTTTTTTGATTCGGCATTACTTCACCCTTTTTTATTTTTTAATCCTGTTCTTTTAAGATAAGGTAGCTATCTTACCAACAAATAGCAAAAAAGCAAAATAAATTTAGATAGCGTAGCTTTTCATTTAGAAAATAACTACAAATTAACACCTATCCTTATCGATACTCTATATTCTTAGAAAGGTAGCTATGGTGAGCCCTGCTTAGATACCTCCTCTGGGAATGAGTTCTGACTGCGATTCGACAACATTAGAATTGTCAGCTAATAATTTTAATCCAGTCGAAGTGCTGGATCTTTCTGAAAATGCTGATAATCTTTTAACGATTGCCAGTTTCCACCCCAGGTCCACCCTAAACGTAAGAATGTCTTTACCACAAGACAATCGGAAGTAAGCGTTCCGGGTCGATTGGGATCATACACAGACCCTTCAGGGAGCACGACATCTCCCTTAATATAGGGATTAATCGCGGGATTTATATCGATAGCATACCCATATGCATGCTTAGAGAGTTTGGTGCCTCCGGTAATAACCCGATAGTTAAATGCCGAGGTATTATTAGCCATCATCGACTCATCATCCTCGTTCCACTTGCCATCTTTATAAAACATCTCATGGGCTATCGGTATTACTGACATAATTGGAAATTTAGTTTCAAAAGCAACATCAAAAACTTCCCGGATATCATCTACCAATTGCTTATCAATCACAAGTTGCCCTTTATGTATCTTGCCGTCAAACGAATAATAAAAAAGATCAATCATCCGTTGTTTAGCTTTTATATCGCAAGGCGCCTCTTTTCTTAACGCATCAGCCAAACTCATATTGCTGTCAACAACAACATCTTTCCATAATTCTGGTTCAACAGCAGTCACCTCTTCCGTTGCAAGTTCCATTTGAGAACTAGAATTAGCCGTCGCGCATCTCGTACCCACAATCATGACAATACATGTGTATATTAGCCACCTCACCATACCCACTCTCTCAAGACCGTTTGACCTTTTATGCCAATGCATCATAGCTACTCCTCAAAACTTAACCTAGCTTATTATATCTTCCACTACACTCAGAGCCAATTTTTGAAATAAAAAAGACCTCTTTGATGATTATCTCATAATGAGACCTTTCTGATACTAATACATGGCTCGCCTGTTTTACCCTGCGACCTAGCAGAGCAACTGCTGAGAGCGCAAGCGAACGGGGCGACAGCTTGCGTAGAGGTGCAGACACATACACCTAGCCAACCCCAGCTGGGCGGTTGATCGCTTACTTCCATGTACCTCATTTGGTAATTTTATTGGTGCAAAATAGTTCGTTGTTATTTTAAAAGAGAAGCCAGGTAAAATTTGCGCCGGGAATTTTACTGACCTTAAAGAATTAGTTATTAGCGAAGCTTGCTATTAATGAGCTTAGAACTTCTTGCCTGTTTAGACAAGATAAATAAACTATTCTCTACCCTATTCTCGCCAAAAATATAGTGCTACACTAAGAACAATACCCAGAAGATAAATCATTACAACACCTGAAAAAACATATGGATACGCCACCAAAGCAATCCCAATAACCATAGTCCGCCAGAGTGCCTTTTTTTTACCGTAAATAAAAGCAACAAATCCGATAGAACCAAAAATAATATAAGCAAAAATTTTTGCCGCGCTAAAATCGCCAATCTGTAATAATCCGTTACCTGCCAAAATCCACCTCTGTGCTACTTATTATTTTACATCAAAAAAGTTCCCGATAATATATATATATCATATAAGATTAAGAATGCAAAATCCCCGGCGAGAAACTACTCTTCTAGTATAATTCGACTAAACACTTTTTCACCGATTTGCTTAAAAAAATACAGTCTCGCTCCAAACCTACGGTTCTCTGCCTCAACGCAACGTAAATTTGTAAAAAGATACCCGAAAGATGTCTACCTATTAAACATATCTCTGAATTAGAAGCCTGCTTATCACGATAGAATACCAAATTATCAGTCATATAGCCGATTCAGAGATAAAGTTAATACAGAAGTGTCAATTCTGTCCACAGAGTCTTTCGTAGAAACTTTAGGCTGGATTTTATGTTGGGCTCATTATCCTTTTGTAGTGTCATTCAAAACGTTCCTTTGCATATTTATTGGCGCGGGATCATTTAAAACGAAATTTCGTCTTAAACTCTTCATCCAATTCAACCATAGCATTAAACGGCTGCTTCTTTTTGGATGTAAACCCCTCGATCAGATCCGACCGCCCTTCTTTTATTATTTTCTTAACCTGATCAGGGTCAAGCTTTTTGCTGGCGATCGTTGACCATAAAATAAATTGGCAGCCTTCCCTGTAGCGCGAACAATAATAGGACTTTTTTCCCTCGCAAATCTGACCTTGTTTACATTGCGGGCATATGCCGAAGTTCATCTTACCGCCGACAGCACCCTTCAGGGAATGATTATTTTTGATTTCAGAGATCACTCCCTCAGCAAAAGACTTGATCTCTCCCATAAAATCGTTTTCGCTAATATTTCCATCCTTAATTTCTGTCAGCTTCTGTTCCCATTGAGCCGTCATTTCAGGACTTTTCAGATCAGGAACGACCACGTCTATCAATTGAATACCCTTGTTTGTCGGCATCAAAGCCTTCCCTTTTCTAATGATGTACTTGGACTTAAGCAGCCTTTCGATAATTGTTGCCCGGGTGGCCTGCGTTCCAAGGCCCTGATCTTTCAACTGAGCCGCTAATGTATCGTCATCAACTTGCTTGCCGACATATCGCATGGCATTCAATAAAGTCCCGTCAGTAAACGCCTTGGCCGGTGAAGTTTCTTTTTCCTGGACTTCCAACGCGTCAATGAGCAATATTTGCCCCTGGGTGAATTGCGCGTTTAACATATCCATGACTTCCGGGCGGACAGGATATCGGTCTAAAGCGCTGATTTTCTTCTTAGCCGCATCCGCAGCTTGCCCTGAACTCTCCGCATTATCGACAACAGCCTTTTGATAAATATTTCGCCATCCTATTACAGCAGGACGAGCCCCTTTCAACATGAAAACCTCTTGCTCAATATGCATCGTTATCTCTGTAACATCTTCGACAAAATCAGGATAAAAGATCGCGATAAACCGCTTTTGAACCAGCATGTACACATTTTCAAGATTTATGTCTAATCGACCCTGCAGCTTTTTCTTTGTCGGAATAATGGCATGATGATCAGTTAGCTTCTTGTCATTGATGTAATTCTTGCCAAGCTTATGCCCCAACTCAAGATGCTTTATGGATTCTGCGGCCAGGTGTTTTAAATTATCCGGCGCGCTACGAAGAATGTTAGACAATTCTGGACGGATATTCTCGGATAAATGCCTGGACTCGGTACGGGGATAACTGATCAATTTTTGCTTTTCGTACAAAGCCTGGGCATATTCCAAAGTTTGCTTGGCCGTGTATCCGAATTTTTCATTACATTCCTTCTGAAGAAGCGTCAGGTCGTACAACGAACGAGGGCTTGTTTTTCTTTTTGATTGCTTGATCTTAGCTATCTTCCCGTCCTTCCCTTCCAAGCTATTCTTGAGGCCTTCAGCCTTATCCTTTTTCTCTATCTTATATCCATCCTTATCTTCCCATCTGAATAAGACATTTTTTGTTTTCGCGTAGAGTTCATAGTAATAACATTTTTCGAAACCATCAATGATCTTCTGGCGATTCACGATCAAAGCAAGTGTCGGTGTCTGCACCCGCCCAACTGTACAAAGTTGACCGTTGCTGATCGAATACGCGCGCGTAGCATTCAGGCCAACGATCCAATCCGCAAAAGCCCTGCATTGTGCCGATTGGCCCAAATGGTCAAAGTCTTGCCCAGCATGCAAAGCGTCTAAACCGGTCTGAATACTTGCATCGGTCAAGTCTGAAATCCACAAACGCTTAAATGGTTTTTGACACTCTGAATGTTTGTATATCCATCGGAATATCAGCTCTCCTTCTCTTCCTGCATCAGTTGCGTTAATGATTTCTTCGCAATTATGGAACAGCTTGGCAATCACCTGAAATTGTTTGTTGCCGCTCGGACTTGTAGCAAGTTGAAATATCGGTGGGATCATCGGCAGCTGGGAAAAGTTCCATTTCCCTCCCCACTGTTTGCACATGACAGAAGGCTCAACGATCGTCACTAAATGGCCAAAAGCCCACGTGACTTGGTAGCCGTTCCCTTCCAAATAACCATCTTTCTTTTGATTGGCCATGAGCACACGAGCAATATCACGCCCCACGCTGGGTTTTTCGGCTAAGATTACTTTCATTCAATAAGGCGCCATTACTGCTTAATAATTCGAATAGCATCATCCTCAATAATAATGCGTTTGGATTTATACAGCGAGCCTAAAGCCATTTTGTATTTTTTCTTACTCACGCCGAATAATTTATAAATGATATCAAGCGTACTTTTATCTGTCAGATTAGATACTCCGCCTTCTTTCTTTATTTGTGCAATAATCTTCTCTTCAAGATTATCCATTTTCTGGTATCCCTGAATCTGTAAGCTTAAATCAATTCTGTCATCTTCACGGACTTTTTTAATAAAGCCTTCTATTCTCTGGCCATATTTCAGGTCCTGGAACACTTCTTCCTTATAAAGCAATCCCCAATGCGTATTATTAATAATGGCATTGTATCCCAGCTCCGTTTGGTTACAAATCAAAAGATCAACCTTCTCATTCTCCAGAAAAATATCATTTTTTTTATCCAAAAAAGTGTCCAACTTTGTCGACGCCGCCAAGCGGTCTCGCTCCTTATCTTTGTAGACATAAACAACATAAGATTCACCTACTTCCATGATTTCTTTTTGTTCACGTAAAGGAACAAACAAATCTTTAGGCAGTCCCCAGTCTAAAAACGCGCCTATAGATAAAACATCAACTACCTTAAGGCAAGCAAACTCACCCGGAAGCACATACGGCTTTTGGGTTGTAGGAATAGCCCTCTCATTTGAATCGCAGTAAAGAAAGACTTCCAATACTTCTCCAACTCGACAATTGACAGGGGCCTGATCGGCAGAAAGAAATATTGCACCGTAGTCCTCGGCGTCCAAATAAACGCCAGCCTTTGATTCCTTTATGATTTTTAATTTATTATATTTTCCAATCTCGACCATAAATAATTTCTCCTTAGGCGATGCTTGCTTATCGCCACAGCTGATCTATTTCTTTCCGGTACTTTAATCTGAAAAACTCAAATTCGGGTGTCAATCTATACACACCATGCGAAGCACGTTCAAACCAGCGCTGATAATTCTTATTTAAAATATCTACTGTTTTTTCCATTTCAAGGTTTTTTCTAATCTCGTGTGTAGATGATGGCCCATGATCAAACAAATACATAGCAACGCGAATTGTCTGCTCCTTATACGCCGTGAACAGCAACTCCCTTGTGCTGCCGCCTTGATTTAAATCAATACTCCGTCCTTCGAATTCCTTTAAAGCCAATTTCTTCTTTGCATAATTCTTGCGGGCTGTAAAAGGCGCGGGTGCAAATTCCAGAACAACTTGAGTTTGCTCATGCTGATCTAAAGTTAAAAGGCCGCAATGCAGACGCTTCAATAGAGCACTCATCCGCTTGTACGATTTTGGCCAACGCCCCCCTTTTTCCAAAGGAACGTAAGCATACACTTGGTCTGTAATTTTGAGACGCTCTATAAGTTGATAAGTCAGCTGAAGATTAAAACTCGTCTTCATCTCAACAATTAATAACTCATCCCCCTTCTGAGCCATAACATCAACACTCTCAACCTCAGAATGCACAGTATACCCCTGCGCTTGTAAAAATTTCTTAAGGGGCTTATACATCTCCACTTCTTTCATAACCTAATCTTTTCCTTGCAATTCTTCAGGATAAAAAATTATACAACCTACAATTCTCAGGGATACTTTTTAATAATTTTCAGGAAAATGTCGCCGAACTTCTTTAATTTCCGTTCTCCCACTCCAAACACTTCGATGAATTCTTTTTTATTCTGCGGCAATTTCTGGCACATGTCCACTAATGATTTATCAGAAAAAATAACGTACGGCGGGACACCTTTGGCATCCGCCAATTCTTTTCGCTTTTTGCACAACATATCAAAAAGGTTATCATCGTAATTCGTCATGCGTGAAGCAGCCCGCGCCTTTGATTTGACTTTATCAGGCGGAGGCAAATAGCCGTCGAATGTTCGCTTACCGCTTAAAATTTCATAAGATCTCTGGTTTAAACTCAATACCCCATACTTGGATTCCTTATCAAGGACTCTCTGTTGAATAAATTGACGCACTAAATTCTGCCATTGTTTTGAAGACAAATCGTTTCCCGCCCCATAAATGCGACATTCATGATGGTTGTAATTCAACACTTTTTCTGATCGACTGCCGCGCAGCACATTAATAAGATGCACCGCACCGAAAACTTCTTCTGTCTCGCTAATACATTGAAAAAACTTTATTGCTTCAACTGTCAAATTAGCTGTCAACTCTGCGGGATTGACACAATTGTCACACAACTGGCAATTGGCCACGCTGTAATCCTCTCCGAAATATGTAATCAAAGGAATTCGGCGGCACTTACGACTTTCCGCATAGCCAACCATAGCATTCAAGTGGTCTAAGGCCACGCGCTGCTGCAGCTTATCCGGCTTTTGATCAATAAAATAGCGGATCTTGGCAATATCCCCTAGGTTAAAGAATAAAAGACAATGCGCCGGAAGCCCATCACGACCGGCCCTTCCTGTTTCCTGGTAATACGATTCCACGTTTTTGGGCAAATCATAATGGATCACAAATCGAACATTGGGTTTATTAATGCCCATGCCAAACGCAATGGTCGCCACAATGATCGGCACATCATCCCGTATGAATAATTCCTGATTTTTATTACGAACTTTTGAAGACAGTCCCGCGTGATACGGCAAAGCCTTAAAACCGTATTCATTCAGGTCAGCAGCTAAATTATCAACTTGTTTACGGGAAAAACAATAAATGATGCCGCTCTGATCTTTAAATTTTTCTAGGAAATCCAGCGTCTGATCAGTTGCCCGGTCTTTCGGGATAACTTCATAAAACAGATTGTCGCGGTTAAAACTAGCGGTCAATTCCACAGGATCTTTAAGCGTTAGGTTAGTGATAATGTCGCAACGCACACGCTCGGTGGCCGTTGCCGTTACAGCTAAAAAGACAGCATCCGAAAACTGCGAACGGATATCTTTAATGCAGCGATAACCCGGACGGAAATCATGCCCCCATTCTGAAATGCAATGGGCCTCGTCAATAGTGATACAGTCGATGTGACACTGGTCCAGCATTTCGAGAATATCCGGTTTGAATAATGTTTCCGGCGCGACAAAGAGCAATTTTACTTCCCCTGACTGAACAAGCCGTTTATTTGCATTGTATTCATCCCATGTCAACATGCTATTGATGACTTCCGCCTCAACACCCAATTCCTTGAGCTGACTGACCTGATCCTTCATCAATGAGATCAAAGGCGAAATAACAACAGTCAATCCGGAAAAAACAAGTGCAGGTATTTGGTAGCACAAAGATTTTCCTCCTCCCGTTGGCATAATGAGCAGGGTGTCTTTCTTGTCAAGCACGGATAAAATACACTCTTCCTGCAAAGGCCGGAATGTATCATACCCAAATGTGGATTTTAAGATTTGAAATATTTTCTTATTTTTCATAGGTGGCACGACGGTTGCATTTGTCACAAAAAAACTCCCTTTCCTTTTTACATTTCTTGGTCAGATGGGGGGGGAACCCGGAATGATTAGTTACTAGGGTATTTCTTTTTACCTAATTTGTCAAACTCTTCGCTAGAAAAAATATTCTAGCCTCAGAGTAAAGAACAGCCAACCGACAAATGGTTTATCATCAAGTTGTTCTCTAGGAAATGACTTTATACACTTTATCGCTGGCGTGAAGCGGTTGGTCAACTTTTATGCCCACCTTATCCCCTTCTTTTGCTTCATCCACACTATCAAACTCTATGCGCATCGATTCAATCACTTGAGAAAAATCCGCTTGTTTGCCTTTGATGTGAATAGTATCGCCTACTTTCAGTGCGCCGATTAAAACTATCATTCCAACAGAAATCTTACTGAAAAAATGGTCCACGACTCCGATCTCTTGCTCTTCCATGTCTACTCTCCTTTTTATCAGTTTACCACAAATAAACTTCACACCTAAAGTTAGAAAATAAAAAAATAACCCAAGGCAACTTGCCTACGACAGGTTCTTTATAGCTCAAAAAGGATATATAACAAAAAAGGCGCCTTTTTAACTCCCCGTATTGGACAACTTTCGCAACTGGCTATATACAGAAGAAACCGTCAAATCGAATAATTATTTCAATCTATTATCCACTACAGGAACAAGGAAAGAGGTTACATAAAGGTTTCCATTGCTTCTAAGCGAATGCATTGTTCCAGCGGGAACAATAAATGCTTTGCCTACGTTTAACTCGACTTGCCCATCTTCTAAAACTCCAAAGCCAGAACCTTCCATGCAATAGAATATTTCGTCCTGTTTATCGTGTTTATGCAGAGGCACTTTTGTCTCTGATGTGAGATGATATACTTTTGTAACGATTGATTCTTTAACAGAGTTTAAATCCATATTTTTCCTCCTTATCTACTCCTTGCTTTGTTTAGTTTTTTCTTTTGTTTGATTAGGGCAGGTCCAACTCATATCTTTATTTTCTTATTTTTATTCTACCTTAAACAAAAACCCCCTACAACATAAATTGCTACAGAGGGTTAGAAAGTCAAACTCCCCGAATGGGGCTCAAACTCTACCTTTACCAAATTTTTCCCAAAATCACCTACCCAGACTCTGTGCCAAATCCCCTTTTTCCCTAAATCTTTAGTCGATATGTATCGCTTTATATCCTTCCTTTTTAATTCCTCTGCTAATCTCTCTTACCTTCAACTTGACCTTTTGTATTTAAGCCAAGTTACTATCCCTCCAATACCAATAAGAAGAGGTATAACAAAAAGGATAACAACCACCATTCGTTTTTGCTTGCTCGTCAAATCGAGCCGTTCGACTTTAATTTCCTTCTGATTGATAAAAATCTTATATTCTAAATCTGAAAGCCAACTAATAACGTTCAACCCCATCTGGGCATTACTATATTTCTCAATAAAACCATTCGATAAAAAGTCTGTATCAGTGAAAACAACGATACGGGTATCAGAAGATTCATTCTCTTGCTTTGGCTCCAAAATAGCAAATGCAATGGGAACCGGCCCTGGAACATCTACACCTTTATCAAATTTAACATTGAGAGTCCGATCCGTTTCGCCCCAGCTACTTTCGTCTGAAGCGGTTAAAACCACTGGGGCTACTTTAATTGATTTGCGTCGATTTTCTAAAATAGAAATTGAACGAGGACGGATATAAAAAGTATAATCCAAATCTTTAATAATAGCTTGGTGCGGCGGGTAATTGCGGGTAGCCGGACACCCTACATCCTGACCAATATGATTAGCTAAATCTACAACAATATCATCGGCAATCTTTATCCCCCAATGGTTGAGAATGTTGTTTAAAGAAGGGTTCCTGCGCTTTTCTTCTTCTGTTAGTGGTTTATCGGGTGTAGTAATGGGGGTATTCTCAATTAAAAAGAAAGCGTCACCGCCATTCTCTAAGTACCCCTTGATAATCTCTTCCTCTTCCTCTGTTAAAGGATTTCGAGGCCCAGCCACGATAAGGACATCACAATCTTCGGGAACTTTTTCTTCTACTCCCAACATCACCGTTTTTACCTCTATATTATTGGCGATTAGTATCCGCGTTAGAATACTCAAGCCATTATCACCATCATCAGAAACATCGTATTCTCCATGTCCGATTAAAAAGTAAACAACGCGCTTATCTCTTGCCACTTGAATAATGGCATTGGTTACCTGATCTTCAGATAACGGTTCGTTGGTAAAATCAATATCCTTACGCTCACTACCAGAGAGAGCTATAACCTTTCTTTCTTTTCCGCTTATTACGCTGCCAAATTGGGCAGCATAGCCAATCTGCACGATAGGATCAATGATTTCGGCTTTAATCCTTCCTTGAGAACGCCTTTCATATTCCTTAAACAAGTCTTCTAAATACTTTGGCGGTATTCCTACATAAAAAGCGACAATTTTAACTTCCCGTTGAAGATCTTTAATAACTGCAGAGGTACTTTCCGATAAGGTGTGCTGTTTGGCTTTAGTTACATCCCAACGCACATTGTAACGATACGATAAATAGTTAATCCCCACGAGAAGAGCTAAAAGGAACACAGTTACAAATACACTAAACCCATACTTCTGCCATTGAAAACCGCGCGCTGACTTTTTGGTAAATTTTCTTAACTCAAAAAGAAAAATCAAAACACAACTTATGCCAATTAAAGAAATAATAATGGTTATTTTACTGAAATGGTTTTCTACATAAGAAAAACCCAGACCATACAAAAGACAAAACATCCCCATTGCAAATAGTAAAGACAGATTTATAAGTTTTTTCTTTAACGCCATAATCGGTTCTCAATGCTAAGCCTTGTGAATAAGATACAAATAAAAATACCGCTCAAGTAATACACCAGATCCGCCGTAGTGATCAGTCCCATGCTAAAATTTTCGGCATGACTCCAAGTGCCGATGTATCGAATCAAGGTTTCTGCGTGGCCGCTGAAATACTTGATAAAGCTTATTGAGAAATATAATAGGAATAAGATTACATAAGAGCTTATCGCGGAGATAATTTGATTCTTTGTCAATGAAGAAGCCAGTATGCCAATGGCAATGAATAAAGCACCCTCCAACCAAACACCTAGATACCCTATTAGCACCACCATTAGTTCTGGTTGACCAAAAAATTCGAGAATAAAATAATAGCTCGTTGTTAATCCAATAATGAGCGAGAAAAATATGAGACTGCCCAAATATTTGCCAAGAACAATTTCAGTGTTTGTCGTCGGAGTAGTCATTAAAAATTCCATGGTGCCGGAGGATTTCTCCTCAGCGAATGTTTTCATAGTTAAAAGCGGTACAATGAAAATAAACAAAAATTCCATGACTTTAAATACATCGCGCAGACTAGCCTCTCGGCCTTGGTCAATTATCAAAAAAAAGAATATATTAAAAACCGAAATAGTAAGAATCAAAACAATATAAGCAATAGGGGATTTAAAATAAGCTTTTAATTCTTTTGCGGCAATAGCAAATATTTTACTCATAGCGGTTGACTCTCCTTGGCAGAATGTAATCTTAAAAATACATCTTCAAGATTTGTCCCGGGCTGTTTTAAAAGGATTCCCAAAGTTTCGTCAACGACAATTTCACCGGATTTAATTATTAAAACCCTTTGAGCGATCTGCTGAATCTCAGAAAGAATATGTGTGCTTAGGATCACCGTTCTTTCATATTCTAAACTTTTAATAAGATTACGCACTTGAATAATCTGAACCGGATCTAGACCAATGGTCGGTTCATCCAATATTAGAACCTGGGGATCATTAATTATGGCTTGAGCGATACCCACTCTTTGTTTATACCCTCGTGAAAGGGTGTCGATGGTTTCACTTTGAACACTTTGGAGACTGCACGATTCTATTGATTTATCTATTTGAACACGCTGCCGTTTAGCCGGAACACTTTTTAGCTGGGCGGCAAACTTAAGGTACTCCCTTACAGTCATATTAGTATAAAGCGGTGGTGTTTCAGGCAAGTATCCTATTTTTTTACGAATGGTCAAAGAGTTCTTGTCTACTTCTTGTCCGGCAATGATAACCTTGCCAGATGTGGCAGGAAGGTACGAAGTCAAAATGCGCATAATCGTAGTTTTTCCGGCACCGTTCTGGCCTAAAAACCCAACAATTTCTCCTTTGTTAATTTCAAATGAGACATCCTTTAGGGCCTGAACTCTACCGAAATATTTTGTAACCTGTTCGACGACAATCATAGTTTAGCTCTCTACTCGCTTTTGGATCTTTATACCGAAATTAATAATCCCATTTGTTGTCTTTGCCTATGTAGACTTCTTGTATACTAATAACTATATTTATAGTATCTCTTTCGGCAAATTTGGCAAGCTGAAAATATTCTCCAATCCATAATTACTCCTTATTTTTCAGTTACTTTATAACACCGCTGATTAAATATATCCAAATATAATAAATGCCAACAAGAACAAAAATCGCTCCTGTAATCTTTCTCGTCCACATTTCAAGTTTTGCAGTCTTATGAAACCATTTAGAAAATGACTTCACCCCAAACATAATACCTATCGCAAATACAGCAACAGGTATTCCAGTGCCTATCCCGTAAATAAATGGATGGATTATTCCTATCTTACTATTTAGGGCAAGAGGAATTAAACTCCCAAAAAACAATGCAGCTGCAATCGGACAAAAAGATAAAGCAAAAATCATCCCTAAAAGAAAAGCACCGCCAATTCCTGAATCAGCTAATTTATTTTGTTTTTCTTGCGATACTAACAACGAAAAAGAATTAAATTTTATGATATCAAAAAGAAATAACCCGACAAGAACGAGAATCGGGCCAATAATTTTATTCATATATGATTGCAAAAAACTTGCAACCGACGGCACACTCACAAGAGAAGCAATGATAATAGACCCAATAACAACATAAGTCACCATCCTGCCTAAAATGTATGCCAAGCTTGAGAACAAAACAGCTTTAGGATGATTAACTTTTTTTGAAAGAAAAGATACTGCCGCAATATTAGTAGCTAACGGGCAAGGACTAATAGATGTAAGTATGCCAAACCATAAAGCCGAAAATAATTCAATCATCATATTATCCTGCCTCCATTAATTAATAAAACCATTTGTTTCATCTTTGATATACTCATAAAATTTATCCTTGCTACCCAAAAGATTCCAAACCTTATCCAAATTCTTAAATTCGACCTCTTTTCCATCAGACACTTTTGAAAGCACAACAGACTTAGTATATAATTTATAATCTTGAATGAAATGCTTATTCTGAAGCTCATCAACATTAATCATTTGAAAATCAACTTTTCCAGAAGCTATTTCATCAAAAAAGTATTTCTCCAAAGACTCCTTAGTATATTGCTCAATCTTGTGACAAGACACACATCTAGCCGTTGTATAAAAATAATAAGCAACAACCTTTGAATCGCTGACAGACAAAACCGTCTTAACAACAGAATCAACTTCTGCTTTTTGAGAATTAGCATTACCTGAAAAAGCATAAGTGCTAATCACTACTGCCAATATTACAAAGATACTTAACGATATTATTTTCTTCATCCTTTACACTCCGATATTTTTGTAATTATTAGTTATTGTAATAATCCTTTAATCTCGTCAACCGTTGAAACTTTCCCTGCAACTTTCACAACGCCATCAATCACTAGCGCAGGAGTGACCATAACAGCATAATCTGTTATTTTGTCCATATCTTCAACCTTGACCAACTCTGCATCAATTCCCAAATCTGCAATAGCTATTTCGACATTCCCAAAAAACTGTTTACACTTTGGGCAACCCATCCCTAAAATTTCAATTTTCATCTTTATTTTCCTCCTTATTCTAAATTAAACTATCATTCCAAAAAGCATTCCGCTTGTTGTCGCCATGACAACAACAAGACTCACATAAACAACCGTCTTCTTAGTGCCAATAACTCCCCTAATAACAAGCATATTTGGAAGGCTTAACGCAGGCCCGGCGAGTAACAATGCAAGAGCTGGCCCTTTACCCATACCTGAACCAATCAAACCCTGCAAAATAGGAACTTCTGTCAGCGTTGCAAAATACATAAATGCCCCCACAATTGACGCAAAAAAGTTTGAAAAGAAAGAATTTCCCCCAACAGCCTTTGCAATAATCCAAGAAGGAATAAGCCCTTCATGTCCAGGACGTCCCAACAGTAATCCAGCGACAAGCACGCCCATTAAAAGTAACGGCATAATTTGTTTAGCAAAAGTCCAAGAGCTTTTCGTCCACTCAGTAACTTCATCCTTCTTAAACCACTTAACAAGCATAAAGCCGATCATAGCCAAGAAACCAAATGCCAAATACCATTTAGCAGAAAATATCAAAGCCCACAAACCTGTCTCACCTGCTTGTGGTCTTGCCCAGTTAGCAAATATTAAAAATCCGACCATAGAAAAGAAATATAAAGCATTCTGCCATAACGCCCTTGGCTCTTTCTCCTCACCAGCAAACAACTCTCCCTCCGCTTTTCTTGCACGCTCTTCCTTAATAAAAATAAGGTGCATCAATAAGCCAATAACCACACTAAAAACAATAGCACCAACAGCCCTCGCAACTCCCAACTGCCAACCGAGAATACGAGCAGTCATTATAATTGCTAAAACATTAATTGCCGGACCAGAATAAAGAAAAGCAGTTGCTGGTCCTAATCCTGCCCCTCTCTTATAAATACCAGAGAATAATGGTAAAACAGTACAGGAGCAAACCGCAAGGATTGTTCCTGAAACAGATGCAACACTGTAAGCAAGAAATTTATTTGCCTTTGCGCCGAAATACTTAACAACGGAAGCCTGACTAATAAATACTGAAATCGCACCAGCGATAAAAAATGCCGGTACAAGGCAAAGTAAAACATGCTCCCTTGCATACCAACGTACCAGCGCGATGGATTCAAATACAGGATTCCTAAAAGATAGCAGTTCAACTGGCAGATAAAAACACCCCAAGAACACGGCAGCCATTAATAAAAATTTATTCCGTTCTTCCATATTATTCCATACAACAAAGTTTTTCTCTGTTAGCTCTCTTAATTTTAACAATATCCTGCTTAATAAGAGTATCGTCATTTAGCCATTTCTTCATCAGAGACAAAATAGCCCTTGAATATGTACTTCTTGGTTTAAGAACATAATTCGTCCAAAAACTATCCTGTTGAGCTTCAATAAGACCGGCTTTTTTTAGTTTTTTCAAATGACGTGAAACGCTAGGCTGTGTTATCCCCAAGACAAAAGCGATTTCACAAACACAAAGATTTCGCCTCTCAAGCAGTTTTAAAATCCTAATCCTATTTTTATCAGCACATGCCTTTAATACTTTCTCAAAATCATCCATAAATATCTCCAATATCTACATAGCAGAATAGCTATATAGTAACACACAGGACATACCTCCGTCAATACAATTAATCGCTAGCGATAAAGGGAGATAAACCATCGGCCTAAAACCATTTAATCGGATTTCTGAGAGATATGGTTTATGATTGGAATTTGAGCCTCAAAAGAGGCTCAAACTATTAAGAATGCATAAGTGCTGAGCGAGTGAAACTTGTCCTGAACTTGTCGAAGGAACGAGTCGAACCATTGTCCAGCCTTTGTCCAGAGATATTCGAACTCGTCAAAAATGTCCCCAATCCCTCCTCTTTTTAGATAAAATATTTGCAGTACCTTTTTATGGCTTTTTATATTTATAAATAGCTGTAATTATGCCATATATTAACTATGGAACAAAACCAAAACAGTTTTATTTGAAATAAAAAGTGAAGATTTATAGAGTAAGGCTAAAACTAGGTCTGAATCTGTTATACTCAGGATAACATCAACAAGTTATTAAGTTAACTGTCCTATTTAGAAGCGTAAGTTGAAAATTGCATCCAGCACGATTACGCTTGCCTACTTACTTAGAAAAGATTTAATAGCGTTAAACTTATCTTCAGGCTTCTCTTTTGATGTATTATCTTTTTCCGTTTCTTCCGCTAACGGTTTATTTAAAAAATCGCTTAAAGCTCCTGCGCCTTCTTTATTTATGTTCTCCATAACATCCTTAAGCTGCTTTTTCGCTAGATCTTTAAGCACATCTTGAAATCCGTCAAATTTAGGGTTATCAATAGTACCGGTAATATCGAATTTCATTTCTGCCGGATTAATCTTGTTTAAAGCAGCACAAATAACCGACAAAGACATCATTCCTGGACTGCCTAGTTTTTCGTTCTTGGCTACTAAATTATGTTCCTTTAAAGTAATCGAATTATTAGAATTTAATTCCTCATTAATGATTTCGGTCTGTGATGTTATATCTAAAACACCCTTGGTGAAATTCACCGGCAGAGAGTCTTTATAAATAGCACGGATTGCTATAAGGTCGACGTTTTTTGCCAACAATCTATATTGGTAAATCTGCTTGCTTTTTTTAAAACTTTGACTATAACCTACTTCAAATTCTCCTGCTGATATACCGTTTTTGTCTATTATCGCCTGAATAGCCAACTGATTCAACGATACCCCCTGACTTAGATCTAAACTTAAACCTTTAATCTTGCCGCCAGCATTACTGATATTAATTGTTTCACTATTGCCTAGGTCTAAAATGAAGCTTGAATTTTTTAAGTTGAGTTCTTTTATTTGGAATAAATATTTTTTTCGGGCAGAATTAAATTCTACTCTCCGGCCAATTGGTTGTGTTGGTATTTTTTTTGCTGTTTTTGTCATTTTTTTAGATTCTACAGATTCATTTTTTTGGGATCTTTTTGAGGCTTTATTTTTAGCTATTTTATATATTTTACTAAACCAATCTTTATTATCATCTTTTTTTAATCCAGATTCTTTTCTTGTAACATTCCCCGACTTTTTTTCTGCCACTGCTATTCTTTGAATATTAAAACTCCCATCCGGTTCACCTTTTAAATTCATTTCAGCGCCGGATATATTCAAAGAGGTTATTACAATCCGCTTAGACAAAAGGCCTAATAAACCTATCCTTAAAGAGGCTTTACTAACGCTAGCCATACGGACATTTTCATCTTCAGGATCGAAAATCTTTATACCTTTTAGGGAACAGCTAAGCGTCACTGGCCATATACGCATTTGGTCTACAGTTACTTTTGCCGAAGTATGTTCACTGAGAGCAACTAAAATTTTGTTTTTAACAAAAGGCGATATTAAAAAACCGAAAGACACTTGGATTAAAACCAAGACTGTTAAGATAATAATAATACCTTTAATATTTATAATTTTCATAATTTTATTACACTGTTTTAGTAATCGCCAATATTTTTTTAACCAGCGGTATTTTCATGAGTAATTTGTAAGCTTTTGAATTCTTCATGTTCTCTAAATACTTGCCACGAAAAACAATAACGGCTTTTCTTGATATAAAAAATACCGGTAAAGAAAGAACTACTGATAAAGCCAGCCCGCCGCAAACAAGAGTATTATTTAAATCCATCAAAGCAAAAACAGGTAAACCAACGATTATCTCCCAGAAGGAAGTTAACCAATTAAGATCTAGAAGCAGGTAGCCCCCAAGTTTATCCGTGAGTGCACTTATTCCCAATACATATAACAATTTGAATAAGGGCAATATTAGTAATGTGGCTAAGCGGTTTATTTTAAAAACAAAAAAACCAATAACTAAAAATATTGTCATTGATCCGTTTAGCGGTATAAATCCAAAAAATATTCCTAAGCAAAAACCGGCTGCAATCTCGTCGGGTGAAACGTTAGAACTTAACAGTTTTACCAGTTTTTTAGGCAGATTAAATATTGTGAGCATTTATATATTATATCCCTATCGACTCCATAAACAAGCATAATAAAATGACTACTTTTCAGGCATCAGGAATGTATAAAAATATAGTTTCTCAATCACGGATTACCTGATCAGCTATTTTTTAAATCCGGCAATCTTGTCTTTACTCGCTCGTTGCTTCACCAACGGCATCTTTTGCTTTGGCAGTTAAGACTTGCCTTGCTTTTTCCAATTAATATCTGGATACCAAAAACACCTCTCTATTTCCCTTGATATTTCTCGATATATATAGAAACAAAAAGCCTCGTAGCATTTTACTGCTGCGAGGCTTTTATAAGTGGTTCCCAGACCTGGGTTTGAACCTAAAACTTATTTAAGTTTCAATGGTTTAAAGCAAATAAACCAATCAAGACATTTGATACCTTCTTTTTCAGCTCCATCAACTCTATCTTTGGCCGTGCCGCAGCTTCCTGGAGGAGGAACTATAACATCCTCTCCTGGCTGCCAATCAGCAGGCGTAGCCACACTATGCTTATCTCCAGTCTGCATAGAAATGAGCAACCGCTTTATCTCCTGGAAATTTCTTCCGGAAGATGACGGGTAATACATTAAGGCCCTGACTATTTGCTTCGGGTCTATAAAAAATACGGCTCTGACTGCGCTCGAATTGCTAGCTGAGGGCTGAACCATACCAAATTTCTTGGCTACATCCATTGTCAAATCCGCTATAACAGGGAAATTCACCTCTACATTCTTCATCCCCTTATACTCGATCTTCTCTTGTATAGTTCTTAGCCAAGCAATATGGCTATAATGGCTATCAATTGAAAGTCCGATCAGCTCACAATTCAATGCTTTAAATTCTTTTTCCATTGAAGCAAAGGTCATAAACTCGGTTGTGCAAACTGGTGTAAAATCAGCCGGATGACTAAATAATATTACCCATTTATCCTTATAATCTTCAGGAAACTTAATAGGTCCTTGCGTTGTATCCGCCTTGAATGAAGGGGCTGTTTCACCGATAACAGGCATGTGTACTCTTTCGCAAACATTTTCTTCCATAGCATCCTCCTTTTTTATTTTAACTTTGTTCTTTCCGGTATCTGCCATTTTTGAAATGTTTATCAAGCCAACCATTCTTAACTTTTTTCCTCAAATCAAAATACGACACATAAGGCTTTATATCAAGCTTGGAATGCCTTTAGTATCCTTATAAGCGTATGGATTACACCTATTGGCATTATAATAATCTCTTTTTTCAAAATGTTACCACCTTGTCGCTTTCTTTGACGATATCATACATGTCCTTCATAGTAGAAATAGGGCACATTTTGGAACCTTCCTGCTCTCTTGATTTAATACAACTACCGCAGGCATATATTTTACCTCCAGATTGCATCAGTTTTTCTACCTGTTCAATAGTATTAAATTTTTCATTGCTTATTATTTGATACTCAACACCTTTACCCATAAAGAAAATCTTAACCTCATCTTTCTGACCTAGGCTAAAATTTGCATACCTTAAAGCATTCCAGCAAGTCTCTGCATCATTACTTGAAATAATCACGCCAATTTTCATATAATCTACTCCTCTGTTATTTATATATTCCAAACTGTTAACAATAACGGATCGCTATTATTATACCCTGTTTTTGATATAAACTGAATTACTGGATAGACAAAAAACAGAATCATTAGAAGAATAAGAGCGCCGTGAAGACAAACGAACACCACGTCTTACGTATTGTTCGACAACCCCTCCAAATATTCCCACCGCTGATAAACAGCAAGCAATTCATCCTCAATCAACCCTAACTGAGTTTTTGCCTGAAGAATCTCGTTTGGATCTTTTTTAAAGAAATCAGGCATCGACATGATTTCCATAAGTGCATTTTGCTTACTCTCTATTTTCTCAATAACCGAGGTAAAGTTTTTCAGCTCGCGCTTCTCATTAAAGCTGAGAACCCGAAGCTTATCTGCCTGTGCAGGAGTATCCTTCTTCGAAGGAGCATCCTTTAAGACCTTAGCCACTTCTTCACTCTTTCGACTTACTTTCAACCAATCATCATAACCACCAACATATTCACCCACGTCACCCTTGCCGTTTAAAACAATTGTGGAAGTTACGACATTGTTAAGAAATGCACGATCATGACTCACAAGCAAAAGCGTACCCTTATATTCTAAAAGCAATCCCTCTAATAATTCCAATGTTTCGACATCCAAGTCATTTGTTGGCTCATCCATCACCAATAAGTTAAATGGCTGTGTAAATAAACGTGCCAACAGCAGCCGATTCCGTTCCCCGCCAGAGAGAACCTTAACCGGCGTACGTGACCGTTCGGGCGAAAAAAGGAAATCCTGCAAATAGCCAATAGCATGACGTTTTTGTCCATCAATTATGACCACATCTCCACCGTCGCAGACATTTTCCATGACCGTTTTGCTATCATCTAATTGTACACGCAATTGATCAAAATAAGCGACCTGTAAGTTTGTTCCCATCTGAATAGACCCTTGTGAAGGCACAAGTTTTCCTAAAATAAGATTAATCAAAGTTGTTTTCCCGGATCCATTGGATCCCATCAATCCAATCTTATCCCCTCGCATAATGTGTGTCGAGAAATCACGTACAAGACATTGATCATTATAACTAAAGGTTAAGTTTTTTGTCTTTACGGCCATCTGGCCTGAACGATCAGATTCCTGTGCTTTCATGCGAACTTGACCTACCTGCTGACGTTGAGCCTTTTTCTCTTCCCTCATCTTCTCGAGAGCACGTACACGGCCTTCATTACGTGTTCGCCGTGCCTTAATGCCTTTTCGTACCCACACCTCTTCCAATGATAATTTCTTGGCAAATTCGATCCGCTGGGTTGCTTCCGCCTCCAAAGCGGCTTCTTTGCGCTGAAGAAACGTATCATAATCACATGACCATGAAAAAAGATTTCCTCTATCTAATTCCACAATCTTCGTCGCCAAATGGGTCATAAACATGCGATCATGCGTTACAAAAAGAATCGTGCCGTGATAATCTTTCAAGAACCCTTCCAACCATTCAATCGTTTCAATATCCAAATGATTCGTAGGTTCATCAAGCAATAATACCTCTGGATTCAAAACCAAAGCCTTAGCTAAAAGAACCCTTCTCTTTTGCCCACCGGATAAATTTTTAAATTCATCATCTCCGTCTAATTTCATATGTGAAAGCACATTCTCTGCAACAGCCTCTAAGTCCCAACCATTGGTATGATTAAGCTCATCCTGCAAACGGTCTAATTTCTTCATCAAAGACGGAATGTGTTCTGTATGCAAACGGTGCACAACATGATGGTAATCTTTAAGTAATTGAGCTCGTTCACCCAGCCCTGAGAAAACAACATCAAATACAGTTCCTTCAATATCTTGCGAAACCTCTTGGGGAAGGTGCGTTACTTTAATTCCTTTTTGATAAATAATCTTTCCTTGATCAAGCTTGATTTGCCTTGCAAGAACCTTCATCAGCGTTGTTTTCCCAACCCCGTTGCGGCCTAATAACGCCACCCTCTCGCCAGGTTCCAATTGCAAATTCATTCTATCAAAGAGCAATGGACCTCCAAACGCAAGCGAAACATCTTGTAAACTGATCAATGCCATATATATTTCCGTTGTTTAAATCTTCTTTAAGATGACCACCTTTTGACCATCATCAAAAACTATCTTAAACCCAAACTGCTCGCAGATGTAAGAAAAAGTCTTGGCATGATAAAAACAAACATGACAACTATCATTAGGATAGTTCCAGCTTGCAAAATCTTCCAGATTGCTCCACCGATTTGTCATGGCAATCAATAAGCCTTCATTCTCCAATAAAGCATGAATCTTCTGTATGTCTTTCCGTGGCTTAAAGAAATGCTCAAACACTTCCGTGGAGAAAATAAATTCAAATTTCTTTTTTAGCTTATGCTTAACAAAAAATGGATCAAAGTCTTCGCATGTATACCCTTCTCTCTCCAATAACACAGAAAGGGTTGGATTCGGACCACAGCCATAATCAAGACCCGTCATATCCTTGGTAACAAATTCCAAAGCAGGTTCAATCGCTTGACGGAGAAACTCAACGTATCCTTCATGTTGAATCCCATTTTGATGCGTAGCATAGCGTGCTTTCTCTGATGCTTTGTCTAAGAGATGTTTTTGATCAACACTGATCAAATGACAGTTTTCACATTGATAATAAATTCTCTTATCAATGCCACTAACAGGCGTCATCGCCTTCTTTGAGTTACATAATTGACATATATTGTGGAAAAATTCCATGTTGGTATCATAGCGTATTTTTGATCTTTTGCCATATAAACATTACAAATTTATACAAAGACTCTCACTGGTTCGAGACATCACAATAACAAAATAAAAATCGTGAAATCGGAAAACACAATACTTATTTATTCCAGCCCATAAACAGAAAAAGACAATCACTTTTGAACAAATATAAAAATCCCGTCCAGATTAATGGAAGGGATTATGAAAAAACTCCCCGGGAATTACCATTAGAGAAAGGAACGAAAGGTATCTTGGCTATCTTATCGACCGCCTCGATTGTTTCCTCAACGCTTGAATATTTTCCGCACCGATCAAGCACACACTGATTACCGCTTTCGAGGCCCATGTAGATGAGGCTTAGCTTATGCTTGTATATCTCTGCTAGTTCATGATTATTTTTTTCTTGCGATATTGCCTCCGTTCGCGTAACTTGAAATGCGGGTTAGCCGAAAAAAAGCGACTCCAGTTCTTCTAAGATAGGAACAAGCTTACTATTAGCCAAGACAAGGGCATCTCCCATCCATAAGAAAAATACGCCGCAAATACTGCAGCTATCCGCTTCCGCCAGTGGTCTTATACCAGGCTCGACTATTGACATCTTATGTCCAGTAATTTGGTAACTATCTTCTGCAGATCTGTTATCCCGATATTCTTTTTTGAGCTGACCCAAGAGATATCACAAGTATCAACAACAAGTTCGACGACAATATCCTTTTTTCTCTGGTTAAGTTTTGAAGGCCTTATCTTGTCGATCTTGTTTACGATGATACTAAGGGGGAGTGAGTAGTGTTTAAGCCAATCGATCATTATAATATCCAGCTTTGTCGGTCCCGCAACAGCATCGATAATAACAAATATCATGCGCAGCTTCTCCCTGCTGCTCAGATATCCTTCTATTATCAGGCCTAATCGTTTCTTTTTGTGTCTTAGCCCGACAGCGTATCCATAACCGGGGAGATCGACTATCCAACGGCCACGCTTGACTTCGTAAACATTAATAGTCCTTGTCTTTCCCGGGACCTGCGAGGCATGTGCCATTTTCTTTTTTTGGCATAGAGTGTTGATGAGAGTGCTTTTGCCTACATTAGACCGTCCGACGAAAGATACTTCCGCCTCACTCTCTCCGAGCTTCAGAGCATCAGCTTCGGTCTTTAAATATTTGGTGTCGCGTAATATCTTCTGAGTTGTATTCATAGATCTTTTTAAAATAGACCGGCAAACCGATCATTGAGCTCATAAATGCGCCATACCCCATGTCGATTAATCTTGTCGAATGTCTGGCCTTGGCCCTTATAAAGAGTTGTGGCTTAAGACCAGCTCACAAAGCCCCGCAACCTCAGCTTCTATCTTATCTTCAGCCTCATTATAACTATACTCTATCTTTTGCCACTTCACAACAGGAACATCGTATGTAAGCCCGTTGATATCCACGACTATCGAATCTTTCATAAAGCGATAACTTTGGCAAGCGGGCCATTCACCCATCTTTTGATGGTAAGGAAAAGATTCAAGCCGGAAGATATTATTCTGAAGCCTTGGTATCTCTCTATTTAAATTTAGAGAGATTATACTGGCTCTCTGCATTGGACGAGTTTAGCAACTGGCTATATTTAGAGGAAGCAAGAAATTGTCGTACAAATTGCTGGCTATAGCATAAATCTGAATCGATTATTATACCGTTTGAACTATACTCAGAGGAGACCGCTCAAAAATACATTGTTTCATTATGGTTTATTACGATATAATAACGCCCAATAGAAACATACGAAAATGACAAAATTAGGAGCAACACTGTAGATTGAAATGCTATTCAAGAAGCTATTGTAAAAAAGGGTTATCTTGTTAATTCAGAGACAAAGGTTCCTTTGCATAAACACGATGAAAAAGATCAGTTCTTTTTCTTTTTCGAACAAGCCTGTGTTAATACTTGAAATTATATAAAGGGTACTAAAAATGAAAAATGAAAACCAAGCAGTATTAATAAACGGGCCAGTCAGTAGAACTCTGCTCCAACTATCTCTTCCTATGATGGTGGGTATGGTTGGAATGGTTATTTTTAATCTTGTAGATGCATACTTTATCAGCAAGCTAGGTACGGCTGCTTTAGCAGCGATGACTTTTACTTTGCCTGTAATAATGTTTCAGGCAAGTATTGCAATGGGCCTGGGAATAGGGACTTCTTCCGTTATTTCAAGATTAATAGGAGAAGGAAATCCAAGTAAAGTGAGAAGGCAGACGACAGACAGCCTTCTCTTGTCTCTTTTGATTGTTATCTTCATTGCTATTGTAGGAATACTGACGGTTCGCCCCTTATTTTCCATGTTAGGCGCCCGAGGTGAAATACTGGAACTTGCAATAGATTATATGACGATATGGTATTACGGAGTAGCCTTTGTTGTTATACCTATGGTAGGCAATAATGCAATACGTGCTGTAGGGAATACTGTAATACCTTCAATGATTATGTCCGTTGCCGTTGTGGTTAACTGCATCCTTGATCCTATACTGATATTCGGCATCGGACCATTCCCTGCGATGGGTATGCAGGGTGCAGCTTTGGCAACAGTGATTGCAAGAGCTACTACTCTCATATTTGCTTTATTATTTCTGCATAAAAAATTCGATATGTTAACCTTGCAAGTTCCTAAACTTAAGGAATTATTGTTGTCCTGGAAAAAAATATTATATGTGGGAATCCCTGCAGCTCTGACTATGCTTATTAATCCGTTAGCTTTTGGGTTTATCACAAAATTGGTTTCGTCTTACAGTAAAGAAGCGGTAGCTGCTTTGGGCGTAGGAAGCAGAGTAGAGATGTTCGCATTATCACCATTAATGGCATTAAGTTCAGTACTTATACCGTTCGTAGGACAGAATTTAGGAGCAAAGAAAATTGATAGAGTTAAAAAGGGAATTTATGCAAGCCAGATATTTTCCGTTTTTCTTGGATTATTTATGTTTATGTTTTTTATTTTTTTCAGGAATTGGGTGGGTGGTTTTTTTGGAGAAAGCGAAAAAGTTGTTGCGATATTCAATACCTACATATTAATTTCTTCTGCAGGGTATGGTTTTCTTGGAATATTTTTTATTAATAACTCAGTTTTTAATGCAATTAAACAGCCTATTACCGCTACCCTTCTTAATATTATAAGGATGTTTTTTTTGTATATCCCATTTGCCTGGATTTTATCGTATATATTTCAGCTTAAGGGAATATTTTGGGGGATTTTTATTTCTTCCGTTATTTCGGGGACACTCTCTCTTATTTGGGTGAAATCGAGAGTAAACAAATTAACGATTAAAAAGCAATAGGGGCAGCATATTATTAAATTTTGTTCATCTCCATATGTAGCAGTGGAAATGGCTTCCCCTGACCATCAGTAGCTGATCTACCAACGAATTATTGAGCTAGGACAACAGTTCCCTTTAATCTTATTTTTATATTAACTCCCCGTATTGGACGAGTTTAGCAACTTCTTGGATGAGTTTAGCAACTGGTGCTTTTTGAAGGAAGCGAGAGAATTGCATAATAAAGTAGCTATAATTATTTAATAGGTTTTGCTATTATGCTCCACAGCTGCCTCTCATCTCATTCTCTTTCCCAGCAATACTATATCTCTTAACGCTTTTTCATTTCTAGCAGATAACCATTTCTTATTAAAATTTGGATTCTGAACAATCTGGGCAATTGCCGCTAAAGCACGAAGATGAAAATTCCTTTCATCTTTTGTTCCTACAAGAACAAATACCGTATGGACTTTTGAGGCAGACTCTGAAAATTTAATTCCCTTCTTGCATCTTACTAACAGCATATCAAACAAACTCTGTCCATCGACAATAATATGAGGTATTGCAATGCCAGAACCTATAACGGTGCTAGTTTCCCTTTCTCTTTCGGAAATTAGCTGTAAAAAGGTAGAGGCTTCAACTTTTAAGCGCTTAGAAAGACTGTCGGAAACTAATTTGAAAAAAGCGTCAATTTCCATTTCTTTATCTATGTCAAGAACGATACACTTCTCAATAATATTATCAAATCTATCTTTTACGATATCATCTCTTTCTCGAATAATTTCCTTCAATTCAGTTTCTAGGGAACGGGAAGTCAGCTCTTTCGCCATAATATTCTCTATTAAATGAAGAAGAGCGTGCGTCCCTATGTATTTCTTTCTTCCATAGAAAAAGTAAAACCCTATGCTAATCACTAGAAAAGATAAACTAATTTCAATTGCGCCGAGGCCCATGTAAATGATAAAGAAAGAAAAAACAATAATTCCAAATATTTGCAACCAAGGATACAACGGAACTTTAAAGCTTGGTTGATAATTTTGAATCTTGCTTTCCCTAAATATTATTACAGCAATGTTAGTTAATACATAAGAAGTTAAGATAACAGTTGAAGCAGCTTTCACCAGCATCTCTAATGGCAACAATAACGCTAAAAGAATAAATATTCCGGTCATAACAATAGAAATGACGGGTGTTTTAAATTTCTTACTTATTTTGCTAATAGCATCGGGTAAAAGCTTATCCCGGCTAAGCGCAAGAGGGTAACGGGATGCAGACATTATTCCGGCATTAGCTGTTGTAATAAAAGCTAACAAGGCTGCAATTGAAATAGCTATAAAACCTGGCGTTCCCATAAATATTTTTGCAGAATCAGCTACTGGCGTAAGTGAGTTAGATAGCTGAGCTGAATTTAAAACCCCAACTAAGACAACAAGTAGTAGGGTATACACTGCAGTAACAGCTATCACTGAAATAATCATTCCTAAAGGAATATTCTTTTTAGGATTCTTAACTTCCTCAGATATGCTTGCCACTTTCAATAAACCGCCAAAAGAGATAAAAATAAAACCTGCTGTGACAATGATAGAATTTATTCCTTGCGGAGCAAAAGGAATGAAATGCGAAACGTTAATCTTTGAGAGGCCAAACACAATATACAAACCCAACAAAACAAAAAGCCCTAAAACAAGAAACACTTGAAGTTTTGCAGCATTTTTTACTCCACGAATATTTAAAAATACAAAAAAAAGGCAAATTGCTATTGAAGAAAACACGACCTCGATACCAGTAGCCAGAAAAATTATCTCAGCTATACCAAATATTGCAAAAGCACTCTTAAGAGACAGTGCTATCCAACCTAGAAAACCAGACATAGTTCCTATCAAAGGGCCTAGACTTCTAGTTATATAATAATAATCTCCTCCTGCTTTTGGCATTGCCGTAGATAATTCAATAATGCTCAATACTCCAATTAAGGCAAGCAACCCCGCCAATAAATATGAAATAATTACAGAAGGACCTGTTCTGATAAATGCAAGTCCCGGTAGTATAAAAATACCCGAGCTTATCATCGCACCACTTGAAATACAGAACACATCAATTAAATTCAGTTCTTTTTTAAGCATTCTCACCATTTAACATCTCTTTATATTTAATCCATAGCGCCGTTTCATAAATATTATCGGCGATGTAATCTGGCTGAGATGAAAGTTCTTCCCTGTGTTTGGTGCCATGCCCTATCAGAAGAAATACCGAATGAACACCTGTTCTTTTAGCCATGTATACTTATCCTTTCCTACATAATTTACTACAAAATAAAACCCTCTGCAACTAATTTCGTTACAGAGGGCTTGAAAAGTCAAACTCCCCGAGTAGGGCTCAAACTTATTTACTTAATCCTGTTCAATCGTACTGCTGTCTGTCGTTGTTTAGCCTTGTTTTGTTGATATCAAACTCTATCTCTGTTTTGAATGAACAAATGAATCTACGACTTTAGAGATTATTGGTAATTTAGTTCGCTTTAGAGATACAAGTTATAACTTGATATCGCTGATCGGGCAGGGCTCAAACTTTAACTACAAACCACCAGGTTATGAGCCTGTCAGATACATTTAAAAACCTGTTGATTTATAAAGACTATTATGATTTCAGTATTTATTGGTGTCCAAATAATACACTAAAAGGACAAAATTATCTTCTGCTTGCAATAGAAAAGAACATCCACCGGCTTAGCCGGTGGATGTTTACTAATATGGCTTTTTTTTATTTAAACTCTTTTGATGCTGCGTTCATAGAAGATGAGCGAAAAGTAACTTTTTTTATTGGCATCTTATCTTTAAGAAGCTCGTAGAAAAGTTCGCAAAGATTCTCACAAGTAGAAACTTTTTTGGTCACAACTATTCTGTATTCTGGATATGACCAAGCAAGTGCGTGGTCTATCTTTTTAAGAGGAACACAATGCTCTGGGTCGTTATGAATGCCTTCCTTTTTGTATACAGCAAGAACCGCGTCAAGAAGCGGATCACCTTCTTGAAACATTGTTCCGTGGTGGAAATGGTCACAAACTTCCCATGCTTTTTTGAATCCCTCTTTACAAGCGTGTGCATATCCAGTCACCGAGTCTACGGTGTCTTCAAGCTCAATCGTTAAAAGACCTGAGTGCCCGTGAAGGTGCTTTGCTTCGCACGGCCAATTCATAAACCTATGTGCGTACTGGAAATCAAGTTTTACGATTGATGTGTACTTATCGTTTGACATGATAGTTTCCTCCTTTTAGTTAATGTCTATATTTTTATATTATTTACTGCATGCTACTAATTGCGATTTATTTTCTTAATCAACCACCTCCTTTATACTGCTAATAGATGGATTATGCAAGAAATCTTAATATATACCTATTAAGAGAGATAATTGAGACTAATATTTACCATTTAATCACTTATTCTCCACAAAAGCCAATTCCTGGATCTTCAAATGTCAGCCAAATATGCGATTAAATAGGTGGCATTTTAGAGATAAAGAGATAGATCATGATTTGGTTTTAGCCATTGCAATTAAAAGGTTTGTGGGGATTTTGTGAAGTTACAATTTAACTGGAAAACTATAGGCCTAAACGTTTGAGGTGACAAGACATAAAAAATGCCCTGAACTACATTGAGTTCAGGGCACTATTTAATATCTCGAACTTGAGTTCGAGGTTATTTACTGGCTCGGGGGGTAGGGGTCTAGGATAACACTATCTCTACCTGTCGTCCCCTATAATAAGCGACCACTATCCAGGCTACCATTTAATCGGTTGAGTTAAGAGATAAGGTTTGTAGCTAGGATTAGTGCCTCGAATGGGGCTCAAACTGTGGGAATTTGTCCAAATTTGTCTGGCATTTTGGAGAGTTAACTTGCATAACTCTTTTACTTTAAAATAGTTACAAAATGTCCAGTCTCATGGAGTAGACATCTAGCTAAAATGATTCAGTTCAATTAAGCTATTTACTCCAAGATCTATACAATATCGACCCCACTATATTACTGTCAAGAAAGATTTAAGGCTTTTAATTAAAATTTCAAGAATAACAGCTATTTAGTGAGTCGTGCTATATATATACAAAAGGGTACCCCTGTGTCCACATAGGTGTCGTATATTACATCCAAACTGATCGAAATTGGTACAAAATGAAAAACCCCACGACCGTTTAAGATCGTAGGGTTTCCAGGTTATTCTTATTGCAGTGAGAAAATTTGAACTTCTAACCTCAAAATTATGAAAGCGTAAAGGGACTTCAATGATCTACTATTACTTGCTAACGTCTTATCTTGGTGAAATTTACAAAATATTTATTTGTTCTCGTTTAACGCTATTTTATAAAAATAACACTACTTTTATATTCTTGGCCTTAATATCTTCCCGCTCTCTGTTTTTTTTATTTCTTTTACTATACGTATTTCTTTCGGAACTTTATATGCCGTAATTTTATTATAACAAAATTTGCGTAGTTTGTAGATCAAGTTCTTATCTTTGACCCCATCTACCAAGACTACGTCTGCGTGCGGCAATTGCCCATAAACATCATGCGAAACACCGTATACTAAAGACTCCTTTATATCGGAATACGAGCTTAATATTTCTTCTACTTCTATAGGAAAAATTTTCATCCCGGAAAAATTTATTACACTTTTTTCTCTTCCCTTGATAAAAAGAAAACCTTCTTCATCTAAATACCCAAGGTCTCCTGTTTTAAACCATCCACAATCCAAAATCTGATCTTTGGTCTGCCAAGGAAAATAATATGCATCGAACATGCCTTTTCCTTTTATATAGACTTCTCCTACACCTTCATCATTCTTGTCTTTGATTTGAATTTGATAATCCGACAGAATTCCTCCCACTGATCCTCTTAATTTCTTATCCTTTTTTGTATTGATAAACGGTAACCCTACCTCGATAATGCCATACGCTTCACTGATTTCAATGCCAAATATATCAAAAAATTTCAGAATTTCCTTCTCTGTAAACCCAACTGCAGTAGAAATAGCCATTCTTATGCTAGAGAGATGTTTTCTCTCAACATCATTACTATTCATAATTATTCTGTAATGGAATGGAGACGCATACATAAAGGTAAATTTATGCTTATTAAAAGACTCCAGCAAGACAGAAGGAAAATCTTTTCCGCATAAAATAACAGTTGCTGCTTTTCTTAGAAATAAAATTATTGTTACCACAAAATGATAGCTCATGGATAAAACCCAAACAATATTATCGTCAGCAGTGATGCCAAGACCCTCATTCGCAGCGTTTGTTCTTTCATAGATTGACTCATGCGATATCACAACCCCCTTGCTTTCACCTGTTGTGCCTGATGAAAATCTTATAAACGCAGGGTTTAGGGCACAAAATTTTTTCGGCAGTTTAGAATCCCCTTTTCTTTGATAAACAAATAACTTCCTATCTCCACAGCTTAACTGCTCAGCCTTGCTCATATCAAAAAATTCTACTTCCTTTCCTGATATTAAGAAATCGACATCAACACTCTTAATAACGTTCTCAACTTCGTCCCACGCTAAAGAAGGAGAAACAGGAACCATAACCCCTTCGCAGGATAAAACAGCTAAGGATATCGATATATATTCAATGCTATCTTCTAGAAACAGCCCTACTTTTTTATACCCATATATTCCGAAAGTAGATAATTTTTTCTTAAGAGATGCAACATCTTTTAATAAATTTTCATATGTAATTTTCCTGCCACAATCAACAATGGCAATTCTACTCAAATTGCTTTTTGTTTCATCAAATATGATATCGATAATATTCATTATTTTATCATCTCCAAAGCTAAACAGCCTGAAGCCTCTCCTAAAGACATACATGTGCCCATTACGCGAATTGAGCCTAAAGCTTCATGCCGCGCAGAAATACACTTTCCTGCGCTAATAAGATTGTTTACAGTCTTTGACTTAAGGCATCTTTTTGGCATTTCATAATAATCATTTTCTTTCACATATTTATAGCAAGTTCCTTTTTCTTCAAGCCATTGCTCAATAGGCCAAGCTCCCTTAACAACTCCATCGTCAAATTTCCTTGCCTCTAGCACATCTTCTTCTGTCAAAATATATTTTCCTATAGTGCCTGCACTGCCTCTCGCAAAAACTTCTTCACTTGTTTTCTCAACCTGAGCATTCTTCATTTCTTGTAGATGCTCTGTAATAAATCGGAATATCTCAGACAAATATTTTTCTTTAAGGTTTCTTGATGAATAAGGCATATTCATTTTCAGATAACCTTCTTCCAAAGTATCTCCTTTGACATACGTGGTATATTTCAAGAAATCAGGAGCACCCTCGAGAGAAACAAACTTCTCTGCCCAATAAGGCACTTTAATCATTAAGGATTCATCATCGCTGTTTATAATTTTAACGACCTTAACTGTATATCCACAAAGCTGCTGTTTTGCTTCATCTACTATGAGAAAAGGTATTCCTGCCAATTTTGAAACAACGCTGTCTCCGCTGCAATCAATAACTATCTTAGGCTCAATGCTAATGCTTTCTCCGCTCTTCTTCGCCCTCAAGGATGACAGTTGGTTGTTTTTTTTATCTATTTCATAGATTTCTGTATTTAGCAGAGAGACTATATTTTTCTGGCTATCTAAAAGAGTCATCAAGAATGAAGCAAGGCTGTTATCCGGCAAAGGGAGAACAAATACTTTGCCGATTCTTTTTGCCTCAGCAATATTGTATTTTGATTTTAAAAAACGAACTAGTTCCTCCGGAATCCCTTTGTTGAGGGTGTCATTAACATCACAAGTTCCCTGCTGATTGTTTGCGTATAATCCGCAAACAGTTGTATGCATGCATTTATTTGCAACTCCTCCTAAATAATTAGTTTTTTCAACCAATAAAACCTTTAAGCCATTTCTTGCCGCTGCAACAGCTGCACATACGCCCGAAACACCTGCCCCGATAACAACAACATCACATTTAATAATTTTATCTACCACTTTATCCATTAGGCATTTCTTTTAGAATATCAACTAAAAAGCCTATGTCCTTATCATTTAATAATGTATTTAAATACGATATCGTAAAATTAAGTTTTCCATTGTAATTATTGACGAACACTCCCAGCCCGGGAGGAACTGGAGGGACAGGTAAATGAAATAGATTAGTTGCTTCTTTCCCAAATAGCTTTCTCCCATTAAAAACAGTTTCACCTAAATAGGAAAACGAAAACGAAGCCATCGCTCCCTTAGAGTAGAGCCCCAACAAATTGCTTAGAATTGGAATTGGCACAATTCTCATAAGCATTACATTACTGCTGAATTTATCAGAGAACCTAGATTTTGTTTGTTCATATAATTGATTCTTTATCGATGTCATAGAATTTTCTGCTTCTTCATAGGTGAGTCTAAAGAACATGAAAGATAGATGATTAAAAAACATTTCCTTCTCTTCCCCTTTTTTCCTTGCATTCACCGTGACAGGAACAACCATACTATCATTTTGAATTCCCTTCCTGTTTAAAAGCCGATTGAACGCATAAGTAACCCGGGACAATAAAAAAGGCATTATCAGCAAATACCCAGCCTCCTTATCAGCCCTTTCAATAATTTTCTTCGTTTGTTTCTCGTCAAACTGGATAACTTTATACTGATACTCTTGCTTTCCTTTTCCAATAGAAAGAGCCCTCACTTTTCTTTTTGGCGATAGCCAAATTAATTTTCGGTTAACATATCTTCCCGCCTTAAATTTCTCAAGCCACCTATTCAGGTGAGAAGGCCAACAGAACCTAGCAGGAAAGACATAGCTCTGTTTGTCTTCTCTGTATCGCTCAAAAGCATCTACAAAAAACTCCGCTCCGAGGCCATCAAAAAGTTTATGGCTAAAAGTAAATACAGCATACGATTTCTCATTATGAGACACAATATCACAATAAAGATAGCCTTCACTGGATTGATCGTATTTTTGAGAAATTTCTGCACAAAAAGAAATAAAATTAGAAGCTTCTTGTATTCTATGTGAAGAAATAGACACAGGTTTGATCTCTTTATTCTTGTCTATTTTCCAATAAGGAGCAAGATTAAGAGCTCTTGCCACGCGCCCTTTAAATACGAAATGGCCACTAATAAATTGATTCAGATCTTGCTCAAAGGGATCAATATCAATCACGCCATTCACTTCAAAAACAATATGAAACACGTTTCCTTTACCGATCTTTTTTTCATTCATATGATCGAAAGCGTGGACCAACCAATCAATACCTGTTAGATATCTTTTACTGGCCATCAATAACTTTGAGTAAGCATTGGGATAAAGAATTTATTGTGCTAAAATCTTCTTTGGATAAGCTTGTGTCAATCAATTTTAGATTAAAACTTTTCTCTATAGAAACAAGTAATTCAACAAAGCTCAAAGAATCAAGCCCCATAGAATGTAGCGGCTTATTGACATCAATAGATTCAGTTTCTATCGATAGTATCATAGAAATTTCATCCACTAACTTATCCTGAATTTCTTGTATATCACAATTCATATAACACTGATCCCTAGATTATTTAAATATATACCCGTTGATCTCACTAACTTTATCGCCCTTAAAATGAACCGTAAAGCTTTTAGCCCGGCTTTCCCAATAAGTCCATAAGTCAGAATCGACAGAAGACGTTTTATGTGTTGGCGGATACCCGTAAGCCATTAAAACTGCTTTTTTGCTCATGCCTACTTTTATCTTTCCATTCTCAACATCTTCTTTCTCTTTGCTTGATAACTTCTTAAAATCTTCTTCCAGGGGATTATCATTTGAAAAATATCTATCAAACAACTCGTATAAATCTATCTTACTATGCTTCGCCGCACGCGTATAAGTGTACACTTTTTTTCCGGACACAACAGTAAACTTTATCTTATTGCCCCCAAATTTATCGACTCTAACTTCTGTTCCTGCAGAAATCATTGCCCCTCTATGAAAATTTGTTGAAAGAAAATTCTTTTCTTTTTCAAACCACATGTTCGCCTTTAAATAAAATACCTTACCTTTAACTCTTTTTTCCATGTTTCTTAGTTTTTCTCTTCTTTCCCTTATCTTCTTTTTTCTTTTTTGCTCTGGAGTCATCAATTTATCCCTATACTCTTGCGTTCCTGCAAAATTCATGTCATTTGCATACACATTTATTACTAGAGCTGACATTGATAACACTAATATTAAGCTAAAATTAAGAATTATTTTTCTGGCCATATTGCCCTTCTTTTTTATTATATTGTTAGGTTAAAAACCGTTTTCTTATTTCTATCAAAAAACCTTATATTTTTGATATTATCCGAAGACTCAAGGTTAACGTCGTTTCTTAACTTTATAAGATTTGAGTAAACATGTTTATTTTTAAGCATTAAAGCTGCTGAGGCACAGCAAAAGCTTGAACCTGATGCGACCCATCCCCATGCTGAATAATTGTTGAAAGAGACTATATTTTTCTCATCATCTTCTTTTCCTCCTGAAACTTGATTGCACTCGATATTACAATACTTTGCTTTTCTTTTGCCATCGCTCAATAAAAAGAAAGCGCTTCCTTCCCCAGGAATAGATTCTACAATATTTAGCTTTTGAGTACATATGTATTCCATAGCAAGGCTTAACTCATCAACAGTTCCCACAAGGACATACTTACACCTTCCTTGATTAATCCACGCATCAGCTAATTGCAAAGCATTGCAAAATGGAAAACAGAAATCCGTCAGAGTAATTGCTGGCCCCTTAATATTTAATACCGATGCAATATATGATGCCGCAGCATTATGAACAGAATGCGAAAATGTCGTTGGAGAAACGCTAGCTTCACCATAATCAAGGATATTATCCAAAAAATTAAATGTTGTCCTATGAGGACCAAATGATGTGGAAACAATAACACCAACCTTTTCATTTTCGGCTATTTCTATTCCACTATCTTTAAACGCGTCCCACGCTGCTAAAACAGCCATCTTACAAAACCGATCAGATCGTCGACACTTTTTAAGTACATCTTTATCTTTCAAAACTTTATCATCTACGCTAAAAACAGGAATTGTCTTCTTTGTTATTGCTGAATATTCTGAAGATTTTGGTTCAGAATGATCTTGCTGTAAAGCTTTCACAAAGTTTTCAATCCCTCTTCCCGCGCTTGAAATTATTCCAATTCCTTGGATTTTCATAAACAATTATACTTTTTGATAAAAATTATATGCCAGCCTATTTATCCGAGTAGTTATCAAGTATTTTCTTCTTTTGTTCTTCAAAGTCATCCTGAGTTATAAGTCCCTCTGACAATAGCTTGCTGAGAGTTTTTATCTTAAATTCTACGCTATCTTCTAGCTCTATATCACTCTCGTCAGCATCTTCCCTTAATCTTGAATCATCTTCTGATAAACATTTAAAAGTCAACTCAGCTGTAGACCACCTAACAAACGGGGCCCAATTGCCACATTCAGATTTCATAGAATAAAGTTGCTTGTTTTTACTTATACAATGCTCGTTTCCGATTCTATATAGCTTAGCCAACACGGTAGCACCTTTAGAAAATGGAGTAGAAGTGCTGCCAGAGATCATATAGGTATCTTTTCCTGTTCGAACTACTCCTCCAATTGCACATCCCGAAAACATAAAAATAATTAAAAAAAAGTATATAAAATAATTTATTTTCTTCATTGTCTCTCCTTAAATATTCATTTTATTCTTCTCTATTGATTACAAGAGCCGCATTGTTCCCACCAAAAGCTAATGACGTTGACAAGCCGTACTGCCCTTTAACTTCTGTCTTTTTCTTTAATGGAGAAATCCCTATTTCCTCATCTTCACTCTGGAATCCAGCACTTTTCGGAATCCAACCCGCTTTCAAAGCTAAAGCCGTAAACACAGCCTCGATTGCACCAGCTGCCCCCAATGTGTGCCCAGTATAACCTTTAGTAGAAAGTACTTTAACGTCGGTGCCGAAAAGCTCACCAATTACTCTCCCTTCTACTTTATCATTATCTAAAGTTGCAGTTCCATGCGCATTTATAAAATAAATATCTCGCAATTCAATCCCTGCCCCCTCTATTGCTTCCTTGATAGCATTTTTTAATCCAACTCCATCTGGATGCGGAGCCGTTAAATGATGTGCATCTGATCCTGAACCATAAGCTGAAATATGCATCTTGGACAGGCCTCTTTTTTCTAGAATTAAAACTCCTGCCCCCTCTCCAAGGTTTAACCCTTTTCTATTTTTATCAAATGGCGCACATACTGTATCACTCATAATTCCTAATGAATTGAATCCGCATAAAGGAATTTTATTTAATTCATCTGCGCCACCGGCGATTACAATATCACACATATCATTCTTTAGCCAAGATATTGCAATCCCAATCGCATCAGCTCCTGAAGAACACGCATTAACAACAACGCTCTTTGGGCCATTTAATTTATACTTCTTTGCAATAACTTCCGCCAAATTTCCATTCAAATATTTGTTAACAGAAGTAATACAAGCTTGCCCTGTCTCTTTAAATTCTTTATAAAAATCAATATTATTTAGCTGGCTAGCTACCGTTGTTCCAAAACAGACACCAACCCTTTTATTGTTATCAAAAATATCTCCGTCGTAGCCTTCGATAGCTTCTTCGACAGCAGACAACAATAAGCTTAAAGTCCTATTTCTACACTTCGGCTGATACCCTCTAACCTCAAAAACAGGCTTATTTAGTTCCGTCTCAAACAAAGTAACTTTACCGACATTAATATATCCTTTGTCGAAAGTTTGTATTGTTTCTGTAATATTCCTACCCGCAGCCGAAATACAGCCCATTGCGGATATTGTAATCTGATTATTATTCATGTTTTATTCTGATTTATTTTCTATATTGGCTACAACATACTTTGCTAAGGTATCCAATGAATAAAATATCTCTCGCCCTTTAGTCATATCCTTCACTTCTAACCCAAAGTTTCTTTGGAGTAAAACAACAATCTCAACAGCGTCCAAGGAATCTAAGCCTAATCCATCACCAAAAAGAATCTCATCATCCTTGATATTTTCAGCCTTAACGTCCTCAAGAGATAGATGGTCTACCAGTAACTCTTTTAATTTCTTTCTTATTTCAACCAATCTTTTTTCTTCTGATTCCTGCATTTTTCCTCCTTAGTCATATTTATTGATTTTGGAATTCAAACACTAACTTATTCCCATTTTTTCTATTAATTAAAGGAATGCTAAATTTTTCGCCACTCGCAAGAGGATGAATAAACATCACCCCGCTTATATCAGAATTTGGATCAACGGAAACATCAACAATTTCCTTAGCCAAATAGTCTTTTCTAATTTTATTATTTATTTTAATAATGCGAACATGGAGAGGTGGCCAAGGACCAGCATGTATCCACTGGTTGCGCGCACACTTTCTTGCGGCTTCTTCTGCATATATATAGTTAGGCTCAACGCTAGCCTTTCTAAATCCGTAAGCCACATCACTCTTGTTATCTATCACAATAAATACTGGCTGAATTTCCCTTCCCCGCATATCGCAACTAAATATCTCGCTTGCCTCATCATAATCAAAAAACTTTACAGCTACAGAAACACCATTTAGGTTAACAGCATCGACATAATCTTCAACATAATTGCTTGGCAACCTGCCCGCGTAGTATCCGCCACACCCGGAAATAGCAACCATTAAAAATACTAAGATAAAAAAAAGTAACGCCCTCTTAAACATAACAACACCCCCTCATGAAATTATTTTGCTATACACTTATTTTAGCCCCATACATCCGCAAAAAGAAAAATTTGATACGGATAATTTTCTGCATAGTTATTTAAAACCGTTGCATATTCTTGCACATATTCCTTTAGTTGCTGCCTTTTCTCTTTTTTTCCATCATACTTCGGTCTTATAACATTGTTAAAATCAACTAGATATTCTTTATGCGATAATTTTGCCGTTAATAAAACAATTATCGGACACTCTAAAGACGCCGCAATTAAAAATGCTCCAAAAGGAAAACCAGCTTTCTCCCCTAAATAATCCACACCTAAAGCTGGAAACCCATATCGACGGTCACCCATTATGGAAACAACATCCCCACTGTTAATCTTTTCTGTTATTTCAATTACTCCTCCAAAGTCTTGCTCCGGAGAAATAATCTTCACTCTTTCTTTTTCTGAGTCAATTTTTAAATTTTTCTTAACAGTTGTATTGTCTTCTAGCCTCATGACAAGATATATATTTTTATTTAGCTCCTTTAAACAAGATAGAGCTACTTGCCAATTGCCAATATGAGATGTGAGGAATATACATCCTTTTTCACTTTGATTAACAATTTTCTTAACAGAATCAAACCCTTTAAGATGCATTGTAAATCCTTCATATCCCGACACTATCGCATACCGATCAATCAGCGCCTTTCCTTGACTAACAAAAAGTAAATATACGTGCCGATATTGTTTTAAGAATCCATCTCCTCTAAATCGTCTTTTTGTGTACGCTAAAGCGCCTTTAACTGCTGCTCGGTCAAACAGCAAATAATATGTACAAACGATATACAACAAGCCATACGCACCTCGTAAGCCAAACAGCCTTGCAGAAACCATAAAAATCTGAAATCCCAGCTCGTTTCCTCTTTTTTTTACTTCAATCTTCTTAGACACTCACAGCACCTTTCTCTGTTTTTCGCTGCAAAAATTTTGTAATACCAAAAACCATAAAGCCAGTAAATACTGCTAATATAGGTGCAACAACCAAAGATCCTAAAAACCATTCCCAAATTCGGTCAAATGCCTGATAAAAAATAACATCGACAGAAACTTCTGTCAGCCATGTTCCATAAAGCATGAAATGCCCAACCTCTATGCATACGACAGGAACAAATGGCGGCGCACACAAATTCTGGATGCTCACTGCCATAACTTTATTCAAATGCAATCGAGTAGTGACATAAACAATCACAATAGTATGCACTGCAATCAAAGGTAGCACAGCCAGCAAAATCCCAACTGCCGCGGAGGCAGCCAAGCCTTCAGGAGTTGCATTTTCTTTAAGCAAAAACTTTAAGACTTTAAGAGGATGTTTAAGCAATTCTTTATGCATAATACTTTTTTCTTCTCGCTGAATTAGCTTCTTATGAGGAACAGGCAGCAGCCTCCTTAAAACAAGCTGTGTATGCATCATTGAAATTCTTAAATTATCTAGAAATCCTTTAAAATGAGAAATTCGCTCCCCTTCTTTAGCATAATGCACGCCAACATCAACTGTCTTAATCCTTAAACCAGCCCAAGCCGCTTTTGCAATAGCTTCCGTCTCAAAGTCATAATGTACGCCCTTCAAATTAAGCCTCAAAATGTAATCAACAGGGTATGCACGAAAACCACTTTGGCAATCATCAATAGATAGTCCAGTTTCTATCTTAAACCAGAAATTTGAGAAATTTCTTCCAAATTTACTCTTGCCCGGAATATTCTCTGCAAAAAAATTTCTGGAACCAATAACAATGACATCGCCCTGATCTCCAATCTCAGCAATAATCTTAGCGATATCTTTCGGATAATGCTGCCCGTCTGCATCTATTGTAACCGCGTACCTACCACCTTCTTTTTTTACATATTTCAACCCAGTTAGAATTGCCGCACCTTTACCTTCATTGTTTTCATGCTTAATAACAACAACTCTTCCATCCGCAACAGCTAATCCCACGTTAAGATCAGTACTTCCATCATCAACAACAACAATGTTCTCAACTTGTTCTTTACACCCCAAAATAACGTCTTTTAAAGTCTTTCCATTGTTGTAAACGGGGATGATACACCAAATCTTATTTCCTTCAAAATTACTTGGAGTCATAACTCATATGCCTTTTACGTTTTTCTTTTCCTTTAAGAAGCATGTCCCATAAACAACCTGAATATCCCATCTTGTGAAGAAACTGCAAACTACTATCTAGCGCGTCCGGAGGAAAAACACAATTCCTCATTCCTTTAAAACCTTCGGTCAATGTTTTTTCCAGCCATTCTTTTTCAATCGCAGGATCAATGTAATAAACTGGATCTAAAAGATTCCCACCCATCTCAATAACTCCATCATCCTCTGCGATCTTTAATAATGAGGTTCCCGGTAAAATTCGTACTCCCATAAATATAAATGAAACCGAATTCTTTAGCCTTTGAATATTCTCGATGCCTTCAATAGCTGTTTCTTTTGTTTCTCCGGGGCATCCAAACATATAATAATGCGCAACCGCAACTTCATGCTTTACGAATAAATCATTTGATTCAATAGCATCTCTAAATAAAAATGATTTACCTAGCTTCTTTAAAGTTGTATCTGTCGGTGCATCTGTTCCCAACTCAGCTGCGCACAGCCCTGTACTTTTCATCAATTCTACAATTCCATCCGTTAGTCCTCTTGGAGTAAAAAACGCTGTCCATGGAACATTTATGTTTCGTTCTTTCATCTCTTTCACAACTTTCAAGTATTCCCCTTGAGAATCATTAAAAACAGAATCTGTAAAGAAAATAAGTTTTGCTCCGTACTGTTCATGTAGCTCTTGGACATCATCCACAACAGATTTTGGAACTCTAGCTCTTATTTTTGATCCTTCCAGCAAAGGATAAGAACAATAAACACATTTACAAGAACACCCTCTTTTTGTTTGAATAGAAGCAACATTGCCGCTTTGCAAATAATACTTCATTAATTCTGAATCATATAAAGCATTCGGAATTACACCACCACTTATCAGAGCTCTGCTTCGTATACACTTTTCTTTTGGAAAAATCCTTCTTTCAATATCCTTTACAAATTTAACTATCAGTTCTTCCCCTTCACCTACAATTCCATAATCTGCTCCTGTTTTTTCAAGAATAACATTTGGCATGATGGAAAACCCTGAGCCCCCTAACACAACGACAGCTTTTGAATTCTTCTTTATCATCGCAACAATATCTGTAACAGCATCAATATATCGCTGCTCATTCATTAAATTCACATTATCGATATTGCGAATCGAAACCCCTACAATATCCGGATCAATTCTTTTTTGCTCTTTGTTGAGAACATCTAGAGACTTCTCACTTTTTAAGTAATCTCTTTGTTCAACATTAATTCCCGCATTCTTTAAAGCTGCTGCAACCATGCTCATCCCCAAAGGATAAATCGTGTAAGGTGTCTTCGCCACATTAGAAGATATTAATAAAACTTTCATGTTTACATTACCGCCTATCAACTATTAATTTCTGTTTTTTAAATGTCCCATCAGCTTTTTCTTTCTTGATGATATCTATAAATAGCTTTGCCATCTTTATCTCCTGACAACAATCACCGTAAAAAGTATCCCATGCATAGTGATACATCTTTTGCAAAGAATCCACCGTCATCAATTTCGGCTGAAAAACAACTTCCCCACATGTATATTTGATCCAATCGTTATGTAAAATTCTTCCCTGATTCTCCATCTCTCTCCTAAATGGCGTCTGAGAAAAAGGTGTTAAAATAGTAAACTCGGCCAAATCCAAATCTATTTCCATGAGAAAATCTACCATTCGCTTAATGTAATCTTCATCGTGATGTTCCAGGCCAAGGAGAATTGTCCCTTCAACTCCGATTCCCCTCTCTTTTAGCCTTTTAACTCTATTACGCATATAATCCGAAGTGTCCACAATAGCTTGATACACATACCAGCACCCAGCCTTGGCTGCTAGATCAAGTATCTCATCGTCGTCTTTAATCGGATGTGAGATCCATTTCTTTTTCAATGGTGCAATTGCCCTAAACAGTTTTTTCTCCCATTCATCATCCTGCGCTAATGAATTATCAACAATAAATAACCGGTTATTCTTTATACTCTCCAGCTCTTTGACAACTTTCTCGATAGGCCGAGGCCTAAAGCACTTCCCTCCTAAAAATCGTACGCAACAAGGAAAACAATTGAATTTACACCCTCTGGACATGTGCATCAAGTCAACCATCTGCACACCCTTAAAATTGTATAACTCATGGTTCAAGATATCTCGTCTTGCAGTATCTACCAATGAGATATCTGGCAATTGTTTTTGATAATTGTAAACTTGCTTTAACTTGCCGTTTCTAAAATCATTAATCAAATTTCCGATCACACCTTCCGCTTCCCCTAAAAACACAGCATCTGCATGCGGGATTGTTTCCTCAGGATGCAGCATTGTAGCAATGCCTCCGAAAATCACTTTTTTCCCTTTTGCCCGATACAAATCTGCTATTTCCCATGCTCTTGGCATTTGGCATGTCAGCATAACAGACATAGCTATTAAATCAGCATCTTCATTAAAATTAATATTTTCTACATTTTCATCGTAGAATGAAATTTCAATATCTGACCCCAAGGCCGCAGCAAAACAGACAGGACCATGAGGAGGCAGATTGAAACTTGTTTGCTCCTTAAGTTTTGGCCACTTAGGATATATAATCAGTAACTTCATTCTTGTCCTTTTGCGAAATCTTTTTTATAACTTCAGATAGTACCCCTGTGCCCTTTACTGCATGCTGTACTTCTTCTAGAGTTATCCATCCATTCTTTAAAGAATATTTCTCTTCTTTTAAAAGAAAACAAATTGCTTCTTCTTCACTGGCATTAACTATTAATAGGCTCTTAGCTTCTTTTGATTCAATCATTATCCGTCCTTGCTCAAGAACCTGGCTTATTTGATCTTCCTCAAACGTAAGGTACAAAACAGGTCCTTGGCATCCAAAATTGATAGCTGCCTCTGCTATTGGCGTTGAAGGCAATGTATAAACAAATAAGCTCCCTCGAGACAACTTCCGCCCACACTCAACATAATCTTTAAAATATTTTATATTTGATTGCAAACATCCCTCTTCATCTGTGCTCAAAATACCTAAATCCTGCATTGTTCCCTTTGAATAATCAACACCTGCATCAAATAAAGCTAAAGAAATTGCGAAGCACGTATTTCTTGAAACTTTATCAAATCTTCCAAAATTCTTAATAGGCTCTAACAAAATAGACGCATCTCTGAGAGTTGAGTGCATTTTCTTCCTATCTGAGTATTCAGTTATATTTTTTCTAAATACACTTCCAAACTTATTTTCTGTGATCCAGCCTATTCCTTGAACAATAATCATACTATTTCCCTGAACTCCTATTATCAATACTAAATTGATTCCCTACCAGCCAAGAGTATTATTTTGAAACACTATCACTCACGCATCGGAATTGCAGAGAAGCACTACCAGGCCTAGCAGGTAAAGAATTTAACATCTCCAAGGCTACTGTCTCCACTTTCTTATTTTGCTTAGAACAAAACTCGTTTGCCTCTCGGTACACAACAGCCTTTGCGCCAACAGGCTGACCACAACCAATCTGCCAACTTCTCTTGGATACCACATATGTGTCCTTGTCCATAGGGATAACTCCTGTGCTTGCACAACCGCTGAGCAGAATAACGAACATTAGACAAAAATAGCCAAGAAACACATTTCTTATTTTTCTAAACATAACCCCTCCCCTTTTCTATGTTTAATTATTTATTCACATGCGACTATTATTAACGCAGAATTAATTCCACCAAATCCAGAGTTTGTTGACAAAACAATATTGTTTTTAAGCCTAACTTCTTCTTTTTGAATCCACCCTACAGCTTCCTCATCAATATTTTCCGCCCCTACCGTAGGTGGCAAAACATTATTTTGAATAGTTTCTAGCGCCACCAGAGCATCCATAAGACCAGCTGATCCCATAGTGTGTCCAATTCCACCTTTGATAGAGTAGGTTGGAAGAACTTTACCGCCAAATATACTTTTAAATGCTTTCATCTCCATCGAATCGTTATATACCGTTCCTGTCCCATGTGCACAAATACTATTGATTTCTTCGGCTGTTATGCCTCCTGATTCTAGCGCTCTGTCTATAGCCAAGAATAGACCTTCCCCGTCTATGGACGGACCGGTCACATGGTTTGCATCGCAAGAAATTCCCCAACCTAAAATGCCTCCCTTAACGGGTCTCTTCTCTTTATCCGCTCTTTCCTTCGACATAAGAAGAATACAAGCTGTCGCTTCCCCAACATTAAGACCCTCTCTATTTTTATCAAATGGTCGAGCGTTATATCTATCTAAAGCCATCAGCGATGAAAATCCGGAAATAATAAACTCGCTTACACAATCACAAGAAACAACCAAAACACATTCACTCTTTTTAGACCTAATTAACGATGCAGCTCGAGCAATAGCAACGCTAGAGGATGCACATGCAGCAGAAATCAGCATTCCTTTCCCTCTTACCTTAAAAAGATCATGTGTTTTTGCCAATAAAAGACCTAATCGACTCTCCTCTGAGCTTTTTTTTCCTGTTAACATCTCATCTTCAAGAAAATCAATCTCGCCATTTAAAGACGCGAGCATCAAGTCAGCATCTTCCGGTATTGAATTGTTAATATTTTCCTTAAGCCTTTCCATCATTTGAAAAACAAGTGATTTCTCATTCCTAGAAACAAGGCCCTTAATTGTAGCTGCTTTGTTTGATTTGAAATGCCTGGTGTCAAATCTTTTAATGTCATCTATTGAAGTTTGATTACTAAGCAAGCCTTGCCAGCAAACATCTATTCCTTCTCCATAAGGGGTAACCGCATTATAGTCAACTATGACCGGACTTGCCTTCAGCATGAATATTCACCCTTTACCCATTTCTCGCGACACTTTTCAAGCATGGCAGGCATTGCAATATATGGTTCCTGAGATTTAGCATCAACAAACATCTGCACAGTATATCCTGTTGCTGCAACTTGCCCATCCTCTTTAATAATTACATATTCAATATTGATCCTTGCCCCTTCACTCCAGATCATATTTGCTTCAACATGACAAACCTCATCAAGAATCAATGGCGCATGATAATCAATATGCATTTGCACAATTGGCGCACGTAAGCCTGCTTCATAGAATTCCCTGTAAGATAAGCCCCATTTCCGCCCTATAGCGGAAAATCCCTCTTCGAAATATTCTGCATACCTGCCATGCCACACAACTCCCATCACGTCGACATCGCTGAAACTTACTCTCTTCTCAACTCGCACAATCAAAGGAGCAGGGCCTTCTGGAATTATCTTAAAATATTTGCCTAGTTTTCTTCTCATTACGTAACCCCGTTAAAATATCAGCTTTAGTTCAGCGACCTTTTCCTCTTTTTTGACAATGAGAACTTTAACAGATAAATTCTCTAAACTCTCGTTCTCAAAACACTTAAATATCAATTCTTCATCACAGGTTGTAGGCTGAAAGAATTTTGCAAGTTTTATTTCCTTCAGCTCAAGATTATCCTTACCTTTCCACTTCTTTATAACCTCTACTGCCGATAAAATCTTGCAGACTCCAGGCAAAACAGGATTGTTTTCGAAATGCCCCTGAAACCCGAGGAACTCTTTATCAAAAATAAAGTTTGCCGTTGCCATGCGCTTATCGATAATATCTATATTGCACATACATCTATTTATGTCCCCTATTAGATCGCAGCTCATAACACCTCTTTGACGTTGATTATCAGCTTGTAGCCATATAAGTAGTTTGCAAAAATTATCCCTTTAGGATACACTTTTCCATCTTTTTCCATATATTCATAATATCTGGCCGACCAAGCCTTCTTTTTTCCTTCATAATGTACCTTCTCAATCAAATAATTCTCTTTGCCTGCAAAAACATACTCCGTAATCCCAGCGTCTTGTTTCTGGCTAAATATAATTTCTTTTTTCTTCTTTTTAATTTCAAAAAACTTTAATGGTGCCTGGTCAAAATATATACGGTAAATATCCTTAACCAAAGCTTTCGAAATATCTCCCTTCTTAGAAATTTCATCGATAACATTATTGACCGTGACTTCCCCGTTCTTCGCTGCAATTTCAATGAGCTTTACTCCAACAGAATTCATGCCAGCTAATTCGAATGCTTTTTCATTTTCATCAACAGAAAGATATCCTAACGAAAGAAATTTCCTTGCTCTAAACTGAAACACAACGGTATTAATAATCTTGAAGCTCTCTGGCGTCAACGCAATATGCTTCCTTAAAACATCTTCAGGATTTCTATTAGTGATTAATATATATTCCGTCTTTTTAAATGGCACAAAACTGCATCCACCAATAAAACATATAGATAACAAAAGAATACAAACCTGTTTTCTCACTGAGATCCTCCAGGAGAAATCCACAGCCGATAACAAGCTGGGACTACAAAAGCTGCAGTCAAATAACCTGAAAATATTCCTATAGCCATAGTAACTCCCACATAAAACAAAACTGGATGTGTCGCTAAAAGCAAAACGCTTCCCCCGGCAATAGTTGTTGCTGCAGATAATGTGACAGCTAAAAAAGTTCCTGCTTCTAATTTAAACTTACAGTCGTAGACCATAAAAACCCCATAATCGATGCAAAGCCCAACAACGACTAGAACAGCTATCATCGATGGCGCATTCAAAGAATACCCTAACAATGAAAAACCGCCAATAATCATAAAGATACTCGTTACAACAGGAAGTAAAGCCAACAAGGTCAACCGAATACTCTTTAGCAACAAAATTGTTAAGATTACAATTAATAATCCAGCTATCCAAGAAAGTTTTTTAACTTCTTGACCTGCTGATTCCGAAATAGATTTAGCCATGCTATTCCTTGAGATAATAAATGTATCTGCCATCTTACTGCTTATTTTTCGAGCCTTATCGACTAGAACTTTTTTATCCGGAAAATAGGTTATCGCATAATACCCGCTCTTTGTTTTTTGAAAAAAACGCTTCTTGGCCTGATCAAGCAACTTTGGATCTGCTAGCTTGGTGTCTTCCTCTTGGCTTATATACAGGCTATCAAAAAATGGCTTAAAGGCATCTTCAGAATATCCATAATCATTTCCTTGCTCCCGAAGAAGAATCTTTAATTCTTCCTCATGCTTATTCTTCCAGAATAAATCCCACTGCAATAGATTCTCTACCCTTGTCTCTTTGGATGGATAAACACTCGCGATATTTGAGAATTCTTTGTTCTTAAAGCTTTTGCTCATTTCCATGTTAAGAACTTCATTTACCTTAAGAACCTCCTCTCTCTTCCCTGCTTGTGCAACTAACATAGCACATTCATTGTCAGCTCCCCACGTCTTGCGAAATTGCTCTTCCGCGTCAAAAATATTCTTTGAGCTTCCATCATAAACTCTTATATCATTACTAAATGTTAAATTTTGAGAGAAAAAAACAAATACGCCTACAACAATAATCCACAAAAATATAATAATCCGGTCATCTAGAATATGGTACTTGTTGCAAAAGCTCATTTTTGCAAAAGGAGCTCTTTCCTTCTTTTCATAAAATAATCTCGGCAAAATAAACAAATAGAAAAAGATGCTAATAATAATACTCAAATTCGTCAATAACGCAAATTGCTGAAAACCATAAATACTAGAGAAGAAAAATGATGTAAAAACCCCCATTGTTGTAAATACCCCAACCAAAATAGGCTTCGCAACCTTGTTCACCTTTTCCATTCCACCTGCTTGCATAGCCAGATAAATATGGATACCATAGTCAACGGTTATCCCTGCGATAACCGCAGCCAAGCCAACAACAAAAGGTGAAAGCGCACCCATCTTCATTGAAGCTATATTCATAGAGATAACAATCGCGACTACGGGAATAATAAACACTAAAAGTGCACGAACACTTCTAAACACAATAATAAGCAAAATCAAAAGGATAAAAGTAACAGCAAAAACTGTTTTGGTAATATCTTTCTTCAAAATGTCTTCATTACTTATTGTATGAAGATGTCCGCCGATGATATCCACATCAATATAATCCGGCAATAGTTTGATCTGTTCCCTTATATAATTAATCAACTTTCTTGAACCAACACTATCTGTTATAGGAACCGATGTCGATAATATTAACATCACATGTTTTTCGTTCATACTCACAAAATGTTCGTGCTTAAATTGTGCCTGATATCCTATCGACTCTGCCAAGTCCTTCATTTTTATTAAATACTTTATTTTGATGCCAAGAGGATCATTCTGAATAAAGTATTTCATAAAAATGCTATTCATCGAAAGCATACTCTTGTAACCTTGCTTCAATCTTTCTTTGACATTCTCAGGGTTAATCTCTTTCTTGATGGAAAACAAGTCTTCTTCTGATACAACCTGCGGAACATAATCTAAAAATTCTTTAACATCTTCTAAGACTTCATTCTCGGTTATTCCCTCCTCAATCTTCATAACAAAAGGTAGCTTTAAACCATTTTTTAGCTGATCAGCAGCTTTAATAAGATCGACCATTGTCTTACCCTCTCCTTTAAGGTGCAACGACAGGACAACTTTATCTGAAAAGTTTGATTCTCTTAAGAATTTCAGTGATTTTGAGAATTCTGCGTTTTTCGGAAGCATGATTTCAACATCATTGTTAAAAGAGGCAGAAAATAATCGAAAGACCGAAATCAAGAATACGATTACAACCAAAGAAATTGTTAATTTTCTTTTTTTATTTAGCAAGGAATATATTTTTTCGAATAAATGATTAATCACTTGCTTTAACTTTCCATACTTGTGGATCCAACTTTATATTAATCAATGTTTCCAGAAAGTGGAACTTTGTTGAATCGCCATTTGTCTCTAAGATATCAATCGTATCAATATATTTTTCATTTTTTTGAAAAAGGATAACAATGTTTTTTATCATTTTGAATGCCATAGAATTCTTGAAAGGTATGAATTTTAATTTCATAGGCGAAGACTGTATTACTTCAATATCGTACTCATCAATAAGAGATAGATATGAACCAGAAACCCATCTCTTCATTTGGTTTGCAATAATATTAAACGATGGGTTGCTTGTTAAGTTAATTTTCTGAATTTGGTTTGTATCTTCATCCCATTGCATAACAACATTATCCTTTAAAATAATTCTTTGCCTCAAAGGTGAACTGATATGCCAAGCAAAAGAAGATGGGTTACGCAAAAATAAATAACCTTTAATTGTTAGCTTCTGCCCAAACAAGGATAAATTCTTTTCCTCGATAAACTGTGTCGAGAGCGTTGTAATGCTTGACATTTTTTCCTCTATTATCCTCAGATCATTTATCAAGTTAGAATTGGCTTCTTTGCAAATTCCGCTTAAAACAAATATATGCATAAATAAAATCATTAAAATTAGAACTCGAATCTTTACACGTCTCATTGAACTAGCGTCAGCCTCCCCACTTCTGCATTCTCGCTATGCCAAATCTTAACTTCCCCTCTTGCTAAGACTCTATTGCCTTTTACAACCTCTCCCTCGACTATTGCAAAATTTCCATATCTTGCTTTTTTCTCTATAGAGATCAAAAGGGTATCTCCTACACTTGCATTACCAAAAATCTTCATTTTCTTAGCTCCTAATAAAAAACCTTCTACCTTGTATCCAGGGTTCCCTAGATTCTTAAAACAATTATGTGCTGCTATTGTCTGCGCTATCATCTCTAAATAAATTGCGCCATTAAGTTGCCCCTTCTTGTCAATAAAAAGCATGTTTTCTGAAATGCGTACTGAGGCCTCTGCCCTTCGATCGCGGACACTCAACAGCTTATCAATAACTCTCATTGGAGTTTTTTGAGGAATTATATTTTCAACACTAATCGGAAGCTTAGTTATCTCTGACTGCCTGTTATAATTTTTCCAACAAAGAGGATCTGAAGCTAAGTAATCCCCTGTTATCTGATAGGCTGATCCTCGGCATCCATAACAATGATCTAGTTCATCACATGCTCGGCAAGGACCTTTGATAAGATTCTTATAATTCTTAAGATCTTCCATAACTTCACTTGTTTCTAAAATATCTTTTAATTTCTTGCTTCTAACATTACCCATAGGGATTGTAACGCCAACACAGGGCATAACATCTCCGTTTGCATTGACAAAGCAAGAATACTGATGCCTAAAACACTTATTCCCGATAAGCGGCGGTTGAACTTCCCAAGTATTTCCATATTTTTCTTTGTCGATCTTAGCAATCTTCTTAAATAATCTCTCTACTTCCAAAGAGTCAACTTCCAACCATTGGTGATCGTTAAATTTTCCTTGAGGAGTAATCATCTCAAAGTAGGGGAGGATATTCCTGTCTCTAAGCCATATCCACAAATCAGTGAGTTCATCTATGTTTTGCTGACAAATAATTGTACTCACAGCCACATATTTATTTTTTGCTGGATATCCCGCTTTTTGGATATTCTCGATAGCTTCTTTTATCATAAGGTGTGATCCCTGAATTCCAGTAAGCATATCCTGCGTTTCTTTATTAAATGAATTCATTTTCAAGACAATATTAACACCCAAATCAAACAATGTATTAGCAATAACCTCGTTGACCTGCGAACCGTTGGTAAACATCTCTGATTCCAGACCTTCATTACGTATAAAAGACAACACTTCAAGAATGTGCGGATAAATCAACGGCTCTCCGCCTAAAACAATAATCTTTTTTGCTCCCAAATTCTTTGCTTGCAAAATAATATCCTGAATTTGATTTAAATCCATTTCTTTATCAAAAAAAGAATCACTCTTAACATAACAATACGGACATTGAAAATCGCACTTGGTATTGAATTCAATTTCCATAGATAGCAATCGTCCATGCTCTTTTGCTTCTCTGATCTCTTCACCTGTAAACTCAACATTAAAAATTCTCTTATTACAATCACTCATTATTTTCTCCTATCAAAAAACCGAATTGGTTTTCTATTGTCTTGAGCATAAATAATTCTTTTCATAGCATCGTCTTTTTCTAAAATAATTATTGGTTTTACGCGTAGACTTGCCTGTATTCTTTCCTGTAAAAATTCTAAATCAAGGGCAAGATCATTAATAGCTACATGAATAATCAAACTGTCAGAAAGAGCGCTCTCGCTTATTGCCTCGATATAATATTCTTGAACTTCTTTGGTGCTATCTAATACAGCATAGACAGCTTGCGGATAAAGAGTCGTTCCTTTGACTTTCATCATTTGTTTTTTCCTGCCAAGAATAGGCCCTAAACGCTTTGATTTTCTTCCGCACTTGCAAGGCTCACTCATCAAAAAACTAATATCCCCCGTCTTATAACGCACTAACGGCATCCCCTCAATTCCAAGCGGTGTGATAACAACTTCTCCGGTTATTCCGTCATCCAAAATATTTCCTTGATCGTCAACGATCTCAATAACTGCTAAATCAGGATGTAAATGCCCTCCGTGTTGCGCTTCGCATTCACAAAAAGTGGTAACTATCTCTGAAGAGGCATAAGTGGAATACACTTTTGCACCCCAAATTTCTTCCAGCTCAAGGCCAACACTTAGCAACTCTACTTTTTCATTACGCAGGGGTTCGCCAATACAAATAATTCGTTTCACGCTTGATAAGGGCTGCTCTCCATCTTCCTTTTTCATATAAAGTCCCAATTTTCTAATAAAAGATGGCACACCCACAATGGCCGTTGGTTTCATTTTACCAATAACTTCTTTGTGGCTATCTAAACTTCCATGTCCATTACGTATTGCAGATGCTCCTAAATTAGTTATTCCTAAAAAATAGGCTAACCCTGCAATAAAACATCTATCCATTGTGCATGTTAAAAGAACAATATCTTTTTTCGTTAAACCGCAACCAACAAATGATTTCTCTTCATTATATGCAAGACGCGTCAAATCTTGCCCTGTGTACATAATCTTGATAGGCTTCCCTGTCGTTCCAGACGAAAGAACAATATCAACAATCTGCTCTGGGTTTACTGCGCGAAATCCATCATTATCATGTTCAATAAACAATTTCTCTGTTAAAGGAACATCTTTAAAATTTATAAGATTAACTTTTGTAACATCCTTAATCAGGCCATCTAAAAATTTCCTATAAAAGGGAGACTGGCTCAAACAATATTTAAGATGGGCTTGAAGCAATTGCGTTTGAACTTGCTCGATTATTTCTTTGCTTTCAAATCCGATATCTTTATATTTATAAAAATCTCTCATCATGTTTGATCCATTTTTATTAATTCATTTCTCATGATTTCTCTCACCCTATTCTTCAGAACAAAGGAATTCATATCTTTGTAATCGTTCCAATGTAAGGCTAATAACTTGTGAATCTTAATAGTCCCAGGGTTTAATACAAAGGAACCCTTAGCCGGTTTATTTTCATTTCCTGAAATACAAAAAGGAACAATAGAGCACTTTGTTTCTATTGCTGCCCTAAAAATAGAGCTATAGAATTGTCCTGGTTCCTTACTGTCTGATCTCGTCCCTTCTGGAAATGAAACGACATTCACTCCTTCTCCGATTAACTTTTTCATTTTTAACAAAAATACATCAATGGACATTTCCTTGACACTCAAATATCCGGCAACCTTAGCACCAAGGCCAAGAACAGGTAGCTTAAAAGGCCAAGTGTTCACTATTTGAATACCTTCAAAAGGCAAACATGCCATCAAGAACGCATCGGAAGCAGACCTGTGATTGCAAATAAAAATAAACGGCCCCACTCTATTGTCATTCCTGCCAAAATCCTCATACTGAACTTTAATGAATGGAAAAGGAAGAACATAGATAATAATCCTTCCGTACCAACCAATAGCTCTTCGCCATATTTTTAATATAACACGTCTTGGAAAAACCAAAGCACCCAATGAAACCAATAATACTACCGAGGGAATAGCAATAATCGAAAAGACGAGAAACATCAAATAAAAAACTACATTTAGAATAAATTTATTAATTTTTTCCAAAATAAATTCGCTTATCTATCAACTGAGAAATTCCCTTCTTTATAAAGAGATTCAATAAAACTATAAATATCGCCTAATGTCCTTATTTCTCGAACCCTATTATCATCCCTTATTTTCACGCCAAATTTTTTCTGAAGAGCAACAACTAGATCAACAATGTCAAGACTGTCTAATCCAAGGTCTTCAAAGATGCCTTTCTCAGAGGACAGCTCTCCTTTATTTATTTCAAAAGACTCCTCAAAAACTTGGTTGACCATCTCTTCTATCTTTTTCTTATCCATAGATAACTTCTCCTTTTCTTAAAGTATCTTTTTGCAGATTAAAGACGCGTTTATCCCTCCGAAAGCAAAACAATTCTTTAGTATAGAATTAATCTTCTTGTCTTGAATCTCCATGACATGGTTAATGCCTTTACAGTCTTCTGCAATATCATCCAAATTCTTCGTGGGATAAATTTTGCTTTTCTGCATCATTTTAAGAGCAGCAATCAATTCTATAGACCCTGAAGCACCTAAAGTATGCCCTATATACCCCTTCAAACTACTTACTGGTACTTTATCCCCAAATATCTCCTTTAAAGCTCCAGCCTCTTCTTGATCTCCATGAATAGTAGCTGTTGCGTGTGCATTAATATAATCAATGTTAGCTGACTGCATGCCTGCGCTTTTAAGTGCCTCTTTCATACAGAAAACCATTGCTTCTCTACTTGGTTGGCTTACATGCTCTCCACTTCCGCATGTATGATACCCGGCTACTTCCGCATAAATATTTGCATTCCTTTTTTGTGCATGTTCGTAATCTTCTAAAATGAGGATTCCACTTCCTTCACCACAGACTAATCCATCTCTACCCTTATCAAAAGGCCTTGGAGTACACTTCGGATTATCATTAAAGTGTGTAGATGTTGCGAAGAGAATATCAAAGGAGCCTGCAACGATTGCATGTAACTCTTCTGCCCCTCCACAGAGAATAACATCTTGCTTGCCAGACTGAATAATCCCATAAGCCGCACCTACTGCCTGTAGGGCAGATGCACAAGCTGCTGATGTTGCCATGACATATCCTTTAATCCCAAAACATTGTGAAACATTCATCGCTGCTGTGTGAGAAACACATTTGAAAAAATTCATTGAAGATAATTTAGATAAATCTTTTTCTGGAAGCATCATTTCAAACGTATCATTCATTGCTTCAGCTCCACCCATTGTGGATCCGATGATGCATCCCGTGCGAGCAGATGCAATAACGCTTTCACTTAAGCCAGAATCCTTCACTGCCTCTTCAGATGCTTGCGCAGCAAAGATGCCCATCCGCCCCATAGAACGTCTCTTTTTTCTTGGAATGCTTCTTTCATCCTCTATCTTTGCAGGAGCGGCTATTAATGTGTTTAGCCCAATATACTCTTTCCACTTTTCCATTCTCTGGACAGCGCTTCTATTAGTCTCTAGCCCCTGAATATACTCTTCGACATTAACTCCTAAAGGACAAACTACACCCATCCCAGTTATCACAACTCTTTTCATCGGTGTAACCTTGCTTTAATAAAATTATTGTAATCATCTCGCCCAACAATACTCCTTGCCACAATAAAAGAAGACATCATCGCACCCACGACTCCTGGCAAAACAGAACTTTGCCCACACGCATAAAGATTTCGCAAAGGAAGCTTTCCAAACACATTAAACTGACCCATCTTTTGTTTGATCCCATAGGCTGTACATTCGTATGAGTTCAAATAATCCCTATACGTAAGAATAGAAGCAGCGCAAATAACTTTAAATGAATCCCTGTAAGCTGGATTATATTGAAAAATTCTTTCTTTAATCTGTTGCTCCCGGTTCTTTTTGTATTCATAGTAGGCCTTCGGCCGTTTTCCAACACTAGAATCCAGCCATTGAGAGACATCTTCACTAGACGAAGACTCCATGGCGGTAAGGACCTTGACCTTTTTGCTATCAATATCTTCATAAGAAGTCATTAGTACAAGAGCTGAGCAACCATTGTCGGAAGGCTCAAACAGCGTGTTCACGTCATCCGAAGGAAGAAGGGAAACAATGCTTGGTGTAAAATCATTATCATCAGCTTCGACAATACCAAACAGAGAAAAAAATCCAGACGCAGGCTCAAAATCACTAACCCTCATCAAAAAAGCCTTAGTCAAATTATCTTTCGGAAGGCTCTCAACAATAGCCTTGGGATGAATTGTAAAAATACATTGATTACAAGATAACTCCTCGCCCGTACTTAAAATGAACTTCTTGACAATATTGCCCTCGACATCTAAAAACTTATCAATAGTGCACTTTGTTTTAATATCAACTCCAAGCTCAAGAAGTGCATCTTTAAACGCGCTAACGAATGCTCCTCCGCCTCTCTTAATCCGCACGACGCTATCGTACATTCCATACGCAACACGAAAATGATTCGCAACTGAAACCTCTGACGGCCTTACCCCGTAACACATACAAAATGTTGATAATATACCCTTTAAGTATCTGCTCTTAAAAGACTTATCTAGGACTTCTTGTAGGCTAATATAATCCTCATCTAAGATATTAGTAACTTCAGTAATCCTTAAAAGATCTAAAGAAGCAGTCTCCTCGTAGATCTTCTTAGCTAAATTAAAAAAATAATCAATGCCCTCTTCCTCACCCGGGAAAAATTCTTTGAGTTTTTCAATAAAGCTTAAAACCCCATTCGGCATATAATATTTCTTGTGATCATTCTCGAAGATATACGCCTGGCCCTCTTTATCGGAAAGTATTACTGGCTCAATTTTATTCTCTATCCCCAGAACACTGAGCATATCATGCAAAACCCCATTCTCTAAGAATGCCCCTGTAAAATGGAATCCTGTATCAAAAGGAATTCCTTCTTTAACAAAACGTGACATACTCCCACCAATACGATTTGACTTCTCAACAATTAAAACCTTCTGTCCGTTTAAAGCAAGAATATTCGCAAGTGTCAAGCCACTTATTCCACTACCCACAACTATACTGTCATAAAATTTCATACTACCAACCTTAGATAACAAGCCCTCCATTAACCCCAATAACTTGCCCGTGAATATACATATCCTTCTCATTGCATAAAAACCCTACAACAGAGGCAATATCCTTCGGCTTTCCTGTCTTTTTCAAAGGAATCAAAGGCAAAACTTTGTCTTTTGGTATGCCTTTAGTCATATCCGTATCAATAAAACCTGGAGAGACAACATTAACAAAAATATTCTTCTTTCCGACCTCTCGCGCCAAAGCTTTGCACGCCCCTATAAGTCCTGCCTTAGAAGCAGAATAATTAACCTGCCCTGCTTGGCCCACCTCTCCCGCAGTTGAAGAAATTGCAACAATCCTTCCTCTTTTTTCTCTCAACATTGGGAAAAGAACAGAGTTCGTAACATTATAAAAACCATTTAGATTAGTTGCAATGACATCATTCCATTCTTTCTCCGTTGTCCACATCAAAAGATTATCCCTAGTAATGCCTGAATTAAAAACTACTACATAAGGAGGAGTTTCTTCAGCTTTATCGGACAAGGCTTTCTTAGTTTCAGTATAACTAGAAACATCAAATGAAGATAGTTCACATTTACGCCCTATCTTTTCCACTTCCTTTTTAACAATATCTGCAGCGTTATTATTATTTCGATAGGTAAGCCATATATCGAAACCCAAGCTTGCCAGCTTAAGAACAATGGCTTTTCCTATTCCTCTGCTTCCTCCAACTACTAATGCAATTTTGTTTTTTATTTCATTCATTTTATACTCCATTTATTAGTTAAAATTTCCATGTTGTCCCAAAAAGAAACATGTTCACATTTATACCGTCATTAGGCAATTTTCTATTTGCATTAGATAAATGCCGATATCGGTATTCAACATCAAAAGACAAATTTTCCTTCAAATCATAAGAAATTCCTATACCCATCTGAGGAATAAAATTGTATTGTGTTGATTGCTCATTTGTCTGTTGCGACATATAAAGAACACCACCACCTACAAAAAAGTATGGATTTATTTTTTCCGTAGCTGGATATGAGTATTTCATAAGAATATCAAATCCAACTTCAATATTGTTATCCGGACTAATAATCGTATTTAAAAAAGTTTCTGCTAAAAATTCTGTCTCTCCTTTAACATTAATATCGTGAGCATTAAAGACTTTTTCAGCAACATATTCAACAATATCTGCTGCTCCAATGCCGAGCTTGTCAACATCAAAAGCAAATCTAAATATTGAAGGAACAATCTTATAATCATTTTTTCCACTCAAGTCCCCTTTGGCGAAACCTGTATAATAAGAAAAGCTCTTATAATATGGGGTATCTTTTTCAGAACCGTCTGCTTTTTGGGCATACGAATTATAACTTATTGATGCAGTGAGCAATATAACGATGATAATAATTAATGGGAAACGAAATGTTTTTTGGTAAGAATTCATAAAAATGTCCTTTCCTGAAATTTTATTATATAAAGAATTGCATGCGAAGTCAATTTTATTAAAAAACAGCGCAAAAATTGATAAATTGTTAGCATACCGTTGAAACATCTACATTTATATAACTCCGAAACCATGACTCTCTTTTCATAAATAGCGTTCTCTGACTTGTCTTTTATCATTTTTAAGCATTCTTTATGCCTGTAGTAATCTAAAGAGAAAAACCATTAATAAATTTAACTTTCCAAAATCTAGCATAGGGCTGGTGTCTATATTCTACACAATATACTTTTAAAAAGGTTTTTGGCGAGATTACAATAGACTTTACAGAGAACCGACAATTCGTCAGTTTTTGATACTTGCCCATCAACTCAGAGATACTCTCAAGGAAGATCCCAAGAGGACATTAAAAGAGATTGGCGGTTGGATTGGTTATACTCCAGCAAGAATGAGCCAAATTATGGGGCTTCTTTTTCTATCTCCGTTTATTCAGGAAAAGATTCTGCTATCCGACGAACCGTACTTACACAA
>CAZAYU010000006.1:0-121661 GCA_964489445.1 uncultured Planctomycetia bacterium
TTATTTTATGCACCAATCGTGTTTGTGTCAAGAAAAAAGGTCGCTGTCCCCTTATTCCTATTCTTTTAAGTATATCTGGATTTTTAGTTTCTATGTATTCATTAAACCATTGAATTGATAATGCACCAGAAGGGCTTTCGTCTCTCCACTTAAAACCAAGGTAACTTGCGATATCCTTAATAGAGTAACTTGCTAAAGGCCAATCCGTTTTCTTAAATATAATGTCTGAATAAAGATCAATAACATTTGGGCTTTCAAAAAATTGTTCAATTTGTTCAATAGTTTTTACATCAGGATATAAAGCTGCCATTTGCTTATAAATAGTTTTCTCATATGGAGAATAGTAATAAACAGAAAAATCGCCTGAGGGTAGCTTATCGATATATTTCCAGAATTCTTTCCAGGCCGCCTTTTCAGCCTCAGGCGTTACACCATCAGCTAAAAAATGGATAAAGCTTTCACCTTTTGGTGTCCGCTCCCAGACACCGTGCAGGTAAACAAAATCCCGTGTAGGATCTGTTTCAATATCGAAAAAAAGTTCATATTTTACATTCGGAAGGTTTATTTGCTCATACAATACCGGTTTTTTCGTGCTAGCAATTATTTCCGCTCTTTTAGACAGTTTTATTAAGGTATTTTTACCAACCCCTTTTAAAAAACTTTTATCATCCTTTTTCTGCTTTAACGCATCCTCAATATCTACCTCTGCTAATTCCTCAACTTTTTCTATCCCTAAATCGCTATTCAGAACATCTCGCTTGCCTCTTCCAAGATAAAAAATATTAGTAAGGTCAGATGTAGCTCGGCACCAATCTTTACAGCTAGTAAACCAAGGGCACATTTTGCACACTCCACCAAATGCTGGCTTATTTTGCTTAGTGTTACTCAAAAGAAGCTCTACTTCCTTTTTTGTCCCTTCATAGAATTGCCACCAGCTCGAATTATTTACTTTACCCATAGGACCATCTAAGAAGTAATCAACTTCATTACGAAAGATATCTATAATAACTCCTTTATTTTCCTTAGCAAAACCATGTTGTTTTAGAATTTCAACATAAAGGCATAGCTGTACAGCATAATGTTTTTTTGGCTTCCTTTCGTTTTGATCTTCACCGCTGCCTTCCAATCCTTTACCTGATTTAATTTCAACCGGAATATAGTCATTGTTTGGGAGTCGCTTAAGCAAATCAGGAATACCAACAAGACTTTTATACTTAAGAACGCCTTGATAAATCAGAGGTGTTCCATTCTGCATCGCAACTGTAGTTGCGTTAGCGCGCTCATCAAACGTTCCCTGCCGTAAATCAACAAATTCTCCAATATCCTTAATAACTCTTTCTTCGTGTTGTATACCTTTATCCCACAATAATTGGACAAAAGGATTAATTTCCTTAATTTTCTCATCCTGCGGTCCATGCTTATCGCGCCAAACACGGTGAGGACATTGAGTATAATCATAAAGTATTGATGCAGTAATGTTCATATTGTACAAAATATTTTAGACATTCTAGAATCTCTAGAATTATAACCTGGTCTAGGATTTAAAAAGTTACCCTGTGTAATCGTAAAGCTTGTTATCTCAGATACTCGGAAAAGTCTCCAATCTGGTAAATTTCCAGATTCACTGTATCCTTCTAATTGATAGCCTGATAGAACTTCGTTGCCTGTATCTTTGTGAATACCATAAGTATGTGGTTCAAAAAGTCTAACCCACATACCTTTATAACGAAATTCAATAACATTTTTACTAGCGATTGCTTGGCAAATTTGTGTATTCATTTTTTTACCCCCCAAATTTTTACTATCTCACTATCTCTAGCTCCTCATCTCTACAAGTACCCCTAAAAATAAAAAATCCCTCAGCATTTTACCGCTGAAGGTTTTACTTTATTATAGTCCGGGATTTAGCCCTTTAACTCGGGACTTCTACCTAATTGTCATACATAGTTTAACTATGAGCAGATATTTTGTCAAGGAGTTTAATTAGATGTAAAAGGGTCTCTCAAGATACCTCCGAGGTGCACTTTGACTTCGCTCAGTACTTCCTTTGCCTCTTTTTTAAAAGTGTTCTGTCCTGGAATCTTAGAATCTTCAATGGTATAGAGTCTTATTTCTCACAAAAAGTTCTATCTCTTCAGCTTGTATTACTGGCGTAAGTTCCTTAATTTTAGTTTCATCAATTAACTTTTTAGAACGCACTATGGATTTTAATTCCTTGCAAGAAATCCAATCATTGTTCCAAATGTTTAATCGGCGTCCAGAAACTAATCTGCAAACCGGCTCTTTGAAAAGAAAATCTTTGTCAAAAACAAGCAGTATTCGTTGCAGCCAAATCTGCATATACCCTGCATTCGGAATTTTATTAAACCTCTTTTTGATCTTCGCTAAAAGACTATGTTTCTCTTTATTAGTGCTTAATAAACTGATAAATTTACTTATTATTGCAGATACAACAGGATAGACCTTAGGATTATGACAAGCAATATCGACAACGATACCAATAAGCTGTCTCAAATAATCAATTTTTTTCAGATCTAATACCCTTCTATGATATTCTGTTAAAGCCTGAACAAGAGTACCAGCATTAGGAAAAGTGGAAGCGTGATCATGGATTATCATTAAATGTTTCTGTATATTTTTATCAGCTTGTCTTCTGCAAATCCAACCCCATTTATCTTTTTTAATAGAGTTCCTCACAATACAATGTGTAGAATCTGTCTTTGCCGGATTTAATTTAAGGCCGAGTCCAATTAAAACTTCTGTCAATATTTTAATAATATCTTCTCCATCGTGGGTATTATTTACAAAAATACGATAATCATCTCTATATCGAAGAATATGGTAATCAGTAATATGCTGTTTTTTGAGCTCCTTGGTTAATAGCGAATCTGCATATCCAAATAAAATCTCCGCGATGAAGTCCATTACATTTGATCCCTGCGGAATACCATTGGTTTGCCCATAATTCATATCTTGAAGCAATTTATCTATAATATTTCCCAACAAATTTTTATTTTTTCTATTCTTTTTCCCTTTCATTCTCTTCTTACCATGTAAGGCCCACGCTACAGAGTGAGTATAAATTGAGCCATAGCAATCTGTAATATCAGTTTGTATTAAATATTCGTAATCTATAGATAAGGCTACGGACTCTTGCTCCACATCTTGCCACCATTGCTTAATTTGCTCAGCCTTATCCTTTTCTGAAGATAATGACTTCACCGGAATACTTAAGCATTTAATTTTTTTATTACTTGTAAATTTCTTAAAACAACTGCGAATGGCTGCCCAATTCTTTGGCGTAGTTAGTTTATGAATTAACGATACATATAATACAGGATGTATCAGCTGCAAGGGTCTCCAAGCATACATTCCATCTTTACTGTTATAAATAATGTGGTTAACCTTCTCGTAGAATCTAGGCCCATCTTTAGTTTGCAAGCTAGATAAATTCTTTCTTTTCAAAAAGGCATCCACTTCGTATAGCAATGGCTCAAAAACAATATATGGTGGTAATTCAAAATTACAATAGCTCGACCCTTTTAAAAAATATCGTCTCGCTTCCACGGGGATTAATTTAATAATTGAACGCCGCCTGGCTTTCTTTCTAGCCATCACCTTCTCCTCACTTCTCCATTCATCCGAATTCAGGGGACGGATCACTTATTAAGTGTTCTGTCCCTGGAATTTTATTTCGCGCCTTTTAAATTTTCAAAGCTTTTATATGTTTCTTTAGTGCTTTCTCTAATCTTATCATATTATCTATCATATCATCTTGCAGCTTACCCCATTTGTCTTTATCATTTAAACTAGTAGAATTAAATCTTTTACTTATCCTCGAGGCTCTTCTATCGTCTAACCGTTCCCATCGTAGCTTATCTCCAAAATCTTTTTCAATCTCTTGGCGTCGCTTTTGCAATTCATCAAAAATCTTCTTGTTTTCTTCCTCACTTTCTTTTCCTCTATCGATATATAACTCGACCTGTCCGTATTTATAAGTCACTGCATAATTAAAACCAAGGCCACGTACCCCAGAACCTGTTCCTATCCAACTATAAATGGTAGGAGATAAATTAGCATGTAGATTAGTTTTGCTTTTACTCTTTTCAAGCAGCGTTTTCCAAAATTCATAACGTTTCTTATGCCGCTCTGCTAACTCCTTTTTTTCTTCGCCCACAATCTCAGTTTTTTCGCTAGGTCCTGTTATTATCGTGAATTTGGCAGCTGGTTCAGAATTTCCAATGCGATAAGCCTCAATTTTAACTAAGTAAAATCGAACATCGCCCCCAGTTTCATTTAACCACTGGACAGCAGTTTCATGCTCAGGTCGTGGATTACTCGAAATCCATATCGCCGTTTTAGCTTCAAGATTTGATACGTAAGTAAGTATTTTTCCCAAATGATCGTGGTCCGTCTTTTCAAGCTGATTTTCAATAAGAACTTTTTGCCCTGATCCATCTTCTGCAGTTATGTCTGCAGAGAAAGAACCAACGTTTTTCTCCTTCTCATCGGCAGTTAAATCCATATCTAGCTCTTCACCCAAAACCTCAAGATTTTCAAAAAGCCATGTCGTAAAATCTTTGGCTTCTTTTTTCCACACTTCTCTTAATTTTACCCTTTCAATTCGTCCTACAAGCATGATATCCTCCTAATTTGATTAGCTTTTTATCATTCAACAAACTTGTTGTTTTAGGCCAGTTGGTGCTTCGTCAATTGAGTAAAAAATCAACTTGCCTAAGTCTTTTGCCATTTGCAATTCAAGATCAGCTCCTTTTGAGCTACTCAGATAGAGAAATGCGTCACAGGTTTCTAGCCATGGGGCATGCCAACGCATATAATCTTTCCATTCCATTGGAATTTTAGTTTCTTTAGCCCATTTATCAACCCAATGTGTAAGATGTGGAATATACGGAAAATGTCCTTTCTGAAACAATGTAAGTGCCGCATCGATAACGGCTTCAGTATTTTTTCTACGTTCCTCCTCTGTTTCAGCAGAATATGGGGCAGCTATATATATTTTCAAGGAATTATTATTCATGTTATCAAACGTTCAGACTAAATCATTTTATTCAAACTACTTACAAAAGATATTCTAAAAAAGAACTAACCATTTCTCATGCTTCTTTCTATGTTTAACCCCCAACAGTATCGTAATATGGCGATGGTACTGTAGGATATGCTCTGTAAACATGATAGAAAACCGCTTCAGTTTTTTTATCCACTTCTTTTTGCGTGTACTCTTCGGGCAAGCCGGTCAAATCATTCCAGAGAAAATTTTTGATTAAAACTTTTACAGCATCTCTTGTCGGCTCTCTATCTTGAAACCTATACATACCCCGCAGGCTTTCTTTCAGCGTATCGAGCAACTCTTTTGCTACCTTCTTTATTTTCTTGATTTCTTGCGAATTCAAATCCGGCTTTACCAAAAGATCATAAATAGCCAATATTTCCTCATCTAATCCTTCGCGTACTGCCCGGCTTCCTTCCACATCCAAATCTTGCACAAACTTCATTAAAGCCTCAAAGGTAGCCTCTATACTTTGGCGATCCTTTTCTTTATTATATTCGTCAATGATATTTTCATAATGTTCCTGAAAATCTGTACGAAGTGGATTCATTTGAATCAATCGTTCCAATTTCTTCTCAACCACGTTTTTGAGACTTTGCACGGTGGTATTTTTAGTTTTTGTATGTTCAAATTCTGCCCGCAATCGGTTAAAGTCAATTTTACTGATATCATACAGCTTGTTAGGTTCTTTGACTTTGCCCGGTGTGACGGTAATCAACCCATCAATCACTTCATGCAGTTGTTTAATGATGTCGCTAATGTCTGCCTTGTCTCGATCTTTTTGCAGGCTCTTGTAGATGATATTTATTGCGCCATATTGGTTGCGGTACGTATTTACTGCTGGGATCGTTAGACATGCTTTAAATTTAATGAATACTTCCCGACACATTACTTCGAACTTCTTTCTGGTTTCATCATTTTCATTTACGGCTTCTTTGGCCACTACAATCGCCTTGTTTCGCTCGAATCCGCTTGTATTGATAATGGCTTCAAGCGACGCTTTTCTTCCGCTCAAGAAATCTCTGACTAATTCAATCGTCTCTTTTAGATCTTCAAGTAATTTTTCTTTGGTTTTGGTTGGGTCCAATCCACCCGGCTCGGGCTCGCCCGGTCTGCCTGTATCGCCTGTACCTGTAAAGGTCGCGAGCGCTTTGCGTAAATTCTTGAGGATACCACAGTAGTCAATAATCAGACCATTGTTTTTATCACCATTTACTCGGTTGGCGCGGGCAATCGCCTGCATCAGAGTATGAGCCTTGAGCGGCTTGTCCAGATAGAGATTCGCCAGACTCGGCACATCAAATCCGGTTAACCACATCGCGCAGACAATCGCGATTCTAAAGGGGTGCTCCTCTTTCTTAAAAGCAGAATCCACATCAATTCGCGTACCATCAGAGAGTTCAAAGCCGTCTTTTATAAGTCGCCGATGTGGCGTGATGTCAAATCCCCATTTTCTAAACTTATCCACCTCGCCTTGCTCCTCACTCACAATCACCGCCATTTTTGTTTCTTTCATCCAAATAAGCTGATTAGAAAGCTGATCTTTTTCTTCACCGGCGGCCATTTTCCATGATTCTTTGATTTCCCCTGCTTTTTGATCCCAGTATTGCCCAATCAAACCATGCATTTTCACGCAGGTGAGTTTATCAATGCAGACAAACATCGCTTTGCCGGCCTCCCATGAAGTAGTGTAGTGGTCGACAAAATCCTTGGCGATTTGATTGATCCGCTTTTCTGCAGTGATGATGTGATAATCACGCTTTAGTTCTCTTTCTAGGCGCTGGCTCACATCTATATCGTCAATCTCAATTTCTTCTAATTTTTCAGCTATTCGTTCATTAATATCATTAGTGGCCACCCCCAAAGTATCACCACGCGAATCGTAATAGAGTGGAACAGTCGCCTTATCTTCAACTGCTCGTTGGAAATCATAAGTGGAAACATAATTGCCGAAGACCTTCTCGGTAATTTGATCATTTGTAAATAGTGGCGTGCCGGTAAACCCGATGAAGTTAGCATTTGGCAAAGCGTTACGCATATTCAAGGAAAGTGTCCCATATTGAGTGCGATGAGCCTCGTCAGTCATCACAATAATATCATCTCGTTTGGTATATCCTTCCTCTGGGTCTACTTCCTGATTAAATTTTTGAATGGTGGTAAAAACATAGGCTTTTTGTTGGCTCAGAAGTTCTCCCAGATTCCGCCCACTACTTGGACGGCATGGAGTTTTATCATTATCAGCCACACCACATCCGGCGAAGGTCTTATATATTTGAGTGTCTAAGTCCCCTCTATCTGTACAGATTAAAAAAGTATAATTCCCGCCGATTTTACGATGGACTTTGGTACTGAAAAATACCATAGAATAACTTTTACCTGCTCCCTGCGTATGCCAGAAAACGCCGAGTTTCCCCTTTGCTCTATTTGGATCAGTCAGAGATTTGATGACTTGATTAACGCCAAGATATTGTTGATTTTGAGCCAACACTTTTATTTGTTTACCACTAGAATCGTCAAAGATAACGAAACTTTCAAAAATATCCATAAAACATTTCTTGCTACAAACACCTTTCAAAAGTGTTTCCATATCTACCACCCCCAGGTCTTTTTCCGACAAGCGCTTCCATTCACGAAAATGCTTATAACCTGAAGTAATGGTGCCAATTTTGGCTTCATGACCATTGGCAAGCATCACAATTGCGTTGTGATGAAATAGGTGCGGGATTGTATCTTTATAGTCAGCAAAGTTTTTTTCGTAGGCGTTCTTGAGATCTTTGTGAATATTTTTGCACTCCACAAACAAAAGCGGGATGCCGTTTACAAACCCAGCAATATCAATTCTTCGGCGGTAAAGATCACCTTTCACCCACAATTCTCGAACTGCCAAAAAGTGATTGTTTGTCGCTTCGTTAAAATCAAATATTTTTAACCGTTCTTTTTTGATTTCGCCATGTTCACCTTGATAAGAAACCAACACGCCGTCTTTAAAAAGTTTGTATTTATCGTAGTTAGAAGAGAGCATTGATTGGCTCTGCGAGTAGCCCACTATTTGACGTACGGCCTCATCGTAAGCCATTTCAGGAAGATTGGGATTGATTTTTTTTAGGCCTTCTCGTAAATAGCGAGTGAGCACCACTTCACGATCGGAGTTTCTACCCAACAAACTATCTGGCCCAAAGGTTTCTTGATTATAGGCATACACCGAATCCCAACCGAGTTTGCTTTTCAGGTAATCGGCAGTTGTTTGTTGCACCAATGTGTTTTCGTTTAAATAAGGCATAGTTTTATGCTTCAATTGCGCCGCTCATCAGCCGTGGCAAAAGCAAATCTCGGGCTTGTGCGAGTTTTTGATTTTCTTCAAATAAAACAAGAATTTCGCTTAGCATTGGGTTGGCAATTTCATTAAATAAATCCATGATATTTTGCGGTGGCAATATAGGCTCCATATGCTTAACAGCCTCGCCTGCATGTTGGATTGTAGTCCCTTTTGCGTAAGCATTTACAATGCCTTGTAAATAGTGTGACTTCATTAAAAAATATAGATACACCCAATTTACTTTTTTGTCTTTAATAACTAATTTTCTAATACCAGTCGAGTAGCATCCCTCAAGACCGATACTAACAATCCCAACCGATCCGTCCAGGGAAATCACAAGGTCACTTTTTTTTATAAAGGCTTTTTTGGCGTATTGCTCATCCACAAAAATACTTGGGTTTCTAGAAATTAAGTCGCTTACGCGATAGAAAGGATAAGATCCGGATTCATAGGATTCTAAATAATTATCACTACCGGGTTCAACTCCACGCTTAAAAGTAACTAATTTATCTATCTTCTCTCTCTTCCACTCATCTGGCACACCATCAATTATCTTCACTTTTTCATGACCCGGGAATTTAAAATACACAAACCACTCGCGGAATAAGAGCCGTGCCGATTCTTCCAAAAGCTGCATTCGGCGATTGTTAGTATCAACAAGTTCGTCGTAGGCATATACAATATCAATTATGCTTCGCTGAGTGTCAACATCTGGCGAAGTAATTTTTAAATTGTCTAGTACCGGTTTTGTTAAATACTGCGTCGCGGCTCCTATTGAGGCACTTTTGAAATACTCTAAAACAGGGCGAAGAGAAAAATAAACAAATTTGTTTAATACTTTATTCCTATTTTTTGATTCTATAATGTAAGTCCTTTGATACGCATTGAACTTCCCTTGATAATATTTTAGTGGAAAAATTCCATTAGCGTTGTTTCCTCCAAGCAACACCGCTTCTGTATCGAATGCGAATTTATCTATGCTGAATGTTTCTTGAGCACAAGTAAAAAAGGGGTATTTGCCGCCTTCAACAGAGGCATTAGAATCAAGCTTACCTGTTCTAATTGTACAAATATCGCCTAATTTCGACCTTTGAGTTGTTTTCATATCTCTATCTTCTTAAAATTATCACTAATCTTTTTTGTTAAAACAGCAGATTGGGTGTTCAGACCATCCAGTTCGGTGTGAATTGTGTGTATGGTTTCACAAAAGTCAAAGTCAGGATCTTCTTCCTCCGGCGCGACGCCTACATATCTGCCCGGAGTGAGGCTATAGTTATTTTCTTTCAGTTCGACTTTATCCACCAGCTTCACCAATCCTTCCACATCACGGAGTTTCTCTTCCGGGAATTGTTCGGTAAGCCATTGCTCTTGATAATGAAAATAGCGGACAAGTTTTAGTTGATTAACGGTAATATCCCGCGCTGTTTCTACTTGTTTTTTGAGGCTGGCAATTTTTTTGGTATTCCATTTGTCGCTCTCTTTAGCGCTGTGAGCATTTAGGCACAAATCAATCAAGCGGTTAGCGAGTCGATATATTAATTCGGCTTCTTTAATAAGTTTATTGTTTTCTTCTGCCAAAGGATCTAATTCTTTAAGTGCATCAGTTAATTTCACGCTGTCCTTGTTTTGCTTTTTCCACCAAACGCTTCTTTCCTGCGTCAATTTAGCAAATGTCTGACTTCCACTGGTATATGCCTTCAAACAGTCAGATAATTCTTTAACTGTTTCTGCTTGCTTTTCATTTTTGGGAAGTGTGGACAGAAAGGGCTGAAGTTCCTCGTTCAATCTAGCAAAAACGGTGGCGTAATCTTGCGCAAGAGTAATGCTTTTCACTGCCTCATTGAGCGTGGCGTCAATATAATCCACCACCAAATCATGAAAGCGCTTGTTCTCACCCCGATAGAGCCAGATGATAGAGAGGATATTTTGCAATTGCTCCGGACTGAAATCATAAATCTTGCGTGTAACCTTGCGGAATACATTACGCGCGTCAATCATCAGCACTTTTTCTTTAAGTTCCTTTGATTTCGCTTTATTAAAAAACCACAATTCGCATGGAACCGTGCGGGTATAGAAAAAGTTGGAACGAATGGAGATCATAATATCAACATGACCTGTATCAATTAGCTTTTCTCGAACTTTGGCTTCGCCTCTTCCGGCGCTTGATGCCTGAGAAGACATCACAAATCCTGCGCGGCCTTGCTGGGTAAGATAGCTATAGAAATAACTAATCCAAACATAGTTTCCGTTACCGACCTTGCCTTTCTTGTTCACCCCAGGCAGACCAAATGGCAAGCGGGGGTCGTTTTTGATTTTGTCCGCATCGATTTCGTCCACGTTAAACGGCGGATTTGCCATCACAAAATCGGCTTTCTTTTCGTATAAATCTTTGGCTTCTTTGTCATAGTAAGTAATCGCCTTTTTTATATCACCAACCAGCCCATGCACCGCCAAGTTCATTTTGGCCAGCTCAATCGTCGTGCCGTTTTTCTCCAAACCATAAAAATTTAGCTTGTCGTTAGGGTTCTGATGCAAATTTTCCACAAAACGAGCGCTCTGTACAAACATTCCTCCACTACCACAAGCGGGGTCGATCACCGTGCCTTTTTTAGGCTCTAATACATTGGCTATAAGAGAGACTAAAGAAACCGGCGTGAAAAACTCACCGCCGTCGTGCGCTTTTTGATCAGCAAATTGAGTCAAAAAATACTCATAGATTCGCCCAAATACATCGCCCGTGACTTTTTTTAGTTCATCAGGATTCAATGCCTTGAGTAAATCCCCTAATATTTTGTTGTCTAATTCTCGGTATTCTTTTTTTGGTAAAACACCCTGAAGATTAGCATAATCTCCTTCGATTGATTCCATCGCATCAATAACTGCTTTGGCGCGATCATCACTGTCTTTCAAACCCACCAGATAATCAAACTGAGCTTTAGGTTGTAAATAAATCGCGGATTTTTCACTGAAGTCTTCTTTTGTTATGTCTCTTTTTTTACCGGCTCTTGTCGGCAAGCCAGCTTCGATTTTATCTTTTACTGCCAAATAGCGGCTATAGGCATGGCGCAAAAACACCAATCCCATCACCGGCATAAAATATTGATTGCTGGCAAAATTCGAATTAGCCCGCAGTGTATCCGCCGCGCTCCAGAGCCTTTTTTCGATTGCTTCAATATTTTCTAGTTGCGCCATAGAATTTCTCCTTAAAAAAGTAAACCTTTTTCTTTAAAGCTGATATACCCATCATCAGTAATAATGACGTGATCCAGCACTTCAATGTCAAGGATTACCCCTGATTGAATCAATCTTTCGGTAAGCTTAATATCTGCACCTGACACTTCCATATTTTTTGATGGATGGTTATGCGCCAATATGACGGCAGAAGCAAAATACCGAATTGCTGGCTCAAAAACCTCACGTGGATGTGCTAATGTTTCAGTTAAAGAACCGATAGAGATGATTTCTTTATGTATAAGCTGTTTTCGGGCATTAAGATAAAGCACTATAAAATATTCTTTTTGTTTACCTCTTAAGTCAACCAGCTGAGCAACTATCTCTTTAACAGAATCAAGGGTCGGAAGGGAATCGTTAAATGAACCAACCACCCGTCTGCCAAGCTCCAACGCCGCCTTAATGGTAATAACTTTTGTATTTTCTAAGCCTCTAATAGTAATTAATTCCTTTTGAGTAGCGTCTAAAAGTTTAGAAAGCGAATATTTTTTCAAGGTTTCTTTTGCAATATCTAATGCGCTTTTACCAGTACGTCCTGTACGGATTAAGATTGCAAGAAGTTCGGCATCGCTCAGGCTTTCTGCTCCTCGTTCAGTTAACTTTTCTCTCGGCCTTTTATGTTTTGGCAAGTCTTTAATTTTGGTCATATTTTATTTTTTATTCACGTACAAATTCCAAAAACGAATTACTCAATTGCCATCTCTAAAAAGTACCCTTTTTCAAAAAGTTGCCAACAGAAGCCTCTTTACTGCTTCCCCACCAACTCATCTATCTTAATTTTAAAAATATTGGCAAACTTGCTTAATGTTTCGAGTGTTGGATTCTTATTATTTCCTGACTCAATTTTAATAAGAGTACTGTAGGTAATTCCGGCTTTTTGGGCAAGTTGCTCCTGAGACAAATGATGTTTCTTCCTAAGTTTTTTGATATTTAATGAAAGCATAAAATCTCCTATTTTTTACTTGACCCTTCGATACGCTCATTGCATTCGCTTGCTCAGGATCTGCGAGAAATATATAAATATTCCTCTTGACAAACTATCAATATATTGCTATTATTGTATTAATAGATTACTATTACTTTATTGCTTTTAATTTAGTGCTATTTTAGCTCTTCTTTAAAAAAGAATCAAGTATTTAAATATGGTCTCTAAACTAATAACCAAACACGTCAAACCACCTAGTAAGCCAATAGATTTCAATTGGACAAATAACCCTAGTGTTAAAAATCTATTAGATGCTATATCCTCTATCCTCGCTGAGGAATATATAGAGATAGCCAAACAAAACCGAGATATATTTTCAAACAGAGGTGAAAAATGCGAGTAGCAATATATGCCCGGTATTCTTCTGAAAACCAGAGTGCAAAAAGCATTGATGACCAGATACGAGTTTGCAAAAGCTACATCAAAAACAATGACATGACCCATGATGAAAAACAAATCTACACCGACGAAGCTATTTCGGGATCAATCATTAACCGCCCTGGCTTACAAGCTTTAGAACAGGCTATGGAAAATAAAGAATTCGATGCTGTAGCTGTAGATGATTTATCGCGATTATCTCGTAGCAACCATCAGATGCTTACAATGGTACTTAAATTTGATTATCATCAGGTAAAAATCATTTCTGTATCTGATGGAATAATTACTGATGATGATAATTCTAAGTTAGGCATTCATATGCGAGGTTTAATAAATGAACTTTATCTTGATGATTTAAAGAAAAAAACCATGCGAGGGTTAGAAGGACAAAAATTGCGTGGTTTTAGTACCGGAGAAAATGTATACGGATACAAAACACACCCAGTTGGTGAATTAAAGTTTAATAAAAAGGGTAAAGCTAAGTACGATGGTATGGTCCATAAAATTAACCCTGAAGAAGCTGATATCATTAAAAGAATATATCGAGAATTCACTCAAGGCAAAAGTATCTGTAAAATAACCTCTGACCTTAATAAAAACAAAACTCCGACAAAAAGAGGCTATTCAGGAGGCTGGAATACATCTACTGTGAGTAGAATACTTAAAAACGCTAAATATACCGGATTATGGGTATGGCGTATATCAAAAAATGTCCGGGACCCGCTTACCGGTAAAAAGAAAAAGGTTATGCGTTTGGAAAAAGAACAAATATCTACATTTCGCAAAGAGCTAATCATTATCGACAAAGAAACCTGGAGTAAAGCTCAGCAAAGGTGGTCAAAGCTTCAAGGCACCTGGCCAGTAAAAAGAAACAGCAAAACAAAGCAGAAAAGCTATGTTCATACCTCCCCTACCCATTTACTTGCCGGATTAATGAAATGCTATGATTGCGGCGGCGCTATGGTACTTATTAGCGGCAAAGGCAGTGGATACTACGGTTGCTACAATGCTAAAAGAAAAACCTGCAACAATTCCTTGCTCCTCTCCCGCAAACGCGTAGAAAATACCATAATATCAGAATTAGGCGAAAAAATATTAACTTCTGAGAATATTGCCTATGTTTATAAGAATCTTGAAAAAATCGTAGCTCAAGGACTTAATCATGTTCCTGAAAGCATAAATAAGAAAAAGACTCAATTTGATAAGGTTATGCTGGAAATGCAAAACTATCTTAACTATATAAAAATCGGTAATTTCTCAAAAGCAGTCTCTGAGGCATTAAAAGAAGCCGAAACAAAAAGCGAAAGCCTAAACAGTGAAATAAAATCATTGAAATTTCAAAAACAAAATACCTTTAAATCTCCACCTAAAGAATGGATTGATCATCGCTTAGAAAGACTACGCGAGACTTTAAACAAAAATACGGTCTCCTCTGCTCTAGCTTTAAAGGAAATGCTTGGAACTATTCGGCTTGAGCCAATATCGGATAAGAAATCTGACTTTTACTATCTTTTAAAAGATGGAAGGCAAGTATTTAAACCCTACTATGTGGCCCATATGAAAGCACAAACCCTTGCGCTACTCGATGAGCAACACAAGGGTTCGAATTGGTATCACTGGCGGAGAGGCAGGGATTCGAACCCTGGAGACCAAAAAGGCCTACGTGTACTCCAAACACGCGCACTCGACCGGGCTATGCGACCTCTCCATTTTTCTGGCACACAAATTATCAGGAAAAATGGATTTCGAACCCAACAAAGTTGGGTGAGAAATCTTAGCACATCTTATCTATCAAAGCTAATTTCTTTTTCCTGCCAAACTTCTTTACTTCAAGCTCTCTTTTTCTCGCAAGTCGATAATCAGAGCAAAGTTCTTTATACTTCAACACAACAGGCCTTCGGAATCTAGTATACCGACAACGGCTAGTATTATTATGCGCATTAATCCGTTTATCTACATCCTTGGCAATGCCTACATATAGCGTAGTATCCTGGCATTCTACAATATACAAAAACCATGGTTCTGAATAAATAATCTTATCCATAAACCTTAGATCTCTCACTTAACTTAGTTAAGATTCGAGAACATCTCACTCCCGCTCGATGTCCGGGCTATGCGACCTCTCCATTTTTCTGGCACACAAATTATCAGGAAAAATGGATTTCGAACCCAACAAAGTTGGGTGAGAAATCTTTTGCGCCTTTCGCTTCACAGCTATCAATATCTAAAACTTAAGACCCTGAACTTAGGACCTTCTATCAAATATCCAGTAACTTGCGAGCATCCCGTTTTCCCAATGATTTTTTAAAATCATCAAAGTCAATAAACACAATTTCTGGATTATTTGCTCTTACATCTAATAAATAAGCCGGCCTTAAATTTCGGCGAAAACCCATGTATTTAAAAGTAACTTTACAATCAGGACAAGATTTTGTCTTAGAATTCAACCCTATGCAACGACAAGAAAAACATTCTGCTTTTAACTCCCCGACCACAATTAAGCACTTTTCAATGTCCTGTAAGTCAAACTCTCTCCATGTTCGCAAATAATGCTTCATATTTTATTGGCTTAAGTTAATTATGTTTTTTGCTTTGAATAGAATTTTTTAATAATCGGATAGATACTTTTCGGATCATCAACAATCTTAAATAACTCCAGGTCTTTCTTGGATATTTTTTTATTTTTCAGTAATTGTTCTTTAAGCCAGTCTACCAACCCCTTCCAATATCCTTTGCCCACTAAAATAATAGGTACCGGCTCAATCCGATAGTTTTGTACCAATGCCAAAGTTTCAAATAGCTCATCTAAAGTGCCAAATCCGCCTGGAAATACCACAGAAGCGTAAGAATGCTTAGAAAACATCACCTTCCGAACAAAAAAATAGCGAAATTCCACAAGACAATTAACATAAGGATTCGGTATCTGCTTTTGCGGTATTAGAATGTTTAAACCTACCGAAGTTCCTCCGACAGAATAAGCTCCTTTGTTAGCAGCTTCCATTATTCCACCACCAGCTCCAGTAATTATGCTGTAACCTTTTTTAGCTAAAATCTGTGCCGCACTAAATGCAGTATTATAGTAAGGATGATCGTTGGGAGTGTTTTTTGAACCAAAAAAACAAACTCCTCGCTTAACAGAAGAAAGTTCTTCAAATCCGTCAACAAATTCACTCATAATTCGAAATACGCGCCAGGTATCTGTGCAGATAAATTCATCCTTAAACGTTGTTCTCGGCTTGTTATCTGCGGTCTTCTTGTTCTTGATTTTCGCCACGATCCCTCCTCTTTATTGAAGCTCTTAAGCTGGTAACTGGTAGCTCTTGAGTATAGTTAACGCTGATAAAACATTACTATTATATCGCTTTTAGAGTTAATGACAACAACATTTACATAATCATCCAACAACTACCACCTTCCACCTTCAAGGTGGAAGGTGGTAAGACATTGCAAAATAAATAAAGCGAGGGATAAAAATAAGAAACCCCGCACCAATTGGTGCGGGGTTATGTAGCCTGTAAATTATCTAATTAACAATTAAGTGTTAATTAGAAGTCGACGCTTAAGCCAGCTCTTACTGAGTAAGCAGTGTTGTCATTGTCTTTCGCAAACACATCACCAGGAATAAAGAAAGCACCGACAAGCTTTATCTGCACATCTTCGGTGTAATCATATACTCCATAAAGATCAACTTCATCACCAAATTGTTTTTCGTCAGTCTTCACTGTGTAGTTATAACCCGAGCTTACGCCAAGATTAGTTAATGGGCTATACGAAGTTGAGTTTAATGTTTTGTCAAGCATTGCATGACAATAAACCATACCTAAAGTAACATCTTCTCTGGGCATCATTGAACCGGTTATACGAATATAATGCGCGTTGCTATTTTCCATTAGCACATTAATAATTTCAGCCGGTGTTTCATCTTCCCACATCGGATTCCAACCACTATGTCTCTCGCCCCTAGTTGTTGAATCGCCTTGCAAATAAGTATAATCTGTACCAATTTTAACATTATACTTATTCAAGAAACGATATTCAGCATTAGCTTTTCCAGCCCAAGCCCGAATATGATCATTGTCGCTACTACTTACTCGACGATCGCCAAACTGATATGCGCCTTCTGCGCCTAAGGTTATTTTATCAGTAGGGTCAAATTGAGTCCGAGCACCCACAACATAAACATGGTCTTTATCGTTATTCTCCTTTGTCGACCTAGGAGTATTATTGGCAGCAAAGAAATAAAGTTCTGTTAGACCATTGTAGCTAGACCAGTCATAAGCTGCATTCATCCCCGCTAAAACCTCATCAAGATGTTTATCATTTGTAGCATTCTCGTCAACCTGAGCAAACACAAAATCTAATGTCCACGGAGCAAAATCTAAAATTGCTCTGGCTGCGTCAAATGACTTTCTTAAAGAAAGGTCAGTTGCAATTGTCGGAAGACCAGAATCATTATCGGCCGTATTTATGCCTTGATTAGTATCCGGATCACCAACAATTAAACCACTGCCATATCTTAAGTTCTGACGTCCAACAATAAGTGTTAGTGGTTGATAAAGGAACTCTTTTAATTCAATATATCCTAAATCAAGTTCGATCGCATCGCCGCTACCACTAGTAACGCTGTTATCCTCGCCCCATGTTCTTTCAGAAATTAAGCGAACTACAGCGGAAACGCCTTCAGTTAAATCAGCGTCAAATCTTAAACGAATTTGCGAAATCAAGAATTGATGGCTATCCTCATTAGATCCTGCACCTAAAGAAAAATCCCTGTTGATATTTTCAAGATTCATGTCTCCACTAACCTTGATGTTCTCCACCGCGGCAAAACTCATCCCCACAAACATAAAGGATGCTGCCAGCAAAGCTACAATCAGTTTTCTGCTCATTATTTATCCTCCTTTTACCTACTCGTTGAAACATTCCTAGGACAGCCGGCAATAAAGTACTTATCCGCTAAGCACTGCCGCTTTTGCCATCCTGTTATTTATTTCCCCAAGGCTCTTAATAATCCTTGCAAATTTTCAAAATCTATAGTTATATCATTCATCCTTTGCGATAATCTTAGGCGAACCTTTTCCCCACCTCCTTTTTGGCCTAGTTTAAGACTACCAGTGAATGTATAACCAAATATATTATATATTTTGTAAACGCTTTCAAAGAACAACTATTACTCTTTTTTAGCAAAATTTACCTAAATTGTCAAGTACTTTATTTAATATATATATAAGGAAAGAGAATGTGAAGAGAAAAAAGAAAAATCAACTCAGACTAAATAGATGTCAATCCTGTAAACCCGTTGGTTTCTGACTAATAAACTAAACGGCGCAGGGATAACTCCAGAGTTAAATGAATATTTTTGGCCTTGAGCGTCGATAGTTATTTTTTCCACCCGACACTTCTTAGAAAAAGTATCTTTTCGCGTAGGATTATGATACACAACTAACGTCTGAGAAAACAATTTAAAAGAAAACGTATCTTTAGGTAGCTTTACTGTTTGGCCATTAAAATCTATTTTTTCCACATTAGTGGTAAACAACTCCCCCTTTAACACCGGAGAAAACTTTAAGCAAAGATTACCTTGCTTATTTAGAAAGAACGGCCGCTTTCCTAAGCAAAGAACGACCCAGATATTTAATAATTCGGCTGTCGCACCACTGAGCCGAGCCACAAACCCTTTGCCCCAGAGATGTTTATCGGGATGAGCGCTGGAAACAATGAATGATGAATTCTCCAATGTACTTCGGCCATACGTCTTTGGATCTAAAAAGCACACACCACAATTATGAAAATCTGTAAAAAACTCCTTATAGAATCCTTTCTTAAGCAATTCCAAAAGATACTTATACTCCATATGTAGCCAAATCGACTCATTTTCCAGCCACCCGGGAACAAACACACGGCTACGCCCAATTTCTAATGGCTGATCGGCCAAGGAAGAGTTGAGGCGATACATTTTCAACTTTTTATCAAAAAGCACTGAACTTTTTAAGGCAGAAACCAATTCCTTTTTGCCTTCTACCCGAAGGGCATGGACCGCTCCTTCCAAAAATAAAGGCAATTGTTTTCTCTCAAACGAACAGAGAACAAGATGCTTATTTACCGCACGATATTTTTTTACCCGATAGGTAAAATAAGTAAAATAAAGTTTGCTCTTCTTATCCTTAGCCTTAATTAAGCCTTGATTAAGTTTTAGAATTAGATTGTTTAAAAAACCAGATAAATGTTCAAAACTTATCTTCTCTTCGGCTCCGTCAACGGACATTTGTGTTTTTTGGCGAAAATCCTCCTTTAAGGAATTTGCTTTATCCCACCAAAGAAAGTCTTTGTTGGGAATTTTCAAGCTAAGATATTTAACTAGCAACCTGTCTAATTGTTTAAAGAATAAAAATCCTTCCCTGACGATAGACACCTGCTGCTTCGTTGAGGAAAGCTGGTTTACTACCTCAAGCAACATTTTTGCCGCCCGTTTAAGCTCTAATGTTTCACACAGCGAAGAACCAAATAACGCCGGCAACCCATTCAACGAGTCACACCACCCAGGCTTGTCTGCCTCCATCTCAATGCCAATCCCGTCAGGATCTAAAGTCGCAGCTTTATTCAAAATTATAATTAACATTTTAGAAACAAGCGTTGTCGAGTAAATCCGATTATTTTTAGTCCTCAAGAGGTTCTTCTGCTCTTTGCGCTCTTTTATTATCGCTTTTTTTTCTTTGGTCACCTCAATGCTTTCCCCCTGATAAACTTCATGGGAGCGTAAACGATAACGCTGGCTTCTTTTTTTTACGCTATATTCATCATCCCAAAATAAAAAACGCTGTTTTAGAAACAAGTCTTCAAGACAATCGGGATAAACAGAAAGGAAATTCTCAATTAAATCCAGATTATACCGCCAGTGATCAATCCAGCACCCTTCGGCAAATACTGCCTGCGGCAGGCGCTGAGCGAGATTTAACAAATCCTTAACCAATAATTTACGATTGTTCATTTTAATATTTTCTTCACCAAACAGGCTAAATAACTCTCCGAGATAAAATCCTTTAGTCATTAGATGAGCGGTTTTTACACTTTTTATTTTAAAGCTCTTGAGAATCTTCGCTGCTTGTTGCTTATCAAGATGCAACTTCTCGCCTTTGACTATTAAGGGGTTATACCCGTCCATCTTCAAAAGATTTATGAAATAGACAATATTACTATTTCCAATTTCCGGCTGAAAAAACAAATCCATTCTTCGGTTTTGATTAATATCGCGATAGTTAGCTTCTCCTTCGGAAAAATAAGACGGCGTAAGCTGAAAGTGATTATAGTCGCGCTCTAAATCACCGTGCTTACGAGAAAATATATAGTACGGCTTCTGGCCTTTGATAATTTCATCTTTATTTATTTCATTTTTTTCTTTTTCAGTCTCAGAAAAATATGGATACCCCCCTCTTAAAACATTATCCAGATAAGTAGACTGAACATAGTGATTTAATTTTTTCGAATTAGACACACAAAGGGCATGATTCTTTATTGACTCAACTATTTTCCGGTTTTCAATTTCTTTTTGCTTTAAGAATCCACCATTTACTTTTTTTACAAACTGCTTAGCAGAACCCGCATTAAACGTTGAACCGAATAAACTGTAGAATACCTTTTCTTGCCCTGCAGCTAAATTCCAGCTCAGATAACTAAATGCACAAGGCGTACGGCCAGAGGTAATTTGAGAAAACGGCGCTTTGAAATCCTTTTGTAAAAAATTTATCGGAGAAGAAAAAGATGTATCTTGACTAAAAATAACAACCGGATCAACTATTATTTCCGGAAAAACTTTTTTCCCATCCTGCTCGTAAAAAGAATGGTTAAAATTTGCTCCTTCGATGTATTTTGTCTGACTAACATCCCGCGGATCAACCAGCAAGCGAAACATTGCCAAATCCTTCTGAACGAAAGAATACATCCATGCTTCTAGAGTGCGAGAAATATCTTTAAGGAAGGGATAAGTGGCACCAAACGGAATTATCCGGGGAAGACCATCTAATATCTCTATATCTAGCTTACGTTTAGATATATTTTTAATTTTAACTTCTCTTACCAAACCCCCCACAGAAGTGTTTGGCAGTGTAAAGTAATTTACGGATACGCATAAACCCGCTGATAAATTGACGCAACTTAAGTTCAGTGAAGCGCTTTTGATCGACATTTGTTCCTGGGCGCAACTCCGAGGACAAGAACTAAACGGCTCATAATATGTTTTTTGATTAACCTTTAAAAAAGTACGAAATCCCAAAGAAGGCGCCAAAGAATAAGCTTTGTTAGCAGGAAAAAATTCTAAAATGGAGTGGTTTTTATCTTGGATACCAAAACTGATAATTCCTTGCGCACGATTTACATAAAATACCCATAATGGCACCCCCCATTCACCAGCAATTCCGGGAAGAAAATTAGAAAACGGATCAAGCGAATTGTAATCGTTGATCAAAAAACTGCCGTCTTTCTTAAATGAATATTGTTCCATTGTGCAGGTAATCTTAAGGATTTAGAAGTCCGCCAGAAACAACCAGTCTTATTGCATCTTCAACGCTCAAATCAAGAGTAACCAAGTCTGCCTCATCAACAATAATTGTAAACCCGGTTAACGGAGAAGGCGAAGAAGGAATAAATACATTATAAAATTTTCGATCTCCTTTCTCTTTAAACTCCACCAAGTTATCATTGGTGACAAATCCTACAGAATAAATTCCCATTCGGGGATATTCAATTAGTACAGCACTTTTAAAATTTTTCCGGGGCGGAAAGAATAAAAAATCAACTATTCGCCGAATCGGAAAATAAATTCTATTTACCAAAGGTAATCGAAAAAAAATCTTTTCCATAAACCGAAAGAATCTCATCCGGGAAAGCCGGATAATTACCCCTAGCAAAAAAATTATTAAAATCGCAATTAGAATTCCTAACCCGGGAATTTCCCAACCAATATACTGGCTAAAAAATCGATTTATATATTTTCCAGCAATTCCATCAGCAAAATAAAAAAGACCGGTAATAACATAAATGGTAATCACCACAGGAATTACTGCTGTTAGACCGGTAATGAATATACGTTTTATCATTTAATTAATACTCCTTATTGTTAAAGCTATAGAGCTAACTGCCCAAACAATAAAGTTTGCTACTTACATCTTGCCGCAAAACCTGAAGCAATCACAATCTTGACAATCGCACCCGGGATGAATGGATAAAACCCGCTTAACAAAGCTACAGAAATAGATAGCCGGTGGAAAAACACAAGATGCACCAAACCAAAAAGATAGATTACTGCAGAAGCTAAGGTAAAAAAAGCTAGACTGCTAATAAATGATTTTTTGGTTGGATAAAGATACGGAAAAACAACAGCAACAAATAAAAAACCTAAAAGATATCCACCGGTTGGGCCAAACAAATATATAAGCCCGGCTCCCCCATTTGCAAACACAGATAAACCGCCGGACCCTAAAGCCAAATAGATTAATTGAGAAAAAAAAGCTTTTTTACGCAAAACAATAATACTTGCATAAAGTATCAACGTTTGTAAAGTAAACGGAACCGGAGTAAAAAAAAGCGGAATACGAATGCAAGCAGAAAGAACCATCAGCCCACTAAAAACAAAAATAAGACTAATATCATTAACTAGGGAATTCTTGCGCACCAAACTAGTTGCCTGCATTTTTCCTCCTTACTTTAGGTGATATCTATTAAAAATTTTACGTAGCCTTATAAAATCAATGATCTTAATCACTAAAAAACATTCAAGGTACTGATTGTACCATATCTATAGGGAAAATGAAGAAAAAAAATCGAACAATTCAACTACACTTTTATCCGCTTCGCTGTAAAAGCATTTAATCTTATTAAAAAAAGGCAGGGTATATAAAATATCCTGCCTTCTTTAAAAACAAAATTAAAAATTACTCTTTAGCAATTGCAATAGTAATCGCCCCAGCAGCAACAAGTACTAACCCAATTCCGCCTTTGATCAGCGTTAACAAGTCGGATCTCCATCCAACTATAGCCAAAATTCCTAGAATAACCAATACAACACCAACAATAATTTTTACCCCTGTCTTCAAGGCTTCCCCTACTTTCTTTTCCTTAACTTCTTCGGCCATAGCTTACCTCCTTGTATTAATACTCCCACTAAAGTTATTATAAGATAATATATAATTTTCGCTTGCTTGTCAACAAAAATTTGTTTTTTCTCCAGTTTTTATTACGCACAACAAGATTGAAAATAAATCCACCGATTATTATTCTTTATCTTTATACGGCTGATACTCATAGCTTACCAGCTTAAAGTTGTCATCAAAATAAACATACACCTTATCCGTATCAAAATAATAAGTAGGATAACGATAGACAGCAACTAGCCCTCCTTTGAGAGAACTCTCTTCCTCAGTTAACACCGGAGAACCGTAAGTTGCCATAAATTCTTCCTTGGTTGCACCCGGTTTCACTCTGCCATCTTTGACGTCTCTAACCAATTTATCAAAGAATTCTTCTGTTTTTTTTATATAACGTTTGGTCTGGTCCTGATTGTCTCCGTAATGTTTTAACACTAGCAATTTATCAATTGTGCTACATCCGAAACCAGAAGCACAAACTAACAAAACTATTATTAAGCTTATCTTGCTCATCCTAATAGCAATTATTTTTCTTCATAGCTATTCTGTAGTTTTATTTTCTTTAACGAAGACAGCTTTTTAAAGCACATCTTAGGAATTATCTTCAACAAAAAAAACAGAAGAAGGGATTATTCGCTTTTTTTGTTGGTTTCACAAATAGCAAGCAATTTATTGAGTGTACTGGTAATATCCCGAAGATAGTCTTTTTTACGCACGCTAATTCGCAAAGAATAATCTCCGTTGATAAATTTATTAAGTATTCCGTTAATGCGCTTAATTCCTCCAATACTACGGCTTAAGGAGCGAAGCATAAGAACTAAAAACACACTTCCGACAGAAAGCAAGACTAAGGCAACAACGATTATATTGTCCCACATAGAAGAAAAATCAATTGTTCTGTTTAAAACATCTATAGCAACCATAAGAATTAATAAATTCAACACCACAACCAACACTAAAAAACAATCAATTATTCTTATATTTGTTTTCTTCTTAAGAGATCTACAGCTATCCTTCTCTTCCCCCATAACTCCTCCCTTGTTATTTCATTATTTGTATTCTTACAAATATTCGCTATTTTTTTTACAATAGCACTTCCACACAACAAAGTCAATATCTTTTTGCAACCAAAGAATCAAAAAAATAATCAAACAGCTGTCGGCAAACTCTTCAAAAAAAGAAAAAATCTTCTTCGATAAGACACCTGGTTTCGAATGGCATTCATCAGAGAATTAGCAGACTTTAAAAATGTTATCGCATCTTTACTTGTAACTTTATGGCTGCTGTACTTTACTTCAGAAAATTTTCTGCTTAATATTAAAAATGAATCTCTCGAAAAATCAAAGCGCTCACCCACCATTAACGCATATCTTAGGTAAGGAATTGCCTTGTTATATTTTACGCCAAAAACAGTTAAAACGCTGAGCATATTCTCATAAACAGCAATTATTAGCTTGGAATGATCCTTCGAAATTAGCCCTCTTAACTGAGCGGATTTTATTCTTATTTTAATGTAAACCAGGCTTAAAATTAAAATAATTAAACTCAAAAAAAACAATAATCCCGTTTTTACAACTACCCAAACCGGAATAAAAATATTAACTTGCACCGAATTACTTTGAATGTCTTGATCTTCCGCATAAATTTGAGCTTTCCCCACCTTATCTCCAATGAAAGTTCCTTTGCCCTGCTCAAATGTAGAAACATTACCACTTATTTGCCATTCAACAGAACCAGTAATATCTTTACGAGAACCATTAGTGTAGTAACCATTTGCAATAAGCGAGAACGGCTCTCCACGAGGAAAATTAATAAACAATGGTTTAACAGATATTGCCGTAAGTTTTGGCGCAGTAATTGCAACGTAAGCAGGATTGCTTTCCTTTTTGTTCCAGTAGGCGCTAACAGTAGTCTCTCCTTCGCGAAAAGTAACCAACCGTCCTTTATCGACATCTCCCTTGTCAAGGGCAGAACTCTCCCAGTCAGCCTCAGTAGTCACATCTAAGTATGACTCATCAGAAAAATAAGCAGTAGCCTCAAATTGAAAACTATTACCTAGGCTGACTTCAGCAGATTTTGGTTTGACTTTGACATATTTTAATTCTACCTCGTCCGGAAGCATACTATTAACATCAAAACTCTGGTCATTGTTTAAGCTAGAATCGTCTGGCGTAGATTCTTCTTCATTGTTTGCGCTGGGTAACTTCTCAGATTCTTCAATTAATAGAATATCCATTTTGCCATTAACCATGTTTTCCAGCTCACTCTGAGAATCATCTTTTACTCCGCTATCGCTATCATCTAAATTTTCTACTTCTTTTGAGACTTCCATCAATTCAGAAATACCCTCCGATTTTTCAATATCCCTACGCAAATTCTCCACCTCATGATCTGCTGAGTGATCGTCTTCTAATAATTCCTGCATCTTTGACAACAACTCAGGCTCTAGATTACTCCGAGAATTATCATATACTGAATAAATTGACCACTTTTCAAGCCTATCAGCTAGCTCTGTGAGTTTCTCTTCTTTTTGCTTCTCTGGAGTGTATTCGGAAATAGTTTCCTTTAAAGAGTTAGCATTATCCTCTACATCCTGAAGGTTCTTGCTACGATATAATGAGTTCGTTTTTAAAGAAACAGAAAACTTTCCCTTGGAAGAGACAGAAGAGTTACTTACTTCTTCAATTAATTCACTGGCTATTTTTGCCTTTTTCATCTCAATTTTAGCGGTAGTATACTCTTTCAGCAATCTAAACAATACCTGCCTTTTGCTTTCCTCAATGCCCGGGCCAGGGCGCTGCAATAGGCTAACTAATCCGCTACGCGCTTTTTCTACCTCCATTATCCAAGGACTCTCCTTAAACATTTTAGGGAGAAAAATAAAAATATCCCTGCGCCGATCATTACTAATATTCACCCCCATCCCTTCCGCAAGAAAGGAATCCTGCAATAAATATAATTTATCCTCGGCAGCAAAGCGTTGTGTAAGGATGAATGAATAATTATAGTGTATCTTGGGAAAAACTATATTCTTACCAAAGAAATCAGTTAGGAATAAACTCAGAATCAAAAAAACAAAACAAGAAAAAACAGCAATAAAAGTTTGTCCCCGGTTTCCTATTGAAAAATTTTGACAGCTAAAACGTAAAAATAAAATCCAAAAAAATATATAGAGCCCAATGCTCAGTTTAAAAAATACTTGCAAACCAGTAAAAAGTACCGGATAAGACATAACAATGAGTAATGTTAATATTGTAATATAAGCAAAAATATTTTTTCCACGGCAGCTAAAACTCATGCCGGCAATTATCATGAATATTCCCTTCGTAAACATTAGAACTAGTTTCTCAAAGACAAAAGGAGTATTAAAAATAAAAATTCCCATTTTCAATACAATAATGAAAACAGCAATATCTGATATAATATTTAAGACATTAATCAGTGATTTCATGCTTTTCTTTACAGCAACATATGTCACGGTTAACCCAACAAGTGAAAAAAGCAAGGAAAGCAATACAAAGTTAAGCCCTATAATATTTTTACCACTTAAAAACGCAGTAAAAATAAGTCCGGACACTAAACATCGGTGAGTAATTTCTTGGCGCTCTTTACTAATCATTTTATTTGACTAAACACCTCGGATAAATTATCACTTTTACTAAAAAACAACACGCGAATATTTGAGTTTGCAAATTGCGCTAAAATATTACTTTTCTTACTTTCAGTATCTTGGCGCGAAAACCTCCCTGATGAAAAAGTAGAAGACATAAGCACCAATGCAACAATAGATATATTACGCTCTTTTAGTTGCAAAATGCTTAGTAAATTATCTACTTCATTTTCCGTCAATAAGATAAATAGAGTTGAGTGAGAAGGAATAAAGGTCGAATATTCTTGAAAGAATTCTTCTAATGTTAAATGGCTTTCCGGTTGGGCCTCAGCATAAAATTTAAAAATTTCATCCAAATACTCTTTCCCTTTGTTCAAGGAAAAATATGCAATTCGACCAGCATGTGCCAACACTTCGATACAAATATCATTTTCAATAAAATGTTTGGTTAATGATGCGGCTATTTTAATAGTAAGTTCACAAACAGTCTCAGGACTTCTTCCAATATTCTGTTCTTTATTCAGTAAAAACATTATTGTTGCCTGATGGAAGCTACAACGCTGAAATTCTTTTACAATTAAGGTATTTTTTCGAGCGGCCGAAAACCAATGGATTCTTTTTAAAGGATCACCTGGCTTGTACTCACGTAATCCAAAAAATTCATCCTCCCCTCCGCCAGCAGAAACAGTCTGCAGCCCAAACCAAGGAAGCGGCCCAGAAACTAAAAATGGTGCCGCTTCGATATTAAACGTCCGAGGATAAACATAAACATTTTTTAAAGAACCAATAAAACGTTCTGTATATAAAAAACCAAGGAAACCAAAAGATCGCAAAAACACCGGCCCCAAAACATACTTACCTCTCTTGAAACAAATACACCCATACTTAAAGCTTAGTTGACCTTTAGGTTTGACGCTGGGAATGAAAAATTTTTTTTGTTTGTTGAGTTTGGCTGGCTCCAAAAAATCACTTATTTCAATGTTAACCACCGGGGAAAAATTTAAATTACGAAACAATAACTCTACCGGTAAGAAATCTCCTTCGACCACATCATCTAAGCTTTTTCGAATAATCTCTATACGCCCTATAGTTAAAAAACTAAATACTAACCAAATACTATCTAAGCAAAAAAATACTATAGCTAAAAGAAAAAGGAAAAAAAATATTCCCAGATTAGTTTTATTTCCCAAAATAAACAAAAGTATTTCTAGGATAATAAAAGCTATTATTTTTGAAGATATTTTGATCCTAAAAGAAGACATTAAAAATTAATTAATCGGAACTTTTTCCAGCAAACGAGCAATTACATTCTCAGGGGTCAAGCCAGATACCGAGGCTTTAGGTTTAAGACTTAATCGATGGCCTAAAATTGAAGGAGCAAGCTGATAAACATCATCGGGGATGACGTAATCTCTACCTTCCAACAAGGCCCAAGCTCGCGCAGAATTCATAAATGAAATTGATGCACGTGGAGACGCCCCCACCTTTACAGTATCAATCTTGCGAGTTTGCGCAACTATCCGGACAATATAATCAAGTATTTTTTCAGAGACTTCAACTTTTTTCACCAATTCTTGAAGACTAACTACTTCTTCGAGCGTTAACACCGAACCAATGCTATCAACCGGATGGGCCATCTTTTGGTTCTTAATTACCTCCACCTCTTCTTTTACAGACAGATACCCTAACCTTATTTTAATTAAAAACCTATCAATTTGAGCCTCCGGTAAGGAATATGTTCCTTGAAACTCTATCGGATTTTGTGTAGCGATAACCATGAACGGTTTTGCCAAGGAAAAAGTTTTACCATCTAAGGTTACCCGATACTCCTGCATACATTCCAACAAGCTCGACTGGGTTCTCGGCGTAGTTCGATTAAGCTCATCCGCAAGGAGAATATTTGTGAACACCGGACCTTTGCGAAACTCAAATTCTCCTTCTTTAGGATTGTAGACATACCCGCCGGTAATGTCTGAGGGAAGCAAATCCGGAGTAAGCTGGATACGCTTAAAATCACCGCCAATAGACCTTGCCAGTGCTAAGGCAAACATTGTTTTCCCCATTCCGGGAACATCTTCAATCAAAACATGCCCATTGGTCAATAACCCAACAATCATAAATTTTACTGCTTTGCGTTTACCAATAATTACCTTCTCAATATTATCAATTAGAATGCGTAATTTATCACTAACTCCTTCCATAAAACCTCCTTGTTAGAATTATATTTTCATGATATCGATAAACATACTTTTTGTCAAGAAAACGAACTCTAAGCATAATCCCTGCATTGCTTTTATACTGAAAGTTTAAGATGACTTCAGTTGCAATAGAGGAAAGAATTTTGACAATTTACAAAATATCAATTATACTTTGTAAAGAATGCACCAATACCATTAAATATTTTCAGCTAACAATGAGTAAACTACAAAATATAAGTTGGAAAATAATTTTAGGGTATTTCTTTCTCCGTCCATTCGTTTCTAGTGCCACTTTTGGATATTTTGAATTTTCTCTAAATATAATTTTACTTATCTCTGCTTTACTTTACTTCCACAAAAAAAGAATACCCTATACACTAATAGACAAAGTAATTGGGATATTTTATATAACTATGATCATTACGACCTTGGTAAATAAAAACACTTTAATAGGTTTACACCAAGTGCACCAACTACTAATTTTAATGGTCCTGTTTTACATTGGCAAAACATTAAACAAACAACAACAAAAACAACTCTTTTTTGCGCTTATACTAGGCGCCACAATACTTTTCTGTTGTAGCTTGCGTTACTACTTCATTGTCTCTCAATATGCCCTAGAATATCTTTCAAAAAATAACATCCATTATCCCTTTGCAGAAGAATTTATTTTACGAAAAAGGGCTTTTGCACCATTCATAACCCCCAGCATTCTTGCTGGCTATACATCAATAATCTTGCTATTGTCTACAGGAATAACAATTCAACATGTCCGAGAAAACAGGAAAAACTTATCTCTTTTCTTTTCGATCCTATGTTTTGTCTTAGGACTAACAACCCTATTTCTTACCAGATCTATCGGAGCCTACATTTTATTTGTTATCTCATTGGCTATAATGCTTATTGCTACTAAAACACTTCCTAAAAAAATATTTATAGTCATTCTCGTCTTATTGCCTCTATTTAGTGTAATAGCAAACGTTCGAACCATAAATACAAGACGATTCACAAACCCATCATTTTCCTTCGAAAGGAGACTTGTCTACTGGGAAAAAACATGGGATATAATTTGCCAAAATCCGATATTCGGTGTAGGAAGGAATAATTTATCACTTCCTGAGGCACGAAGCACACATAATTCATACTTACAAATATGGGCAGAAAATGGAATAATCGGAATCCTCTCTTGGCTGTTGATTGTACTATTATTCATAAAGAAAGGATTAAAGAACGCCCGATCGCCAGCAAAGTCATACATTAAAGCCGGATGTTTTGCCGGAGGAATATTTTTCTTAACTCATAATATAATTAATTTTGATTTCTTTGTATCTCAAGAAGCATTTTTGTGGTGGGTATTGCTGGGAATGAATGAAAATTAATACCATCTATTGACGACGCACAGTAAAAATTAATTGCAATGTAGAAAATACCGCAAAAGCTAAGACAATAATTGCAAATAAATTTAGCTGCAAAAAAACAAGTATACCTGCCCCGGCCCATAAAAACGTTACTAAATAGACCGCCAGTAATGCTTGCCAGTTAGTGCATTGCAAAGCAAGCAAGCGTAAAAATACATGGTCATCACTCTTCTTGAGCGGCACAATCCCCTTCTTAAAGCGCATAATTATCAACAAAAAAGTATCAATAATTGGGAACGCTAGGATCAATAAAGGAAAAATTAAGACGTAACGGTTAGCAACTCCGGCATAATCGCCATACATCACCAAAGCAGCAAACAAAAATCCGATAAAATGACTTCCGGAATTACCCAGGTAAATCTTTGCTGGAGGCAAATTAAACGCTAAGAAAGCAACGATTGCCCCAGAAAGAGTTAGAAATAACACTGTCAGTAGAATATCACCCCCAATAACAAAAACCAGCAGAAATGATAAACAGACTATTAGCGAAACCCCGGCGCAAAGCCCATCAGAAATATCTAAAAGATTAAAAGCGTTGGTAATACCCGCAATCCAAAAAAAAGATAAAAGATAATTAGCCCAAATTGGCAAGAAATAAATATTTATTTTTTTCCCACAAAGAAGAAACAGAATAATAAAGATTATTTGCGTAATAATTCTTGCCCTTAAAGATAAATTCTTAAGATCATCCACATATTCTATGCCTAAAAGAATAAAAGAAAAGATACACAACCAGACAAGTTGAAACGGTAAAGATATTTTATATAAAAAGCAGAAGATAAGAAAGGAAACAATAAACGAAAAGAATAACCCTATGCCTCCAAAACAGGGTACATCATTTTTATGCGCATTAAATCCAAATTTTGAAAGCAGCTTTTGTAATCCGATAAGCAAAATATAACAAATACCAAATGAAATTCCAAAAAAATAAAGATAGTTCAGATTCATAACTCTCGGTAAATATTTTCTACTTCTTTGATCATTCTTTCTCTATCCCAATAACTCAAATCTATCCTTGGTCTACCATTATTTATAATTGTACTCCATTCTTCATAATTTTTCAATATATTCCAGCAAGTATCTACAATTTTTCCAATTGCCCTACAATCAAGGATAACCCCCTGCTTTCCATTATTTACAATATCCAGAACGCCACCAGTATTAGTCGCCACTACTGGGACCCCCGAAAGAACTGCTTCTATTAACGCTACAGGAAGACCCTCCCAAAGAGAAGTTAGCAAGAAAATTCCTGCTTCTTGGTATGCATTTGACAATTCACAAGACCACCCTTTTAGCTCCACTTTTCCCGTTAAATTAAGTGCACCTATTTTTTTTTCTATTGTCTCCCTTAAGGGTCCATCACCAAAAATTACAAAATTCAACGTAGGACTTTTTTTTAATAACTTATCAGCAACGCTTAAAAAATCAAAAATCCCTTTTTGTTTTTTTAAGGCAGAAACTGTAACAATAGACAATGGATAACTCACCTTCCGCTGAAAATAAACTTTTTCATAGATAAAAGTATTTACTCCATAGTGGACAAGTACTATTTTCTCTTTAGGCGCTATACGTTGTTTTATACCTATATTAAAATCCGCATTAGACACTACTATTATTTTATCAGTAATCCGAGCACTAGCCTTCTCCAATAAAAGATAAGAATAATAAACAAAACGATTCATAAAACGATGGAATGGCCACCCATGAACAGTATAAACAATCTTTTGAGCACCGGCTAAATACGCTGCCCACCTACCGACAACCGAAGCCTTCGGTGAATGCACATGAACAATATCAAAATGTTCTCTTCGGATATAAGAATATAATTTTAAAAACGCAATTAAATCATTGACCAAGCTAATCTGTCTAACCAGTTGCGGAATGAATTTTATGCGTAATGATTTAACCCTGAAGAATTCTTTCTTAAGGCATCCATTAGCCCCCGCACATAAATGCATTGAATATTTTTGAGGATTTAATCTGTTGATAATCGAAAGTAACTGTTTTTGTGCACCACCCAACTCTAAATATGTGATAACAAATAAAATCTTTTTCTTCATAAATTAAAAACCCCTTTTATCTGGTTTTTATAATTATCAACAGATAAAATTTTAGGTATCTCAAGTTTTTTTTGCTTATCACTAGAATTAGTTTTTAGATTCTCTATTACTTCAGTCACCTCCTTGATGTCATATTCTTTTCCACGATTAAAAATATTAAAGATTTCCTTAAGGCCTCCAGTTCGCGGGAAAAATACAATACCACCAAAAATAAGAGATTCAGCAACAGCAATACCAAATGGCTCTTCACGCTGAAATGGAAATACACATACATCGCTAGCTGAAAAGATCTTATCCACATCCTCCCGGAACCCCAACAACATAACTCTTTTGAGATTATTATTATTTATCAGCTCTCTAATTTTTCTTTTATACAAATAACTTCGTAAATTTCGGATTGAAGAATCTCCGACAATAAGTAAAAATAACTGCTTATCTCTCAGCAAAACCTCTTTTATCCCCTCGATAAACTTAAATTGACCTTTAGAAGGATGAATGCGAGATACAATTGACATAATTATTGAATCATGAGAAATTTTCAGTTCATCTCTTAACACCTGCCGGCTATACATTCTATAATTTGCAAAATCAATTGGTTCGTAAACTACCTTTGCTCTATCCGATAGAAATAACTTATTTTTTATAGCCTTAGACTGGCAGATAATAATATCAGAGAAGCAATTAACAATCCTACCAAATATTTTATCAATAAACGTAACATTAAAAAATTCTCGAATAAACCATACGTGCTTTTTCCCTAATAGCTTGCTTAATAACCCAGGGAAAACTAGCAGAAGGCTATTGCTACAAATAATATCAACATCCTTCTCCTTGATATAAAATAGAAAATAAATGCAGTTTATTAACAAAAAAAGGAAAAATTTTAAATAATACAAAGGAGACAAAGAAAAAATAATTACAGGCATAGGAAATATTTTTACTTTTATTTCCGGAAAACAACTCTTTATTTTTTCAGATAACACCCCTTTCTGCGGCACAACTACAATAATTTCATATTTACCCACCAAGACATTAATAAGATTAAGCAAGCCTTTTTCTGCCCCATAGAGAAAAGAAGAAGCATTAAAAATAATTATTTTTTTCATACTTGTTTGATAAATTTACTTTTTCTGTAAATTTCTCCCAAAGCTCTCAAAAAATACCGATTGCTTAACATAAAATACACTGTTCGAAGGAAATCATAAAGGAAACTCTTTGCAAGAAACACTATCAACCCCCAACCCCTATTATATTTTAAAACCATATACCACCGATTGCGGAAACAAAGAAATTGTCTGAACTGTTTAGAAGTATTGGAGCTGTTACCTTGATGATAGCAAATAAGCCCGGGTAAAAATACCGATTGATAGCCATTCTTTTTAAGACGAAAAACTAAGTCAACATCTTCAAAAAGAAAAAAAAAGTCTTCATCAAAATAACTTTTTTCTTTGATTTTCTCTAAATACTCTTTCCTAAATATCGCACAGCAACTATTCGGACCATCTATTCGACATATTTCACCAAATGTATCCGGTAGTTTATCTTTGCCTAAATCGTAAGCGCGGTATATAGAAGAAATATTGATGCCGCATGAAAATATTTTTTTTGTTTGAACGTTAATTATCTTTGGAGAAATAGCTGCCACACTTAAAGGCAGCTGTTTCAATTTATCATTCAGCTTTCGAAAAAAACTATTCTCCAGCTCTGTGTCGCTATCTAAAAAAATTATATACTTTCCTTGAGCTAAATTAATCCCTTGATTCCTGGCGTATGCCGCCCCTAAATTATTACAATTATGTACAATTTTGACCAAAGGATACTTCTCTCTTACAAACTCCCAAGTTTTGTCCGAGGACCCATTATCAACCACAATAACCTCAGTTCGTAATAAATCCTGAATAAATATCGAATCAAGACACTTTCTGAGAGTTGCTTGACTATTAAAGACAGGGATTATAATCGAAAAATAAACTTCAGATTTAACTTTTCCGGACATTAACAAACACCTATTCGCAAATAGAGCATAGTACTTTAGCTAATAAAATAATTTTAAGCATTACCAAGCTTATTTTTATTGTACCAAATAATTGAACAAATTTCTAAATAAATTAAATAAACGCGTAAATAAACAGATTCTTTTCTAACTTGACGTAAATATACTTTTCGATTATGATAAGATTCAAATATAAATTCATACTACCTAGCCAATCGTGAACCGGTAAAAAAGGAGGTTTAGTAATGAAAAAATTAATCGTCAGTATTTTTTGCATACTTAGCATACCGCTTCTCTGTAATCTTCCTGTATTCCGAAACATGGATATAGCAAGAGCGCAAAACAAAAGCACACTTACGGCAAACGACGTTAAACAAATCAAAAATACAACGAAAAAAATCATAAAAGTTGCTCTTTCCTTAAATCAAAAAGCGTTTGTGCAATATATTTCTCCCAATTATTCTTCAAAAGCCAATGAAACAATTATTGATTATACAGAGTTTAAATCTAAAATAGAAAAATCATTCAACAAGTTTACTAAGCAAGGTTTTGTTTTTTCACTTAAAGGGAACATTACCGTAGAAATAATAGAAGAAACTAATAAAGAAGTTACTGTTAAAACTGCTTATTCTACCAACACATACAATAAAAAAACTAAAAAACGAACTATACTACCCAGAATAAGAAAAATAACATTTGCTAAAGAAAATAACAAATGGAAAGTAACTAACTGGATACTTTTGGAATAAAATAAAAATTAGTATTACTTAAAACCAGATGAATAACTCAAAAGTTCTCTTAAGTTTAGTATAAATATTCATTTCTGGTTAACCTAATAGCTTCCAAATAAATCTTAAGAGTGAATGATCTTAAAAAATCTATCCGCTAAAAGATACTATATTTTGATTATCGCCTTTATTATTTGTATAGGAGGCGCCCTAAGAATCTATAAGATCGCGCAGAATGATCTATGGTTTGATGAAGCTATAAGCATTTTACAAATAGAAAACACAATAAAAGCTCATTCTTCTCCAGATAAAGAGATACCCTACGGAAACCCGGCTACCGAGCTTCAAGCTCCGCCCTACAAGGGTTTAGACCCTCAGCCTTTTTTTTACTCCTGTCTATTGAATATATGGATACATATTTTCGATAAAAGTGAACTGGCTACAAGATCACTTTCAGCGTTATTCAGCATTTTTACTATATGGTTAATATATAAACTCGGGGGGATCTTATTAAATAAAAAAATAGGCCTGGTGAGTGCTTTTTTACTCTCTATATCTCCTCTTCATATATGGTATGCCCAAGAAACACGGGCCTATGCATTATCGGTTTTCCTGGTTCTCTTGGGAGCGTATTCATTCTTTAATGCTTTAGAAAAGAATAGCTTGAGCGCATGGATAAAATTTATTATCGTTACACTCATTGCCATATTTACAAATTACTTTACAGCTTATATCCTTCTGGCAGGGTGGCCCATATTTTTATTACATAAATACCGGCCATTAACAAAAAAATGGTTACTTTCGAATGTTATTATACTAATATTTTTATTGCCTTGGTCTCATGCATTTTGGCAGCATTTTTTGTTTGTCAAAAATGTTTTCTGGACGATAAAACCATCCTTGCTGTCATTGGTTATTACTCTGGGAAGTTTTAATACCGGTTACACCGGATACAGCATAACATTTTGGCTATCATTTGTGATTCTTTTCAGTTTATTTCTTTTCGGTATTTTCTGCCTGAAAAAAGAGAAAAAAATATTCTTGTTATCATTCTTATTTGTGCCTCTTGTAGTAACTTTTATTGTTTCTCAAAAAATACCAATTTATATTACTCGGCACATGATGCTGTTTTCCCCTTTTTATTATTTAATCGTCGCCGCAGGCATAATAAATATAAAAACTAAGGTCGCTAAGGTGGCTATAATTATTTTTATTACTTCGCTCACCGCGCCTTCGCTGATTAATTATTTCTCTGGCTACATGCCAATAAAAAATTCTGCTTACCATCAAGGAGTATATCTTAAAAAATCATTCAAGCCGGCAATAAGCTACATCGAAGAAAACTGGAAGAATGGTGATCTTTTAATCTATGGACATATCAGCGCAAAACCGTCATTTAAATACTATCAAAATAGGTATAGCTTAAAGCAAAACGACAAAAATACGCTCAATCACAAAAGAATATGGCTTGTTTCTTCTATATGGTCAAGTGAGGAAAAATTAGGATACCATAACGCCTTATTAAAAAATGCATTAAGCTTGCGATATGAAAACCCATTAACTAAAAAATTCAAAGGAATTACCGTAGATCTTTATATAACAGGAGCTTTAAATGATATTCAATCCGAAACAAATAGAAAAAATAGGATAATCATTCCGGAAGCTACATTGATATCGCCTAATAACACAAAAAAAATAAGTACTTATCAAGCAAATAAAAAACTATTAGACAATAATGACACAAGAGCAATTAAAGAGTTGATCGAAAGTATGGTCGAAGACTTTTTATGGAATGATCAAAATTCAATGCTTGAATACCTATCAAAAAATTACTTTTCTCTCTCTGCTAAAAGTATCATAGATTCCGATCAAAAAGCATTAGTCCTAAATAGCATGTTCGACAAAGCTTTTGGCAATAACATTGTTTGTTTAGTCAATAGTATAAATATCAAAGTAAATAAGCTGGATATACGGGATAATCAGGAATTTGTCTACGCCGACTATGCCTGCTGCTGCACTTTCTTCGATATAAAAAGAGTGCATTCTTGGCGCCATACAATAAAACGAAAAGCAATATTTTCCAAAGAACAAGGAATATGGAAATTAAATAAATTAGTGCAATAATAAAAACAATTTATAGCCTGCTCTTAAGTGAGTACTTTCCAGAGCAAAAACCCTTTGAATCTGCATCTATCGGAATTAGCGCCTATTCTTTCAATATAAATTCTGTATAAACCTTTCTTGGAAGGAAAAACATTCTCTTTACCTTTTCTTGTTGCCATATATTGTTGACCATTGACGTCATAAAATAATTTTGGATAATTCATGCTGAACTTAACAACGGTAAAAATATTCTTACTTGCATTAAACTGCAAATTCCAAGTTATAATTCTATCTGCACCAGCCACAAAACCAATAGACAATGGAGAGTAGACAACATAAACAGCCATGTTGAATACTTCACTTTTTTTATGTTGTTTTACTCTAAGACAAAATTTTTTACTTCTTGTCGAGGAATTTAAAGGGAAAAAACTATATTTTATTTTTCTCTGGATAAATAAACTTTCCGCCCCGCCAATAATAAATCGTTGACTAGCAGTATGTCTACTAATGTAAGCTACGTCGTTAACCAAGGAATGCTCCAACATTTTAATAATAAAAATCCTATTTCTTTGCCATTTTATTTCAAACCTGGTAAGCAAAATAAGATAGTATTTCGATAAAAGAAATAAAACATACGGATACTTTCTGAAAAAATTATTTTTCTTGCACAATCTTACCCAATGTTTAGAAAACTTCCTGTTTACAGACATCGCAATAATACAATTCCAAAACAGATTATATTTATCTTTAAATAATGGTATTTGTAGATGAAAATTATTAAGCGCCTTAAAAGTATATTGCTCGAGGTCTTTTTCAGAAATCACATTATTTAAAATAGCCCTTTTGGTCAAAGGAGTTTTAGGAAACCAGCACAAAGAATAAATTTGTATCTGGAAAGGTGTTGGTAATTTTAATAATAATTCTACAGCGATGTTGTGATCTGATTCATTTTCATAGGGATTATCTACAATTAAATCAAATCTCAGCCTTATGCCTTGTTGTTTTACAAAATAAGAAAAATCTAAAATGTCTTGATTAGATTGGTTCCGGGAAAAGAACTGACTAGCCACTTCTTCACTTCCAGTCTGAATTCCGATAATTGCACGATTTAAACCAACTTCTTTTAATCTGCATAGCATATTTCTACTTGTAGACTTAGGATGCACATAACAATTAAAAGGCTTACCAATTTCATGAAGATAACGGGGACAGAACTCTTCAATCCACTGTGAATCATATGTAAAAATATCATCCCAAAATCTTATCGTGCGAATACGCCATCCACTCATAATCGCTAACTTCAACTCAGTAATAACATTGCCAACACTACGCCTCCTTAAGTAAGGGCCCTTTCCTTGATATCGTTTTCTAATTACACTATTGCAACAAAAAGAACAGCTAAACATGCACCCACGAGAAGTCATTATTGGATAGACATCCTTTTCGCTAGCTGAATTAACAATAACCTCTCTTCCCAATCTACCGCGGTCTATCAAGAATTTATTGTTTTCGTCAATAAAATCGGGAAACGGTAAAATGTCAAGATTCACCATTAAATCATTCATTCTGTTTTTTTCTATAAATCCATCTCTTTTTATCCATAGATTATTGATTCCAGTTATTAAATGTCGATGTTTAACTTTTTTCGCCAATTCCAACATCGGAAATTCGCCTTCACCAACACAAACAATATCTGCATGCTGAATGCATTCTTCTGGCGCAATAATAGCATGGATGCCTCCCCACACGATTATGGTGTCAAAATGTTCTTTTATTCTGCAAGTAATACGTTTAGCCGCCTGCATTGTAACAGAGCTAACACTAATACCGATGATTGATGGTTTTATTTTTTTTAATAGAAAGATTAATAAATCTAGATCATCCTTAGAGCACATTTCATGATTCAATAAGCGAGGAGTAAAATAATCATTACCCAAAAACTCTGCCGAATAACTGTGTTTATTAAAAAAGATTAGGCTCGAACAGTATCCATTTTTTTTAAGCAGAGAGCTGATAGAGCGCAGACCAAAATCCAAACCAAATAGCGAAATTAAAGCAACTTGTAAATTGCCCGCTCCAAATACATTGTCTGTCAAATTTTCTTCTAATAAATTGTTTTTGTCTTGATACATAAATATTTTAAAAAACTTTTACCTACTATCACAATACATATTGAAAATATTTATTTTTTTAAAATAATATTGGATAGTTTCCTCTTAAAAACCAACCTATCCGCTTCCCGTTTTACTTCTTTGTAATGCCTTTTCTTTTGCTTCACCTTTTCTTTCCACTGTAACCCACCAATTTCATCATATCCAAATACCCCTGGGCCCAATTTGGCAGCCAACGGAAATATATTTTTGATACCATATTGTCGAGGATTTAAGAATATAGGCGTACCAAACACTAGCTGAAAGTCAAAAACATAAATACAGCTTATATACAATGCATTCTTTCGTATAAAATTTACAGTATCCTCTAAATCTTCATCTGACTCATGCGCAAATCCGGTAAGAATATTAATTTTATTTTCTATTCCTAGTTTATGCGCGATTTTTAATACAGCTTCTGCTTGCTGAACAGAAAAAGGTTTATTCATCAAACGCAACATGCGCTCGCTTCCCGTTTCGATTCCCCAAATCGCACTAGTGCACCCCGATTCTCTTATTTTCTCTAATAACCTTCTGTCTAAATTAGCCACACTCATATTTGAGCCCCAATTAATATTTAGTTTTTGCTCACACAATCTCTTACAAAATCTCATCGAATAATCGTATGAAATGTTCAATAAGCATTCACAAAAGTAAAAATGATTGGAATTATACATTTCTTGCATTCTAGCTAATTCCTTTACCACCTTCTCTAATGATTTTATTTGGTTTTTTGATTCCATAGGGTTGACACGGCAGAAACTACATTTATAAAGACAACATTTTGCTATTACATAAGGCAATATTAATCCACTACCTGATGAACATTTAGAAAAATAACGTTTAAAATTCAATCCGCCAAAATCAGGAATGGGCATATCTTCAATATCAAAAACTTTATTGAAAGTTCTCAAAATATTATTGTCGATTCGATAAATAAGATTAGGAACTTTCTCGATTGCCCCATTTCCTTGAAAAAATCTTGCTAAGCTCAATAGGGGAACCTCTCCTGGACCAACAATAAGATAATCAACAAAAGGATAAGAAACCAATAAATTTCCCCCATATTGTTCATAATCAGCAATAACGCTCCCCCCTAGTACGATAGGAATGCCTATTTTTTCTTTAATTTTTTTAGCTATCAGCATAGCCGGAAGAATATTACGGATACTAAAGATAGAAATGCCCACTAAATTAACCCCATCAAACGAAATGTTTTTTATCAATCTTTCTGCAACCGCATCTATTTTTCGCCAAAAATATTTGCCTTGAAGATGTTCCTTTATCAACCAAGGTGTTTTCATTGTCTTCTTGATAAAAAATGAAGAGAATAGATTTACTTCTTTATCTATATCTACCAATGAAGCATTGATGCCGTTCTTTCTAAGATATGAAACCACCACGGCAGCTCCATACAAGGGAACCAACGAAAGGTTTCTACTGTAATAATGGACTCTTGTAATAATCTGAGGGGGAACTATGATTTTAATCATTACTTCTCAAATATCTCTTTTTAACTATTGTGAACCCTGCCAGCCAAGACATTTTAGAGCCAAAATGCACCCGAGAAAAATGGTTATGGCATTTTGGTAAATTTTCTATCCAACTAAGCAATCCATAAACCTTCTTTTTCAGCAAGATATATCAATTTTAATATATCCGTTTTTCCTATTTTTTATCTTTCACCGCAATCCCATAACAAAAAGGATATATTTTTCCGTCAATATCATTAAAATAAGCTGAAGGACATCTTCGAAATTCATCGACATCCATAGTATACTTATCATGCCACAGTCGAGCATGGATAAACAAACGAGACGAAAATTTCCTTTTTTTTCTTATTAAATCCAGAAATAAATTAAACCCGTTAAATAATCCTATCTTAGGCATTAGGCTAAAGACAATAATTCTTATTTTTTTGAATGGATTTTTTGTTTGCCTGAACCCTTTTACTTTTAATAACAACCGTAAAAGGTCTATGGTCACACCACAACAAGGACGCTGAAATCTTTTTGGCAAGGAAAGCGCATGGTCAATAATATCCTCTTTACCAATTTTAATAACCCTGCCAATTATATTAATCAAATCAGATATATAAATTTTTTGAAAACCTTCTCGATATTTCCCAATAGAAACAACCGTCCTCAACCTTAGCTGATGAATAAAACGAGTATTCTTAAGACAAAAATGATAAATTTTTTCTACCTCTTTCTCATTAACCCCTTTTTCAAGCATCATTGACATAACAACTTGCATATTTTCCTTCTTTAAATTCCTTAATGCCTTTAATTTAACTTTGGTCAAAGGCTGTCCGCTAATCCGTGTAGACACATCATTTGTAAAACCGTTGAAGGAAAAATGAACTACTCTTAAACCAGCATCCTTAAGTTTTCTTAAATATTTCCTATCTGCCAACTTTAACCCATTAGTAAGAATAAACGGTTTTTTACCAATATCACATATAAATTTTATTATCGCCGGTAAATCTTCTCTTATTGTTGGCTCGCCACCAGAAATCCTAATTTCCGGACCGCTAAATTGAGATATAATTTGTTTAATTTTTTCTAACGGCATATTGGGTTGTTTTCTATTCGGCAAATAGCATATCGCACAATTAAGATTACAAGCATGGGTTACATTTATTGCAATGCTTTTAAAGAGTACCTTTTCAGTTGAATGCTCCTGGTCCATAAGCCGTTTATACACATAGGAATCCTTTTCGATTAGACAGTTAAATTTTCCATGTTTAGAGCACTTTTTGTCCATATATACTTTCCCATCAACCTCATAAATTTGTGCAGAAATTATTTGGTAGCACTCAGGACACATACTCTTTGTGTTTTCTTTTAAGATAATCCTATTTGAATATTGATTCATAAAATAAAAATTTCTAAAGCAAAAGCGTAGTATTGTTTAATATTAATCCATAGCAGAAAGGAATAACTTCTCCGGTTGCACTAACTAAATGAGAAGAAGGACACCTTTCTATCTCGCCTAAATCTATTCTGTATTTATCAGGCCAAGCTCTTAGGAGTATCTGAAAATTAAACAGAGGAAGCCCTGTTCCTATCTTCCCTCCTGAAAAATTAAGAAATGCGCGTAATCCAACTTTTGGCAATAAATGAAAAATAACCTTTATCTTTCTGAATAATAAATTTTTTGTTTTTCTAACGCATGAATCTTTTAATAAAAATCGAGCAAGATGAATATTCAACCCACAAGGAAGATGATCCTTGCAAGGCAAAGATAGAGAATGTTCAATTAACTCTTTTTCGTCTACTCCAATAATTTTAGACATTGCTGTAATCATATCCGATAAATAGATTTGTTCTCCAGGTTCACATCCCCTTCCCACATCAACAACTGTTCTAATCCTTAATCGGCTGACAAAATGGCTATTTTTAAGACAATAACGATATATTTTTTGCAATTCATTTTCGTTTACACCTTTAACAAGCATTACCGAAAGTGCGATATTCATATTTTCTCGCTTTAGATTATTTAAAGCCTTTAATTTAATTTTAAGCAGACTACATCCGTTTATTCTTTGATACACTTGATCATTAAATCCGTTAAAAGAAAAATTGACATATTTTAATCCAGATTTTTTTAACAATTTTACATACCTTCTATCCGCTAACCTTAAACCATTAGTTATAATGCTGCAACGTTTACCTAATTTACACACAAATTCAATTATCTGGGGTAGATCCTCCCTTAATGTCGGCTCGCCTCCTGAAAGTCGGATCTCCGGACCATCAAAATTAAGAATAGCTTCTTTCATATTTTCTAATGAAATATCCGGTGTATCCTTATTTGGTAAGTAGCAAATGGGACAGTCAGAATTGCACCGATGAGTTACAGCAATCATCACATTATTAAATGATCTTCTTTGCTCTAGGTTGCTTCGGTTCATCAATCTTTTGTAAACCTGCACATTTTTTTCAAGCAAAAAATTAAAGTTCCCGTGCTGAACGCAACTCTTACAAATATACACTTTACCGTTGTCTTCAACAACTTGAGCGTCAATCTCCTGCAAACAAACCGGACAAAGACTCTTTGTATTTTCCTTTAGAATGTTCATAAACTCAATTCTAGTGCAATTTTATTTCCAAACTCCATGGCTTTAAGACAAACCCCTAAATCACCACTACTTACAACTTCTTCCGCTGCCTGCTTAATATTTACTGAACTTACAGGAAGAATGCCTAATGCATCAAGTACACCAAGCATAACAAAACTACTTTTACTAATATCTCTGGATTCTTTAGCCATCAAAACACTATCAAATTTAATAACTTTTTCGGTTAATTGACAAAATAACCGAATAGCTTCCTTAGATAAATTAATATCCGGCAACAAAGACTTAGTATTGACGATTATCGTTCCTTTAGGGACTAAATACTTAACCACTAAATCTAAAGCTAAGAGTGGTTCAAAGCAAATCAAAAGATCAGCATTACCTTCCAAGATTAAAGGACTTTCTACGCACTGCCCTATTCTTACATGAGCAACTTCAGTTGTCATTAGCGGTTCATTGGTGAATTCTGCCGTTTTGGCATCTAAGCCTTGAGCAATCGCAGCTTGGGATAATATCTGACTAATTCTTAGAATATTGTGTACCCTTAACCCGACAATTAGTAACTCCATAGTACAATTCATAATTAATCTTAGCAAGAGATTGCGTTAAACGGACAAACCTGGGAGCATAGTCCACACCCTGAACAAAGAAATCTATCTATATAAACTCTATTATTTCGGAACAATATAGCCGGACATCTTAGCACATTGATACATATCTTACACTGCTTACACTTATAATTATTTATTGTATAATGTTTAGTCCGTATCTTCTTTTCTTTCGCTCTCTTATTCGATAGCTGAGCACATTCATGCCGAAGAATCACCACTCTTTGCCCTCTCATCTTAAGGGCACCCAATAAGACTTCTCCTGCCTTTTTAGTTTTAAAAGGATCAACCACTTTTACATAATTAATCCCACAGGCCCTAACCATATCTTCAAGCTTAATAGCTTTGTTCTTTTTTCCTTCTACAGTTACACCTGTTCCAGGATATGGCTGCAATCCAGTCATTGCAATAGTTCTGTTGTCTAATATACAAATAAGTATATCAACATTTGAATAAGAACAATTAATTAAAGCAGGAATACCAGCATGTAAAAATGTAGAATCACCAATAGTAGCAATAACTCTCTCTCCAGATTCTACTTGCGATAACCCACATCCTATGCCAATGCTCGCCCCCATGCAAAAAACAGTATGCTCCAATAAAAAAGGAGAACGCCTACCTAAAAGATAGCACCCAATATCTCCGGTAACAATAAATTCTTGCTTAGATTTTTTAATTGCACGCTTTAAACCATAAAAAGATGCTCGATGAGGACAGCCTGGACAAAAGGTAAGGTAGCCATAAGGAATTGTCTTCTTAATATCATCTACGTCTTTAATCGCTTTTAGTTTGCGAGAATCATTCTGTAAAAAGCTAACCGTTTTAAGCGAATACGTTTGGGCAATAACATCTCTCACAATCCCCGGAGAAAGAGCGCCGACATGTGAAAAATGTCGACTTAATTTTCCGTAAATCTCCACTTTCTTATCAGATCTAACTGCAACAGCCTTAATTTTTTCTTCTATTAATGGCTCCAGCTCTTCAACAACCAATACCTTTCCAAGGCTATTTAAAAATTGCTTTATTAAATTCTCCGGCAATGGATTAAAACAACCGATTTTTAAAATAGAAATACAATCCTGGAGAGATAAATAATTTATTGCCTCTTTCGCATAATAATACCCTACCCCTGTCGTAATTATTCCGTATTCTTTTTGAACTGCCGGCTCAATCTTATTAAACGAAAAAGCTTCACTGATATTTTTTAATTGCCCCTGCTGTTCATGCAACCACTCATGTTGCTTAACTGAATTCCTTCCAGCAATAAACCATCTTAAACTTTTCTTTTCAAATTGTAAGCCAGGCTTGATGTCTTGTATCCTTCCTACAGTAACCTTCCCTCGGCCATAAAGAATCCTATTGGTCGTCCTGATAAAAACCGGAAGCTGCGTTTTCTCTGAAAACTCCAAAGCACTTACCACCATGTCTTTTGCTTCCTGCTGGTTGGAAGGCTCTATACCAATAATTTCCGCCATCCTGGCATAAAAACGTGTATCTTGCTCTATGGGGGAATCGAAAGCACCAGGATCATCAACAGAGATAATCACCATCCCCGCATTAACCCCCGCATAACATATATGCATCAACGCATCTGCAGCGACATTCATGCCCACATGTTTTGTTATGAAAGCTGAACGCGATCCAGATATAGCAGCTGCAAATGCTACCTCAAGAGCAACCTTCTCATTGACCGACCATTCAACATGAAACTTATATTCTTCCGAAAAAGGTACTAGACTTTCAATTACCTCAGCACAAGGAGTACCTGGGTAACTAGTGATCATTTTTGCAGAGCCCTCAATAAGACCACGAGCGATAGCAGTATTTCCGGAAATACTAATATTTTCTCCTTCTTTTTTATTTCGCATAAGCTGACAATCTAGCTCAATCATATTTTTTACCTAAATTTCACAAATTTATAAATCGAAGGCACCAATTATTTTTTCCAACTATCTTAAATGCCCTGAATCCACCCCCGCTAGAATCTGCATCTTCACAACAAGACAGTTTATCCTAATAATGTGACAACCCTGCTATTTTTTTTGCCTTTCTTAAGCAGCATTTAAAAATAAAGATACTTAATGGCCACAAAATTACAGAAAAGATTAAAAGAATTATTATTTCAGAAGCTACCCCCATTAAACCATCGCCCTTAAATAAAATTTGCCTAAAAGCTTTCATGCTGTAACTTATTGGCAAAAAACACGAAAATACTTTTATGCACTTTGGAAAAATGACAACCGGAAGATAAATATTTCCTAAAATCCTAAAAACACTATTTACTAAAATTGTCACAGATCTACCTTTTTTAAAAACAATAATAAAGGCCGATAGCATTATGGCAATAGCACCAAAAATAATAATGGACAACGCAAAGATGACCAGAATTGCAATAATCATTGCACCAGTAAATTTAATATTCAAAACATACACGCCAAACAATAAGACAGGAATAGTATATACAAAAACAATAACAAAGCTCCAGACATACATTGAAATAATTATAGTAATGAAACGAGTAGGGGTCATTAATAAAGCTTCCAATGTTCCCATTCTTCGCTCCTCTTCCATTTGTTGAGAAAAAATTGAAAGGGTTGCCAATAAATACCGGGCAAGAATCATTCCGGTAAGCACAAAAGCAAAATATGTTATTTGATACCCTTCAAGATGGACAATAGAAGGTTTTTTAACAAAAGAATGGTAAACGAAATAAAAGACTATTACCACTAAAAAAGAGTTAAAAAGCCGCATAAAACTGGGAAGCTTATAACTTAATGAATTTAAAAAATCTTTTTTAAGACAAGCAAACACAATTTTTTTCAAAAACGTTCCTCCATTAACATTCAAATAATAAATATCCTTTACGCTTTAACCTCACAGAACTCTTTCTATCTCTCCTAATTCATTTGGGATTCCACAAGCCCTGACTTCCCCCTTATTTAGTATTGCTAATCTATCCGCAAAGACTACTGCTTCATCGTAGTCGTGAGTAACAAATAGAACAGTTTTGCCTTGCTTATGCACAAATTTTTCTTTTATAAATCTTCTTAGGTTCTGAGCAGTATTCGTGTCTAGGTTTTTAGCGGGTTCATCCAAAAATAAAATTTGGGGATCATTAATAAGACTTCTGGCAATAGAAAACCTTTGTTTTATTCCGGAAGAATATTTATAAAAAATGTCATCCAAATACTCCTCTATTTCTAAAAAAGCCGCTAATTCATTTATTTTCTTGTGAACTTTTTCAGAAGAAAGCTTATACAGGGCAGCAAAAAATTCTAAATTTTGCCTACCGGTTAATCTCCAGTAAAAACTACGCTGATTGCTTAAAACTAAACCTACAGAACACCTCACGTTTACCGCCTCAGAAACAACATCATAACCATTTACGTAAACTGCACCTTCAGTAGGTAAAACAAGTGTGGTTAATATCTTTATTAAAGTAGTTTTACCGGAACCATTCGGTCCAAATATACCGAAACACTCACCCTTTTTAATCCGCAGATTAACATCCTTAAGAACCGTGACATTTCTATTCCGCCTCAAAGAAAATCCAGCTAAACCCTTATTAGATGGAAATTCCTTTCTCAAACTAATTATTTCTATTGAGCAACACATATGATAAGAATCCTTCTCATACTCTCCAAGATACTAATAAATTCTGAAAATAACTATTTATTATTGCAGCGCAAACTAACCATATTCCTAAAATATTTTCCAAAATAACCTAGACCACAGATATTTTAATTTTCGGTAATAAAATATTTTATTTGTCTCCCTCTGTGCTCGTCGATAGGCTTTTCGTTTTTGCCTAAGTTTATCATTCCATCGTAAACCGCCAGCCTCATCCCAACCAATAACCGATGCTCCAAGCAACGATAAACGATCAGGATAAATAGCTTCAATGCCAAATTTATCTGGATGATCAAAAACAAAAGTCGCAGGGTTAAGTCCAAAATCAAAAAGCGTAATCCGATCTATGTACCTTGAATTATCTTTAATAAACGCCAGAGTCCTGCAAACATCTTTATCGGTTTCGCCCACAAAACCGGTCATAAAGCTGGTAGCATTTTTTATCCCTGCATTGTGAGAATCCTTTAAAGTTTTTGCCGCCTGCTTTACTGAAAATCCCTTATTCATTGCTCTTAAAATATTGTCGCTTCCTGACTCAATTCCCCAAGAAATCGCATAGCATCCTGCCTTTTTCATTTTTAAAAGCAATTTTCTATCCATATTGTTAATACCTGCATATAGCCGCCAATGAATGCTAAGTTTTTCTTTTATAAAAATATCACAAATATTTTCAGCATATTGGTAAGAAATATTGAATTTTGTTTCGCAAAAATAAAAATAACTAGTCTTGTATTTATCTTTCAAATAAATTAACTCGGAAATAATTTTTTCTTGACTTTTAAACTCTACCTTCGGACTTACCAGATAAAAATTACAAAAACTACAATTTTGTGTGCAGCCGCAAGTCATTTGATATGGTAACTGCAAAACACGGTTATTTTTTGCCAACCGACGATTAGAAAAAAATAAAAGACGTTTATACCTGCTCAATGGCAGAGAGTCAAAATCCGGAACAGGCATTTTTTCAATATCAAACGACTCACTCCGATTTATAACTACTTTACCGGTCTTTCTATATACCAAATTTGGAACACCATCTAAGTCCACCTCGCCTTTAAGAAATCTTAAGAGTTTAAGGAATGCTTCTTCGCCTCTACCAACAACCAGGTAATCGATAAACTTAAAAAAGTTGACAAAATCATACTTGTTTACCCGCTGCATAATTTGGATGCGCTTAGTTATGAGCGGCCCGCCAAAAACAATAATTGCCCCGGTTTGCTCTTTAATCTTTTTAGCCAACAATAATGATGCCGGAAGATTCAATATGCTAAAAACAGAAAAGCCAATAACGTCAAACTTATCGATTCCTGCCGTCTGAAACATTTTCTTGATAAAATAATCTATCCTTTTGTTTGGAACATTCCTAACTAAATAATCCTCTATTTGCTTAAACACGCTTAGCGTATCCAAAGCAATAAACCACGGCCAAGCTTTGTGTGCTAAAAAAGACATATCCTTTATCGTTACATCGTAACCGTATCTTTTTAAAAAAGCTGCCAAACACCCCGCTCCATAAGGAAGACGCCGTACATCCACGCTGGCCATCCGCCTTACTTGCCAAGGTTGTTTTATTTCGGGAGCTATCAATATCTGAACTTTCATAATCTATCCCTATTTGAAATATCTTGGAATTCATCTTTCAGGACATTATCTATCCTGACCCGCACATCCTGAAAGAATGAATCACGTACAACATCACGGGGAAATGGTTTGTTAATCGTTATCCAATCAAGCTCTTTAGCCGGTTGACGGCTTAATACCAAAATCTTGTGGCCAAGAATAAGCGCTTCGTCAATACTATGGGTAACAAAAACAATCGTCGGTTTTTTTACCCCCCAGATTTCCAATAATGATTGCTGTAAAAAACCTCTTGCCTGTGCATCTAAAGAACCAAACGGCTCATCCATTAAAAGAACTTCCGGATTTACCGCAAGCGCCCTTGCTAAGGCTACACGCTGTTTCATCCCTCCCGACAACTGATAAGGATAAAAATCGGCAAATTGTTCTAAACCGACTAAACGCAATAATTCAGACGATATTTGCCGTCTTTGTTGCCTCGGGATTTTCTTAGGCACTAAACCGAATTCAATATTATTGCGAACCGAATACCAGGGAAAAAGAACATACTCCTGAAAAATCATTGTCCTTTCTGCTCCAGGCCCGGTAATCGGCCGGCTATTAAATAATACTTTGCCTTCTGTAGATTGAATAAAACCAGCAATCAGATTTAAAATCGTAGTCTTACCGCAGCCGGACGGACCAATTAGCACTATTATCTCTCCCGAATTCGCTAAAAAAGAAATGTCCTCCAACGCCAATATCCGGCGATCGTCTTTTGCATTCTGATAAATTTTAGATACATTCTTAAACTCTATCATAGCCTTATTTAACGAATAAAAGCAATCTTTTTCCAGGGAGCAATCCAATTTTCAAGCTTAGTTAAAAAATAATAAAAGATAAGATTAATTATCCCAATAGTTATCATTCCCACAAAAATCCGTTCTGTTACAAGAGCATTCCTACCTTCAAGAATAAGATATCCCAAACCATTGGGTGCGGAAACAAATTCGGCAGCGACAATAATAAACCAGGCATATCCAAACCCGGAACGCAAGCCAAGCATTATTCTAGGAAGAGCTGCCGGTAATACTACACGCTTTACAAGAGATAATCCTTTAACACCTAATGCTTGAGCCGCATATTTATAATGAGCAGATACCCCGTAGACACCTTCTGATGTATTAAATAAAACTGGAAACAAAACACCGATAAAAATAATAAAATACTGCTGTTTTTCAGTAATTCCAAACCAAAGCAGACTGATTGGTATCCAGGCTATTGGCGGAATAGGCCTGAAAATATTGCATATTATCCGTAACTGCTCATGCGCTCTACGGGAAAGCCCGATAATAAATCCAAAAATTACCCCAAACAATGAAGCCAAGAAGAAACCGAATAATACCCTTTTAAAGCTAGCTGCGATATGGTGAAAAAGAATATTGCTGGATAAAAGCTGCCAATATTCTTTCAAAATAAATGACGGTGGTGGCAAAAAAATTTTCGCTTGCGGCTCAATTCCAGGATAAATCCATCGGGAAAAAACCTCCCAAATAATTAACAAAAGAACAATAACATCAAGCTTCTTTATCTCGGAAATAATTTTTTTACATTTTGCCACTATCTATACTCCAAGGCACAAGCCTTCTTTTAACCATCATCAATATATGGTCCATGCCAAACCCCGCTAAACCAATCAACACCATGCCCAAAACAGCCATTTGTGGTAAACCGCGATTACGCGAGTCGAGGATTAAATAACCTAACCCGGAAACTGAGCCAACCATTTCCGCTCCCACTAATACTACCCAACAAAAACCTAAAGCCAGCCTTGATCCGGAAAACAACTCCGGTAGCATTCCGGGAATAATTACTTTGCGTAATAATACCCACCGCCTAGCCCCTAAGCTTACAGCAGCCTGTCTTAATTTTAAGTCAATTTTTTCTATTCCGTAAAGTGTATGTAACGCCATCGGAAACACACCGCTTATCGTAATCACCATAATGATCTCCGCTGAGCCTATCCCCAACCAAATTAGCCCTAAAGGAATCCAAGCAAAAGGAGGTACCGGCCTCAATAACACAATAATAATCTTAATTCGGTCTCTAACTGCCTGATGCAAACCCATCAAAACTCCAAGAAAGATACCAATAATAACCGACAATGAAAATCCGGCCAATACTCGCCAAACACTATCCCAAATAGACACAAGCAACTCTCCTCTCTTTAATAAGTCAACACCCATACAAGCTACTTTTATCGGAGAAGGAAATATATTACCAGCCATCGGATTAAAGCGCGGATAGACATATCCGGCAAATATTTGCCATAAAAGAACAAAAATAAATATTGATGTATACTTTGACAGCTTTTTTAACCGAGGCAACAAAAAGCTTTTAAATTTTTCTGCTGTTATTCTTTTGTCAAAATTATGATTACTATTTTGATTGTAATTCATCAAAAATTAATAAATGCTGTATTTACGAGCAAGTTTCAGTTTTTCATCCAAATCGGGAGTTTCATAACGATAGTAATCAGTAAAAATATGAGGATTATTTTCTATTGTATCCCGGCAAAGATCGGCAATACGTGAAGCAGCAACCACAAAGCGAATACTAGTAACATCAGGAGGAATACGCGACACATCCTGCTCAGAATTATAGAAATCTTTTCCTTTGGATATCGCTGATTGAATAGCTTTCGGTTGAAATATTGCGCTGTATTTTTTAGGAAGGAATAGTTTGTGTTTATAATCTCGGTATAATACCGTCGCCGGATAAGGCTCAAGCCAACGTAACTGAACACCACAGCCAAACCTATTTTCCAGCTTATCCCGCACTTTAAGCGTTTCTTTAAAATCATTTAGGGTTTCAAAAGGAAATCCCCACATCAATCCGGTTTCCACAATATTAAAATAATTAATGGACTTCTTAATCACTCCTAAAACTTGGCTCACCGTAAACCCTCTCTTGATTTTTTTAAGCACATCATCGCTACCCGTATCTAGGCCATAAAAGATAGTCTCGCACCCGCTTCTTGCCATTTGTTCCATTAGCTGCTCATCCATGCATTCTGCCCTAGTCATACAAAACCACTTCATCTTTAAGTTTTCCTTTTCAATCCTCCGACAAAGCGCAAGAGTCCTTTTTTTATTCACGGTAAATGTAGGATCAACAAAAAATAAATATTTCGGATTGTACTTATCCTTCAACAATTTCAATCCCTTTATCACATTATCAATTGAATCATAACGTACGCTTCTCCCGTCAAATTTGGTTAAGCTGCAAAATTGACAAGCAAACGGACACCCCCGAGAAGTAATCACTGTTGGAATTTCATATTGGCTCTTAAAATCCACCACATGATAAGCAGGAAGTGGTATTTTGCTTAAATCTTCTATGTGCGGCCGAGGAGCATTAATTTGCACCCGTCCGTTATCTCTGTATAGCAAACCCTTAACACCAGCAAATCCTCTGGCCTTATTTTTTACCACTTCAACTATTGTTTCTTCCGCTTCGCCGACAACAACCGCATCAATAAAACTAAATTCCTCCAGCAACTCTTTAGCTACTCCTGAAGGACCAATCCCACCAAGGATAATTTTTTTTTCGGGAAATCGTTTTTTTAATTCTTCTGCCACAGCAACTGCAAACGGCAGATGAACCAGATGACACCCAATACCAATAATCGATGGCGTCGTATCAACAGAAAATATTAACTGATCTATTTCTTCGGTAAGCATCGATTTACAACCAATACAGTATTCACTAAAACTCACCTTAAAGCCGGCTCTCTCTAAGCTGGCAATCAGTAAAAAAATACCAACGCTATTATGCTTATACAAAACTTTTTTGCCAAATTCCTGCGCAATAGCTAAATTAATGAGGGTAATATCGTTCATTAAACTATCCTTTAAATCCAAAAAGCATAATCAAACATTAACTATTCCCCGGAATTTTCTACACCACCAGGAACCAAATACTCAGGATAAGGCGGATTAGCTACCTTACCATCCCAACCTTCCGGTAAAAAAACCGGCTGTTCAGGCACTTGCCACCCTAGTTTATGAAAAGTATTTGCCATGTATTCCGATTCCATAATATCTTTCATCTTGGGAACATTCCAATCATTAACCACTCTACCCTGATCACGTAATACTTTGATGATCCGAGAATCTTCAGCCGCCCAAAAATCTTCATGTATGTACCGAAATGTAGGCGGATAAAAAGTTAAATATCTCACAATCTGCTCTTTGATAAGTTCCCGGGGATAAGCCGCAATCCGAGAGTCTTTACGGTAAAAATCAACAGCAGCATCCGGATTATAACGAGTAAATAATAGCGCCTCAACAGCAACGTCAGCTAAAGCTTGGACAACATCAGGGGCATTCTCGTGAATTTCTTCACGGATAAAATCAAAACCGGTATTAAAAAAATACGGATAACCGGTATCTATTTTTCTCCCTAATTTTTTCTGTTCAGAAAATGTTATGTGCGGATCCCAAAGAACTACTGCGTCAACACCTTTAGGTAAAAGCTGAGCATCGCGCATGCTCAAGCCGGCAACCTTAAAGTCTTGACCACGAACTAAACCTTTGTGCTCAATCATAGCAGTAAGATAAAATTCTGCATACGACCCCAATGTCGTACCAATCACTGCCTGCTTATCTTTCTGTTTAAGGTCTTCGGGAGATTGTATAGAAGAACGAGGTTTAACTAGCATGGCTATCTCATTATTAACACCGGTCAACGCATAAGCTTTAACCGGAGCACCTTTATCTACGGTAAGCCAAAAAGGAAAATCACCATAATGGGTAACTTGAGTTTGCCCACTCAAAAAAGCTTCAACAATCGTCGGCCCGCTAAGAAAGCTTATGAATTTTACAGTAATACCTCTTTTTTCCAATAGCTTTAACTCTTTGATAATCGCATAACACGCTGAATACCCGGGAAGATCAGCAAAGTAACCAATAGTTAGCGGCAGCCACCCTTTTGATTTTAGCCATTCTAACGACTCCTTACTTACTTGAGTGTACGGTAACGGCCAATTCCACTCAGTACTATCCTGTTTTGCAGGAATAGATTCAATTTGGTTGCCTTCCAATGCAGCTGTTGCTTCAACAGCATATCCGAGAATAATAGCAAAGACCAAATAAAAAATAATTCTTTTAGCCATAGTTTGCGCTCCTCTTTATAAGTCTAGCCAAGACTCATGTTCGACACAACACATCAAACATTACTCAAATACGATAACCAAAGCACCCTCCCTGGCAAACAGTCTTGTCGCCAAGATTGGAAGATTTATTTTTTAATTGACGCTTATAGTTACTAAAATACTTACAAGTTTTACAGTCCTCCATAAGAGGCTGCAAACATAGCTGTTCTATAGGCGCCTTAAACTGCCGATCCATTTCTTGACGGGTAGTATCAGGTGTAATCTTCTTCCCTTTAATATGAACAACAGGACAAGGATAACAAGTTAAGTCTGGATTTACGGTTATCAAATTAGCATAGTCACCATTAACGTCAAAACAATCACACCGATAATCAAATAAAAACGGAGATATGGAATTTAGAAATTTGATTTCTTCTTTATTGAACATGCACAAGAATAAAGGCCGATAAAAGAAAAATAAAATATTATTCACATAGGCATAAGAAGAAATATCCATAATTTGCTTAGCTAGTTTTCTCATATTCTGTCTTAATTTCTGAGGAGTTAAAGTATTCTGATTCCTGGGCAAAGCTGTACTAAAACGCAAAACTATCTGATCGGAACACTGCTTAATCGTATCAATGAACCCTTGCCAATTATCATCTTCACACTGAATAACCCATGACGCTACTAGAGGAATACCTTTATCGAGAGCCTCTGTAATATTTCGATAGAAAATGCTTTTCTTCTCTTGCGATAAATTATTCTGAGGATAACTAAAATTTATAGACTCTATTAAACACCTATCCAGTAGAGAGCTTGTTTCACGGTTATATAAACCATTAGTAGAAAGAGAAATGCTAAGCTTGTGCCGACGGGCTATCTCCAATACACTTTTAAATTCAGGGTATACGGTAGGCTCTCCCCCTAAAAGCCGAAAACTTTCCCATCCTTGAGACTTTGCCCAATGAGCTAAAAACTCAAAATCAGCTAAAGACATATGCTGTTTAAACTCTTCTCGAGGAATCTGCGCATAACAAAAAGAACAATTTACATTGCAATAGTAAGTTACACAAACACGCAAAATCTTCTTATGTGTTTTGCTACTTTTATTCACCTGAATGCTTCTATCCAAAAGAAGTCTTTGTTTGTAACGTATGTGTACTTTATTTAACCACAGCAGAGAAGGAAACATAAGCCTTACCAACCTAATAATAATTATACACAGCAACGAGATAACTACCTGAAAACGATAAGCAGGCAGGTTAAATAATTCTTTAATTCTCGTAAATTCTGTTTTATAGATTATCATTGCATTACCCAATAATTTTTTTCTCTAGCCTATGGCTTCAACGATAACCAAAACATCCGCCTTGGCAAACTGTTTTATCCGCTAAATCAAAAGATTTTTGTTTTATTTGCCTTTGATACTTAGCAAAAAAATCGCAAGTTTTACATGAATCCATTAACGGCTGCGCAGACATTGTGCTTACCACATGTTTAAAGCGATGTTCAATGTCACTTAAGTTAACCTTCGGGCCGATTTTTACACCACCAGTACGCACAACAGGACAGGGATAGCAACTTAAATCCGGATTAACAGTCAGCCTTAGCCCAGCATAGTTATCGCCTAAATTAAGAGGACAACGAGTATAGTACACGAAGGGACTTATTGAATCTAAGTAATCAAAATCGGCGTCAGACAGCATGCAGCGCAAAAAAGGCCGGTAAAAATGGAATGTCACATGGTTTTTAAGAGCATAATTGGCAATATCTAAGGCTTGCCTTGACATTTTTTTAAAATTCTCCCTTACGCGTTCAAAGCTAGAACATTTCTCATTATTCGGCAGAACCATGCTAAAGCGTACCACAATATTAGGCCGGTACTTACTGGCTAAATCAATCACCTGGCGCCAATCTTCTTTGTCGGGATATATAACGCACGACATAATTAATTCCGTTTCTTTATCCATAGCATTCTTAAGATTTTGATGAAAAAGTTTCTTCTCATCCCGGTTATTTTCATCTTGAGGATAACTAAAATTTATTGACCGCACTACTTTATCACCAAGGAAAAGACTTATTTCAGAATTAAATAAACCATTAGTCGAAAGATCAATATAAAATCCTTTTTTTTCTGTCATACTTAATATGCTTTTAAATTCAGGATGCACAGTCGGTTCACCACCCAAAAACCTGATCGCTTTCCACCCCTGGAGTTTTGCCCAATTAAGCAAAAAATCAAAATCACTCAAAACCATATGGTGTTTAAATTCTTCTTGAAAGCTCCTAGAATAACAAAAAGAACATTCCTTATTGCAACTATAAGTAATACAAACTCGTAAAGTTTCTAAATTAGCCAGTATTTTCGGAGCCCTAATTAACTTTTGCTTGTGTCGCGCATATGCTATCTTTAAAGGTTCTGTAGAAATTTTACATTTTCTTAATACGGAGATTAAATAAGTTATTCCCACTGACAAAATAATGCGCGAGAAAGGCACACGCCTAGATTCAGCCATTATTTTTATGAAAATAATTTTACTTATCAAATTCTCCCAATACTTTTTAAAAATACCTTTCATTGCTCTCTAAAAAATGAAGTGCTTAGCAAAACTTTGAACTTTCAAATTATTTACTCCTACTCTTACTGTAAAATTTTATAAAGGTAGGTTTAAAAAACTAACTGTACCTGAAGAGCGACTTTATTCCTAGGCTTTGAGCCGTAATTCTCTTCCGCACTGCGAATAATGTAATTTAACTTTATATTATTTAAGGTTCCTTCTTTCAAAAACCAAGTTAGACCAACAGTAACCGTTTCGATGCCTGTATTGCTAATCTCTGAGTCCTTCTCGTACCAAGCGTAACGTACCGGAATTTCAATCCAGGATAAGGGTTTAAAACCAACCATCGCATACCACCCTCGAGGTTTCTGGGTGGGAAATTGAAACCTTTCTACACCGTTTACTTCTGAAAACCCTTCGTGCAACGCCTGCAAGTACTCATAAACAACTCTAAATTTCCCGCTATTATATGCAATATCCACACCATAAGCATGTTCCGGCAAATTTCGCTCTTCGTTCCGACCTAAATCCGAAACAACATCTACCTGAGAATATCCGTGGAATCCGGAAACACCAAGTTCTAATCCCTCTAAAGGGCTAAGCCATAGCCGGCCGGTAAAATCTTTTTTCTCGTTATCGTCAAAATGATCCAACCCGGCTCCAGTAGTAACAGAAAAAATATACCCCCAAGGAAATTTAGTTTCCAAAAAATTGCCCCATAACCATACTCCCTTATCATAACCATAATTACCATTTCTACCCATACTCAACCATATTCCGTCAATGACTTCCGGTCGGAGAATAAACGGAATCTTCGGTAATATTTCTGTTCCAGAGCGAGAAAATCTGTACCACGATTGTCCTACCTTGATATTAACAGCAGAATTAACTTTTAGATTAAACCAAGCATCCAAAAGAGTCGCAGGGTCATTGTAAGTCAACCTTCCCCACTCTGACAAAAACATATAATCAATCCGGGAATTTAAATTACCCCTAACCCCCAATCTTACCCTAGCTATTTTTAAATCTTCGCCATGAGTTTTTCCGGCAGTATTATCATACTGGGCCCATAAATGGGTGAACCCGAAGGCATTAATCGTAAATTCATCTTCATTTTGATCTACTTCTTCAGAAAAACAAAAATTAGTGCTCGCCAAAATAAAAACAAAAACAACAGTTAATATTAAACTTGCACCGCGTTTTAAATTCATCTCACTTATTTATATTCCCAATAGATAATTACCCGATTAACTATCACTCACGAAAAACAAGAACTCTGATTGTGCCATCTAAGATTCAAGCACCCCCCCTGACAAACTCTTTGGCTAAAAAAATCCTTACTTTTTTGAGAATTCTTATCATTTAAACTATTCATAAAAAGATCATGCGCCAGGCACTCATTACATGATTCAATCAAACAATTAGAAATTAGCTGTGCTGTATTTTTCTTTAAAAAAGCATTTAACTCTTTCCTATTTTTGAATTTCAATATATTCTCGTTCTTCATAAAAACTGAATAACAAAATGAAAAACTTAAATCAGGATTTACAGTAAGCATATACGTATACCGGCCTTTATACCCTATCGGACACCTAGTGTATGCCACATAAGGAGAAATTTCCTTAAGCTTCTTCCACTCTTTATCCGAGAACATGCACACAGGAATGGGGCGGTAGTTATAAAACGGTATCCTCAACCTTACACATTCCTTCTGAATCTGCATTATTTGACGAAAGAAATGTTGACTATAATCAAATATATTGCACCCAAGATTTTGCTTCGATGAATCCGGCAATGCCAAACTTGTCCTCACAAACGTTGGTTTGTAATATTCTACATCGAAAAACAATTTTCTCAAGTCTTCTTTGTCCTTACCTATTATATAAGAGAATCCAAAACTTATATTTCTTGCTTTCCACTCCTTAAGATTCCGATCAAAAAATCGCTGCTGGCTAGAATTTGCAACCTGGCGGGCATTATAATTTACAATAACATTTTCATGCCAAAAACTTTTTACATTTGAAATAATCCGGCTGGGAAAAACATTATTTGTTGCTATTGTTATAAACATTTTATGTTTATAACACAATTTAAGCATATCACTAAAATCTGGATGAAGCGTCGGTTCTCCTCCCAAAAAAACCATTCTATTCCATTTGTTTTTCTTAGCCCAAATTAATAGGCGATAGAAATCATTTAGTGTCATATCATTTGGTATTTTTTCCTTAAAATCTCGTGCATAGCAATATTTGCAAGATAAATTACATTTATACGTTGTGCATACTTTCAATAAGGAATCTTGCATCCGAGGCAACCAGTCAGGTTTTCTTGTGTGCACATGGTAATGTAGTTGGCTCCAAGCGTCCCTTCTTGACCATCTTTTACTCGAAAAGATTAGCAATTGATAGAAAACAGTCAAATAAGATTTAAAATAAAAAAAAGAATAACCTAGCAATCTTCCAGATAACCATAACCTCCTGACTTTATTAATAATTCTGTGAATTATTTTCTTTTGGGAATTTATTGTAATAACGGCTATTTCAATCGTTCTTTGACGAATACGTTTAAAATTCAATTTGAATGATACAATAAATAGATACAAATGATGCCATACTGAATGCAACACCATAAACTTATACTTATCAAGATGCCTGATTGGTTTTTTACATATTGCTTTTATGCGAATAGCTTTCATTTTCTTAACGATCTTCTTTCTTAGCTTGTCATTATTCTGACCAAATAAAAATCCAGGAACAGAGTAGTTGTTATTTTCAAACTTAAAATCATTATTAAATTTATCCTTGTATATTTCAGAAAGCGTGCTACCCGGCAAAAAGTTTGCAAACAAAAACCATGCTCTATCCAATCCTAAACTTTCCGCAAAAGATAATGTTTCATTAATCTCTGCTTCCGTTTCCCCCGGAAACCCCAAAATAAAAAAGCTATTGGTATCTATACCAATTTTCCTTGCTACTTTGACTATTTCTTTTACCTGTATTAGGTTCACAGGCTTTCCAATAAAGGTCTCAAGTATCCGTTTGTTGGCGCTTTCGATACCTAAAGTTAACTCATAGCAACCACTTTCTTTCATTAATTCCAATAATTTTTCATCCAGTGTCCAAGCTGCAACTCCGTTAGGCATATTCCAATGTATATTAAATTTCCGTTTAATCATGCCTTCAAACAACTCCACTGTTCTTTTTTTATCTTGTGTTAGATTATCATCAATAAATTGTACTTCTCTTATCGAAAACTTTTTAATTAATTCTTCAATCTCGTTTAATACATTTTCTGTTGTCCGAACCCGGTATCTTCTTCCCCAATAATTACTTGATGAACAAAATTGGCAATCCTCTAAACAACCTCGTGAGGTTATCAAGGTTGTATTGCGTTTAGTTTTAGAAATGTGCCCGGGAGGCCTGTTGATGCTATAATATTCTTCCATTGGTATTAACTGGCGAGCAGGAAAAGAAATATCATCTAAACACCGAATAAAATTATTCTTTTTATTTACAATAATTTCTTTTCCGTTCCGCCAAGCTATTCCATCTAAATCGTAAACCGAACGGCTTAAATTGAGCCGAGATAACAGTTCTTTGAAAGAACTTTCTCCTTCACCAAGCACAATGAAATCTATATCAGTATCCCGCATGCATTCTCGAGCAAGAAAAGTAGGATGGCTGCCGCCGATAACAGTAACAATCTCTTTATTAAGAAATTTTACCTCTTTGCAAATACTTTGAGCAGCTATGAATTGGCTTGAAAATAAGCAGCTAATACCGACTACATCCGGAGTGAATATTCTAATTTCTTCTTTAATCTTTCCCATCTTTAAACCATGACGATAACGTTTCTCTCCTGCTAAAACTCGATGTTTAAATCCTTCAACTACACAATCTAAGATTTTTACATTAAAATCATCTTTAATCGCGCTGGCAATATAAGCTAGTCCTAGGGGAGGAGTAACAACTTCGTAACTTCCTGTCGGCAATAAGAATGGTGGAAAAATCAAAAGTACATTTTTTATTTTTTTACTCATTTAAAAATAATTTATTACTTGGCTTGTGCCGATTACCATACCTGATTCCGAGTCACATCAAATAGAGTCTCTTTCTTTCTGATTAATTCCACTTTTTTTGATGAATTTAAAAAATAAACAGCACTTCTCGGCCGAGAAAATTGATTAGCATACGGGATAGAATAAGCTCCAACACCAAAAATTACCAAGATATCCCCCCTTTCTATGCTAGGACTCCAAACATTCAGAAAAAGCTTATCGAAAGAATTAACTGACGCACTATAAATATTTACCTTCTCCATCGGGCTTTGCTTTACTTTATTCGCAATTAAAAATCCTCTATTTTTAAAAAGCGGACGGTATCCAAGATCATTCATTAAAATATCCGTATACACATTTCTTCCTTTCTTCTCAACAATTTTTCCAACCAAAATAGCACTATTACCCATTATCGACCTTCCTGGCTCAAGAGAAATATTTAGATTTAATCTTGTTTTTCTGAAATTAGCATCATAACCCCTCTCAATCGCTTTAATAAAATGCTCCAGACTTACAGGAAATTTAGAAAAAAACGGAAAAGCATGTTGTATTCCTTGGGAAGGAAATCCTCCGCCAAGATTTATTTCTCTAATGTCAACACCCCGAACTTTGAATTGCTTGGCTAAACTAAATAGGTTTTTTAATGATTTTTGGTAATAGGCCGGCTTAACAAAAGAAAAAGTAAGATGTGCCAATAGCCCCTTAATGTCAACAAAAGAGTACTTATCGAAATTATTTAAAAGATATCTTACTTCCTGTGAACCTAGCCCATAGCTCCTTTGGCCCGTAGTTAGAAAAATATTTCTTAAATCATACGAACTTACCTGAGGATCTATACGTAAACCAATGTTAACTTTTAGCAATTGCCCTTTGGCAATCTTATTCAAACGGTTCAATTCATCTATTGAATCAATATTAATCAATTGGATATTTTTTTCTACACATTTTTTTAAGAAAGCATCGGATTTATTCGTACCGTCTACAATAATATCAAAGTGGGGAAATTGTGCTTTTTCCGCTAAAAACATATCTAAGTCTCCAGAAACCTCAGCCCCTAAGCCCATCTTTCTTATAGTCTGGAGCACTCTTGATTCGTAATTTGTTTTAAGGGAATAATAAATCTTAGTATTAGGTTTACTTTTCGTAAGACGAAGCAGAATGCTACAATTCTTCGTAATTATGTTTTCGGAAATTACAAAAAATGGTGTAGCGGTTCTTTTTGAAAAATCAACAATATCCAAACCTTCGAAATAATACATTTTTTATTTTAAAACCGGCTTTCTCTTGTTGCTAAATTTCATCTAAGGTTAACTACTAAAATGCTCCCACCATGAATAAAATCCTACACTCACAATATGTTTGGCTTCGACGCTAATGTACCTTTAAATAGCATTATCAATGTACCGCTTTCGAAACTGCTGATTTCTCATAACACAATCAGAAGAATCGATTACTTTATATAGTAGATGACCATTCATCTTCCGCCAAAGAATAACTAACGAATTTTCCCGGACATTACCAAAACGAAGCGGAACAAAATTACACGGTTGAATATCACCATAAGGTGAAACATAAAACAGCTTCTTTAGAACCGCATTGCATCGTGAATAATAACTACAGATTGCTTCCAGATGAACGTAACAAGGATCAAGAAGACCATTGATATACTTTTTTTCCTGCTGCGACAACATCATCTCGCAACTATTTAGCCACTTTCCTCCAGGAATAGCAAAAAGCAACACCACCCCTTTCGCTTTTAATTCTCTTGCCAGCTTAATGATCGATGGTATTTCATCTTTCCTGCAGATATTTTCTTTTGAAACGCACACAGAAACAAAAACAGTAATATTTTCTTCAACACACATCGAAATTGCTTTTTTTGCTTTTTCAAACAAGCCAATACGCTTTCGGAATTTATCGTGAATTTTCGGATATGAACTATCAATACTGATATTTATAAATGTAAGACCCCGATTTTTTAATTGCCGGATCTTTTCCCGCGTTAATAATAACGCATTAGTGCTAACAGCAGTAATCAGCCCTTTTTTTGCCGTATACTCAACTAACTCACTTATGTCTTCCCTTAATAACGGTTCGCCACCGGTAAAATTAACAAAATAAACACCTAATTTATAAGCTTGAAAAATCACCTTTATTACTTCTTCTGTGCTTAATTCTTTCTTGCTACTATTCAAACTCCTTTCAATCCCGCAGTGCACACAGTCCAATTGGCATCTATCAGTAACCCCTAAAATAAGCGTATTCGGAGCACTCATCCATGGTAGATTATTCATGAGTTTACGCAATATAATATTGGTTTTTCTAAAAAAAGAGAACGGTCTCAAAAATACATCATACTGATACTTTTTTTGATTTAACCAATTAGCAATATTCATAAAATGCTATTATCCAAATTCTTCTTTAAATTTTAGAGGTAACCCGATATTATTTAAATATGCTAATTTTGCTTAACAGATTTTACGACAATAAACCATCCTGTTAAGTCCTTGCTTTTTTTTTGCCTTCCCAACCACTTAAAGAACAAAACACACCTTTGAGCAATCCTGTCTACAATATCATCACTTATGAATTTTCTTAATAAACACAATATGCTGTTAACTGGGCTAACTATATGAACAATCACTTCTACCTCCTGAATATCCAACCCGACTTCCTTAAATATTCTTCTAATTGAATTCAAATGATAAAAACGACTCAAATATGGCTTAAATTTAAAAATCTCTTGTAACTTAAGCATTGAATAAAAATTAATGTTACTCTTATTGTTAAGAGCGATTATCATACACCCATCAGGGCTAAGTACTCGTTTTAATTCCCAGAGCGATTTTTTTAAATCATCGGAAACTACAAAATGATCCAAGGTAGAAGTAGATAGAATAAGACTGAATGCATCTTCTTTAAAAGGCAAGTTTCTTACATCAGCAGTTAAATAGCGATGCTTGAATCCTTTACCATCCATTTTATTATTTGCAATTTTGGTTATATCTTCAGAAACGTCTAAAGCAAAAATTTCCATTTCTCTGTTTTTTAAGGAAAATAACACTTGATCCGCACCAAATGCTTCCTCACAAAGATCAGTTTTAAGCAATCTTACCTGTTTTAAATTACTGCTCCATTTTTTGACTAAGCATATGAATTCGTTTGATTTATACTCTCCTAGCACGGGATAAATACCCAGACACTTTGACTTATTCTCAGCAAGCTTATCCCAAAACTTCTTTGTACTAATTTGTTTTCCAGACATATCTAAAAATTACCAACATTCCTATTTATCGGCCAAAAACAATACTTGAATTGCAAAAAACATTTACTGCTGCACAACAGAGTAAGCCCCTCACGCACTGCAAAGTGCATTCTTTACCTTATTAAACATTTCTCGATAGCCCTCTTTGTAGCACCCTCTAAATATTAAACAATCCACCATTTTACACCGCCGCATTTCTCTAAATGTTTGAGCTGCCCTCTCTGATTTCCAAATATCCTTTAATGAATCGTTAGCTAGGTTACCAATGGGTTCCCGAAATAGACAAACGCGAAGATTGCCATCCTGTTTTATGAATATGTGGCTGGCAATAATTTCACAATATTTTTTCTTAAGCTGCGCCGAGAAATGATAATAAGCTTTGAGGCGCGCAAACTGTTGTCTAGAGTTAACTATTCCCTTGTTGTATTTTTTTCTTCTTACTACCTCACTGATAACATAATCTAGTTTTTTTAAATCCTGGGGGAACAAATAATGTTCCTTGGGAAAACTGAGTTTTTCCGTACCACCTGTCATGTTGATGAGCCCCTGAAAGGAAATCTGTATTTTATGCCTATAAGCAAAATTACAGAGATCTAAAATTTCATCTAAATTGTCATCCATAATTGTGGTATTGATTTGAATCGGAACTTTTCCTTTCAAATGGTCTATCGTCTCCATCACTTTATGGTATGTTCCCTTTATCCCCCTTAGTTTATCGTGCGTCTGAGGCTGAAAACCATCAAGAGAAATGTTTATCAATGCCGGGTTATTCTTCCTTAATTCCTTGGCTAAACTCTCGGTCATTATTGTTCCATTCGTGGTTATTAACGGGCTGATATCATTTTGTGAACAAAAATTGATTAATTCCAAAAGGTCTCCTCTACAAAACGGCTCACCTCCATAAAAACGTAAAAAATAGGGACCAATGTAGCTTTTTATATCTAAAATAATATTCTTCCATTGCTCAGTTGAAAGTTCTTTGAAGCCAGACATTTTCCATTCCGGACACTGCTGACATTTTAAATTACATTTTAGAGTCAACCTTAAATCTATTAAATTAGGCGGCAAATAAAGATTTTTGCCGGATAACGATGAAATTTTTCGAAAAAATTCATTTTTTAAAAATCTTACCCCAGAATTAAAAATGATTGTTGACTTTATTCTCATACCCATATAGCAATTTACTTTTAAGCTACATATTTAACAATTGAAAAAGCACAAAAAATATCTCAAAATACACTAGGCATATTACCAAAAGGATAAAAAATTATCTTTTAACGAGTAAGTAGAGTAAAACCCCCAAAGCTCTATCCGCTTAGTGCTATAGACTCGATCTTCATTAAAAAATTTTAGCTTTCTTCCGATAAACGGAAGACCTAATAGAAATCGATTTAAGAAACCAGGAATATTTAACGGTGGACCAACATTGAGCGCTTTGCTAAAAACATTAAAAAGCTCATAAGCCGTAAACACTTCTTTATCGGCAATAAAAAACGAACCTTTAAGAAATTCTTTTTTACTTAAAGAAAAAATCATTGCTTCAACAACATTTTTCACAAAAATCATGTGAAGTTTTCTTTTTCCGTTATCAACTAATGGTAAAATTCGATGTTTTAGGCCAAACAATATTCGTCCTGCCATATGTGAAGCACCTTTTCCGTAGACCATGCAAGGACGGAGAATAACAGCTCTTAAACCTTTTTTGCGATATTCACAGACTTTTTTCTCGCCTTCTATTTTGGACTCACCATAAATACTTGTCGCTCGGAATGGTAAATCTTCTGTTAGCGGAATTTGAGAGTTTCCACTTACTACAGCTACCGAGCTTAAATAAACTACTCTTTCAACACCTAATCTTAAAGCCAACAAACAAATATTTTCGGTTCCCAGCACATTTACACAATAAAACGAAGAATGTTTTCTACTATCCACACAACCCGCACAATGAAATATAACATCAATCTTATAATTCAAAACTTGGCTAAGGGTATCATTTCGGGTAATATCCGCATAGATAAGTTCTACCCCAAATTTCTTTATATTCTTTGCTTTATTAGAATTCCGTACCAAACAAAAAAGAGAATGTTTACGGCACTCAGTTAGTCTTTCTACTAAATGCCGACCAATAAATCCGCTAGCCCCGGTAATTAAAATATTCATTTTGCCCTAATTTCTTTGCACTAACTAACTGCATAGACATTATTTTTATTACTCACTCAGGCAAAACATATTTTAAAAATATATACTCCTCAAAGTACTTTTCTGCCTATTAACTAATAACCAATTCGTAAACTTTTCTTGTTTTTTCAGCCTCAAATTGGGAATCAAACTTTTTTACACTGAAAAACGCATTATTCCCAAGATATTCCCTGAGTTGCTTATTACATATTAACTTGCTTATTGCACTAGCTAAGGAATCTACATCCGCAAGTTTGGTTAGCAAGCCATTTTCACCATCTTTAACTAATTCTTTTGCGCAAGAAAGATTAGTAAAAACAACCGCTTTCCCAGCAGCCATTGCTTCTAAGAGCACTAGGGGTAACCCTTCGTATAAAGATGGCAAAACAAAAATATCACAAATATTTAAAAAATCTTTTATATGCGCCGGAGCAACTGGGCCAATAATTACCACTTTATCCTCAAGCTTTAATAATTTTATTTGGATCCTTATATTTTTTAACTCACCACAATCCGGACCAACAATAAACAGCTTTATATTACTGTGTTTGCCTTGATCAATAACTTTCTTAAAAGCATAAATAAGATATGTGATGCCTTTTCTGGGCAATATACGAATTACGGTCAATATTTTCACCTCATCACCTAGACCATGCATTCTCTTAAAGCAATCATTTAATTCTAAATTTTGATAATCTCTAACCCTAATACAATTCTCTTGGATTGTTGTCTTATTCTCAATATTCTTATTTCGCATAATCTTCAGGATCTCTTCCTGCTGAACATTTGATGGACAAAATATCTGGCTAGCCCTTTTAATTATCCGTCTTCCCACAAAATAATCATAAAACATCTTCAAAAATTTCAAAACCGGATTTCTAAACTGATAGCCATACACTGTTAATAAAAAAGGAATCCCTGTCCTCTTTGAATACAAATAAACAATATCTGTACTATAAGAGCCATACTCGAAGGCATGAATTAAATCAGGATTTTCTTTCTTTAAAACGGAAAAAAACTTAGGGATAATTCGGTAAATCTGTAAGGGATTACTAGAAACCTTGAGTGAAATTGTTGGCAAAGTTAGTAATGTGTACCCTTTTAGGCTGCGTCGTTGTATTTCTTTCCCTTTCCCCCCGGCAATTACTACTACATCATCAGTTTCTGAAAGTGCCGATGCTAGATTATGGACATGTTTCTCTCGACCACCAATAAAATCCGGATAAGCTGTGTGAGTTGTAAGCGCTATTTTCATAGTTATTAAAATAAATAATTTTGACTTATTTTATAAACGCACTCTTAGGAAATAATGTTCGCCTTTTCAAGGCCAAGGATACCACCCGAAAAAAAGCTTCAATGATTATCCCTGAGGACATTTTGGATTTTTCCTTTTTTCTCCCGCAAAAAACAATAGGCTGCTCAATTATTATGAATCCCTTCAAAAAAGCTCTATAAACCATCTCTATTTGGAAAGCATACCCCTTAGAGAGTATCGTATTAAAATTAATGTTTTCTAGCACTTTTCTCTTTACACACTTAAAACCACTGGTTAAATCATTTAGCGGAATAGCCAGCAAAATTTTAGAAAAAATATTTGCGCTTTTGCTCAATAACACTCGACTTAATGGCCAGCCCAAAACACCCCCTCCATGAATATACCGACTACCAATAACCAAATCGTATTTTTCCATCAGAGTAACCATTTCAATAATTTTTTCCGGAGAATGAGACAAATCAGCATCAATTTGGATTATAACATCAAATCCTCTAGATAACGCATAGCCAAAACCCTCAATGTACGCAGTGCCTAATCCCTGCTGACAGTCTCTGGTAATTAAATGTAGGCTATGATGTTTTTCCTGCAGTTTTTTAACTTTTTGATATGTTTTGTCTGGAGAATTATCATCAACAACTAAGACTGATAATTGAATATTTAAGGAGTATATTCTCTGGACAAGAAAACATATATTCTCAGCTTCATTGTACGTGGGTACAATAACTATTGTCTTTCCCGTCATCATCTAACCAATCACTTTTTTTTAATAACCGACCCTTAGCGCTTATTGAGATATGGCCTACCTATAAAAAACCAGAAATTTTTTTGCTTTCAATAATTACATCTTCCATTGATAAATAACGCCAGCCACCAAATCGGCCGCAGACAATAATGTTATTTTTTAAGAAAAATTGTAAAATTTTCTTCCGAGCCTCAGTATACTGTTTATCATAGATTACATATGCATACTTCAAATCATTCACGTTACAACAGCAAATTTTATTGCTGCTTTTTAGAATTCCTGTTCTTCGTAATGCTAACTCAACTTCTGATAAGATTGTTTTTTGATCAAAATCTTTTTGTCCTAGATAAGTTAGTTCAATATATAATGAGCTACTATTCTTCGGAGTTAAAGCTAAAGAAAAATTATGAAAAAATCCTACACGAAAAAATGGTATATTCTTTTGCGGAAAATAGACCCAATGAGATTTTGGCCAAACACTGCCGGTTACCCCCAGGTTAATGTTGTACACCGAAAGCCAATTAAGTTTATCCAGAGAAGACAATATACCCTTTGGCAATTCTTCGGTAATTCGCCCTAGCTCTGGCAATGGCATAGTAGATACGAGGGTATCAAACTTCTCTTTTCGCCCACTTTCAAACTCGATGCTCTTTCCTGTTAAATTAATCCTTGTTAACCGCTGGTTTAATTCTATTTTTTCTGTTTTTCGAGAAAATGCACCCACCAGCTCTTCTATACCTCCTTGTTTAGGATACCAAAAAAAATGGTTATACCCATAATTCTTCTGCCTGCAATCGTTAGATTGATGCTTAAAGTCATCAGGAGAAGGAACAACAACAAACCTTTCCGCCCAGTCAGCCATGATATCCTGTAAAGGAAACCTCCAAAACTTTTGATTATAAGGAATCATGAAATATCGAGCAATCCCTGCACCAAATTTTTTATTTATCCATTCTAGTAAATTTTTTGCAGCAAACTTACTCTTCTTAGCCCGTGACACTTTCATGAAGTTAGATAGGCAATCTTGGGCGATCTTTTTAGAAAGATAGTTAAAATGCACCTGAAAAGGATAGGGAATATATTTTTTAGATACTCTCACATATGCATTTCTTTTGTGTTTAACAAGGTTTCCTCCAATTATTTTTTTCACTAAAGCTAAAATTTTTGGATTACGGAAATGTAAGATATGCCCACTATAATCAAAAATAAACCCACGCTTATGAATAGACCTACATAATCCTCCTGGCTCTTTTTCTTTTTCAAAGATATAAGCTTTTTTCCTTTTTTTATGCAGAAAATAATTTAATGATAATCCGGATAATCCTGCTCCAATAATTATATTTTTTTTCTTACTCATTAGAAATTACCAATAATTATATTTTTTTTAAAAAGAGTGGCATAACTAAAATAGCCAGAAACTATTTCTTCAAATCTAAATGTTTTTCAATTTCTTCTAAAAAAGCGGTTAATTTGTGTAAGTTTTGGTTAACATCCTGAGAATCGCAATTGATTTGTTGTAAAGTTTGATCAACTATCTGTGTATTGTTAATAATCTTTCCTAATAAATCAACTACTTCTAAAAACCTTTCCTTAAGTAACCCTAAATCACTAGTCGTTATCTCTTTCGCCTCTAAAAAATTATCATTCAATGATCTTAATTCACTATTAACGGTCTCATGTTTTATAGATAACTCCTGAAATAGACGAATGATCTCAAAAGAATTACCATTAATAGTTCTTACATCCTCATGGAAAAGCCCTAAAAGCTGTTTTAATTCTTCATTCTTGTTTGCAAAAACATGCAATAAATTATTTATTTCGACAAAGGCCTCTTTAAAGGACTTTAAATCAGCTTCCACAGACTCTTGGAACGCCTTATCTTGTTTAACCGTTTGGTCTAAAAAGTTGTTCGTACTCAACGATACGTCATTTAGAGACTTTAAACCAGCTCCCACAGACTCTTGGAATATTTTGTCCTGTTCAACTGTCTGGCTTAAGGAGTTATCTACGCTTAGGGATACGTCATTTAGAGACTTTAAACCAGCTCCCACAGACTCTTGGAATATCTTATCCTGTTCAACTGTCTGGCTTAAGGAGTTATCTACGCTTAGGGATACGTCATTTAGAGACTTTAAATTGGCTCCCACAGACTTTTGGAATATTTTGTCCTGTTCAGCTGTCTGGCTTAAGGAGTTATTTACGCTTAGGGATACGTCATTTAGAGACTTTAAACCAGCCCCCACAGACTCTTGGAATATCTTATCCTGTTTATTCATTTGATTTAAGGAGCTAACTACTATGCTTAAACTTTTCACAATTGAAACATTGTATATTTTTATATTAAAAATAAAATCACCGATATTAGCTAAAAATCTAAACACAACAGCAACAACCGCCCCAGTTAATAAAACAACACTATACTTCTCCCAAGAGCCGGCACACCAGATTCCTCCAAGTATAGCGCCAATAAATAATGCACTCCAAGAAAAAGCTATCAACGCCCAACCTATGAATGTACGTTGCATACTACCCCCTTATTTACTAACAATTTTTTTTGTGAATCAAGCAATAAATTAAAAATGCCTGGAATTTCTGCGTTTAAGCCATTGAGCCACTTGTCAAAATTAAGCGTGAACGCTTTTATTAATCTTTGATTTACAATAGGATGCTTCTTAATAAGAAAATCCTCCCAATTATTATGTAAATCCAACATTAATAGCAACCTTTTAGAAAATAGCGATAGGCTGGTATCCCTGCCCCCTAATATATTTTCCAGTAAAATATTCAGAGTTCCGCCAATAAATACAGAATCTACTAATCTTTTTTTTAAAAGATTACCGGTTAAAAGAGCAAATACTAAAAAATTTTGAAAAAAACCAGAACGCTTATTTAATAATGTTCGTAATGAACTACTTTTTGAATCTAAATGATAAAAAAAAGTCAAATCTACCATACTAAAGTATAAAACAGAAAAAGGGATATTTCTTATATCTTGTATTGAATTTTTTTTCTGATAAATGAACAAAAAATCCTGGAAAAAAAGATACATGCAAAGTAAAAAATCAATATACATTAACTTTAATCTTTTATGTAAAAAGTCATCGGTCATAAATCTATTGGCTAAACCAATATTCTCCTTTATCTTCACCGACAATTTTTGATAATCACGATAGTACCCTTTTCCCTGATGATACATGAAATTCCAATTCCAATACGCACTAAACAAAGAAGAAAGGCTGTCCTTTTTTGTATGGTAGACTAGGGCTTCAGGCACATAGACTAAACTGTATCCCAACCTTTTAACTTTCTTTGATATATCCACATCCTCATAGTTAGTCGCATATTTTTCATTATAGCCACCTGAGTTTAAAATACATTTTTTCCGAAAAACTGTGTTAGATCCAAATAAAAACCGAATCGAACTTGTTTTTTTCTCTCCCCACTCCTGTTTCATATGAACCGCACGCCAAGAATCAATGATGTGCTTTGTCTTTCTTTCCAGCATTCTCCCCCCCACACCCCCTACTTTTGGTGAAATAAAACTATTCATTAAATTTTCAAGCCATTTTTCATCAACTACACAATCTGCATCTACAGCTGCTATAAACTCACCATTGGAACTTTTAACTGCTGTATTTCTTACTGCCGCTAACCCTTTGTTGGTTTTGTGTTTGATTAATTTAACTGGAAATTTTAAGGCTAATTTGCTGGTTTCATCTACGGAGCCATCGTCAATAACCAATATTTCTTCTATCGGATAAGACTGTTTTAAAACCGCCTTTAGGCAACGTTCAATATACTCTGCCGCATTAAAGCATGGTATATAAACAGTAACTTTAAACTTTGCAGTATTTCTTTTTTTACTCATCTCAACGTTTTGAGCTTTTCTTCTAATATTTTTTCTGTTTCGTCTAGTTCTGCCAATAAGGAATTTATTCTTTCCTTACTAATTTCTTTATCTATCTTAAGTTGAGACATTTTGTTTCTTTTTCCCAAATAACCTTTAAATCGCCTCAATAAAGCAAATAATGGTTCTCGACACAAAAGATAAAATCTTAATCTTTTTAACCACCTTTCGCATAGCTTAACGAAATAAACAGATAACCCATTTTTTTTAACTAATACAGCATTAAAACTCAGCCTGCTCTTTAAGTTGTCCTGTTTAAACGATTCATCGTAGCAGCTCATCATGCAACCCACACAGCCTTTACTCTTTATTTTTTCGCGTATCCGATTATGATGTGCAGAATCCCATAAATCAAACAACTGTCGCTCTTTAATATTACCAATAAGTTGTTTTTTATCTTTAATAACCCAGCATGGATAGATGTCCCCGTTTGAAGTTATCGGGCATGAAGCCCATAACGCACCACAAGCACTCCCATTAATAGATTGTTTGCTTAAATAGAGTGGTATCTTTTGCAAGTAAGCCTGTGGATTGGTAGCAATCCCAGTTTTTTGACAAAATATTATAATTTTTTCCATTATCTGTTTTAAAGCATGCGCTTGCTGAATAGAAATAAAAAAATCCGACTCCCGCGTTCGATCGTTCATGAATAATGCATTAAACGGCTGAAATTTTAACGTAGTAACTTTATGCTGAAGAGCTATTTCGGCAATTGTATACAAATGCCGAAAATTATACTGAGAAACTGTTGAAGCAATTGTTGCTTCGATCTTATTCTTGTTTAGATTACATAAAGCAGAGATTGCTTTTTGGAAAGAGCCTGGCCCTCTTAATGAATCATTAACTTCTTGCGGCCCCTCTATTGAAATATTAACAACATCTGTCCCAACTTCAGCTAAAGCAAAAGCAATCTTTTCATTTATTAAGCTTCCATTCGAAGTAATACATACTCGCATATGTTTTTTTTTAGTGAATAAAATCAAATCAAATATATCATCCCTTAATAACGGTTCGCCACCAGAAAAAACTACTGTCGGAGCGCCAATTCTAAACGCATCCTCAATAATTTGCTTGCATTGCACATTAGGAATATCCTGAGGTTTGTTTTTAGGAACTTCACACATCTTGCAGGAGGAATTACAGCGATTAGTTATCGAAATAATAACTTCTTTTGGACTATGCATAGTTCTCTATGATTTTTCGATATTCCTGTAATGCTTTTATGGCCTTTTTAATTATTTTACTTTTATTACATCCGGAATCAGCATCCATTTTGGAGAAAAAAGTACTTATAATTTTTCCCAGAGAATCAGATTCAGGGTTAGCCCAACACGTTTGCAAACATGGTTTTTGGCAAATCTTCATTAGCGCTCTTGCTTTATCAGCCTCTTCTGTATGCAAACAGAAATCCAACCCTGCCTCAGCAATGTTACCAAAAGAAGATCCACAACTTCTTACCTCTCCGTCCGGACCAATATTAATAAACACAAAAGGATTACACTTCCACATATCACAACTTAAAGATCCTTTAAAGTAATCTACCCATAAGTATGGATCATGCAAAAAAACTACTAAACCATTAGCCATCTGATAGCCAACAATCTTGCCTATCTGTTCCTTTAATTTATCGATACCGCTGCCCGTAATCCAGAATGGAGCATCGGCAGAAGTGTTTTGCATGTCATTTTGAGCAACAATTACCGGATGATAAACCAAACACTCAACACCTAGCTCTTTTACAATATCAATAATATTAAAAAGCTCCGATACATTTTCCTTCATTATGGTCGTCCATACTGAAATCTGCGGACCACTACCGATTTGCCTTTTAGCATCCACTAAATTGCTTATTGCCTTTAATGCATTATTAAAACTTCCTTTTTCCCGAATAAAATCATGAGTAAATTCTGTTGCACCATCCAAGGAAATAGCTATATTCTTTAGCCCCGAATTTACTATTCGCTTGGCTAGCGCCTTATCAATTAATGAACCATTGGAAACTATTTCTATTTTTACTTTATTCATTACAGCATGATCGATTATCGAAAATATATCTCTTCTTAAAAAAGGTTCTCCACCTGTAAGAGTTACAACTGTATCCCATCCCCAACCAGCAATATTTTCCAACGCAGCATTAACCGTTGATTGAGGTAATTCCTGCCCCTTCAATATTTTAACAACACCACACATTTTGCAGCTATATGTGCATTTATGGCTTAAGCTAACATATACCCAGCACGGTTTAGCAAACGGATAATTTAACACTTCTGAAAAGTAATAGGCTAAATTAGCTTCAAATTGACGTAAATAACTCGAATTGGTCATTTATTTTTTAATACAGTTAAAATTTTTTAAAAAACACAAAGTATCATTTAAAACATCTGACGGAAAATATACACAATCCTGCAAACAATGTTCCTTGCATTTTCTAGCCTTTATCCGCATTTTCGCAGCAGAAATTGAATACCAAATTGATTTGAGACTTTTTTCTTTTAAATCACCATAAATACCCGAACAACTCCAAAGTTTCCCATCAGAAGTAATCACTATCCGTTTAATACCCTCATAGCACTTAAAAGAAGACTGGGGGCGCTTGCCTCTAAAATAAGCAGGCAAGGATTTCAATATGGCATCATCCGTATATACACAAGGATTACTATCGGTATGCTTAATCCTAATTATTTTTGGTATAATTTCTTCAAGCTGGCCAATCATTTCTAGTGATGGCCAAAGAGGGCTATTCACTTTCTCGTACATTTTTGTATTGCTAAAAAGTAAAGGCTGAAAAACAATGATATTACATTTCTTTAATCGAGCAAACTCAACCATCGGAAGCATATCGCCAATATTACTGTTCATTATTGTAAAATTTATGCCTAATGAAGGAAAATATGAATTTTTCTTGGCTTTATAATAATTTAATTTATCAATATTTCTTTCAGCACAAGCAAACATTCCTTCACTACGAATAAAATCATTGCACTCTTTAAGTCCATCTAAAGAAACAGTAATATGGCTTAAAGGAATTTTAATTAACCGCTGGATAATATCATCACTAAGTAGCACTCCATTAGTAATAATATCTACCATTTTAATGCCGCTGCTCTTGGCAAACTCCACCATATCCAATAATTTACTTTTTAAGAATGGTTCTCCGCCAGAAAAAATAAGATGCCGAACGCCTAATTGTTTTATCTGAAGAATAATATCCTTCACCTCCGCAAACGTAAGCTCATGCTCACATTCCCTATCTTCCGGATCTTTAGAAATATCACACATTTTACAATTTAAGTTGCAGCGATTGGTTAAAGAAAAATAAACATGTTCAGGGGGAACTAGCGGAAAAGAAAGCAAACGACTAAAAGAAAATCCTATTTTTTCCTGAAGAGTAATCCACTCTTCCTTTGAATTATTTACCATAGCTTTTAATTATTTTTACCAAATTTTCTGATTCTTGCCGAGAGTAACAACTTTGTAAACAGAAATTTTTACACTTTTCTGAATGTAACCTTAGCCTCCAAGCTGCTTTTGATTTCCAGGCTTTTTTTAGAGCAATTTCGTTGAGGTTTCCACAAACCCCATGACAAGAATAAACCAACGGTTGGCGCCTATTATAACATATAAATACAGTTTTAAAACCACCAAAGCAAACCCAATCTCTTTCCAAAACCTCTTGCTGATAATACTTGACCAACAATTTGAGCGATGGTTCTTCATAAACAGTAATATGAACAGGTTTGTATTCTTCTATTTTTAAAATTTCTTGTTTTAAGCAGTCAATGTTCTCCTTCTTCACCCAAAATTCAGGCAATTGTTTATTCATGAAATTTGCGTTATCATTAATCAACGGCTGAAAATTAATAGAATCAACTCCTAGCTCATCAGCAAAACGCACCAAGTCAAATAATTCATTGATGTTATTATCCATAACAGTACAAGCAATACCTATAGAAAAACAACTTACTTTCTTTTTCAAACAATTAATCCGTTTAATGTTTTTTACTATTTTTTTAAATACTCCCTCTCCGCGAAAAAAATCATTAGTTTTTTCTAATCCGTCAAGAGAAACGTGAATATGCCCGGCTTTAGCTCCAATTAAAGCGTCAACTGTCCTCTCATCAAGCAATAGACCATTAGTGGTAACAATACTTTGTAGCCTGTTCTTGTCAGCATAACGACAAAGTTCGTAAATATCTTTGCGTAACAAAGGCTCTCCGCCAGTAAATAACACTTTTTTTATTCCGTACGCTTTTGCCTCGTCGATAATATGAAAAATCTGGACAGTAGACAGCTCTTCTTCTTGAGGTAATAAATTAACAATACTGCACATTTTACAATTTAAATTGCACCGATAAGTAAGTGAAATCTGAATAACTTCCGGAGAGACTAAGGGGTAATTAATTTTCCGAGAAAGCCAAAATAAAATATTTTTTATTAAATGTGCCCTATTCATTTATTTTTAATATATTTTTTTAAATAAGACAATTACCAAAACCACGCGCTTCACCGTCATAGCGATTCTCTAGTACTGAAGAATAGTTTTCATTAAAACATCCAATTATCTTAGAATCAATACCGGGACCATCAAAAAATACAGTAAAAAAAGATTCTGGATTTTCCATATAAAATATCTCCCGAACCTTATCTATATTCTCAACTGTGTAAATAGTGAATATTTTTTTGGTAAAAAAATAAACCGGAATAAGCGAAAGAGCGCTAAAAAATACCGGTAATAACCGTAAAATAAAATCGGATTTCTTCGCAACCACCATCCAATAATGTAAAACAAAAATAAACAACGGCTGGTGGTCAAAAGACCCTAGATTGTGGATAATGCCCTTTAAATTTTTCTGGGCAATTTCAATGAATGCCAAATCATACACCCCAAGGCTACCTCTAGTTGCGAAAAACAAACGTAACCCAAAAGCTAAAGCCATAATACTTGTAAAAATAAGCGCTACTTTGTTATTCCTCATCTTTTAAATCTGGTAAACAGATAATATCTTTATAATATAAAATCTCTTGCTTCTCGGAAATATTCTCTGCTTCATGAATATTCTTCCAAGCATTTTGCGAATCACCCAAAGCATCATAAACCAAAGCCTTTCCAATATACAGCCGATAATCTTGAGGATCTTCATCAAGATTAATTGATTTATTAAAGTACTCTAAAGACTCAGGATACATTCCTAATCGACGATATGTTTCTCCTATATAATAAAAAACCAAAGACCAATTAAAATCAACTAAATACCCTCCCAACCAATCATCATTTAATAAATTATTTTCCGTACGCTCTCTGATATTTTGGATATTCCAAAGCGCATCAGGATTCATTAAATAAACTGTTTCAAAATATTCTACCGCCCGTTCTAATATTCCACCTGGTAAACGTAAGGATTCAAAAGCCGCCCGCTTGATTGCTCCCTCTATCTCATCGCTTCGAGTCCCTCGCTTTTCTAGTGAAGGAAAATCGGAAACTACTATTGAAAAATCAGCTTGCTCATCGCTGATGTTAGCTACTTTACTTTTTAAAAAAGTTTGAATAATAACCTTAACCGCTAAATAGTTGCACTCCCGATACCAATGGCAATTATCACTAAACTGCTCTCGGCCCAAAAGCCCCTCACTAGCCTGGCTGATGAACTCCTTCTCGATATCTGCCAGCAACACCGACTCTTCATCACAAACAGAACGAACAATCTTATTACTTTCAATACTTGCCCGGCCACTTCCGAATGACAAATCCAATGCTTTATGATAACACACCCTAGCTTTATCGTATTCTGCTAACTGTCTGTAGCAATTCGCTAATAGATATAATCCAAAAGTATTTTCCGGATTGTTGTCCAAAAAACTATTTATAGCCCCAATCGCACCTTTATAACCTTTCTGATCAAATAAATAATGGGCTAAAAGATACTCCTTATCTACTGGTCTTATTCCAAACGGCGCACAATCTGCAAAATTAACCGGCAAGGTACACAAAATCACCGGTATCTTTTTGTTCTTCGCTGCTTGCGTAATTAAGTGTAAATTTTTTTCATAGTCTACTAACCTTTGTTTTCTGCTGCGATATTGAGAACCGGATTCTCCAGTAAATTTAAGAAATTGTTCTTGCAACTTCTGATAGACCCAAGATTTTTTAAATATTTTATCAAGCCGATACTTTAAAACATCAACTTTAACTACATTGTAGAATTCATTATTGCCAGAAAATACAATAATTAAATCCGGATTGTAAGCTAATATTTCTTTTTCTACTAAATAAGCTCTATAACTATCATATGCTCCCATTGCACAAGGAACAACCTTGATATCTCCATCGGGAAGTATTCTCTTAAGCTCATTTTTAAAAAAAGGATTTCCTCCGAAATTGTGTCCGACTGAACCACCAATAATAAAAATTCGTAACTCATTCAGCGGCTTATCCATCAGAAATTCTTCAGAATTATTAAACGCCCTCTGTGGTACATAAAAAATTCCTTCTTTTCTACGCTCTTTTTTAAAAAAATCCTTATAAATATCTATGTATTGGTATTGGAATTGGGGTAGATCCTTGTTAGATGGTGCAACACCATAACGAATAATCATTACACATTCAAAAAATACCAAAACCAGAATTACGATAGCCATAAAAATAACTATAAATTTTTTCATTTTTGAAATGTCTTATGCGCGGGCACATCTCCAAGCGCAGAGATCAATTCGATAAACTTTTCGTAACGCTTTTTTCTAATTTCTGTTGTATGATTACCGTTCTGAGAGTGCCAATTCCTTTGATCGTCGGCAACAATTCCAAATCTTTGCTTATGTCTGAATAATAAACTAGAAGATTTAAGGATAAAGGAATTAACCATTATATTATTCTTGAGATACATCATATTTTCAGACACAAACTCAAGCGTCTGGTTAAAATCTTTTTCCGTCTCTGTAGGAAAACCGACAATCCAATTAGTACAAACAGCAATTCCCGCTCGATATGTATCCTTTATTATTTTTTTTGCTTCTTCAATCATAAAGTTTTTATTCATTTGGCGTAAAACACGAGGTGAAGCACTTTCAATGCCATAATTCAAATAACAACAACCAGATTGTTTCATCTTCCTAAACAACTTATAATCCATTTGCTTATCTACCGTAGCGCTAGCTCCCCACGAAATATTAATATTTTCTTTTATCAACAGATCACACAAACCTGACAATTGACTAAGATTTCCATTAATTAACAAATCATTAAACTCTAAAAATTCAATACCATTGTCTTTACGTAATCTTATTTCCGCTAAAATATTTTTTGCACTCCTATATCTATAACGCCTCCACATAAGAGTATCATCACAAAATACACACCTATTTACGCACCCTCTGCTTCCTAGAATAGGTAGTCTGTCTTTAAATTTATACTTTTCAGGGAAATCGTTAAATTCCGGGAAAGGTATTGAGTCGATATCTTCTATTAGTCTCCTTTCTCCATTATTAAACATCCGATTGTTTTCTCTAATAATAGTTCCTGGGCAACCTATAAGCGAATTCTTGCTTTCAATGCGTTGCACCACATCAATAATAGTTGATTCTCCTTCCCCAAGCACAACAACATCGATAGTTTTAACGCCCAAAAGGTTCTCTATTCCCAGCAAATAATATGAATGATCCAAGCTATAGCTTAAGTGCAAGGGCCCGCCAAAAACAATCTTTTGCTCCGGACATATACTCTTTATTTCACCAGCTAAACTAATACTTGCTGTCAAAGAAGAGCTTTGCACTGAAAAACCAATTAAATCTGGATTACTACTTAATATTCTTTGCGCCCATTTTTTAAAATAACAACTAGGAAGTATTTTTTGCTTAATAATATGATTGTTTTCCATCCATTCAAAAACATACTGAAACTCCCAAAATTTTTTGTCCTCTTCTTTTGTTCTCGAATACAACTCTACGTTCAAATCAAAAACTGTAGCTTGGTGTTTATATCTTCTTAAAAACGCAACCAGATAAGCCAAACCTAAAGGAGGCCGATCAATTCCAAAAGCCGGACATTGTACAAGAGTAATTTTCATTTTAATACTAACAGCTAATAAGATAGCTTTTATGAGACTATTTACTGTCAAAAATGTTTTCTATAAACATTTTAGTAATACCCTACCTAGACTCAACAATTTCTTGAGATAAGTTCCGTAGCAGCACTTTAACGTGCTCAAGGCGAATGTTAATGTCCTCATTTAGCTGTTTTAACCCATTATTATTAAGAACTATTTCGCTGTTAACATTATCTAGTGTAAAAGATACACTCCTTCTCTGGGCTGCTGAATCTTCGCTTGCTGAAGACAATAAGCTACTTAATGATTGAACCGAATTATCAAGTCTATCTATCTCTTGTTTTACATTTAAAGAAGAAAGAGATTCGGGTAATAGCTGTAAGGTTTCATTAATTTTTTCAAATGCTGAAGACAGTAAGCTACTTAATGATTGAACCGAATTATCAATTTTTTCAAATTTATCTTTTAAAGTACAATCAATACGCTCTTCAAAAACATCTATCTTGGCTAGCACCTGTCTCATCTCCAAAGATAAACCACTGCTTAAAGAGTTTATCGAGTTATTCATTCCGCTTAGCTCTTTTGAAATAGCCAATATTTGAGAATAAAGGAATGAAGAAATATTAAAAAATATTTGGGATATATTTCCAAGCACCCTAACAATTGTTCCCAAAAGAATGCTTACTAGAACAACCATCAACCCACTAAAAAATAATTTTGGATTAGTAAATCTAGCAAGCATCAAGTAACTGCCTCCTAAAAAGCCAAAGACCACAATCAGCCAAGAAAGAACCATCAAAATAACAGTGGTGGGAATATTTTTTGTCTTCACAACCATAGCATAACCTCCTTCTTTATTACATTTTTTTGTTGCCAATCAATAAAAGACTTTTATCTTACCCGAATAATATCGGTATCTTCCTTTAGAAAAAATATTATCATCATCACTAAAACTTTTCCTGTAAATTATTCCTCTTGCCTGGAGCTGTTTATTAGTATTGTGAATCGCTAGCAAATCACTTGCTACCAATAATTTATCTGGCTCAAAAACGACTGAAGGAAAACCTTTAATGACTCTCATTAATCTATTACGCTGGGTCTTCAACTTTCCTTGAGAAAACCTAACTAGCTCTACCCAAGAATCATTAAATTTATTAGACAACTTGGACGTTAAGCCATCAATATCCAACAATTGATATTTATCAGACAGCATAAGATTTGTATCATAACGATCAATTTGTATTCTCTGCTCCAAAAACATACTTATTTCAATTATTAAACAATGAGGATCGTTTAACTTGACTTTCCAAACCTGACACATCGGAAACCTAGTATATTCCCCTTTGGCAATTATAGTATCATTGACACACCTCACTTTCCATGATGCCTGCAGAGAATCAATCCAATGGCCCAAAGAAAAAACAGAGGTATATAAGCCAAAATGTTTGGTTAATTCAACGCCATTATAAAAAATTCTCCCCTTCCCTTGGTCAAATAAAAACTCTAAAGCTCTTTTTTTTATAGATATCTTCTGCTTTTTATACCCTTCATTTGCTAATATTTTTTGTGTTATTTTTTTATTAATATCAGACATTCCTTTGCTGTCTAAATACCCTCCCACTCGATTAGTGTAAAATTTTCTGCCACACTTTTCCCAAAAAATATCCATTCTTCTTAATCGTTCACCGTAATTATTTGAAAGATCTTGAGTTTGCCAATCATAAATATTGTTGCTCTGTATATTATACAAGTTAAGATTATTATGAATATACGAATGCGGCTTTATTGTAAATACTGATGAATCTAACCCGGAAATATATCTTCTGTTATTTTCAATAAAGTGCAATGTTTTTTCAAAGTCCTTAATCGTCTCGGTTGGAAAACCAACAATCCAGTTAGTAAAGACAGCAATGCCGGAAGAATACGCATCTACAATATTTTGACGCGCAGCATCAACTGTAAATGGCTTTTTCATGCTGCGCAGAACATCATTTGATGCGCTTTCAATTCCAAAATTAAGATACTCACAGCCTGATTGTCGCATTTGCTCAAAAAGCTTTCGATTCATGTCCAGTCTTACAGAAATACTCGCCCCCCATCTTGTAATTATATTATTTTTAATGATCAGTTTACACATTCTAAGTAAGGAATCTAAATCTGCATTGATTAACTCATCGTTAAAATGAAAAAACTCAACCTGGTAATTATTTCGCTGCACATTCATCTCCTCAACGACAGATTCTGGACTTCTCTTACGAAAGACATAGTTAAAAAAATAAGGATCATTACAAAATGCACAATGGTTAATGCACCCTCTACTTGTTAAAATCGGCAAAAATTTCAAATCAGTATAAGCGTTTAAGGAATAACCAGAAAAGTCCGGATAAGGCAATTTATCTATATTCTTGCTCAAAGGGCGCACTTTATTGATTAGCAATGAATAGCCCTCTTTAGCGATTATCCCCTCGCATCCTTTTAAACTTTTTCCACTATTTACCCTTTCGACAATTTCCGGAAAGACATCCTCCCCTTCTCCCACAACGACAATGTCAATAATTCTCATAATATTCTTAATTCTCACGCCAGGGTTTATTGCACCATCAAAGATATTTACATTTTCAATAATAAATGGTCCGCCAAAAATTATTTTGGCGTTTTTACTAAACTCTTTAATTTTTTTTGCTAAAAGAACACTTACATTGACCGATGTGTTATACACTGTAAACCCTATTAAATCAGGAGTAGTATTCAAAATACTTTTAGCCCAGAGATCTAGTACCTTTCCACCCAAAAAATTAATATTTCTGATAGTACGTTCATCTTCCCATTCATGCTCAAGAGTATTCTGTGTCCAGAATGATTCAGACTTATAATCCCAATTTCTTTTTTCAATATCATTCACCTTATTGTAAAGGCTGATATTAAAATCAAACTGAAGCACATTATTTCCACGCTTTTCTAAGACTGATTTTAAGTAAGCCGGACCTATTTGCGGCATCCGAGGATTAAACATTGGACATTGTATAAGGGCGATATTCATTGATGTCTCCGCTTCCACTCTTCGGCAAAATTAATATTTTCCGGCCGAACGAGCCTTGAGAATTCATAATATATAACAAACCCTTGGGCAGTTATTCTCTTTTTATGCCTGATATCATGCTCACTTAAATACTCATCCATTATATCAATATGCCCAAACTTATGATTACCAGTAAATACATAAGCATACCTATTAGCTCTATCTACAGCCTGTTCATAATAATCATATCTCTCGCCAAAGTGGCAATCATCATATATTACATCCCCAGTACTTGAACAACTCCAAATGCCCCTGCACGATGCAATGATTTTCTCCTTGCTTTCAAAAACTAGCGGCCACTTAGCATCATAATACGTATAGACGTAATGAATATCTTTTTCCAGTAACTCACTAATAAGCTGCCTTAGCCCCGACATCGACCAACGATCACCATTAATGTAGAAATTTATATTTCCAAATAAACTAATTAAAATAATGCTTACAGCTAAAACAACTGAAATGATCTTACCTAGAAAATTAAACTCAAAGAGCTTTATTATAAACAAGGAAATAAAAATATAAAAAAAAGGATACAAAACCATTGCATAATGATCCCTCCACACATAATCACTACTATACTGGCTGAAAGAATAAAGAAGCGAATAGAACAGAGGAAAAACAAGTAACAACGATTCCGGATTAATTTTTTCGGGAATAACATTGTGCTTGGTTGAAGGTATGACTCCTTTTATGACATTCTTTAAAGATTCTCTATTCAACCAAATAAGAAAACAAACGGAAATAACCACCACGAAATAATATAAATAATTAATAAATGATGCGTTAAAGAAAGGAATTAATTCAAAGTTAAACGAATCAGGAATGCGATAAAAAAATAAATCCTTAATACGGATAAATCTCTCAGCAATATAAGAAGAAGTAAATAAGAACTTATCAACTTCCAGCCCCATCAACGGACTACTGTATCCACTGAAAATAGCATACAATAAAGGACTAATTCCAACAGTAAAAGATACAACAAAAATAAGAAACTGAACCCGCAAAAAAAATAACTTGTCAAAAAGATACCAATAAAACATGATAACCAAAACAAAAATAAATGCAGAAACATGATACGCAATAGCTAAGCCGGATAACACGCCTAAAATTATCCAATAGCCATACCTATCTAATGGTAGCGCCTTGCGCTTTGAATTAAAAAAAATGCTAAAAAAAACAAAAAATATTAAAATATCAAAAAACAATATATCATGATGATTAGCCACACAGTATAAGCTATAGCGAAAATACGAAGGAATAGAAAAAATATACAGTAGACTAGTTAGTAGTGCAACCTTTCGACTAAAAAATTTATTTGTAAATGTAAATAAAATAACCAGTATTCCTATACTAAATATTAACGGAACCAGTCTCAAGGAAATTGTGGAAACACCAAACAATAAAAATAGGGGAACCGCCATAAACGAGGACACCACGGAGCCCAACCCATAAAGATGAATATATGAAAGGTGTGCCTGCGTATTATTTCCTTCTAATATATGTTTTGCTAAAATCCCTCTTACTCCTTCCTCAGACATAACTACATTACAAGCAGAATATAAAACCAATAAACGTAATCCTACCAATGTTATTATCAACAAACTAATAACAAAAAACTTATTCTTCAATATACCTAATTTCATTTTTACCAAGAGTAAATATAACTTTAGTGATCATCCAATATTTAATTAATACTAACACTCTTTTCAACTATTTTTTAAAAAACCACTTAATGCCTTGGCCCCTCGAAAAAATCGTTTAACATCAATTATACTTCTGATGGTCCTTAGATTTTGCCACCAGATCTTTGGCGAAGAGTAATAATCCCAAAATGCTTTACGGTATAAATTTTGCATACGTTTCAAGCCAATTAGCGGATTAATAAAAACTGGATGCTCGTCTTTGAACATCGAATAGTCACTCCAATGAATATCTTCCGGTAATCCTCCAGATTCTTTACATAAGCGATATAACTCTGTCTCCGGATAAGGAAAAGGGAAATAGAATAACGAAATCTGTGCTGCAAGTTTTTTTGCATAAAAGATAGTATTAGAAACCATGTCCTCGGTTTCACCAGGAATACACAAAATAAAATTATTAATCACTAAGATTCCAGCTTCTTGAGTCCATTTAACCCCCTTAGTTTGTTGATTAACAGTAACCCCTTTTCTAAGAATATCCAAGGATTTCTGGTTACCAGACTCAATTCCAAATACAATCTGCCGACAGCCAGCATTTCGCATTTGAGCAAGCAAAACAGGATCAACCTTGTCTGCACGCGTATTGCAAGACCATAACAAACCTAACTTGGCTTGAATTATCTTGTCCATTAAGTCTAATGTATGGCCTCGGTTTATAGTAAATGTCGAGTCTTGAAAGTATACGCCTTGCGCTTTTTTTTGATATTTTAGAATTTTTAATTCTTCAATAATCCGGCTGATACTATAGCGCCTTATCTTTTTCCCCAAAATTACTGGTGCGCAACAAAAAGCACAAGAATAAGGGCATCCTCGCTGCGTAATTAACGGATAATTAGGAAGAGCAACATACTGTGTAGGATGAGGAATATATTTTGAGATATCTAACTCTCCGTATACTCCACTCGGTAAAATATCAAGATTCTCAATAAACGGACGCATCGGATTGATAATTATTTGACTGCTATTTCGCCAAACCAAGCCTGGAACTTTTGAAAAATCTCCATTATTCTCTATAGTGCCAACTAGATCAAGAAGAGTTACTTCTCCCTCATTTTGAACAATAAAATCACACTCTTTGCACTCCTTCATTGTTTCTTTGGGCATTATTGATACATGTGCTCCACCAAATACAATCTTAGTTTTCGGAAAAATACTCTTATAAATTCTTGCCGCACGAAAAGAATACTCAGCTGTCGGCGTATAGACAGGAATACCAATTAATGTATACTCTTCTTGAGGCATTTCCGCTAAAAACGCATCTTCACTGGTATCGTCAAATTGAAAATCTTTGAATGTAACGTCATAGCCCTTCTGTTCAAGGTATCGGCAAAGAGAGATTAATCCTATTGGCGGTAAAAACCCCTGTGCTTTGCGAAAATTACCCCAAACAATACTAGAAGGAAGAGAAGGCTGTAATAATAAGATCTTCATCTTGAATCTTTTCCGATATTTTTTAAGGATTTTATCCAGTTTTCAAACACTACCAGCGGCCAAATTAATTGGCGATGATTATTCTGCCCCGAAAAATGTTCGTTTAGAATCTTTTTCACATATTTATGGTCAAAAAATCCTTCTTTTTTGATTGCTTGTTCAGAAAGAGTATCCGATACAAATTCCTTAAAGTCACCTTTAATCCACTGGCCTAAAGGAATATCAAACCCCCTTTTGTTGTAAATGCGTGGAGTATTCGGCGGCCAATACTTTTTAATTGCCTTACGAAAAGTGTGCTTTAATCTCAGCCCCTTAATCTTTAATCCACTCGGAATAGAAGCAGAAAAATTAACAAGGTTGGGATTTAAATAAGGAAAACGGGATTCAACAGAATTCACAATACAAGCTCTTTCAGTCTTTCTCAAAGAACCATCGATCAAGTTAAATTTTAAATCTAAATAAAAAATTTTATCCAAATTACTTTTATAACCGGAGCAATCCACTAGATAGCTATTAACTGGGCGGAAAACATCATATCCATGCAATTTTTCCCTTAATCCTTCGTTTAGGAGTTTTTGTTTTTCAAGGTGATTATATGCCCCATACCAAATAAAATAGCCAATTGCTGGAGGATAATCAATGCCCCGTAAAAATTTTTTTGCCTTAAACTCTAAACTCCGATAACTAGACGATATTCTCATCTTGTCAACCTTTAACTTAATAAATCTTTTAATAAATTCTGGAAATTTACGATAATGCTCGGCTAAAATATACGCTTGATGAACCGGATAGCCACCAAATAATTCATCTCCACCATCACCAGAAAGACAAACATTTAACTTGCTGCCAATAAATTCAGCAAGTACACAGCTGGGTAAATATGAAGCATCAGCTAGTGGTTCATCTAAACTGTTTAAAATGTTAGTCAATTTGCTTTTTACTAATTGGCTAGTAACTAGAACCTTGTGGGCTTCTGTATTAAAGTAATTGCAAATTAAATCAATATCCTTTGATTCACTAAACGCAATATCGTCAAATATCGAAGAAAAAGTGCTAATCTTATCCTCATTAATCCCACTTCTTAAACAAACTAAAGAACCAGTATCTTTTCCGCCACTTAAAAAATTCCCCACCTTTCCAAAAGCGTTTATGTTGCCCTTGATTGAGCTAGTTAAACGCTTAATGATTTGCTCGCAAACCCATTCCTTGTTTTGAAAAAAATTTACATTAGGTGAAAAAGAGAAGTTCCAATACTGTGTGCTTTTAATCTTACCATTTTCCCAATCTATTCTATAACCGGGCAAAACTTTATGTATCTTTTTTAAAATAGTTTTAGGGCCCGGCACGTATTCAAATGTAAGATATTCTGATAAAGCTTCGGTATCTATTTGCCAGTCTCGTAATCCGGGATACTCTAAAATCGGTTTTAATTCTGAACAAAAAATTAGATTTCTATTATGTGTCCCGTAATATAAAGGCTTTATCCCCATATGATCTCGAACCAAAAATAAACAACGCTTTTTTTTATCCCATAAAGCAAATGCAAAGATACCATCTAGTTTTCTTATGCCCTCTATGCCTTCGGTTTCATACAGATGAACTATCACCTCAACATCTAAGGAGCTCCGAAATTGATGATTACTCGTCTGAAGCTGTTTTCTTAATTCTCCAGCATTATGAATAGCACCATCGCAAACCAACCGAATATTTTTGTCTTCATTACAAACAATGGTATCTGCCTGCTGAAAGCCTGTTGGCCCAAGATAACAATTGCCCAGTCCTAAATTATTTTCGACAAAAAAACCTGTACTATCTGGCCCTCGATAAACCATATCTTTGCACATGCGAATTAAAATACTCTTGTTTACTGGTTCATTACTATTAAAATTTATGATCCCGCAAATGCCACTCATTTTCCCTCTCTAGCTATATTCTTTTTCAATCCTGTATATCTTTCTTTTACCCGTATGATGATAAATACGCGCACTTATTTCCATGGAAAGTCCAATTGCAATTAATTGAAATCCCAACATAATCATCATCAGCGAAAAAATAAGATTTCCCAGATTTTCATTTATTTGTAAATCAAAAAAATAATACCCAATTGCAACTAAACCAGCCACTAAAAACCCGATACTAAAAAACATCATACCTACAGCTCCAAAAAAATATAGAGGCCTAGTGATGTAGCTACACAGAAACTTAACAGTTACTAAATCTAAAATCACCCTGAGTGTTCGTGAAATTCCATAACTGCTTTTACCACTCTTTCTTGAAGCACTTTCTATGGCTACCTCCGCAACTTTGACCCCTTGCCAGCTAATTAACACTGGGATGAAACGATGTAACTCTCCAAATAATTCAAGATCATTTAAAACTTCTCTTTTACACACTCTTAAGGTGGTACCAAAATCATGTAAATTCACATTAAACATGAAACGGATTATTTTATTAGCAATTAACGACGGTAATCTCCTAAATAAAAAGTTATCCTTTCTTTTTCTTCGCCACCCGCTAACCATTCCATAACCTTCTTTTAGCTTTTCCAATAAACATGGTATATCTTTAGGATGATGCTGCAAGTCTCCGTCCAACGTTGCAACAATCTTACCGCAAGAGTTATCAAACCCAGCGGCTAATGCTGCTGACTGTCCGAAATTTCTACTTAATTTAATTACTTTTACTTTTTGATCAACAACGCAAATAGATTTAATTTGCTTGAAAGTATTGTCATTACTACCATCATCAACGAAAACAATCTCGTAACTAACTCCTTGCTTAACCAATGTCTCGCTTAATAGTGAATACAGAGTCGTAACATTATCTTGCTCATTGTAAACCGGAATTACCACTGAAATTTCGATCATATTTTTTTTAAATTAGAATTGAGAATAATTTATCAATCTCACTCCAGATGCTTTAATTATTTCTTTAGTTTTATAACTCATCAATAAACCTGTTTGATCCCAATGATTAATAATGTTAAATTTTCTAAATTCGCGGCTACAATGCCTTAGCCCATCATGGATATACCCGGGATGACAAATTATTTCTGAGACACCTGATCTTATTTTATGAATAACCCGCTGGAAAACCATTAGAAGCTGTTTTTTCCTCAAACGTGAAGAAACCAGATTAAAAAAATCAGGATATTTAATATTGTTTGCACTTAAATAACCATAATTGGTTGATGACACAGAAGACAAAAATTTTTCACGGCAACTCAAAATTAATTCTTCTAAGCATTGCCCGTTCGCAAACAAATTTAAACCCTGCCGAAAGAACCTTATTCTATTAATGTCAAACTCAACAGCTAATTCAATAATAACCTTTAAAATAGAAGGAAAAATATGTAAATGTTTTTCTGTATCTAGATGAGTAACACGGACATTTTGTTTTAACACTTTATTTATCTGCGCCCGAAATTCTTTTTTCACTTCCTTTAAATTAATATCTCCTAATAACAGCTTTACTACATTTTGATGTACCCCTCTAAACAGCCCCTGATGATCAACCAAGCTTTTTACTTGGTCAATCGGCAAAATCGGCTGACCCCGTAAAATATTTAGATGAACCCCAACTCCCAACCCAGAAACTTTCTCTAAGCATTCCATCGCATTCTTAAATGCTGATCCATTGGCCATAACAGAAGTGCTCGTGAGGACACCTTCCTTAAACAAATCAATCACTGACAAATTTATTCCTTCTGTTAAACCAAAATCATCAGCACTAATTATTAAATACTTTTTAATTTTCATTAACATTAATCAACATCAAAAAATACATTTATTAATTTTCTGACCTACTTGCTATAAAATCACCGATCACTAAATAATCCATCTCACTGTTTAAAAAAGTACCCACCGCATCATTAGGAGTGCAAACAATTGGTTCCCCCCGTAAGTTAAAAGATGTGTTCAACAAAATTGGAATACCGGTAAGCGTCTCAAATGCCTTGATTAACCGCCAAAATTTAGGATTTACCTGCTTAGAAACAGTCTGTACTCGTGCAGTTTTATCGACATGCATAACCCCCGGAATTAGTTCTCTCTTTTCAGCAATTACTTCTCCGGCCAACAACATAAACGGTGAATGCTGAGTGAGATTAAAATACTCACTCATTTTTTCTTCTAAAATTGCCGGCGCATACGGACGAAAAGATTCACGTTTCTTCACTTTTTTATTTATTAGATCCTTAATCCCCGAAAACATCGGATTAGCCAAAATAGAACGATTTCCCAAGGCCCGAGGGCCGTATTCGCTTCTTCCCTGGAACCAACCGACTATTTTATTATCTAAAATACGTTTAGCAACAAACTCTAATAGCTCATCTTCGTTAAATTCGGTAAATTTAAAATTTCTAGTTATTAAACACCTTTTTATCTCTATCGGAGAAAACTCTGGACCAAGATAAGCAGAATCCATAATAAACTTTCGAGGACGTTTTAAGATTAGATTTTCAATACAACATGCCACCCCTAATGCTCCTCCACTATCTCCGGCGGCCGGCTGAATATACACTTTACTAAACGGCGTATTCTCAATAATTTTATTATTAGCTACACAATTTAAAAATACTCCTCCGGCTAAACAAAGATTATCCATTTTGGTATTTAAATAGAGACTATTTGCAATATTAATTAAAGTATCTTCTGTTACTTTTTGAAGACTTGCCGCTATATCACAATGACACTGCTTTATTCCTTCGTTAGCTTTTCTGTTTTTTCCAAAAAGATTTATAAACTGACGGCTATACATCCTTGCCCCTTTATTAAATCCAAAAAATTTTTGATTAATTCTAAAACTACCATCGGGCTTAGGCTGAATAATCTTATAGAACTTATCAAGATACCTTGGCTGACCGTAAGCAGCCAACCCCATGACTTTTCCCTCTCCTTGATGCGCTAAAAACCCTAAATAACTTGTCACCGCAGTATAAAGTAAACCTAATGAATCAGGATAAGTAATTTCCTGAATAATTTTAATGTCATTTCCTCTGCCTATTCCACAAGTTGTAGTTGTCCACTCACCTACCCCATCCGCAGTTATTATCGCTGCTTCTTTAAACGGAGAAACTAAGAATGCACTGGCCGCATGCGATAAATGATGTTTAACAAAAAATACTTTTTTATCAAACCCTAATTCTTTTTTCAATATTAATGGCAATACTAGCCTATCTTTAAGCCAATTTGGAATCCTTTCTAAGAAACTCCGCAGAGAGAATGGATAAGCTCGAATATGATCAATAATCACTCGTGAAAACTTTAAAAACGGTTTTTCGTAAAATCCAATATAATCTAAATCACCAAATGCTATTCCTCCGGCCTGAATACAATAGTTAATCGCATTAATCGGAAATACCTCTGAGTTTTTTATCCGGTTAAATCTTTCTTCAGAGACAGCAGCAACCACTTTACCATCTTGTAACAAACAAGCAGCGGAGTCATGATAGTAGCAAGATATTCCCAATATATTCATTATTGCCGATTACCTTTTAGGAAAATTAGTGTTTAATTTTTTATAGATATCCTCAATGGCTTGATTATTAAAATTAATTTTCAAGCACTCTAAAGCTTCTTCACGCGTTAACATCCCCTCTCTTATCAATTTGCTCATTTCTACATGATAATGCGTATATCCATAATGTTTTAAAGACTGCTCTACTGATACAAAGTTTAACCGACAATTAGTTGAATTTTTTGGATAGCTACAAGAAGAAAGCTTCCATTTTAATTCCTTTTTTATTACGTCAGTATACACATCAGAACTAAATGGTAAAAACCAATGCGGCGATAAAATTATATACTTTTGCTTTTTCCGTGCTTTAGCCAAAACCTCTTCCATACTTCGCGGAAAATCTTTATACTTATCATTTTTAAAAACATAACTATTGATAAATTCTTTTGTAGCCTTAGCCATTGAATAAAACTCGGGTTGTTTTTGAATATAGTTAGAATGACCAGCACCCGACGATTGTCCTTTTGTCCACCCGGCAATAACTAATGGTGTTTTGTACCGTAATGCAATATCCAAGGTAACCTGCATATACCAAATAGAGCAAACATGGCAAATAACCGCTTTAGAATTAGTCTTAATAACCTCCGAAAACATATCCTTCATATAAACGCTTTTAAAGAACAACGAATCTACTCCTAATATTTCCACTGCATTCTCAATATTATTCAACGCGTCTTGATTTTCAAACCCATGATCAAAAGTAAATACTAACGGATTTAAACTATACCGCTTTTTTAAGTAATATAAAGCAGATATACTATCTTTTCCACCGCTACACATCAAAAGACAATCATATTTTTGTTTACCTCTATATCGATTAACCGTCCTAATGAAATCTGTTTCTAGCAATTTTGTTTGTTTATTAGATTTGCTGTTTACTGCATACTCAACGCATATGTTACATACACCTTTGTCATTAAGCCATATGTCCGGTTTCCTTTCTGGCAGCACACACCTTATGCATTTCTTTTTTGAATAACTATTATCCATCATTTCAAATTTATACCTACCATATATATATTATTTTCTCTATAAATAAAAATGGTACCCTGGAATTAACTATTACAACAGACTCTTAAACTCCGGCGTAGATAAATGTTATCATCGCTGCAGGACCAATATAATACACTAAAAATGCTAAAAGAATAAGCACAATTAAAATTGGCGCTAAAAAATACATCTTATGCAGCCTAATCATATGAAACATCTCTTTAAGCATATATAAGATTTTTTTCATAGTATCCTCCTATGATTGTCTTAAGCTATTAATAGTATCGACTCCATATCCTTTTGCTTTAACCCAGGATGTATTATTTTTCTTATGTTTTTTGCGCAAAAATCGCCGACCGCAAACAAACAAAAAGATTGTGCTAGCGCCTATGCCTAAAATATAGACAACCGTCAACAATACAGGAATCAATACCTTTTGTACTGTCTGGATATAGCTTTGAATTATTTTTTTTATTTTACTCATAACTATTTTTCGCTATTGATTCCTTATAAGAATTATCATCTACAATCTAATCAATTTTCAAAAAAATTATTCCTGACTACCACATCGTAAATATTTTGAGCCATGACTCCATACCCTTGAGCATTAGGATGTCCCCTGTCTTCTGATAAATATTCTTCTTTGTCTTTCCAAATTTCATTGAATCTTTTTTCATTGTCAATGTAGGTAGCTCCATTATTTTCTGCAACTTCTTGCAAAATATAATTCATATCCTTGAAGGACCAAATATCCTCACATTTTGGATAATTTTGGATTATTACGGGAATCTCTTTGTCTTTGCAAATATTGATCATCCTTGTAATATCCGAATTAACCCACCCTTGTAGCGTCTTCAAGTACAATATTAAATCCTTTTCTCTTTTAATAAAATCTCTGACTATTTCACTTTCTTCTTCAAATTGCGATAAAAACTTAATATTCTCATTCCTTATTTCTGGTTTTTGAGAAAGAAAATTTGAAATAAAAAATCCTAACGGCTGATATTCATTAGGATTAATTTCTATTGCTTTCTTTGCGTATTCATACGCAATTTCATCATCATGAAGCATAAGAGCATATATTCTTGCAATTTGCCAATAAGATTCACAATACTCAGGCTCTAATTCCATTGCTATTTTATACCACCTTATCCCTTCCTCCCATTCTCCTTCATTTTCACAATTCCGTGCTTTATTCCAAGCATTATTAAACTCTTCTGATAAATGAATTTGTCTGTCTTTTTTTTGATCACTCTTAATCTGCTTTTGTATGTTTTTGGATAATAATTTTACCAATTTGTACACCTTAATCGACTGGATAGAATTATAAATTCTGGCACTTAATGTTTTCTCTTTTGTATATTTAATATATCCTTGTGCATACCAAATATTTGCACCTCCAGCTAGAATAACTACTAAGTCCGGATTAAATTCTGCTATCCATCCATCAAATTTCGATAAAATTGAAAATGTATTGTACCCGCCTACCCCTCGGTTGATAACCTGACAATTTATCTTATTATTATCTGCATTTAACAATTTCTCTAATTGCCGGGGGTAACTTTTATCAGAAGGAGCACCGCTACCATGAGTAAATGAATCCCCTACACATAGAATGATATAGCTATTAGCTTCTTTTTGATTGACTTTATCTCTAGCGGCATTTTTTAGACAAACATACCCTGTCAATCTCAAACCACCTTCAAGTGCTACCAAACAAACAACAATTCCTAGTAAAAAAACAATAAATTTACGTCTTAATAAAAACATTTATGCTGATAGTTCTAGGAATAAAATATATTCTATTAAAGGCCTGGACAAACTTTATTTTTCTAAATCGGAATTTAGCTTTTTTATATGTTTACAAATATTTTGAGCCATGGCTCCATACCCTTGAGCATTAGGATGCCCCCTGTCTATCGATAAATATTCTTCTTTGTCTTTCCAAATTTCATTGAATCTTTTTTCATTGTCAATGTAGGTAGCTCCATTATTTTCTGCAACTTCTTGCAAAATATAATTCATATCCTTGAAGGACCAAATATCCTCACATTTTGGATAATTTTGGATTATTACGGGAATCTCTTTGTCTTTGCAAATATTGATCATCCTTGTAATATCCGAATTAACCCACCCTTGTAGCGTCTTCAAGTACAATATTAAATCCTTTTCTCTTTTAATAAAATCTCTGACTATTTCACTTTCTTCTTCAAATTGCGATAAAAACTTAATATTCTCATTCCTTATTTCTGGTTTTTGAGAAAGAAAATTTGAAATAAAAAATCCTAACGGCTGATATTCATTAGGATTAATTTCTATTGCTTTCTTTGCGTATTCATACGCAATTTCATCATCATGAAGCATAAGAGCATATATTCTTGCAATTTGCCAATAAGATTCACAATACTCAGGCTCTAATTCCATTGCTATTTTATACCACCTTATCCCTTCCTCCCATTCTCCTTCATTTTCACAATTCCGTGCTTTATTCCAAGCATTATTAAACTCTTCTGATAAATGAATTTGTCTGTCTTTTTTTTGATCACTCTTAATCTGCTTTTGTATGTTTTTGGATAATAATTTTACCAATTTGTACACCTTAATCGACTGGATAGAATTATAAATTCTGGCACTTAATGTTTTCTCTTTTGTATATTTAATATATCCTTGTGCATACCAAATATTTGCACCTCCAGCTAGAATAACTACTAAGTCCGGATTAAATTCTGCTATCCATCCATCAAATTTCGATAAAATTGAAAATGTATTGTACCCGCCTACCCCTCGGTTGATAACCTGACAATTTATCTTATTATTATCTGCATTTAACAATTTCTCTAATTGCCGGGGGTAACTTTTATCAGAAGGAGCACCGCTACCATGAGTAAATGAATCCCCTACACATAGAATGATATAGCTATTAGCTTCTTTTTGATTGACTTTATCTCTAGCGGCATTTTTTAGACAAACATACCCTGTCAATCTCAAACCACCTTCAAGTGCTACCAAACAAACAACAATTCCTAGTAAAAAAACAATAAATTTACGTCTTAATAAAAACATTTATTTTAGTAATTTTACAAACAGAATTAATTCTAATAACAATCCGAATAAAACTTACCCTGTTGATTATTTCTGCTTCTCTCCTAAAATTTAAAAAACTGACACAGCCTTTTATACTATGCTTTAACTAACTTATAGCCTTCCATATTTAACATTAAACATCAACAATAAGTCTAACGAGAAAATATCTGCGGCACTCTTATTATTTCCCTAATTTATTTATGCTTCTAACTAAGATAACCTAACATTACTTTATTACTTCTATCTGAGCTTTGGTTTCACTGATTACTCTTTCACAATCTTTATACTTCTTAAGAATAGTATTGAAAGTTTTTTTAGCTTTTTTTACTTTTCCTTGTTGCTGGTATACATTACCAGTTCCCAACAACGCCCAAGCACATACTTCAGGCTGATCAGAATATTTTCGCAAAACAACACTATACGCAGCTAAAGCTTCGTCAAACTTGCCCATTGATGTATATGTATCTCCTATCCCTTTTTGCCCAGCTGAACAAGCCCACAAATCGTTAGGATATTTAACTAAAGCAGCCTCGTATGCACTTAATGCTTCTTCTTGTTTTCCTATGCGCAGATAAGCATTTGCCATTCCTATTTGCGCTCTTGCACAAAATACTGAATCATTTGGATGCTCAGCTAAAATAGTTTTATAGATATCTAGAGCTTCTTGATTCTTTCCTTCATTAAAATATTCGTCAGCTTCAGACACCTTTCCCTCAACTCCGCTTGTCTGTGCTAATGACATATTCTGTTGCCCATTTTGTATCCCAAATATTACAATTGTTGCCACACACCATGAAATTAACCACAGGGAAATTTTTTTTCCTTTACACATTTGTCCCTCCCAATTACATTGCTCCAAATTTTTCTAAATCCAAAACAAAAAACCTCACTCTCGTATCTTACCACCTCCTTTTTAGTTTTTAATGATATTCTTACCTTTAATTACCAAAATACCAATACTTCATTTAAAAGACTCAAGCGCAAATATTTGCCTCCAGTATCATTCTCCGGCATTAAGCATTCTTTTTTTAATCTCTTCAATTTCGTCTAAAACGCATATGCTACATTTTTTACAATTTGAAATACAATACTCTCCAATAAATTGTTTTGTAAAATCTACAAAATCCTTGTTTTTAAAAAACTTCTTCAGAGATACAAGAGAAAAATAATTTCTCTTATAAAATTCATCCCGCATGGAAAAACATTTAGGCATCCTTCCATCTGCCCAAATCGCAAAGGTAATCAAAGGATAATAGCAGCCTATCTTGGAATTTTTGTTAAATAATAATTTATTCTTAACCACCGATTTATGGTCTCTGGAATCTTCGATAAAGTCTCTGTTTATTTTAAAATTATTTATGTTAGATCTTATGTGTTTATCGTAAAAAACTTTTTCTACTTCTGGGATCATCATCAAGAACTCCTCTTTTTGCTGATTAGTCAGCTGTAGCTTCAAGCAATCCTCGTGATCAATCCTTAACGGCTGTATAAAAAAGTATTCAATATCCATATCATTTAGTATCGATGCAATCTTAGGAATCTGATTATAATTTTCATTGCATAAAACAAACATTATATGCACCAAAGGGTATCTTTGTTTATACATTTTTTTATATTTAGAAATGCTCTCTAATACAGAAACTGTATTTTTATGCCTTTCCTTATTAAAATATAACTTATCTGCTACTGATTCGTTGTCTTCATTTAACGTTATATTCAACTGGCTAACAAACTTGCTTTTGACAATATTTCGTATATCCATATCAGTAAGATTGGCACCATTGGTTATTATTCTTAGAAAAGAATCGACTGCTAACATTTTTTCCAGAAAATAAAACATATTATCTTTATAAAAGAACGGCTCTCCACCACCGAACAAGTGTATATCTTTAAAACCGACATCCTCTATATCTATTACAAGTTTATCGATATAATCTTTATTATTAAAAAAGTCCTTTTTAATGCTCACTTTAGTATGTTCCGCGCAATACTTACAACGATCATTACACTTGTTGGAAGGAAAAACAAATAAACGAACTGGATTGATACCCTGGTAAGAACTCAACTGATATAAATAGCTACTCATATAATTAGCTACTTTTTCTTCATCAAACTTAAATTTAAATTCTGATAAATTCTGCTTATTCATAACAAATAATGTTTATCAACAAAACAAGCCATCCTAATCATAATGACAAAACTGCAAACAAGAATTTTTACATTGTTTAGTAATTAACCTCATTTCAGCCGCTTTTTGAGAATACCAAGCATCTTTCAAAGACATATCATAGATATTACCACAGCTACCTTGGCAAAAAAATACTTCCGAGCTAGCTTTGCCATTCTTCCAGCAAGGTGCCGTAATAATAATACTTTTATGCCCGGCACAGCATGGTTTATCTATAGTCCTCTGTGAATAATAATCAAGTAAAAGGTCAAAACTAGGATTTGAATCGACTTTTAGATAAGAATAGCGATGCTCTTTTATTCTTTGAAAGTTATCACTTAAACATTTTAGTCCATAATTATCGGGCCATAACAAACTGTGCTTACATCCTTTTTTTGAGTATTGAGGATTAGTATTATTAACCAGATAAGGAATAAAATTGATTGAATTTACTTTGAGAGCATCAGCTATTTGAGTTAATTTAAATAAATCATTACAATTTTTGCTGAATATTACTGTCCCAATGCCTATAGATTTTTTTTTGTTTAATAAACGAAGATGCTTTATTGCTTCCATTGCATGGTCATAGCTACCTTTTCCCCTTATAAAGTCATTGCTTTCCTTTAATCCATCTAAGGAGAAATGAATATGGTCTATGTGCGATTTAGAAATCATTTCAACCATCTGTTTATTATAAAAACCATTTGTTGTTACTGAAATATTAAGGCCCAGGCTATTAATATAGCTGGCAATTTCAAATATTTCTGCTACTAAAAACGGCTCACCTCCACTTAACACAACAGTTTTGATATTCATCATTCTTGCTTGTCTGGCTATATCAAATATCTTATTCTTATCTACCTTTATATTATTCTGGTTTATGTCTTTTTTTATACTGCAAATGCTACACTTTAAATTACAAGATTCCGTAAGCGATATAATTATCATCTCTGGCGGAACAATAGGAACATTCAAAATTCGCGACATGCTGTATTTTCCATTAAGGCTTTTAGAAGCATACTGATTAAAGTTAGTTGTTTCACTACGCAACGGCCCACAACAATTACTACACGCCGGATCAATCATCTTTCCCGCTAATATTTTTTTCCGTAATGCATTTAACGCTTTGCTATCCCATACCTTCAACAAACTATCGTCTATCTTTTCTATTTTATTCTTGATAAGCGAGCAAGGTGAAATGTATCCGTCTTCGGAAATAACTAATGTTTTCCATAAATGGATACAATACAATTCCTTTTCATTAAAAATTGCAGACACTGTTGACGATTTTCTTTGAAAATTTTTATAAAGAGAAATTATAAAATCAATATTGTGTTGTATCCTTGTTTCAAATCTTTTTTTTGATAAAATATCTATCAACTCTTTTTGCTGTTCATCAGAAAGAGACATGCCCCTTGCCCCTTCATGTACTTCCAGCAAAGGCATAAAATGTATCTCATCAACTCCCTGGTTAATACAATATTCCATAAATAGATCTAGATGGCCATAGTTCTCATTAGAAATTACCGGGCAAACTCTGATTAATGTATAACTTATATGATTATTCTTTTTAGCCATTTGAATAAACTTAAAAATTTTATTTACTTTAGCAAAACATCCATTTACCCCACGTATCTTATCGTGAACTTTTTCTAAATGTGAATCAAGACTTATTCGTAGAATATCCCACCCAACAGCCACTAATCGTTGGGCAATTTCGGCATTAAGAAGCAAGCCGTTAGTTATCAAAATACCCTTCATATTACAAGCCTTGATCATTTCTAAAATATCAATTAGCTGCGGATACAGAAAAGGTTCGCCTCCTCTACCTCCAATATTCCAAGCTAAAGAACCATTTCTGCTAGATTGTTCAACTAGCGAAAGCATCCTTTTTTGTGGTATTATTCCTTCAAAGCTATCAACTGTTTTTTGATCATACCCTCCACAATAAGCACAATGTGAATTACAATTGTAGGTAGGGAACCACTCAATCATCTCTGGCCCTTGTAAGTTGTAATAGATTGATTTTGCTAACCTATCTAAAGGTGTTAAAAGTGTTTTATTTATTAGATTTTGATATTTCACCATTTCTTGTCCCATCTAACATCATGTCTAATTAATAGTTATCTGGATTAATATGCAACCCCTGCAAACACGGTTCTTTACAATTTTTTATTCTCTCTAGTTCTTTTTGATAATCGCTTGAGTTAAAAACATCTTTGAACCTCAATTTATATAATGGCATATTTATTTCTGTTCCACACAAATACGGCTTACCTTCAAAAGTAATATTTAATGATTCAAATCCGGTTAAGCAACGATTTGATTTTTTAAGCTTATTATCAAAATAGTCAATATATCGTTCAACAACCGAAACCGGACGAGCACTTATATCAGGGTTATTCTTTACATACTCAATAATATCCTTCAACTTATTTTTTTCCAACTCTGTTATCAAAAAATTCCCTTTAACATGGCATAGTTCATTGTTTGGAATAACTGGCTGGATGTCAACCCTTACCCCCTTATACTGTTTAAGCAACATTAAAAATGCAATATAATGCATGAAATTCTCCGGCATCAATATCGAACTTACTGTTAAAAAATTAATCCTCTGCAATTTATAATAATTATGATAAATTGCTTTAAAATTAAAAAACGACTTTTGAAAAGCGCCACTTCCACGAATAAAATCATGAGTATATTCCAGCCCATCGATTGAAAAAATTATTCCTATTTTCTTTAATTCTTCTTTTGAAAAATTATTCAAAAATTCCTCATTAAATAGAATCCCATTAGATATAATATTGACTGTAGCAATATCTGTTGCGCAAACAAATTTAATTATTTCCGGTAAATCTTTACGTAACAGCGGCTCTCCCCCACCAAATGTGATTCTTTCAATATTGCAATCATTATTTAAATTAAGAATCAGCCTCTTCCACTCTTCCTTAGTAATTTCATCTTGGATATCAAATTTACCCTTACCAGTAGTGCACATAATGCATTTAAGATTACAGCGATTAGTAATCGCAATATAAAACTCTGTGATATTGAACTCCTTTCTATCCATTATTACTTTCTTGCTGCTACTTTCTTCGTCTAAGCAACGTTTTAGCTCTTGATTAATTGCTTTAATTGGACTACAACAGCTATCCCAGCAAAGAGTGCTATCGTAATAGTGCTTATATTGTTCGATTAGTTTATAGTAAATATCACCTAAGTCCTCATCGTAAACATTAAATGGTGTTTTTTGAGGATCACCGTTACACTTTAATACTTGCCCCTGACAATCAATTAAAATTTTATATAAGTAGAAAAAACATTTATTTTTTGCAATACTTGATATTTCCGAATTAATTTTTTGGATATCAGCGCAAGATTCATTGTCTAACCATTCTGCTCGGTTAAAATTAACAGGAGTATCCATATTTTTTAATCTATATTTAAAATCTATTATCTGTTTGTCTGCAGGCAATAGCTCATTAAACTTTTGTGTCATTTTGACTAATTTGATTAAAGTTACATTCTTTATTCTATAAAGCTCTGATTTTAAAAAATAATTTTCCACGTTATCATAGTTAATATTTGTCACTACCATATTAAGATTTAAATTAAGAGTTGGATTATTTTTAACGGTAAATTCTAAGAACCCTATTATTCTCTGTAAATAATCATCACCACCACAAGCCGGTTTTAATTTATACTGAATAGCTGGAACAAATGAATCTAAAGATATAGTCACTACATCCCAACCTATTTTTTTTATAAATTGCGCAAATTCTAAATCAAGTTTGCTACCGTTAGTCAATAAAGTACCAATGAGTTTTCTCTTTTTAATCTCTTCCATTAAAAATTTAATATCCTCGACTATTGTTGGTTCGCCAATTAAAGATGTTAACGAAATTTCCTGAGTTCCCATCTTTTTTGCAGCATTAAGAATTTTTATTAAAACATCTCTGGATAAATATTTATGCTCATTATGTTTTACACTTCCGGAGCAATACAAACAATTTAGATTACAAAAATTATTAATAACTAAATCAATGCAATAAGGTCCTTTTTCCACGCCTTTCAACCTTTTCTTAAACCAAGAATAAAACTCTTTTGAAATCATTGATTAAATATTGAAAATATCAGATTTAAGGTAAATTTATAAATACAATAATAAGTTACAACAGCCACTCAATCACCAACAAAACCTTTATCAATCAATTACAAAGCACTTTAATTGCTTCCCTGATTCTTTCCTTTTGGCTATGCGCCTTTGAAGGAGAAAAAAAAGCATATCCGTCAGCTTTTGTTAAATAATTTAAAAGCAACCGTAAGTCATTGATTAAATATTGTTTTCCGCCACCAAGGCAATTGATTTTCAAATTATTGCTAGATCTTAATAATACTTCCATATTTTCGATTATCAGAGAATAACTATTATTCATTAATTCCTGTAACGGTAACATCGGATACAATGATACATATTTTTCTAAGAAACGTAATTCTTGAAATATCAAAAATAAATTTCTTTTGCTACACAGCCGGCTGTGTATCTCTTCTGCCGAATCGGAAGACGGCCGTATAGAACAAAATTGAACACAATTATTTCGACAGTTTCTTATTGTGTTTCTGAAATGTTCGGCATCTTTTGAAAACCATACAGTATCCCAAGAATCCTTGTCACCCTCTCCAAAATGCTGTAATTTTCTATCATTTGGCCCATTACACACAAAGCATAATTTCTTTCCCACAAGTATTGCACGAGTAAAGCCAGCATAACATTTATCTACATATACAGCTTTTGAAAAATAAGTATATATTTTTTCACAAGGAATTTCTACATGTATTGGCATCCGTTTCTTTTTTTCTTCAATCTTTCTTAAAGCATCATCTAAATCCGGAAGTCGCTGTTCAGGTATCCAAAATTCGCTGCTTCTCATTCCTTTTAAGTCAGTATTGCACACGTAAGGTTGGACACAAATGCCACAAAGATCATACTCAAGACAAAAGTCTAGCATATCATACATAGTATCAAGCGTTTGGTTCATTAAAATAGATAGAGTATTTACCCGCGGAAAAATCTTTTTTCTCCTTTTTTTCTCTACATTAATATAATTAATCGCTTCTATTGCTTGTTCAAAAACTCCTTCACCCCGCAATGAATTATGAATATCAGCATTTGGTGAATCTATAGAAATACCTAAGGTATCAAGCTCTACGTCTATCAATCTATCTATAATCTTTCTGCTTAAAATTGTTCCGTTAGTGTTAAGATGGACTATTATTCCAGGATAATAATCTTTTACATATTTTACAAGATTAAATATGTCTGGCCGCATTAATGCTTCTCCGCCAGTAAAATATACTTGCTTGAGATTACCTAGCTTATACACATCATCAATGCTCTTTTTAACATAAAACATATCTAGTTCATCTTCGTTAGCATTCCAAACTCCGCACATTTTACAACGCAAATTACATTTTGTAGTAAGCAACAATTGATACATAAACGGCCCCACTAAAGGTTTATTTAGATAAAGCGAAAAATTATACAGATAATCTTCCTGAATATTTTTAAGAAAATCTAATTGTCCCTTGTCATCTTCTATTGAATAATTAAAGATATTTACATCTTCCTCTAACATCAAACAACCTTTTGCCGAATCAATCTTGCTATCAATAATTTTGTCCTTTACTCCGTTATCGTTAGCATCTTTAGCTTTTATATAATAGGCTAAGGCTTGCTTGTGCTCATTATTCTCAATGCGCTTATCTCCTAGAAATAGATAATATTCAGATGGAGAGTAAAAACTATCTTCTTCCCGGCCAATATAATTATTGCAAAATTCTAGAATCTCTATTCTCTTTTGTAATGTATTCTCCCCATCTCTAGAGTGCCATCGCACAGAATTAAAATTATCTTCAAGCTCAATGCCAAAATCTCTTCTATTTTCATAGATATACGTTCCTTTAGCTATTACTAATAAATGAAAAAGAACCTTACCAATAAATCGTCTGTTACGCTTAATAAATTCTGCTGTAAGGATAATATCCACATCTTCTTCTCCGGGAAGCCCTATTATCAACGTAACATCTGCTGTTATTCCTGCTGTATGAGTATTCTGTAGCACCAACTCTACCAATTCAGGCGTAAAACGTTTACCAATAGTCTTTAATGTTTTCGGGCTTAAACTTTCTAATCCGTAAGTAATGTGTGAGCAACCTGCCATTTTCATTTTACTTAATAGATCTAAATTCATTTCTTCTCGTATACTAGCCTGCCCTCCCCAGTTAAGCTTTATTTTACTATCAACCAAACGATCACAAAGACCATTCAATACTTTTAAATCTCCATTAATAAGAGAATCATTTAAAAATAGTGAACTAATACAAGGATGCTTATTGATTTGGTACATAATTTCATCAAATATATTTCCTGCACTCCGTGTCCTGTATTTTTTCCAGTTTCTTGACTCACTGCAGAATATACATTTATTAATGCAGCCTCTACTAGTTGATATTGCTAACTTATGACTGTGAAACTCATCTAAATGATATTTATCAAAATTAAAATCAGAATAATCAGCAAAAGGCAATTCATCTAAATTCTCTATTAATTCTTCTTCCGGACAGCTTATGATATCATTGTTAATGTCTCGAAAAGCTATTCCATTTAAACCGCTAACCTTACCACATCTTTCTACTATAGCTACTATCTGAGGAAGAACTTTTTCTCCTTCAAGATAACAAATAGCATCTACAAACTGATTAGTATGTAATAAAGATGCCCCCATCTCAGACTTAGTACAATGCGGTCCGCCAAAAATAATAATTTTATCGCTATTCTCCTCTTTAACCCTCCGAGCTATTTCTTCAGAAAAAAGACGATTTAATCCCGTAATGGTAAACCCGATTGTTTTATAACCAATACTAATAATTGACTTTACACATTCTTCTATAAACTCCCCGTATAAATTGATTATTTTTTTAACAAAATCATCATTATACCAATCTGTGGGCCTATCATATAAGGAGTTTTTCCTCAGCCCAACTAAATAATTATAAAATTCAATATTAAAATCTAAGCATTTTACCTTATAGCCTTCTGCCTGGCATGCTGCCTTAAGCAAGGCTAGACTATAGGGTGGTGAATGTATCGACCAACAAGGAGCTTGAACAATGACCAGGCTCATAATCCTTTCTTATTATTACTCAATAAATAAAAATTCATTTATCTGTTATCAAAAGGAAACTAACTAAATTCAATAGCTTTTTTAACATTTTTAAAAAATAACCCATGCAAAGCAACGCAAGGAATATTAGTTATACATCGTCACAGAAGCATGGTAACAAACATGGCCATGCGCATCTTTTTACCTGATTTCTTGCCTGAATTATTTCCTTGCTCATAAGGACATCTTTTAATAACGTGTTTTTTAAACTTCCATACACAGAAAAACACGTTCGACATTTTCCATCATTAGCCACCAGAATTGTTCTGTCCGCAGACAAACATTTAGCATTTTCCGGCAATAATCTGTTGCAGTAATAGTCTCTCATTAACAACAAGTTGGTAATTGAATTCTTTATAAAATCCGGTTTTTCTTTTTTTAACTCTATCAGTTTACTTAAGGAATCATCCAGTATATTTAGCCGATCTTTAAGAACCCAAAATTCAGATTTCTTTCGTTCATTCATCCTTAGATTATTGGGAAGCAGCGCTTGAAATTGTAATGAATCTGCACCTAAAGATTCAACAAAAGCAGCAATGTCCGCTAATTCTTCTAAATTATGATTCAAAATTATAGTAATTACGTTAAATTTTACCTGCGAATTACTTTTCTTCAAGCAAGAAAGAACACCAAGCCCTTCTACTGTTTTCTTCCAAGCATTATCATAGTTGCGGATATAATTATGGGTATCTGCTTTTAATGAGTCTAAAGAAAAGACCAACGAAATAGTATTATCCAGGATATAGGGCTCTAATCTGTTAATATTTTCCGCAATCATTATCCCATTTGTCAAAACACCTAAATTTTTAATATTTATATTTCTTGCGTAATCAAATATTTCATATATATCTTTTCTTATTAGTGGCTCACCTCCAGAAAGAGCAATTTCATTTATCCCCAGTTTTTTAGCTTGATCAAGCACCCGCTGGACATGATAAATATCTATATCTTTTTCGGAAATACCAGTTTTCCATATATCACAAATACGACACTTTAGATTGCAGGAATGTGTAATATCTAAGATGATAAGCCGAGGCAGATAAAGATTATTAACTTTGTTTAACATTGCCAGACTGAATTCGGAAATATTCATGAATATTTCCAAAAATATAAAAAATTTTATGAAGAGCAAAATAAATATAAACAGTTATTCGTCGAGCCCCTGTCCCCTTACTCTGATGTTTAAGAAATTGTTTACCTAATATACAGCTAAATCGTGGAATTTTAATAAGATTGCCTAATGTCGATAGCCAAAAAGAACTTCTTCCTATTTTTAGTTCTTTTAATAAAACATGACTATTGTTTTTATATTTTGTTAATAGGTTACCTCTTCCGTAAATATAAGCTTGTTCAAGAAAGCTTATGAATGTATCCTCGCGATAATGAATAACTCTTATTTTTTTATCCCAGATAAATCTATGGCCATCCTTGAACAGACGCCAAAAAAAATCTAAATCTTCGCCTCCCGGCAAAGGAAAATCTTTATCAAATTTATATTTCTCAAAAATTTCTCTCTTAAGAGAAACATTGCAAGTAGGAAAAAATATTATTTCTTCTTTGCCATCAATATTGGTATTAATACTACACGTACTTAAGAATTGACTAACCAATACAGCAATCTTAGGCGATCGAGAATAAGTACCTCCACCTACAGCCGAGACATCGGGGTTATCCTTATGTATTTTAACCATCAATTCCACCCAATTTTTCTCAGCAACACAATCATCATCAGTGAATAAAACTATTTTTCCTTGGGCAGCTTCTACTCCTAAATTTCTTGCTACAGCTGGACCCCTAGAAAGTTGAGAAACATAAACTAAATTACCAAAGTTAAATTTTATTTGAAAAATTAACTTCTTTATCTCTTTATTTGCTCGATCATCAACAACTATAACCTCAAACTTATTTAGAGGATAGTTCTGCTTAGCTAAAGAACTCAAGCAATCAATTAATTTTTTCTTTCTGCCACACGTAGGTACTACTACCGAAACTTCCATTTTTTTACTCTCCGTTAACCATTATTTCACCTTTTGAATATATATACTCTCCAGGCATTAAACTAATCGGAACATCATCTAAATATTGTAAAACTCTACCACGAAAATTAAGATCTGTGTTTACTATGTTAAGCTTGTCCTGCTGACTTCTAAAAAAGGGGGTAAATATTATTTCGGGAAAATAACTTTCCTTTTTTCTAATCCTCTTTACCCCAGCATAGAACTTATTATCCTCCGACAAACAACATGAAGAAATAACTCCCCAATCATCGTCAACATTTCCATCAAAAAGAGGAAATGTCCCTTCATTTTTATTGAATGCCCATTGTTTATATTCTTCAGAAAGCATAATATTTGTCTGCTGGCGATCAATTCCAATTTCTTTATTAACTCTCATTTTAATTGAAAACGCAATAACACCCTCCCGTACTAATCTTAAATTCCAATATTGTTCTATTGGCAAATGCATCCATCTGCCAATAGAATTAATTTCGGAATCATTACCCTGAACACTCCATACAGCATGCGTACAAGAATCGTACCATCTGCCTTGCGACCGCAAAGAGGTATAAAAACCAAGCTGCTTTGTTAATTTTTTATCATTCCAAAATATTTCTCCTCTCCCATTTGTTAAATTATACTTTAATTTTTTTTTCGCCACCATCCAAGAATCATTGGTAGTATTTTGTTGTTTAGCGTCATATTTTAAGGAAATTCTTACCTCAAAACACCTATGCCTACCTTGCGCAAACTTTCTTTTATCCTCCGGTTCAACACTTTGGATAGACAATACTCTTGTCCGGCAAGACATAGCTGAATTAAAAATTTTAGCAAAATTATGCGGTTTTTTAGAGAAATCTAATAAAATATCCGGCAAATGTTTATCTAAACTAGACAAAATAATACTTTCATCGGGAATACATCTTTGCAACATATCCTCTTCGCGCTCTGAAAAAATATCCGAAAATGCACCCTTACCATACTTACTAAAATAATATTTGTATCTTTCTGATAACTCAATCCTGATAAACTTTTCCTCAATCTCTAATTCATCTTTTATCTCGATATCTAAAGTAAAAATAAAATAATCTTCACTAATAATTTCTATTTCCCAGATACAAATAACAGGTAAATACGCACTCTCACACCTGGCAATTATTTTTTTATTGCCTTCTTTTTTTATCTCCCAGAAACTAGATTCAAAATTATACACCCGGCCTGCACAACGTAAAAAAAAGCTTACACAATTACCTTTGACTAAAGATAAATCATTAAAGAACGGAATGACTTTCCCATTATTAAATGTTAACCTTAACCTCTCTTGTGATATTGTTGTTTCGTCTTGAATATTCTTAAGATAAGCAGGCACATCTTTGATTCCAATAATGATTTTTCCGCTAAAAAATGTTAACCGTTTCCCTTTATTTTTAGAATAATTTTGTACATTCGCTATTTGAAATTGCAAAATTCGCGAGGAAATGAAACAATCTGAATTTAATATTTGCCCATAGACAGGTAAAGCAGATAATGATTGTTCAACAATAAAAGAAGGCATACTCTCAGCAAGGCTATTCTCGGTTATTACTCCGATACATCTTCTAGAAATATTATCTTCCAATAAAGGCATCCATTGGTTATTACCTTCAATTATGGAGGGAAAATTATCTTTTTCGCCTAGAGAAGTAAACCATTGCTGATATTTATCAACTAAAATAAAATCAACACATCCCTGTTCAATTTCCATCATTTGTTCACTCTCAATCCCAATATCTATCTTTATCTCGCCGGAATCCATCAATTCTATTTTCCAAACAACAATAAGCTCTATTTGATATATCCGCCCCTTAGCTGTAATCCGCTTATCACTTTCTTCTTCAATCTCCCAGTAGGCTTGAAAAGAATTGTACCGTTTATCTCGCGTAAAGAAATTAATATGTATTCCGGAAGAATTAGTAATAGGCTGATCGGCCCAATTAATAAATAAGCGGCCATTATTAAATACAATACTTAAATTATCTTTTTTTAGGATCCCGACACCCTCCTTTGCCCCGACTACTTGTGTATAAAGAGCGATGGTCTTTTTCACCTCAGAATCCTTAATGAGCCTACCCTCTTTAAGCAAAATAGCTCTCTTGCAAAGCCTCTGCAGCATCCCCATTTCATGGGTAACGTAAACAATTGTTGCACCTTTTTCTCTGATTTCAAATATTTTCTTTATGCATTTTTTTTGAAAAGACTCATCTCCCACCGCTAAAGTATCATCGATTAATAATATTTCCGGATCCAGACAAATAGCAATCGAAAACGCCAAACGGACAAACATTCCTTGAGAGTAATACTTAACCGGAGCATTAATAAATTTCCCAATTGCGGCAAAATTTTCAATATCTTCGTATTTCTGATCAATTTCCTGTCGTGTAAATCCAAAAAAAGTGCTGTTTAAGAAAATATTATCTTTTCCGCTTAATTCCTGCTGAAAACCAGCTCCCAAATCTAAAAGCCCGGTTACTCTCCCAGAAACACTCACCTCGCCTCGATCAGGGACGAGTATTCCGGCAATTAACTTTAAAATAGTAGATTTTCCTGCCCCGTTTTCTCCGATTATTCCCAGACTTTGCCCCTTCTCAACATCAAATGTTATATCCTTTAATGCCCAAAAATTATCCCAAGAAAGTTTACCATCAATAATAAACTTTATTCGAAATATTTCCCAAACATCTTTAAACGTGATCATACTATTTTACAATTTTTTAAATAATTCCTTCTCAAAATACGAAAAAACTTTAAATCCAAGAATTAAACTGACAATAGCCCACAAGAATGTACCTGCAAATATAGAAATGCTAGGCAAATTTCCATTAAAAATAACATCACGATAATATTGAATATAGCAACTCATAGGATTTATACTTATTACCCACCTAAGCTGTTCGGGAAGCATCTCCGAAGAATAGAATATCGGAGTTATCCAGAACCAAAGCATAAGCATAACCCCTAGAAAATGTGTTATGTCACGATAAACTACATTAAGAACAGAAAGCATAAGCGAAATACCGCAAATAAACAAAAAATGCAAAAATAAAACGATAAACAAAAAAGGGACCAAACTAATTATTTTAAAATTAAAAAATAAAAATACAAAATATAGTGTGCAAAACCCAGCAATAAATTCCAAAAAATTTGCCAGAACAACAGATATCGGAAATATTTCTTTAGGTATATTGAACTGTTGCAAAAGCCCTCGCTGATTTATAATCGACCCTGCAGCATCAAACAGAGAACTAGAAAAAAACATCCAAGGGATAATACCAGCAAGAACGAAAAGAGGAAAATTTTTGATTTCCGCCTTAAAAATAAAAGTGAACACAAAAGTTATTACAAGCATTAATAATAAAGGATTAACTACTGCCCAAAATACCCCTAAAAAGGCATTCGAATATTTTGCCTTCACCCTAGAAAAGGCAATTTTCCATAAATTGCCACGATAAGAATATATTTTAGTTATTCTTTCCCTTAACATAATACTAAAACGCATATTTTAACATAAACCACTTTATGCTTCAATATTTTCCGCCACATAAACAAAACCCAGTCTCATGTATCATCATTATCGCATCAATTCAGAAATATTGTCTGCAATTATACTGTAAAGTTTATCGCCCGCTAAATTTAAGGAATATTTTTTACGCACAACCTCTAATCCGTTTATTCCAATGGTTTTGGCCAGGTTACGATCAGAAATCATTAATTCCATATTAGATAAAAATTCTTCTTTATTATAACTTAACAACCCGGAATATCCACTTTGAATTATAAAATTTGCCTCACCTACCGCAGAAGCAATTACCGGTTTCCCTTTTGCCATATATTCAAACAACTTGACTGGACTCTTGGATAGATTAAATTTTGTTGTATCGAATAATGGCACAAGGCCTACATCAACTTCATCTAAATACTCAGAAATATTTTCTGGTTTTATCCATCTTTGATAAACTATGCCGTTACATCTATATTTTTCAATCATCATTGCTAATTGCCCATCGAAAGTGCCCTCCCCGGCAATAAATAATTTAATAAACGGATACTTCCGGTAAAGCACCAAAAAACAATCAATAATAAATTTTATATAATCTAATATTTCGATCCTATTTAACGTTCCGTGCCATGAAAATACCATCTTTTTCTTCTCTTCAGCAGAAAAAGATGGATAAAACTCCTTAATATCTACCCCACTAGGTAGATAATAAACCTTTTTATTTTGCTTCGACAAATAATCTTTAAGGTAATTGCTCGCAGCAATACAGCAAATACTTTCGGAAGCTAATTTCCTTGTTAAATATTCAGCTTTGGAGCGTGGAAACACCCCAAAATAGTTACTGATATCCTCTCGTGCCTCCCAGTCATCCATATCAAAAATAAACGGAATTTTTTTTATTTTCGATAAAATCCATACTGGAATCGTATGATAATTGAAACGATTTATTATAAATATAGGATTGTTAGCCTTTTTTAAAAGGAATTTATACCCCTTAAATGCATAGATTATCTTTTCCAGCAATGTAAAGTTAGCGTCTTCTCCCCCTGATTTTGCTCCTAAATTTTCCACGAAAGACACTACAGAAGAACGAAAGCCTTTTTCGTTAAGCTGTTCAGAAAATCCCCATGAACGTGCTCTTGCTCCTGGATCTTTACGACCTTCCCTAGTTATAAAAATAAAATTTTTATCCAATAATATCTTGCTCATAAATTCTATACTTGTTCATTAAATTCACTCTGGCACCTTGAAACAGCACAAACTAAATACACCTGTCAACGATTCCCTCATCCAAGAAAAAATCAATTATAATACGAACACCAAAGCAATCATCACCAAAAAAATAACAAATTAGACAATCCTATCGATTAATTCAATATTGCAAAATATATTTTTTGCAAGATTTTAAAAAATACTGCATATTTATTAAACACACAGCATTATCGCCAGCCACTTCTCTTCGCCTTATTAATACCTAGTTTTATCATATTTCACTGCCTTAATCAGCAGCTCAAACTCAATAAATATTCTACCACTATAGAAAAGCTACCACTAAACCTAAATTACCTTTTTAATCGTGTCTACTACATGCTTAATCTGTTTCCCAGTAAGCAATGGATATATCGGTACTGATACTGCTGAACGCATAATATATTCTGTATTAGGAAAATTTTTTGCTGATAAATTTAAATATCTATGCAATGGGTGAGGTTTTACTGGTTGCTTTACCTTTACTCCTTTTTTATAACATTTCTTCATAAAAGAATAGATATCTTTGTTTATCCTGATCATATATCTTTGATATATGTCTATACTTTCTGGACAACCTTTTAGTAATTGCATATCGCAATCAGCAAAAGCCATATTGTAAATGTTTGCCACTAACTTTCTTTTTCTTATAAACTCGCCCAATCTTGATAATTGCACCCTGCCCACTGCAGCTTGAAGATTTGTCATCCGATACGTATATTTTATTTTAAACTCCGAAGAATCAGGCTCCTTGAGCTTCTTTAATCTGTTTAATAAGTAATTAGAATTCGACAATACCATTCCTCCTTCACCAGTAGTTATATATTTGGTCCCTTCAAAAGAAAATATAGACAAATCGCCCCAACTGCCCACCTTTCTATTTTTATATTCTGCTCCTATCGAGTGAGCACAATCTTCAATAATATAAACTCCTAATTCCTTAAATTCATCAATCTTCGCGGGACACCCGTACATATGAGGAATAATTATAGCTTTTGTTCTTCTAGTAATCTTTTTTTCGGCTTCACGCGAAGACATATTGTAGTCTTCTACGCTAACATCACATAATACTGGTTTTGCTCTAGAATATAGTACAGAATTTAATAGTGAACGACACGCATAGCTTGGAATTATAATTTCGTCGCCACTATTAATATCCAGACACATCAACGCTAAATGCAATGCCAACGTTCCCGTGCAAGTAGCTACACCACCTTTACTATTTATATACTGTGCGAGTTCTTTTTCAAATTTACTTACAATTTTGCCCTCAGCAAGATAATTAGTCTTCATAGTAGCACTAATAGCTTTTTGCTCTTGTCTCCCCATTGTTGGCTTAGAATGTTCAATCATGCTTTAATCTTTTTTCATGTCGACTTTATTTTCACTTTGTCGCTATCGGTATTTTTTGCTTAAATGAAAATAGACTTTTTCTAAATATATATATAAAACCACCTACAATGCTAGTACATACGAGCGAAGTAAGGACCAACACAGATACAGCAAGCGCTTTTTCTGAAGATATGTAAGGTCCTAAAAAATACACTAACGCTCCTTCTCTTATTCCTAAGCCATTCAATGAAGGCAATAATGTCACAAAAAATACTATTGGAACTACCAAAAAAAATACACCGATTCTAACATCAAAAACATGTAGCGCTTTTGCGAATATATATATTGCAAATATGTACAAAATCTGGACTATAGCTGATAAAAACAAACCCCAGAGAAGAATCATCTTATGACTTAAATACATATTGAAAAAGACAAATTCATTTATTAAGTTTTTACACCAAAGTCTATTTCTAAAGGGCTTAAGTATCAGCATAAGATACTTAGTTGTGTTTTTATGCAAAAGTATCCAAATAAATGCCATGCCCATTAAAAAAGCACTGTACACAAGCACAACAATTAATCTGTTTGATATTTGATGACCAAAAAAAACTACTATAACAACAGGAATAATTATAAATGATATTACATAGAGTATTCTATCCATGAATACTCCGGCGAATAAACCTTTCTTCTCTCTATGTGTTTTCCCCATACAAGAAACTTTTAAAATATCCTCCCCTAAAGAAGTTATTGGAAAATTACTAAAAAAATACCCCATAAATGTAAAGAAAATAGATTCTTTTAGACTCATCCTTATATTTTGCACAGATATAATTTTTTTAAGCCTTAATGCTAGGAAATATGTAGCACCAACAATTAAAAAAAATCCAAGAATTACAAACTTTCTGTCAGCATTCACAACCGTATTAAACATTATTGATAACTTATTACGCATAATCCAACAAAGTAGCGATATCAAAGATACACTGATAAATGCTTTCAATGTAATTAAAATTTTATTTTTCATAAACAACAACATGAACAAAATCGATTTCGGGATTAATCATATTTTTGTAAATTTTTTGAGTTTTACTTTTGAGAAAACTTTTATTTTTCATAGGAAGATAGGTTTGCTTTAATGCTAAAGTCTAGCCTTGCAATGTGTTTTATTGTCACTTATTCGTTTTTCAACTACACTATTTGAAGAATATCATATTCTGCTTCCTTAAAATAAAGGGATACGCCAAACTTTAGACAAATATCATTTATTTTAAGAATTATTGCATCCTTAATCACCTTACAAAAACGCATTGGGCTCCCATATTTTGAAAAACCATGATTTCTTATCCGATGAGAAACAATAACTTCCCCAATTAATAAGTTATTGTTTTTAGCTAAAACGGGAATAAACCGGTGCCCCCCGTTGAATATTACAATACCCTTAATAGACCTATTTTTATAAGCTCTAAGCGTAGTGCTAAAATCATGCACGCCTAGATTAAACATGACGCGACCTAATTTATTTGCTAAAACAGAAGGCATCCTCCTGAATAATATATTATCAGAGCGTACTTTTCTGTAGCCGCAAACCAAATCATAACCTTTATCTATTTCCTTAAGCAATGATGGAATATCTTTAGGGTCATGTTGAAGATCCCCGTCCATAGATACAATTAAATCCCCTATAGCATGCTTAAATCCTGCCAATAATGCTGAACTTAACCCAAAATTTTTTACAAAAGTTATGAGCCTCACAACATTGTCTTTTTTTATAAGTTCAATAATTTTCTCTTCTGTTGAATCTACGCTTCCATCATTAATAAATATAATTTCATAAGTCTTATTCAAAAATCCTAATACACTCTTAAGCTCTTTATAAAGAGTATTTATTGATAACTCTTCATTGTAAACAGGAATAATAATACTTAAATCCATATCATTCTACTTGGTTATTTTAGATTTCTGTAGGATATCAAAGTAATATTATTTTTCTTAGCTATATTACTCATTGCAAAATTCATTAAAAAATTATAGTCTTTAATTCCAAATTTTTTAACATTGAAATGTCCCAATCACTTGGATAATCACTTGTTTCCAAGGATGGACTATCAATTCAATTGTACCATCTTTAATACTGTTGATAGAATAAATAAATTGTTTCTCTCTGTATACTTTTTTAGAATGAAAGCAACAAATAAAGTCCGGATGTATCAAATTAGATAATTCTACTAATTTTTATTTATCTGTGACCAACCAATAACCCTCTTGAAATAATTAAAAGCTTTACACATTACACTCTTTGGCCAAAACATAAACTTATTAGCATATCGAATCCTCTTTATACCAAAACGCTTAGCAAGCCTTATTAATACATCTAATATCAAAGTTAGCTGGTGAAGATGCTTTTCCGTATCTAAATGTGTTATAGTTATCCCTCTATCCGATACCTTTTTAATCTGTGCATATCCCTCTTTATAGAGATCATCCGCATTTATGATAAGTTTGTCATTATTAATTCTTGATTTTATAACACCTTAGCTCAGCCCCATTATAAGAAGCATACATAGAATAAATTAGATTATAGTATTTATTTAAATATGAATAAAATGATTCAGAAAAAACACCTGGCCAATCAGGTGACATTATCAGCCAAACATTTCGATTTTGATTAACTATCGGAAGTGCTTTATCTCTATTGATAAAATCTTTAACTTTAAAAAGATCAACTCCGATAAATAAATTATTATTTATTTTAAATTCCTTTACAGACCTTTTATTTATAACCTTACCGGTAACATCTATATTCTTAAGAGAATCTTGTTCATTATAATTAAAGTAATAAAAGAATGCGGGCATTTGATCTGTTGGAATAAAAATAACTGCGTCTGCAGGCTTTATATTCTTTCGCAAATATAAACCTATCTCCCTCCAAGATAGCCTATTTTTGCTTAAATTATAGTAATTATAAAGAGCAAAAGACATCAAGAACATTATAATACAAACAATAAGAATCATTAATCTTTTACTTCTCAATAGAGATACTCCATATGCAATAATCAAATAATACGCCGGTAGAGATATTATGGTATGTCTTAACAAATAAAAGGAAACATAAAAGACACTTGAAAGATATGGTATTATAACTGGAATCAGTAGCCACAAAAGCAAAAAGAATAACCTACCTCTAATACTGTTGACACCACCCTTAATATCCTTTATTTTTTTAAAATATAAGGGCTTTAGCGCTATTATAAAAATTACAGCAAACAAAACATTTAGTATTCTTGGAACTATCAATTTTTTGTTTACAATAACAAAGCCATCTTGTCCGTGAGCCTGTATTGGCCCGCCATAATTAAATGTTTCGATTACTGGAAATAAATAACTAGGAGTCAACCTCTGGTTAAACCGAATAAAAGTATGGCTTCCAACTGTAGCTAAACAGATTCCTATTAATACGGCTAAAAAAATAAATATTATTGCCCACCACTTTAACCATTTTTTTAATCTTTTTCTGCTTAAGCTAAAAAAAGCAAATATATGCTGAACCGGAATTAAATACAAAGTCATCGGATGTGAATAAATTAGTATTATAGTAACAAAAGTATACGCTATGTAATCACGTTTTCTGTCAAACTTTAAAAGTCTAATAAAATAAAACATATTGATAATTGCCAAAAATATTACAAATGTATAATTACGCACTTCTTGAGACCAATAAATATGAAATGGTGACAATGCCAAAAGAAAAGCTGCCCACAATGCTACCTTTTTATTAAAAATTAGTCTTCCCAACTTATATATTGCCCAAACTGAAATAACCCCAAAAAGCACTGAGGGTAATCTTAGAAAAAACTCTCCCGTCCCAAAAAAAATACTCCATAGTTTAAGAAATACAAAATAAATAGGACGATTCAAATAACGATGATAAAACAAGTCTGTTATGGGATAGAAAGTAAAACTCACACTATAAGACTCATCTGTCCAGAGTGCTCTATTCTCCAGGCCATAGAGCCTAAGAACCAAAGCCAAAAGCAATATTGACCAAAGACAAGCATTGTTTGATTTCATATAACTTCTATTCATCTGAATTACCCAATAGCCTTCTTGTATCTACAATGTACACCGCCCCACGATCTATCTCTTGTTTAAAATTATAATTTTCTTTAATAAATCCCGAAAGAAAATAATTTTTTGAAATATCATTAGCAATTATACTATAGCCTTCTTCCATCCTCGGGAACGATGGTCTTTTATAAGAATTAATTACGCCATCTTTATACATATAGTCTTCTATCACAAAATAATCTATACTATACTGACAAACAAAATCTTTTATTTTCTTCAACGAGCTTGCGTATAGTGCCAATATTAAATCCTTGCGTCTTGTTTTAAATCCTGTTCCACCATAAGTCATTATTGATATGTCATCCATCCCATCTGCATGAAAGATCTGCCGTTTTGAAAATAACGGTATTGACTCGATAAACTGGCTGTTTGGAAAACCAGCGATTACAACACTTTTTGGCAAATGATCAATATAATCATACAGTGGCTTATATTTTTTATAATTAAGATTAGCATTATTATAAAAAGGGTGCAAAACAACAAATATAAGCACAATGGGCATTAATAGTAAAAATGATTTTATTTTAAATCTTTCAATAATACTGCTAATATTTATAGTAACAAAAAAAACCAAAAACAATGGCAAAGTAAACATAAATTGTCGTGAAGCGAGCACAGAATTCACTGGATACACCATAATGAATCCAAGTATCGAACCTAATAGCATAAGCCAGATTGCCTTAGGCATACGCAAAGAAGCAGCCTTCCTAAAGAAAACTATAAATAAACTTGCAATAATGAAAAAATTAGTAAAAATTATATACAATCTGCTGTGCTCGTTAAAATTTAAAATAAAGTACCTTAAAATATCTATAGGGTTATGCATATTCACAGTATTAGCGATGTCGACCACATATTTATAACTCCTTAATAATGATAGATTTTCTAAAACTATGCTATTTTCTCTGTCAACCAACAAAAACAAAATAGATATTGCTAAATTAATAATTAGAATCAACAAATACCACTTGATTTTAATTTTTCTGTTATAAAAAAATGGCACCAATAGACAAATTATCGTGACTAAAAATAATATCTGTGGATAAAAAAATGATATCACAGTAAGTACAAATGGTAGATACATAAACTTTTCTTTTACGAGAAAAAACATAAATATTAAAAAAATAAAAGCACCAAAAGACCTGTCTTGACCTCCATAAAATGTATCCATAGAAAGAAAATAAATAAGAAACACCCCAGATGTTACATATGAAAAGCTTTTCGAATATAAATACCTTACTGTCTTAAAAATTAAAATTACAGAAAACACACACAAAATCATTGATGCTAATTTTAAAACAAAAGACAAAGGAAAAAAAAGCATTAAAAAAAGATAGATTTTTAACCTAATAAATACTCTTGTTAGTGTTATGTTGTTAATATGCTCCAAAATGAGAATGGTAAATGGATCATCAGCCAATAAAGTGGAATCAAATAAATTATGATAGACATATTGTTCTCCAGCATCAGGATATTGAAAATATACGGGCTCAAATGTAAACGAATCTGTACAAAAATTAGCATAGCCTACTACCGCTATCAATAAAATTAAATAAAAAATTTCAGTTTTTCTTAATACCTTCACGTACGTAACCCCACTTGTTGCACCATTATTGATTTATTGTAAAAAGCTGTTTAGAATAGAATAATATATTCTATTTTCCGCCTAGAATTGCTTATCTACCACCTTTTATATCTTTTCCCAGATTTGTAAATATCATCGCTTATTTAACAAAATATTAAGGCTATCTGGTCCATATTGAAGCAACAGATCGATTATGCACATATAGGGCATAAAGGGTTTATACATCTGTTCATAAACAGGATGACTATAATCTTGAAACTCTACCCGAATATTCTCCTTTTGAAATTTATTGGCATTAAGGAATGTAGATGCTGCCTTACTATCATACAGTTCTTGCGCGCCAAGCTTCTTGCAAATATTAATAATCTTAATCTCTTTTGTGCCATCTATGTTTAGCAGTGATGATTTGAAAACAGGAATTTTGATGCCTAATTTTTCCTTTAAAAAAATAATTAGCTCAACATTAAAATCAACAAGATAGCGCCAATCACAATAATATTTTTTTTCTAAATACGGAAAATATTTACTAAAATACCTAGCTCTACTATAGTTTATCTCTATTGCTCTCAGATGCTTCTTTCGCCAACTAATAGAATTATTAATCTCTACCTCATTTATCAATTGAAATCGTTTATTCTTTGTATACACGGGAACTGTCAGCCATGCACATCCATCTTTTGTCCTGATCCGATTTCTGCTTCTCCAATCTTTTTTTGTATGTTGCACATCATCCAGCAAAACAAAACACTCGCAATTAGCCATGAGCTCAAAAAAACCTAACCATGGCAAGTATCCCGGTTGCATTATTGCTATTCTCAATAGTATTCCCTTTTTTAATGTCTACAACGTAAAATTACCCAGATAAACCAAAATCTTACAATCTCATAGATTGTTTGTCCTATCACTGTAAAATTACCACATTTAGAACTACCTAATATTCGTGGATGAAAATCTGTAAGGTACTCCTCCATTTTAAATCCCATGCTTAAGGCTTTAATGATAATCTCCGGCGGAACAAATGTTCCTTTCGACTGGACCTTAACTGCATCCAGAACTTTCTTTTTATAAACCTGCACAAATTGAAAATCATTTACCCGCACATTAAAGAACAACCTTATTAGCCAATAATTTGCTAATGACGTTATCTTTCTATAGATTGAATTCGCTTTTCTATCCTTTCTGGAAACAACTACAAAATCAGCTCCACTTTCTTTAAATAGGTGTAATATGTTCTGTAGTTCTCTGATATCAAATGGCATATCAGCAAAATTACTGACCAAAAATTCACCACGTGCGTTTTTAAACCCAATAAACAAACTTTTTCCTGAGCCTTCATTCCGAATGTTATGGATAGGCTTCACATGGAAGCAAGTATTCGCGCACTCATCTATAATCTTTCCTGTTTTATCATCGCTACCATCATCAACAACTATTATTTCATAATTTTTTGTTATATTTCGCAAATATTCATCTGAAATCCTAATTGTTGCGTCAATTGATTCTTCCTCATTGTAAACAGGAATTACAAGAGATATAAAATTTTCTATTTTCATAATAATTTTTAAAATCTGGCTAAAATTAGCAGTTTCTAACTAATTCCTTGAATATATACAAATAACGCATAAACACTGACCTGCGAACAATGCGATCGTTGAATGAGGATGAAAGCAAACTTGTACACATCGCTAATATTGCCGGAGGAATGAAAATTGGGAACCACAAATAAATTTTTCTTTCAATAATCCATTTAATAACAAACGGAGACAAAAAGGGCATAACAAAAAACAAAAACTGCATTTTAACTAAGTTTTTTCCTGCCATACTCCCCCCTCTTGAAAAAGGTTTACAATGTTGGCCTTCTAATGCTTCTTCAAGCTGCAAATTGGTAATTAAGCCTTTTTCTTTTACTTTTTTTATTATACCTATGTTTGGATAAAGTCTGAGCCAAAAAATATAAATCCTATTAACCCTTCTGGTATTATAAAACCTGGCCAACTCGATAATATCATCCTGGACTTGCTCTGGTATACCCACAATATTATCTGTTACTATGTTTATTTTTTTAATTTTTATTAAATCTATTGCCTGCTCAATGGTTTGATTTGACATATTCCTGCATAATACATTCCTCCGAATTTTTTCTGCTATACTTTGAATCCCAATCTCAACCTCACAACATCCCGCATCTTTTAAATAACTTACTGAT
>CAZAYU010000007.1:0-106256 GCA_964489445.1 uncultured Planctomycetia bacterium
GTAAGGTTTCTCGCGTAGCATCGAATTAAACCACGTGTTCCACCGCTTGTGCGGGCCCCCGTCAATTCCTTTGAGTTTTAGCCTTGCGGCCGTAGTCCCCAGGTGGGGCACTTAATGCGTTAGCTACGGCGTCCACTCTTACGAGCGAGCACCTAGTGCCCATCGTTTACAGCTAGGACTACCAGGGTATCTAATCCTGTTTGCTCCCCTAGCTTTCGTCCCTGAGCGTCAGGAATGGACCAGAGAGTCGACTTCTCCACGGGCGTTCCTGTTGATATCCGCAAATTTCACCTTTACACCAACAGTTCCACTCTCCTCTTCCATCCTCAAGCCAAACAGTTTGAAAGGCAGTTTTTCAGTTAAGCCGAAAGATTTCACCTTTCACTTGCTTGGCCGCCTGCGGACCCTTTACACCCAGTCAAACCGAGTAACGCTCGCCACCTCCGTATTACCGCGGCTGCTGGCACGGAGTTAGCCGTGGCTTATTCATCAAGTACAGTCAAGTCAAAGCAATTATTAATCGCTAAGACGTTCCTCCTCAATAAAATGGGTTTACGACCCTAAGGCCTTCATCCCCCACGCGGCGTCGCATCCTCAGACTTTCGTCCATTGGGAAAGATTCTCGACTGCAGCCTCCCGTAGGAGTCCGGGCAGTGTCTCAGTCCCGATGTGGCTGGTCACGCTCTCACGCCAGCTACCCGTCTTTGGCTTGGTGAGCTTTTACCTCACCAACAACCTGATAGGACGCGGGCCCCTCTAAAGGCGACAGCTTATAAATAGAGGCCGTCTTTGTTCTGAATCAATCAGATCCAGAAATTATGAAGTATTACCCCCGATTTCTCAAGGCTATCTTCCTCCTTAAGGTAGGTTACCCACGCGTTACTCACCCGTTTGCCGCTATCTTTCCTCACAAAAATCTCATTGGGCAAGCCCTCTGAAATCTTTGCAGGGATAGATCGCTCGACTTGCATGCCTAATCCACGCCGCCAGCGTTCACTCTGAGCCAGGATCAAACCCTCCAAAGGCTTTTGAGTATTAAAATCAAAGAACAAAAAAAGCACCCTCAGGGTGCTTTTACATTACCTGATATTTAGAAATTATTTAAATTTTAAGGTTTGGTTTTGTCCCATTCCGAAACTTTACCCTACCGAATCACAAGACATTAGTATGACAATATATCCTTATTTGTCAAGCTTTTTTTAAAAAATTATTTACGTAATCACTGATTCCAGCTTCTAAAGAAAATTCAGTTTTTGTTTTTAATGTTTTTTGTAAGAGAAGAGTGTCGGCTTCTGTAAAATTTTGATATTTTCCTTCAAAAGGATTAGAAAAATACTCGGGTTTTAAGTTAGTGCTTAGGGTTTTATTTAGCGAATTAACAATGTCGTTAAAACTACGTGCTTTTCCGGTTCCAACATTTACAATTGCGCTTTTCTTGGATTGTAACCCGAGTGCACTTATTCGGGCAACATCTTTGACATAAATAAAGTCTCTCTTTTGTTCGCCATGCTTAAAAATGCGCGGCCGTTTATTTTGTGTAATTTGCAAATAAAGTTGGTAGCACATGCTGGCAGCAGAACCTTTATGATATTCTCCGGGTCCGTAAACGTTAAAATAACGCAATCCGATGATAGGCATTATTTTTTTATTTTTTGTTATTTTTATAACTTCACAATCGAATAAGTATTTTGAATAGGCATAAATATTATGAGGCGTGATTTTTTGATTCTCGTACATAGGAGATTTGCCTTCACCGTAGACTCCGGCACTTGAAGCGTAGACTAAGCGAATATTTTTCCTTAAGCAAAACGATAAAATATTTTTTGACCCCTGGTAGTTGACAGCCATCATTTTTTCATCATCATCAAGTGTTGTGTCTGTGATTGCTGCTAAATGGATTACCGCATCAATTTTTGGAATTTTTTTTAAAATATCCTCATCGCAGATATTTCCCGTTATTATCTCTGCTTTTACGTCAAGTAGATTTTGGTAGTTTCCGTAAGCAAAATTATCCAAAACGAAAGTTTTTGCACCTTTTGCTTCTAGATGCTTTACAATATTTGAGCCAATAAATCCAGCGCCTCCTGTAACTAAAATTTTCATTTTTGCTCAATTTCCTTTTCTAAATCTTCAATGCGCTGTTCTAATCGGTGCAAGACTTCAATTACTGGATCCGGAAGTTTATTATGCGCCAAGGTAACTCCGCTTACCTGCTTGTGTGTTGAGGGAAGAGTTGAACGTCCAGGGACTCCAACAACAGTAGCGTTTTCTGGAACATTATTAATAACTACTGATCCAGCGCCAATCCGTGCGTTATCACCGATGGTTATCGGGCCCAGTAAAATTGCGCCAGCACCAACAACTACTTTGTTACCTATTGTTGGATGGCGTTTAGTTTTCTCGAGGGAAACACCGCCTAATACGACTCCCTGATAAACTAAAACGTCGTCTCCAATTTCTGTAGTTTCACCAATGACTACCCCCATTCCGTGGTCAATAAAAAAACGTTTTCCAATTTTTGCACCCGGATGGATTTCAATTCCAGTTAAAAATCTTCCGAATTGTGACAAAATTCTGGCCCAAGTTTTCCATCCATTTTGCCAAATTAGATGTGTAAGGCGATAGATCCAAATTGCATGCAGTCCAGAATAGCAGAGCAGTATCTCTATTATGCTACGGGCAGCAGGATCCTCACGAAATACTACCTCAATATCTTCGTTTATGTTTTCTAATAAGCTATCAACTTTTTTCATAGACTAATACATTAATCCAAATTTTAAAAATGTCAAATCTTTTATCGATTGTATGATTTTTATTATTACTGGTAATTTTTTTATTTAATTTTTATCGGTTTCATTTCTGTTAAGATGTAGCGCTTTAGTTTCCGAAACGCCTTTCCCCTGTGGCTGATTCGATTTTTTAATGCCGGAGAAATCTGAGCTACGGTTTTTTTATATCCAGGCAAATAAAGTACAGGATCGTACCCGAATCCGTTATTGCCTTCGGGCTTGTTATGGATGGTCCCCTTTAATATTCCGTTAAATTCCTTTACTAATTTTCCGTTTTTAGTTAAAACTAGACAACAGCGAAAATTAGCGCTTCGCTGTTTTACGTGGATACTGCTTAGTGCCTTAATCAATTTTTTGTTGTTCGAATTATAGGTCGAATTTTTTCCGGAGTAACGCTTCGAGTGAATTCCTGGAGCACCATTTAAGAAATCAACTTCTAGCCCTGAATCTTCGCCTAAGACATAATCATTTTTGTAAAATTTTGATACTGGCAGAGTCTTTTTTAGTGCGTTTTCTAAAAAAGTGGTACCGTTTTCTACCAATTTAAATTTTTTGGGTAAATCGCTCAAGCAGACTAATGATAAATTGATTCCATACAGAATTTTTTCAATCTCTTGAAATTTATCCTTGTTTTTAGTGGCAATAATTAAACGCATTGATATTATGGATTATTTTTATAAAATATCCTTAAATATTTCTTTTTCTATTGTGATTATTTCAAGAATTCCTTTTTCTGCAAGCTCTAAGAAACTCTTTAGATCTTGTTTGCTGTAGGAACCATGCTCAGCTGTTCCTTGAATTTCAATAAATTCATCCGGAGACTTCATAACAACGTTCATGTCAACCTCTGCTTGAGAATCTTCAAGATATGTTAAGTCTAAAAAGTTTATGTTTTGCCAACGACCAACGCTGGTTGCTCCCAAAAATCCGGTAATGCATACTTCTGGGATTGACTTTTGACGGTATAGTTTATTAATGCAGTCGACTAAAGCAATAAATCCTCCAATAATTGAACAAGTTCTTGTTCCCCCATTAGCTTGAATAACATCACAATCAATCCATATTGTTTTTTCACCAAGTTTAGAAAAATCAACTACGCTTCTTAAGGATCTTCCAATTAAACGTTGGATTTCCATGTTTCTGCCAGAAGTCCGATCTCTTTTTGTGCGTGTTTGAGTGGCGCGTGGAAGCATTCGATATTCAGCAGTAAGCCATCCTTTTCCGGAGTTACGTAAAAACATTGGAACATTCTTATCGCATGTTGCGGTGCAGATAACTCTTGTTGAGCCTATTTCAATAAGACATGATCCTTCGGCATATTTATTGTAACTTCTTTGTATGTTAATTCTTCTTAATTGATCAGGCAATCTTCCGTCTTCACGTACCATCGTTTCTCTCCTTTTTATTTTATGTACGAGTATTTATTCCGTATCTTCATAAATGCTTTTTCCGCTAGAATCAATAGCAACGATTAAAGGAAAATCTCTAACCGTAATTTCTTGAATTGATTCCGGTCCTAAATCGTTAAAGCAGATGGTTTTTGCAGAAAGTACACTTTTATGCAAAAGCGCACCGCATCCGGAAGGTGCTACAAAATATACTCCTTTATGTTTCTTGATCAATGTTCTAACTTGTTTATTTCTCCGGCCTTTTCCAACCATGGCTAAGAGTCCCTTCTTTAAAAGTGGCTCAACAAATTTATCCATTCTTAAGGAAGTTGTTGGCCCACAAGATCCGATTATCTGGTTACTTCTTGCGGTTGTTGGCCCGCAGTAATAAACGATCTTATTTTCTAAATTAACCGGCAATTTTTTATTTGCGCTGATTAGATTTACTAAACGCTGGTGCGCCTGGTCGCGTGCTGTATAAAAAATACCGGAAAATAATATATGCTGTCCAGCTTTTAATTGTAAAAAAGCAGTCCTTGTTGTTTTTTTTAAATAATTACGTTTGCTCATCTTTTTTCACGCTAAATATTGAATTTGGTATTCGATATTGGTCGATTATCTTCTTGTTTTGGTTATTGTCCTTAAGGAGAATAATATTGTAATTATCCACAAATACTGCTACCCATTGGGGATCTTCAATTCGTTTTATCAGGAATGGTTGGCCATAAGGAGTCGAGTCGTGTCGGTAGAAAAAAATACAGTTGAAAGCGTATTTTCGGTTGAGACTGTCCCATTGAGCATCTTTCTCTAATGCAGGACTATACAAGCTACTAAAAAAAGACATGCTGTATGCTTCTGGTCGATTATCGACAAATACTTTTTCTTTCGGAAACAAATGATATATTAAATATCCACCAATGTCATAGTTATTAAATATTGGTCCGGAAATGTTATTATTTTTAAAAAATGAAGCAGCTTGGTTAACTCTCGAAAATAGTCCTGTGCCGCTGTACCCCTTAAACGGAGAGCAGTACGCTCTAGGCAGAGAGAATGCAGCAATGAACAAACATATTGAAAAGATTATTGATACGTTTTGGAGTATTTCTTGAGTTTTTTTTGTTTTGCCTTGCAAAGCTACGAAAATATTATTAGAAATAATCGGGAAAAAAAATAGGGCAAAAAGAGGGATGCCTCTTATTGCCTTCCAGCTTAAGGCGCTAAAAAATATTGTAAGAAGCAGATTTAACAAAAGCGGTTTAATTTTTTTAACATGCTTAAACCTAAAAATAAAACTTAGAACAAGAAATATAAATAGTATTTCAAAATAGAGATAATGAAAATTACCAGGAAATCTTTTCTGCATGAATATAACACCCATATTTTCGGCAATTGTATATCCGTATTCACGTAATATTAAAAAAGGTTCCAGTACACCTTTTAATCCGTGAGGATTCAAAAAGGAAGCCAATACCAGCCCGATCAACAGAAAAAAGTAATATTTATTGGTTTTATTTTTAATTATTATACTGTTAATCCAGTAAATCCCAACCAGGAAAAATCCCATAGCAAAAAATAGATGTAAGTTACACCAGATAGCTTGTAAGGGCACAAGTAGCAATAGTATATGTTTGAAGGATATTTTGTTTTTACTGAACGCATCCAGGACTAAGTAGTATACTCCCAAGAACAATAAGCTGAACATTTCTGGGCGGATTTCCAAGCGAAAGGCAATCAGCGGCATTGCTAGAAAAGCGAATAAGGTTGACGTGTAGAAATTAGAGCTTCGTAAAGCAACTAAAAAGAATAATAAAAATGTAATAACCTTTGCGACTATATTTAGCATGGTTAAGCCGGAAAAACTAAAGAATTTCCAAACTATATAAAAAATAGCTCCACTTCCCCAATGATGGTTTACGACGGGGAATGCATTTTCAACGTAAGAGTAATAATTTGTAGTAGGAGGAAGGCCACTACTAAAAAATATTTCTCCGTTTTTGATGTGGCGGCCCAAATCAGCATTTACAAAATATATTTTTTGGGTAAAAAATACCACTAGATAGACTAATAGCAGAATTAGTAAAATTGATTTTATGATTATATCTTTTTTGTTCTTTTGGATAAATAGGTTAGTCATTATAAAATAAGTTATACTTTAAGATACAAATTAATGCCCAGAAGCCATCTTGCCAATTAATCTTTTTTCCTTCCTGGTAAGTTCTTCCGTAATAGGAAATTCCCACTTCATAAATTCTAATCTTTGGTATTTTAGCGATTTTTGCAGTTATCTCTGGCTCAAATCCAAAACGGTCTTCTTTTAGTTCAATATTTTTTATTGTTCCCAGTGTAAACATCTTATAGCATGTCTCCATATCTGTTAAGTTAAGATTAGTAAAGATATTAGAGATAGTTGTTAGGAGCTTGTTGCCTAGATAATGCCAGAAGAATAATATTCTATGTGGGCTACTACTGACAAAACGTGAACCATAGACTACATCAGCTACATTTTTTTCTAAAAGCAGAAGCATTCTGTTGAAGTCTTCGGGGTTGTATTCTAAGTCTGCATCTTGGATTGTGAGGTAACTGCCGCCTGCCAAGCTAATTCCTTTTTGTACCGAAAATCCTTTTCCTCTATTTTTTTTGTTTATTGAATATTGTATAGGTAAAGCAGGATTGTTTTTGATGTATTCTTTTACTATTTTTTGGCTATTGTCAGTTGAAGCATCGTCAATAATAATAATTTCTTTTTCAATATCGTTGATTAGTTGTAATTTATTGAGTCTGTTTAAAATTTCAAGAATGGTATTTTCTTCACAAAATACTGGAATTATTATAGATAGTTTATTCATCTTTATTGATTTTAAATCTAAAGCTTCTTAGCACGTGACAGCTTATGTTTACTCCTATTGGCAAGCCAGCGATATGAGTAGGTGCTGTTTTTATTTTTACTGCTAGGCATGTGTGTTTTCCGCCCAGCCCCATCGGTCCAATTTCTAAGCTATTTATTTTATGTAGTAATCTTTTTTCTAGTGTACTAATAATTTTTTCAGGATTTTTCTTTTTTAAATTTCCGAGTAATGATTTTTTTGCCAGTAATAAGGCTTTATCGGATGTCCCACCTACCCCTACGCCAACAATAAATGGTGGACAGCCTTCAGGGCCGGCTTTCTTTACGGAATCAACAATAAATTCTTCAATTATACGAATGTTTGTTGTGGGATCAAACATTTTTAAACGCGATTTATTCTCGCTGCCGAAACCTTTAGGAAAAAGAGTTATTCGTAGTCCTTTTTTTCTTGGAGAAAATTCTATATGGGGAATTACTCCTTGGGAGTAGAGTTGTTTTCGAGTTAAAGGGTCAACTATTGATTGACGCAAACAATGGGACAGATACCCATCAAGAATCGCAGTGGTGATTGTATTGATAAGCTTAGTGTTAACAGACACGTCAGATCCAGCTTCAATGAATACGATAGGCATCCCCGTATCCTGGCAAATCGCAATTTTCTTTTTTTTTGCAATATTTGCATTTTTAATAATCCAGGACAAGGCTTGCTTGGCGTTTTCATTCTTTTCATGTCCGTAAGCATCCTTTATGAGCCCTGCAACGTCGCTACGTAAACAAAAGCTTGCGTTAGCCACTGCTTTTTTTGTTTTGGTGTAAATCTTATCCAAATATTCCATAACTATTTTATTCCTAAAGTTTTATGCATTTGATGAGTTATTTTAACATTAATGGAGTGCTTGGTGCAAATATTTTTTAAGATTAGTAGTTTCTGATTTAGAGACAACTCAAAAGGATTCTGCGGTTGCAATACGAGTAGTAGTTTCTTGTCTACTTGCTTAATTATTTTTATTGCTTGATTGATGTCGTCGCATATGGTTTGTGGCCCTACAACTGCTTTGATAAAAACATTTTTATTAACAGCAATCTTTAAAAAATCATAATGCTCCTTCCAAAACGGCTTTAGCCCAGTTGAAGAAGGCAATTTGAAATCCATTGAAATTATATCCAGACAATCAATAATTTTCATTAAATTTTCGGGTAAGGTTCCATTGGTCTCCAGATAAATTAAAATTCCCCTCTCTTTCAATTCGTGGGCTAACTCAATTAAAAAATCTATTTGTAGTAAAGGTTCTCCTCCGGTTAAAGATATTGAATGATATCCAGAAAATCTGTCTAATTGATTTAATAATTCTTGGAGGCTAATTTCTTCTTGATGTTTTGATAAAGTGTCGCAAAAAGTACATTCTAGATTACAGCCAGAAAATCGGATAAATATCTGGCTAGCCCCTTGGTAGATTCCTTCTCCTTGTATGCTCTTAAATATTTCGGAGATATTTGCTTTCATCTATTTACTCATGTTTTGTGTTGCCTAACAAAGGGTCAGTTAAGCCCAATTCTGCAAATGCATTCATTCTAAAATGACAGCTGTCACACTCTAGGCAAGGATCTTTTTCTCCCTGGTAACAAGACCAGGTATGGTGAAAAGGTACATGTAGCCTTAATCCTTTCTTAATTATTTCTTTTTTTGTTTTCTTAATTAATGGCGCAATAATTTTTATTTTTTTGTTTTTCATTCCCGTGTTCGCTGCTTTTTGAAATTGGTTAAGGAAACCTGGTGTGCAATCAGGATATCCGGAGTAATCTTCAGTATGTGCTCCAATAAAAACAGCTTCAGCGCCAATATTCTCGGCTAAAGAAAAAGCATAGCTAAGGAAAATTATATTGCGTGCAGAAACATACGTTAAGGGTATGGTGTTTCTCTTTTTTTTAAAACTTGTGGGAACTTTTATTTTCTTGTTAGTCAAGCTTGAATTTACCCAAGATAAATTAATTTTTTCAATGTAGCATGGAGTATTGTTTAGACGAGCTATATTTTTTGCTGATTTTAGTTCCTTTTTATGCCTTTGTGAATAATTAAAAATTAAGGCAGTAAGATTAAAACCGGAGTTTTTAGCTATGTAAAATGTAACAGCAGAATCAATCCCGCCAGACAATAATATGATTCCATTTTTCATAATATTTCTAATCTCTTAATGCTCAGGCTTGATATAAAAAGTATAGGAATATTTTTAGTTTCGCTTTAAAAAGAGTCCCTTTTACTCCCTGTATGACGCGCAAGAAGTATCGGTTTCCCAAACTATCACTTCTTCTAAGGTGCATTCTTTTTTTAGAATTAATTCTTTTAAATTTATAAAAATATACCGGGCAATCTCCTCAGAGCTGGGGCTGTGTTTGATAAAATACTCCAATTTGTTAAGGTGGCAATGATCAAATATATCAAGAACACCATTCAATAAATGCTTAAGTTCTCCGAAATCCATAATCATTCCCGAAGAATCAAGAGATTCCCCTAAGACAGTAATTTTTACTTTCCAGTTGTGTCCGTGTAACGACTCGCATTTTCCTTTATAATTTAAAAGGGAGTGTGCGGCGCTAAACGATGAGTTAACTTTAATTCTAAACATATTTTGGAAATTTATTACCAGACAGCAGTTTTGCTGGCTGATATTTTTTTGTTTAAAAAGAAATCAGCTAATTTTGTAAATTTATTTGGGTCATCACTCACGTAAAAACTTATTTTATTCTTTTTCTTAGAAGAATTCAATAAATTATTTTTTATTAAAATTTTCCGTACGGAAAATGCTACTTCTTTTGCCGAATCAACTATCTGAATATTTTTAAGAAACGATGATATTTCTTTTTTAAGTAGCGGATAATGTGTGCAACCAAGGATTAATGTGTCAATCTTTTTTGATCTTAGCTCGGTTAAATATAGCTTTACAATTTTTTTGGTTATTTCACCGCTCAGCAGCCCCTCCTCGACTAACGGAACAAAAAGCGGACAGCTTTTAGAATATACCTTAACTTTTGGAGAAATTTTACTAATTATTGTTTCATACGCTTTACTATCAATCGTTGACCGAGTGCCGATAATCCCAATTCTATTATTTAAAGTCATCTCTAACGATTTTCTAATTCCTGCGTTGATTACTCCAATAACTGGAATGTTAGTGTATTTTTTTAGATGGTCCAACGATAAAGCCGAAGATGTATTGCAAGCTACAACAATTATCTTAGCCTTTTTTTGTAGGAGGAATTTTGTATTTTTTTGACTAAAATTTACAATAGTTGTTTTTGATTTATTTCCGTAGGGAACTCTCGCTGTATCTCCAAAATATATAATGTCTTCAGAGGGAAGAATTGCTCCTATCTCTTTTAAAACAGTAAGTCCTCCTATCCCAGAATCAAAAATTCCTATTGGCTGTTTACTTATGTTTTTAAGCATTTAGTCTGTCCTGTTAACGGTTCATGTAACTTTCCTTGAGAGAGACTATCCCCAAAGCAATCGTTTCTGCAAGTTGTTTTTGATAATATTTTTTGCGCAATGCCTTTTCTTCGTAATGATTAGTAAGATAACCTACCTCGACTAGCACAGAAGGAACATACGCCAGTCGTAAAACATAAAACGGAGCTTTTTTAGGAAATTTGACATTAAAATTAAATTTTTTAAAAGTATCATAAAGTTTATCAGACAGTTCTACTGACAAACAATAGTTTTTATTAATGAGTAGATCCCAAAAAATAATCTTAGCCGATTTAGGCATGTGTTCTCCCGGAAAACATTCTTGGCCAATTAATTTAAGAGAGCGGCTAAGGCTGTTTACTCGTGAAGGTAATAAGTAGTAGATCTCTATCCCTTTTACGCCGGAAGAGTTATTTGCGTTTGCGTGAAGACTTAAAAATAAATCTGCGTTACATTTCTTAGCAAAATTTACTCTTTGTGCTAAGCTAATATAGACGTCTGTGGAACGTGTTAAAAAAACACTAAAACCTCTTTTTTCTAGTTCTATTTTAAGATATTTTGAAATTTTTAAGTTCACTTCTTTTTCTTTCAATCCACCTTTAGATATCGCTCCCGGGTCCTTACCACCGTGCCCGGGGTCAATAACAATAGTCTTTACTTCTAGAGTTGGTGTAAACTTACTTTTTTTGGTATAGGTGCTAATTTCTGTTATTTGGTTGGGGATAAGTATCTTACCTTGATAGTTGATAGGAGGAGAAGGAAGAGGTAATACTTTGCCGGAAAAGATTCCGACTAATGAATCCAAAAGAAGGGTCATATCGCTCTCTGCAGAATATATGTAAATAATATCATCAACTGTATCAAATTGATAAGTTAAGCTATTAGTGGCGCAGAATTCGTTAAGTTCGGTATATTCAGCGGTAGAGATAGCAAAATGTGGAGTTCTTTTTTGTACAGTGGAGCACCCAAAAAGGCATATCAATAGAAGTGTAAAAAAAATCTTGTTCACAGATTAAGTAGCGTTAGTGCAATTTGAAAGTAGATAAATATACCAACAACATCAATTATTGTGGTAATTAGTGGCCCGCTCATCAAAGCAGGGTCTAGATTGAATCTTCTAAGTAAAATAGGAAACGCAGCTCCGATTACTGCTGCAATCATTACGGTGCTTCCCATGGCTATTCCGACAGCAATGCTTAAATTCCAAGCAAATCCCTCTTGTAGTATTACCCTTATTAAACCGACAATTGCTAGAATAAGGCCGATTGAAATACCCAAAAGTGCTTCACGAAATACTATTTTAAAGAAATCCTTTACTTGGATATCTTCTGTAGTTAAGCCTCTGATAACCATCATTGCAGATTGCATTCCGGCATTTCCGCCAGTTGCAATAAGTACAGGAAGAAAGAAACTTAAAGCAACCCATTGCTGTATTGTTGCTCCGTAGCTTTTCATTACTAAGCTAGTTGATGATTCCAAGACAACTAAAACAATCAGCCAAAAGCTTCTTTTCCAGATAAGTTCAAAAAAACTTGCCTCTGTATAGGGCTTGTCGACAGGCAAAACTGCGGCAATTTTTTCAAAGTCTTCGGTTGTTTCTTCTTCCAAAACATCAACTAAATCATCAAAAGTAACGATACCTAGCAACCGATTACTATTGTCAGTCACTGGAAGAACAGGCAAATCGTAATGCTTGAAAATATTTACTGCCTCTTCTTTATCGCTAAATGCGTTTACCTTTATCACGTCCTTAAACATTATCTCGCTGATTTTTTTTTGGGGGTCAGAAATAACAAGTTTTTTTAAAGAGACTATTCCGATTAGTAGCTTTTTTTCATCTAAAACATAACTATAATAGATAGTTTCCTTTTTAATGCCCACTTCTCTAATATGTGCTAATGCTGATTTTGCATCCATGGTAGTGTATAACTGAACAAAATCAGGGGTAATTAATCTTCCCACACTATCTGGAGGGTAGTTAAGTATCTCTAAAGCTATTCGGCGTTCTTCTGGAGAAAGTAAAGCAATAAATCGCTTGACTAATTCTGCTGGCATTTCTTCAAACAATCCGGTTCGGTCATCCGGAGACATTTCATTAAGAATCTCCTTTATTTCTTGGCTATTTAATGTATTAAGCATTTCTTCTTCTTCTTCTCTTGGTAAACGCTCGAAAACATCAACAGCTTTATCATAGGGTACTAACCGAAAAACAAAAAGCTTATGGGTTGATGAAGAAAGGCGGCTAATAATGTTTGCAATATCTTCAGGATGCAAAGGAAGGATAGCCTTAATTTCGGTATATCTTTTTCCTTTGATGGAATCCTCTATTGCTTTTACCAAGCTTTCATTTAGCATTAGAGATCACGAACTCCTCGCTTAATTACCACGATACCAGATTGGTCAACATGATATTTTTGACTGTCATGTTTTAAGTTAAATCCAATGCTTGTGTTTTTAGGAATAATATTAAAGCGGTCAATAATAGTTCTTTTAATATGGCATGATTTTTCTATTCTAGTAAAATCCATAATAATTGAATCTTCGATTGTGCATCCTCTCTCTATAAATACTGATCGGCCAATAATAGAGTTTTTGATTGTAGAGCCGATTGCGTTTGAACCTTCACTAACCAATGTATTTTCGATGTTTCCTCCGCTAATATAAGCAGGGGGTAAGTATACATTAGAAGCGTGTATGGGCCAATGGCGATTATCTAAGTTTAGTATTGGTTTATTTCCCAGCAAATCCATATTAGCCTGAAAGTAATCAGGGATAGATCCAACATCTTTCCAGTAGTATTTCGCTTCGTATCTATTCAAGAATGGTATTCTATTTTGTGAAAAATCGTAAGCAAAAACTCTTTTTTTCTTTTTAATTAGGTAAGGAATAATATCCTTGCCAAAATCAGTCGCCTTGTTTTTAGCTTTACTCTTGTTTAGGGATTCAATAAGGAAATCAGCATTAAAAACATAGTTTCCCATCGAAGCAAAGATGCTTTTCTGTTTCAGGGAAGTCGGTTTCTCTTTGAAGCCAGTAACTTTCATATCTTTATTTATCTGGGGTATGCCAAATTTGCAGGCTTCACTGGACTGTGTCGGGATAACAGAAAGTGTGAGGTCTGCCTTTTTTCTAATATGAAAATCTATCATTTCATTAATATTCATTCTGTAAATGTGGTCTCCGCCGAGGATTACTACGATTTTTGGTTTAAAGTCATAAATAAGATTTATGTTTTGGTAGACTGAGTCAGCAGTGCCTCTGTACCATTCTTTAAAGCTTTCTTTACGCATTTGTGGTGGGACAACAGTAATGAATTGCTCTGGAAGATCTCCGAATTTACGCCAGCTAGTTCTGATGTGTTCAATTAGAGATTGAGATTTGTACTGTACTAGTACATAGACAGCGTAAAGGTTTGAATTTATTAGGTTACTTAGAGTAAAATCAATCACTCGATAGTTACCGCCAAATGGAACTGATGGTTTTGTTCGCTCTAAAGTTAAAGGGTGCAGCCGCTCACCTTTTCCGCCGGCTAAGACAAATGTTAGAATATTGTTTCTGAATTGGCTAGACATTTTTTATAATCTCCTTTATTCTTGGATATCTCCAGCTTTAAGTAAAGAATTCTTTGTAGCCCAAGGGCCAATAAGTTCAAAAAATATGGTACTGGCAACAGTAACAACTAGTATTCTATCACCCAACGCTCCACCAATAGCATGCTTAGCGATTAAGGCACAGGCCAAAGCTACACCGGCTTGAGGGATTAGTGCCGGCCCCATGCGTATTCCAACTGTATTGGGGGCGCCGGCTAGTTTTGCCCCTAGAAATGCCCCGATAATTTTTCCGATTGTCCTAAAAACAATAAACCCAATCACTAGAAATGCAGAGGCACCTAGAATAGTTATATTTAGGCCAGCGCCAGCGAGTACGAAAAATATTAAGTAAAGAGGTGTATCTACCTCATGTAAGGAATCAAAAAATTGAAAGCTTTCTTTACTGATGTTAGTTAATACGGCACCTAAAAACATGCAAGAAAGTAATACAGAGAAATGACAAGTAATAGCTAATCCGATAGTTAAGAATAAGAACCCAAATGTATAAATCAACCTTTCTTTCACAGTGTTGATGAAGCGAGATAGCTTAGCAAATAAAAAAGCAATAACGCCTCCTAACAGAAACGCTCCTCCAATTTCTAGTAAAGCAATAAGTAAATCAAGACTAATAGCTAGAAATGTTCCATTACCTCGGATAAATGCTTTAGCAAAAGATAGTGAAAACCCAAAGATAATCAATGCCCAGGCATCGTCTATCGCGACAACCCCCAAAAGAGTGTCCGTAAACGTTCCTCTACTTTTGTACTCCTGAATAACCATTGCTACGGCTGCTGGATCTGTCGCTGCGGAAATAGCGCCCAGAATAAGGGCAATATAAAGTGGTTGATGAAAAACTAGCCAAGCGCTTACAGCTACTAATATCCATGGTAATAAAGATGCGCTTATTGATATTGCAGCGACTGCCTTGCCTACACGCTTTAGCGTGTCAAAAGATAGTCCGGATCCTAGGCTAAAAGCAATCATTCCTAGGACAAGGTTGGAGAAAAAATTAGAAGCTAAAAGAAGTGTGTCAGGTATTAAATTTAACAGACTGAGTATAATACCAAGGATAACGTAGGCAGTAATAACTGGTAATTTAAGTTTTTTGGTTAGACGGGAAGCAAAAAAACTCAAGAGAAAAATAATCGCTAGGCTTAGAATAGAGTTGTTGATCATTTAGAATACCCTTAAACAATTTCTTTTTCCTTAAACATTCTCCAGATAATATCAAAAAGCCCTAGTATCCCTGTAATTTTTCCTTTGCTATCAACCACAGGTAAAAGTTCTTTTTTGTTTAGACGCATAATTTTATATGCTTCTTGTAAAGGCAAATCTTCTGGAATAATTGTAAAATTTGTATCCATGATATCTTCAGCAATAATTAGTTCCCCCATAGAGGAAACCGGCTCTAAATCAAAAACGTCTTTGTCTATCTCTAAAAAAGGTATATTTCGAAATATCTTAATTTGGGATGGCCGCAAAAGATCTAATAAATTATCAGGATACACTACACCAATAAGCTTATCATTGTCATCTACTACAGGAATGAATGGATGTGTGTGGAAGTTTTTACACATTGTTAAGATGTCTCGCAATGATAGTGAGCGTCTAACCTTAATAATGTCTGTTTTTGCTGCTTCGATCGATTTCATTAGTTTAATAGTTATTGTTTTTCAAACTTTTTTATAACATTAATGATTTCTTGAGGGTTTTCCGCAGAAATTAAATCTTTCCTAAAAGAACTATTCATTAGTAGTTTTGATAATTCAGCAAGAATTCTTAAATAAAGATTTAGTTCTTTTGGTTCTGCACCCATTAAAAAAATTAATTTTACTTTTTCTCCGTCTAACGCCTTAAAATTAATTCCGGATGATGAACGTCCAAATCCAATTACAAACCCTTTAACTGAATCGGTCCGGGCATGAGGGATTGCAACATTATTTCCGATTCCTGTGGAGCCAAGATTCTCTCTTTCTAGGACATCGAGAATAAACTTATCCTTATTGATTAGTTTCTTTCCCTGGTTGAGCTTTTCAGCTATTTCATATATGGCAGCTTCCTTGTCAGCAGATTCGAGTTCCATAATGCAAAAGTTTTTTTCTAAATACTGGGAAACTACCATTATTTCTCCTTCTTTATCATTGTTTATCCATTTCTTCAGAAAATACATGCAGTTTCTTAATGTTATTTATCAATCCATAGCAAAGAAGTTTGTCAGCTTCTTTAATTAAGTCGTCAGCATGAGGAAAAGAGATTAAGCGGTTTTTACGTTCGATTGACAATACCAAGATATCTTTCTTGATGAATCCAGCTTCTCCTAAAGAGAGGCCCTCTTCTTTGCTTTCTTTGCTGATTGTTAGATGGGCTATGCCATATCCTTTTGGAAGGTGAAAAAGTTCCTCAAGCGCTTTTTGCCTGACGATGCCTCTAGCAACAATTCCTTTTTCGATAAACTTGTTTAAAGCTAAAGAAAATCTCTTTAATTTTGTTACCCGGTACAAAATAAATATAACAACTAATATTGTTAATGCTTTATGCAGCTCAACACCCAGATTATCTTTACCGAAGGAAAAGAATAGCCCGGCAATGACAGAAACAATTCCAATTTTTCCCAGAATCATCAAAAATGATATTGTCCTGCGCCGGATTTTATCGTCTAAAATCGCTTCTGCCTCTTTAGTAGTAAAACCAGTTCCGGTGAATGCAGATATTGCTTGAAAGCGAGAAGTTTTTTCATCTAATCCGGTAAGCTTTAGGATCGATGTAGCAACCTGCACAATCAAAAAGAAAATAACAAACATTAATATTACCGGAACAACCGCAGAGATTATTTCCATAGTTTAAGAACTTATTCTTAATGCAAGATCAAATAACGTTTTAACTAGAAATTTTCTTAAGAACATAATGATAAGGAAAGCAATAATCGGAGAAAAATCAATACCACTATTGCTAATACCGGTAGGTATCTTTCTTCGTATTGGGGCAAGCACTGGTTCGGTTATTTTATGTAGCAAAAATACAATAACATTGCGAGGGTCAGGATTAACCCAGCTAATTAAAGCTCTAATTACAATAATCCAGCTAAAAAGCCAAAGTATTGTATTTACAATATATGCAGTAGCTGTTAATAAGTTAGCAAATATAAACATATCTTAAATGTAAGACTATCAATTACTAGATAAGTATAGATTATATGCTAATAATGAGATTTGAGCAATAAGTTTTTTCGGTTTTTGATATCCTCTGCTATTTCCAGTTAGAACGCAAATAATGTAATCTCCACCAGGAGCAAATACAATGCCGGCGTCATGAACCGTTCCTTTTTCTAATCCTGTTTTGTGAGCAATTACTGTATTTTTAGGTAAATAGCGTGGCAGACGATCGTTAACCTTTTGTTTTTTTAAAAAACTTAAGGCCAAATCAGACATAGTGGCATTAATTAATTTTCGATCATAAATTTTTTCCAGAATGGATGCAATATCTCTACTGCTTGTGTAGTTTTCAACTCCGTTTTTTCGTTGAGAAAAATCCATCATTGGACGGGCAAGGTGAGTATCTTTTAGCCCCGTTTTAATAAATTCCTCATTTATATAGTCACGCCCGAGAATACTAATTATTTTGTTTGTGGCAGTATTGTCACTTGCTGAAATCATTAGTTCTAATAGTTTGCCTATCGACAATTTGAAAGGCAGCTTGTACCCTTTTAATTTTCCAGAGCCACCAGTAATATCTTTACGTTTAATAGCTACTATTGTATTTAATGCCATCTGTCCTTCGCTAATTGCGTTAAACGCAGCAGCAAGGATTGGCAACTTAAGTAAGCTTGCAGCAGCAAATTTGCTTGTTTCGTTGTTTGCTAACATGGCATTGCGAAATTTTAAATCTTTTATTAAGAATGAACAATCCAATTCTGGATAATTGCTAATAGCTTCTTCAATGGGTGCTCTTAGCGCTTCTAAAGCTGCTCTTCTTTGATGATCTCGCAGGATGTTATTTCCGCAGAAAGAAAGCCCGACAACTAATGCAGACAGGATGATTACTTTGAAAGCTAATTTTTTGTTTTTATTAATCATTTAGCTATTGTTTGTCTTTTGTTTTTTATTGTGGCCGATGGTGTGATAGCCTTACATTTTTCATGTTTTTTTTTGAGAGTATGATTACTCGTTAAGACTTATTCGTTTTATTTATTGTCTCAAAAACTAATTTCTACTTTAAAATCTAGCAGTTACATAAGGCTAAAAAGTAAGAGAACATAAATTATTTTTTTCTTTGTAAATGGTCTTGGCAATTTGCACATACTCACTTAAAGATAGAGTTCCCGGCCTCGAATCTAAAATAGCTTTTGGGATCATTTGAATACTATTTTTACTTAAAAATGGTTTTAGGGTGTTGTTTACTTTTTTTCGCGGTTCGGAAAATGCTTGTCTGATTATTTTGAACAAGAAAGCATCATTCTCTGCTTTTTGGGGTAAAGTAGCATAAAAATCAATCTGTAAAAATGTTGAGTTGACCTTTGGTATAGGAAAAAATGCAGAAGCAGGAATATCAATTAATTTTTTTATCTTAGCGTAGTATTGTGCATAGCAAGTAAGGAAACCATATTGACGCTCAGAAGCATTTGCTAGCAGTTTTTCGGCAAATTCCTTTTGAAGTGTAAGGTATACAGATTTTATTTGATTTCGATAGCAGACTAGATACTTAATAATATCCTTACTAATAAAATACGGAATATTACCAAAAACTATAATTTTTTGACAGAAGCCAGGAATACTAAATTTTAAAATATCGGCAGAAAATACTTTTGCGCCTGGGATATGAGATAATTTATTTTTAAGAATTAAATAGAAGCGCGGATCTTTTTCTATACAAATAAATTTTTTTGCTTTTCTTGCAATTAGTTCAGAGATTACTCCTCTTCCTGGACCAATTTCCATAACGATCTCATTTTCAATTGGTAGCAAGTCGGCTATTTGTGTTATGTATTCGTGGTTACTCAGGAATACTTGGCCAAGAGAACGCTTTAATTTCATTTTCTATTCTGCTTTGTGTTGGTTTTGAGGGTGATCAATTTTTATGGCAATCTCTATTGCTTTGCTCATTGAGCTGGAGAATAATGTCTTATTGCTGATAATTGCATCACAAGCTACGCCGTGTGCAGGAGAAGTTCTGATAATGGGTAATCCCAGAGTAATATTTACCCCGTTTTTCATTGAAAGCAATTTAAATGGTATCATTCCTTGGTCATGGTAGGCACAAACTAAGCAATCATACTCGCAATTGGCAGCGTTAGTAAATATTGTATCAGCAGGATAAGGACCGCAAACACTTTCTTTAAATTTAGCGATTACCCGAGCTAATATTTTTTCTTCCTTTCCAAAAAAAGTATTGACTCCTGCATGAGGGTTTACAGATAGCAAGGCAATCTTTGGTTTTTTAATTTTACATTTTTTTTGCAAAAAAGAAATTACCAACGACAAAGCATTATCAACTACTTTTTCGGTAATCAATCCGGAAACTTTATACAGTGGTACATGGCGGGTTAATAAAACTAATTTAATTTTTTCGGAAAACATCATCATTGCAAAATTTTTTATTCGGAAATGGTTAGCGAGATACTCAGTGTGACCTTGAAAATCAGAAGAGACTTTCTGGGCTGCCTCCTTTGATAAAGGTGCGGTAACCAGGCGTGTTATTTTCTTTTCCTTCATTATCTCTAGTGCTTTTTGAAGGTAGGATAACGCAGCATATCCGGATAATTTTGAAGGATGCCCCTTTTTTATTTTAGTTATTTTGCAGGTGTTTAGATTTATAAAATTAATCCGGTTTTTTATTTTTTTAAATCTGGGTATTTCTTTAAATACTTCCTGATCACCAACCACAAAAAAATTTATTTTTTTTCCAGAACACCGCTCAATTGCTTTTGTCGTGATGAGTGGGCCACATCCAGCCGGGTCTCCGGAAGCGATGACAATATTCTTATTCATAGTATTCTTCGATTACCGATTTTTCTTTTAGTTTACCTATCCACTTTTGGAATTCTTGCTTAAATTTTACTTCTCCTAAGTAGGAATTTATAATCTCCTTAGCCTCATTCAGAGTTAGAAAGCGAGCAGTGATTTGCTCCTCTAAACAAATAATATAGAAATTTTTCTCAATCTTGGTAACTTTACATTGACCTTCGCTTAATCCTTCCAAGCATTCAGCTAGTTCCGGTTTCAATTTATCTTTAGTTGATTCAAGCTGCATTAGATCGCTAGCGTACTCAGCTAGGGCAAAATTTAGACCTTTTGAGTTAACAGCTTGCAGTATTTCCTCTAGGTAAGCAGAATTGTCTGACTTGGCAATATAGAAAACATATCCTTCAGGAGTCACAAATTCTTGGTTATTATTTTGGTAGTAACTGCTAATTTCTTGGGGTGAAATAGTAATAAACGCTCGTATGTTTTGATTTATTGCTTGGCGCATCAAATATTGTTCTTTTATCCGTTCTTTGAGCAAAGTAATATTTAGCCCTTTGGCGAGCAATGATTTCTCAAAGTCTTCGTTTGTTTTGTATGCATTAACCATCTTTTTAAAATTTTCATCAATCACCGATTTAGGAACTTTGATTTCTTCTTTTTTTGCTTCTCCTAAAATTAACCGATCTTCAACTAATCGATTTAATGATGTTTTTCGAAAGTTAGAATCATTTAAATCAATGTTTTCCGGATGTTCGTTGTTGCGATAAGCTAAGACACGGCAATAATCTTCTAAATCTTGAGAAGTAATTACTTGGTTGTTTACTTTAGCGATTATTTTTGATATTTCTTTTGACATTACAGAAAGTGGTACGCTACTTAAAATAAAAAGTATCAAAATAATATAACGCATAACTATTCTCCTTTATTGTGTTGACTTTTTTGTCCTTTTTATAAGTATGTCCTGCTACCTAATTCTGATAATTTCCGAGATTAAACCAATACAAAGTAAATTCTAGTTGCTTCCCAGTTTGAATATCTCTCGCAGATAAGCAACCTCTTCTTTTAAGAGTCGGCAATACATATCAAGTCCTATTGCCCAAATAAAACCATGTTGTTCCTTACCTAAAATATTTCCGGCGCCACGCAGCTCTAAATCACCTTGAGCAATATCAAAACCAGACCCTAAACCAGAGAACTTCTCTAGCATTTTAAGACGATTTAAAGCGCCTTCGGAAATACTTGTTGTTTTTGGCGTAATCAAATAAGCATAGGCTTGAATATTAATTCTTCCTACTCTGCCTCTTAGCTGATGTAAATCGGCTAATCCAAATCGATGAGAATCATTGATTATTATTGTATTAGCCGAAGGAATATCTATCCCAGATTCTATAATAGCAGTAGAAAGCAAGCAGTCAATTTTTTTATTGATAAAATCGAGCATAACTTTTTCCATTAATCGAGGAGGCATCTGGCCATGAACAACTTGAATACTAACGGTCTCAGGTAATATTTTTTTCAGTTTTCTGTACACAATTTCAATACTTTTAACCCGATTATGAATAAAGAATACTTGTCCGCCTCTTTGCACCTCACTAGTAATCGCCTTTTTAATTATTCCATGGTTAAAATCAATAATACGGGTTTTTATGGATAAGCGTTCTGAAGGTGCTGTTTTTATAGTAGACACTTGTTTTATTCCGACCATGCTCATGTATAGAGTTCGGGGTATTGGCGTTGCGGTTAGTGAAAGAACATCTATTTTTGATTTTATTTGTTTGATTCTCTCTTTATGCTCGACGCCGAACTTATGTTCCTCGTCAATAATTAATAATCCTAAATTTTTAAAAATTACATCAGCTGATAAGAGACGGTGTGTTGCTATTATAATATCAACTTTTCCTTTTCTTAGTTTTAATAAAATTTCCTTTTGTTGGGAAGGAGAACGAAATCGGGAAAGCATTTCTAAATAAAACGGAAATCTAGATAACCGTTTTATTAAATTAGCATAATGCTGGTAAGCAAGAATGGTAGTTGGCACCAGAAAGGCAACTTGATGGTTATGCATTACGCCTTTAAACGCAGCGCGCATTGCTATCTCTGTTTTTCCGTACCCAACATCTCCACATATAATCCTGTCCATGCAGTATGTGCTTTCCATATCTCTTTTTACTTCAAGACTTGCGGTGATTTGATCTTTAGTTTCTGAATAAGGAAAGCTTGACTCAAATTTTTTTTGCCAATCGGTATCTTTTGGATATTGAATTCCTCCACTTACTTGTCGTTGGGCTTGTATCTTTAAAATTCCCAAGGCAAAGCTACGTATTTCCTTTTTAACTTTTTCTTTAGTATTTTTCCATTCATTTGAACTCAGACGAGTTAACGGAGGGTGTCGAGAATTAAAATTTATGTATTTTTGGATAAGATAAGCATCATTACGGTGAACGTATATTTTATCTTTATTGAAGTATTCTAGTTCAAAATAATAATTTGTCTTTTCTCGGGCAGTTATCTTTTTGATGCCGTTAAACATGGCAATTCCATAGTTTGAATGAACTACACAATCACCAATATTAATTTTTAAAAGTGCTTCCAAAGGAATTTCTTCGGGAGGTATTTTATGTGGTTTCTTCAGGCGGGGAATAATGATTAACGATTCGTATTTATTTAAAGATTGGTTCGATTTTTTGTTAAATCCATAAAGCTTTTTGACAGTGTTAAATTCCCATTCCACTCTAAGCGGACATGTGAAATTTATGGGAAAAATTTCTAGTGTATCTCCATGAACGGAAAAATCTCCGGGCTCAAAAACTTCATCTACTCTGGTGTAGCCTAACAGTATCAGCTTCTGTATGGCTGATTCTAAGGCAATATCCTTGTTAATATAAAAACTCAGAAAACTATACACGTGATTTTCGAAGGAAGAGAACTAAAGGAGAAGCAATATATATTGAGGAGTAGGTTCCGGCGACTATACCTACCAAGAGAGCAAACGAAAAACCACGCAATGCTTCTCCACCTAGCAAAAAAATTGAGATAACCACCAGAAATGTAGTAAACGATGTAATTATTGTTCGGGAAAGTGTGTTGTTGATGGCGATATTTATAATTTCTTTGAGAGATTTTTTTTGGTTTTGAGGAGAAATTTCACGAATGCGATCGTAAATAACAATAGTATCATTTATTGAATATCCGGCAATAGTTAGCAGCGCAGTTACGGTTAAAAGGTTAATTTCAAATCCAGCAACACATAAAAATCCTAGGGTTATTAAAATATCGTGGAATAGAGCAATAACTGCAGCAAAAGCAAAGTCAAAATGCTTGAATCGCAATCCAACGTAGATTAGTATTCCCAAAAGGGAAACGATTATCGCTAAGTATGCTTTTTTCCTTAAAATTTTACCGACAGCTGGACCAACAGTAGTTATTTTCAGCTCTTCTATCTTTTCAAAACTGTTTTTTAGTGCTTCCTCAATTTTCGTGACGACATTTTTTTTACTTTTAATAATTACTCCACCGGAAATATCATTAAATTCTTGAATGGTTAATTCATCGAACCCTTTATCTGCTAGTGTTGCCCTTAGATTTTCAATTTCCGGAGAAGGCGTTATTTTATATTCTAATACCTGCCCGCCTTTAAAATCAATCCCGTAGATAGCCTCTCCCTGAGAAAAGAAAGATATCATTCCCAGTGTAACAACAATCAATGAGATTATTATACAAATTCCACGATATCGTACAAAATTTATTTTGGAAGCAGAGATTACCGAAAGCATTGGAAATTTCTTTAGACCAATATTAATAAGAATAGCAAATATTGTTCGAGAAATAAAAATAGACGTAAAGATACTTGCTACTATTCCTAAGGAAAGTGTAGTTGCAAAACCCTTAATTGGCCCGGTACCATAAATAAACAAAAACAACGCGGCAATAAGTGTTGTGATGTTCGCATCGAATATTGTTCTTTTTGCTCGGTTAAAACCATTCTTCACTGCAATGCTTAATGGTTTATGCAAATTTAATTCTTCGCGTATTCTTTCAAAAATTAAAACATTGGCATCAACAGCCATCCCCAGTGTTAAGATCATGCCGGCAATACCCGGCAAAGTTAATGTTCCTTTAAATAAATGTAGTCCAGCCAGAATAAATAGTAAATCTAGCACTAGACAAGTAACGGTGATAATCCCTCCAAAAAGATAGTAGACTAACACAAAAATAACGACTAACGCTGCACCTAACATTATGGAATTTATTCCACGCTGAATGGAATCTGAACCTAGGAGTGGCCCTACACTTCTTTCTTCTTCAACGATTAGCGGTATAGGTAAAGCGCCGGAATTCAGCACGGAAACAAGCAACCGTACCTCGTCCATTGAAAAATCACCACTGATTTGCGCTTGCCCACTTAATATGGGTTCGCGGATTGTCGGGGCGCTCATCACCTTATTATCAAGAACGATTGCTAATTGTTTTCCGACATTATTTTCAGTAACATCAGCAAATTTTTTTGAGCCTTCAGAAGTCAATTTTAATCTTACCTCGGACATTTGATAGGAATCAAAACCGATAAAACTTTCTGCTAAATCAGAGCCAACCAAAGATGGGCTGGTGTTTAGAAGGATTGGCGAGTTATTATATTGTTGCAATTTAAAACCATCAGGCACATCACCATTTATTGCTTGAGCAATTTTTTCTGGATCAGATTCCACAATCAGAAACTCTAGCTTTCCCACTTGTTTAAGCTGATTAACCATGCTTCTGTCAACTATTCCGGGAACTTGAACTAAGATCGAGTTATTTCCCTGTACCTGGATAGAAGTTTCCTTGACCCCAAAAGCATCAATGCGGTTTCTAATTTTTTCAACAGCAGCTGACAAGGCATCGGGAACTTTCGCTGCTGGTATCGCAGAAATATCAGCACGAAGTAATACGTGCATTCCCCCTTTTAAGTCAAGCCCTAAATTTATTGCTTTTCCTATCGGGAGTATATACAAAACACTTAGCCCAACCACTACTGCGATAAGAATAATTCTTATTTTTAGATTTTGTTTGTTAATCATTTTCTATTAACGAAGTTTTTTTGTATAAGCGATAGCTGTTTTATCAATTTCAACTTTAACATTTTCATCTACTCGCAGAACAAATGTTTTTTCTTTAACATTAATTATTACCCCATGTAAACCGCCAGAAGTAACAACTTCATCATTTTTTTTCAAATTTTTGATCATTGCTTGGTGTTCTTTTTGTTTTTTTTGCTGAGGTCGGATAATTAGAAAATAAAAAACACAAAAAATAAAAATCAACGGAACAAAATTCATAATTGCGTTTGGACTTCCCTGCATTTAAACCTCCTTAAATAAGACTAAATAGTCTTCCGAAAATATTTAGTCGAATTAATAATCCCCCGAAATTGCGCTAGGCGTACCTCCTGCGACAGGGGTTATGTTAATATAATTCTGTATTAGTCTACCTTTGACTTTTTAATTTGTCGCTTGTATCTTTTAAACAGAGTAGCTACTGTTTCTGTTGGCTGTGCGCCTTTTTTAATCCAAGATTCATATTTAGCAATATCGAGCTCTAGAAGTTTTTTAACAGCGTCACAATAACCAATCTGCTCAATAAATTTAGACTCTCTGGCAGATTTTGCCTCAGCAACTACAATCTTATTATGGTTTCTTCCTTTAATTGATTTTCCTGGTTTTCTTAGTCGAATCTTAAGCATTATTCTTCCTCCTGTTTGGTGCTTTGTTCGTCAGCAAAAATATATTCTGGTTCGATCAATGGCTTGTACGTTGGAGCTACAAAAGTTGCTATTTCATAGGCTCCGACTACAGTTCTTGTGATAAAATAGCTAATGCCTTTCAGCGGCCCCCAAAAAAATCCAGCAATATCCCCTGCTGGCTCCTCTCTTTCTTCCTTAACTTTTATCATCTGTCTAAAAATTTCTGTCCAGCCTAGGCATATATTAGCCATGCCTCTTCCCAATTTACTCAAAGGGTTGTAGTCTTGAGCGTAACCAATACTAGTCAGCAATTGCATAATTACAATACCAATAACGGCTTTCTTTATCATTTGTCCCTCCACACTTAAGGTGTTCTATAATTATTTGCTACTGGCAAATTCTAGTGCAAGAATTTGCGCTTTAGCTTTATTTACTATTTCCTTGTATTCGCTCTCTGGCTTTGAATCCGCAACTATACCGGCACCGGCCTGAATGTATGCGTAACCGTTCTTGAATATGATAGTTCTGATTATTATACAGGTATCTAGGCTTTTTGTGAAGGAAAAATATCCTACCGTGCCCGCGTATACTCCTCTTTTGTCAGGTTCAAGTTTATTAATTATTTGCATGGCTCTTACTTTTGGAGCCCCGCTTACTGTTCCTGCTGGAAAACAACTAATCAGTGAATCAAACATGCTACTTGTCTTTTTTAATTTTGCCTCTGCCTCGCTAACAATATGCATAACGTGAGAAAATCTTTCTACTTTCATGAATAAAGGAATTTTTACTGTTCCCTTACTAGCTACTCGCCCTAGATCGTTTCTTGCTAAATCTACAAGCATAATATGCTCAGCTTTTTCCTTAGGGTCAGAAAGTAAATCACTCTCTAGCCTTAAGTCCTCATGTTCGGTCTTACCTCTTTTTCTTGTTCCGGCAATAGGTCGAGTTACTAGCCGTTCATCTTCACAGCGCAAAAGCATTTCCGGAGAAGAACCAACAATTTTTAGCTGTCTGAAGTTTAAATAATACATATACGGTGAAGGATTCAGAATGCGTAAATAGCGGTATGCTGTTAATGGATTTTCTTTAAAATTAACTGAAAATCGTTGAGATAAGACAGTCTGTATTACTTCTCCTTCTTGAATGTATTTTTTTATTTTTTTAACTGCATTAATAAATTTTTCTTTTTTGAAGTTGGATTTTATTCTAAGCTTCTTACGATCAAATGGCAAATCAGAAAGCTTGCATGGTTTAAGTATTTTTTGATAAACTTTTTGAATGAATAATTTTTCGGATAGGTAGACCTTGCTAAGAGCGCGTTTATCTTCTAAAAATGCAAAAGAAAGAATCTCAATCTGTTGTTTTAGATGATCAAAAATTATCAAAACTTTAGGAAGAATAAAATATAAATCATGTGTTTTAAGCGAATCAGCAATCTCCTTGCCTATTTTTTCATAAAACCTTACAGTGTCGTACCCCATATATCCAACAAATCCGCCAAAAAAACGAATTTTTTCTTTGGGTGCTATGCTAAAAGTACTCATCAATTTTTCAAGCTCAGATAACGGATTTTCGGTAGCTATCTGTTTAAGAGGCTTCTTATTCCTTTTAATGCATACTGCTTGTCCTTTGCTTTTAAACGTACAGATTGGAGAGAATCCTAGAAAAGAGAAACGACAAACTTTTTCTTCTCCTTCTACGGATTCCAATAGAAAACTTTCCGATTTAAATGTTTTTTCTAGACTGGAATAGATAGATAGCGGAGTTAGCCAGTCTGAAAAAAATTTATGGGAAAAAACAATGCAATTATTGTTCTTCGCTAGCTGCTTAAATTTAAACATTGAAGGGTAAATTTTTCCAATCGTTTCTATATCCATTAGATTTCCTTTATAGTATTTTTCGGTAGAAGCAGCTCCATTCTCCAGTGTGACATGCGACTCTTGTTTGTTCTACAAGTAACAGTAGCGCATCTTTATCACAGTCGTAACGAATTTCTTTAATTTTTTGGATATTACCGCTAGTTTCTCCTTTTCGCCAGAGAATTTTTCGTGAACGTGAGTAGAAACAGGTTCTTTTCTCCTTAATACTGATCTCTAATGACTGCTTGCTCATGTATGCAATCATTAATACATCCTTAGTCTTTTTATCTTGAACAATTGCCGGAATAAGTCCGTTTTTATCAAATTTTAGCTCAGCTAATTTAATTATTTTACTATTAGATCCTTGTTTATTTTTTTCTTTTCTTTTCTTTATTGTTTCATTTCTTTCTCGTTTTTCTTCACTCTTCATTTTCTTCTTCTCTCCTTTTATTTTTTTTGCACTTTCGTTGCCTTACTATATCCTCACTGCTATCTTTTTTTTCTTGAGATGCCTCTTAATTTCCTTAATACGAATTTCCCGATAATGGAATATCGAAGCTGCCAAGGCAGCTGAGGCTTTTGTCTTTTCAAATACTTCTTGAAAATGTTCAATCGTACCTGCACCTCCAGAAGCAATTACTGGTATACTCACGGCGTTAGATACGGCTTTTGTTAGTTTGATGTTGAAACCATTCTTGACCCCATCGGAATCCATACTGGTAAGTAGTATTTCGCCGGCGCCTAATTGTTCGCATTTTTTTGCCCAATCCACTACATCTAGATTAGTAGGAATTCTTCCTCCGTTGGTGTATACTTCCCATTTTTTAGATTTTATTTTTTTTCGGGCATCAATCGCAACCACAATGCATTGACTACCAAAAACAGCAGCAGCTTTTCTGATTAAGTTCGGGTTTTTAACGGCAAAGGTGTTCAAGGATACTTTTTCAGCTCCGGCTAAAAGGAGTTGCTTGGCGTCATTAATATTTCTTATACCTCCACCGACTGTAAACGGCATAAACACAACTTTTGCGACTTTCTTGATTAATCCAATTGTTGCTGAACGTTTTTCGCAACTTGCCGTAATATCCAAGAAAACTAATTCGTCTGCTCCTTCTTTATCGTAAAATAAAGCATTTTTTACCGGGTCACCCGCATCTTTTAAGTTGATGAAGTTGATGCCTTTTACTACTCGGCCTTTATTAATATCTAAACAGGGAATGATCCTTTTTGCTAACATGGACTGGATTATACCACAACTCGCTAGGAATCCAAATCTTCGTATTCCGCGTCAATAATATTTTTATTGCTAGGTCTGTGAGTAGACTTATTGTGCTTATCAGCATTTGGGTGTTGCTGATTTTTACGAGTACTAAAAAATATTCTTAAAAGTATAAGAACAAACTTAACAATTAAAGTAAATACTATATAAAAAAATACAATCCTGAATATTACAGTAACAAAACTCATTATTTATTTAAGGGGTAATGTACAATGTAATTAACGCTGATTTTAACATAATCTTTTAATTTTTGATAATTATTTTAAAAAGGATGCAGGATAAATACTGATTATCCTCAATTATAATTTATGTAATCGCGTTGCCTGTGTCCTTTTTAATGTATAAAGTAGAATAAATAGCCCCAACCGGATTTGAACCGGTGTCTCATGGCTGAGAACCACGTGTCCTAGACCGAGCTAGACGATGGGGCCAGATTAGTTAAAAAGTTTACCACCTTTTGTTAACAGCTAATAAAATAGCTGGAATGTATACTAAAAACAGGTTTATTTTAAAGCGATAATTGAAATTGTCAATTATTTTCACGAATTATTTTAAACTAAGCGCCAGGTTTATTGATGTCCAGACAATGGTATTCTTTGAGTTAACCCATCATAGGCGCACTGTATGGTAAGTCCTAAATCGTTAGCTATTTTTTTTTCTAAAATGTGTGTACGAGCCTTAAGCATGCTCATGCCGAAATGAGTTAAAATTGTTTTCTTTGGTTTTATTTCTTTGATAATCTTAAGTGCGTCATCCAAGCATAAGTGCTTACAATTTTCTTTTCTCTCGTAAAGCACAGTATTCAATATTAGAATTGTGGAATCTTTGTAAATCTCAGAAATTTCTTTAAAATATCGGGTATCAGACACGAAAGACACAATGTCTTTACCCAGCTTGAATTTTAAACCATAAGTAAGAACAGAGTGGTCATTGAGTGTAGGAACAGAGAACTTGATATTCTTGATACAAAAGTTACTTTTTTTAAGAATTGTTATTCTCTCAACACAATTTTGCAAATAGGGAAGAACAACTCCTTCACTGCCAAGAGCATCTTGCGGTAAAAACAATACTCCCCTTTTTTTAATTCCCCCCCCTGTCATTGCCTCAATCATTACATTGATATCTCCAGAATGATCCAAGTGCTTGTGTGTTAACATGATTGCGTCTAAACTTTCCGGGTTCAGTTTTGGTCGCGCCGCGTTACAGCGGATTATTGACCCCGGACCAGGGTCAATAAGAATGTTTGTTTTGTTGTATTTCAGCCATATCCCACCAGATGACCGTAACTGTTTGATCATTACAAAACGTGCTCCGGCAGTACCCAAAAACTTTATGAAATTGCCTTCGTTAGCTTGTTTTTTAGTCATAGATTAAACATAGTATGCTAATGTAGATGCGTGGTTTTGTTGATACAATCTTTCTTTTGTTTAGTTATAATGTTTCTTTGTCGAGCCAAATCTTTCGCATTTCGTCAGTAATTTCTTTTTGAAGGGAATAGCTTATTTCTTTTTTATTATTTTCAACAGCCTTGTTTTTGATCTTTATAAATTCGTAAGTTCTAAGAGGTTTTGCTTTGGTTCTGGAAACAGCATCTCTTATTTTTCGGTCATCGCTTACAACAATTGTTTCGCTTTGAGGCTTAGATTTTTTAGCTAACTGAATTACAATATCATCTGCTTCTTGCTCGTTGCTGAACATTATTCGGTATTTTTTATCGATAAGAAAAGAAGACGGTGGCCAACCATCAAAAACAATAATTACTTTATTGTTAGAGCTTCCGGTTAGTCGACATCTTCTTACATAGTTGATCAAATCATTATGCGGGGCTGAGGTCTTTCTTAGCTCTGGTACCCTATGAAGAAGATTGAAGCCGTCGATGATATACAGTAACATAAAAAATTCCTCCTAAAATTCCTATAAAAATCACAAAAAACAACTCGACTAATGAAATTCCCAAGCCAATACTTTCTCCAATTCCGATTAACGAGAAAAAGTACATAGCGGACATCTCTCTAGTCCCTGCTCCGGCAATTGTTATGGGAAGTAATGCAATTGCTCCGATAATAGGAACTAGGATAAAAAAATAAAGGATGTTTACATTAACAGAGAATGCCTTGGCTACTGCATAAAAAGAAAGGATAGTTGTAATCTGTATAGGAAAGGAGAATAAAAAGCTTTTTAAAAATATTTTTGGATTTCTTTTAAAGAAATAAAGTCGATCATGAAAATTTATTATTTTTTCCTTAATTAGTGAATTTTTCCCAAAAATTGCCATTGCCTTCAAAAAAAACCTTTTGCTGAATATCAATAAAGATACCAGAAGCATAAGAAAAGAAAACAAGAATACAGAAAAAACAATCTGTTTACTATGCAACATCTTACTTCCTAAGGCAAAAGACAATAAGGTCAATATTGTCAACGCTACTGCCCCACTGAATCTGTCCATAAGTATTGAAGAAGCAATGTCATGCTTTGATTTGCCTCGAGCGGAAATGCTAAAGCCTCTAAATACATCACCGCCAACAATGGAAGGGAAAAAAAGATTAAAAAAAAGTCCACAAAATAATGCTGAAAATGCTTCCTTAAATGTAATATGAATATCCAAGGAAGCTAATATATACCTCCATCTTGCTGCTCCAATAATATAACAAGGGAAATAAAGCACAAATCCCAATAATAGGTATCCTTTATGAGACTCCTTGCATACTTCCGCCAGTTTTTGATAGGGGACAAGTTTAAATAGCGCGAAGAAGATGAAAATAGTTATTGCTATTCGAAAAAAAAGGAAATACTTATTAGTTTGTCTGCTCACACGCTTAAATAGCTGTTTTTTAGTTGTTTATAGGCACTTATTGAAGCAATAGCTCCTTCGGATGCAGCAGTTATCAATTGTTTTAACGGGCGCATCCGGCAATCACCAGCTGCCCAGATAATAGAAGAAGACGTTCTTAAATGCTCGTTAGTAATAATAAACCCTTTTTCGTCGGTAGTAAGCACTCCATCGTATAAATTTTTGTTAGGGCTAATTCCTACCGCTATAAATAACCCTTTTACGGCTAGAGAAGTGTTTTTCTTGTTTTGAGTGTTTTCAAGCAAAACTGTTTCGAGGGCTTCGTTTCCCTGTAATTCCTTTACTACAGTATTAAATACAATTTCAATATTTTTTTTATTGTAAAGCTCTTCTTTTAGATAGTCCATTGCCCGTAATTCATCTCGACGGTGGATTAGTGTAACTTTTTTAGCGATATTTGAAAGATATAGCGCATCTTCAACTGCAGTGTTTCCTCCGCCGACTACCGCGATTTCTTTTCCTTTGAAAAAGAAGCCATCGCAAACCGCACAGTAAGAAACTCCTCTTCCGGAAAATATATCTTCCCCTCTTATTCCTAGCTTTCGAAAAGTAGCCCCGGTAGCAATGATTGCGCCTTGGCTAATGAAATCTTGGTCTTTTGTTTTAAGCATTATTTGTTTTTCGTTGATTATTTGGATTTCATTGATATGTGCGTTTGTAGTATTAATACCCAAGTCTGTTAATGTTTTTTTTAAACCATCAGCAAGTTCTTTTCCCTTAACGCCTAATCCTAGCCCAATATAATTATCAATTTTTTCCATTAAGAATAATTGCCCGCCAACTATATTCCCTTCAAACAGCAAGAAGTCTAACCCAGAACGTTTCGCATAAATTGCTGCACTTACACCGGCTATTCCGGCACCAATAATGGCTAACTCTGTTTCTTGGTAACTCATATTTTTTTCTTTTTAATCGCATTTAATTTTGGAACAACTAAAGCCCTTTTCAGAAGAGAAACACGGTCAATAAGCGTAATTCCACTTAAGTGGTCTATCTCATGCTGTAGAATTACTGCCAATATTCCTTCAGCCCTTATTTTTAAGCGTTTTCCTTCTCGGTCTAACGCGTCTACAGAAACTTTTTTAGATCGTTTTATACTTAATTCTACCCCTGGAAAACTTAAACATCCTTCCAGAGATTCTAAAGAACCTTCTTTTTTAATGATTGTTGGGTTAACCAGTTTAAGCACTCTATCTGCCCATTCAATTACTATTAATTTTAGCGTAAGGCCAACCTGGTTTGCAGCTAATCCAACTCCGTCACTTATTCTCATATAGGAATACATCCCATCAAGAGTTTTACGAATCTCCTGATTAACTTCTTTTACTTCCTTGCAGGGAGTTTTTAAAAGTTTGTCAGGCCAGGTATGTATTTTGAATTTCATTTTTCTTGTTTAATTCCACGTGTCTTGCTTTTAGTAACTCTATCTCCTTATCTGTGTAAATTCCGTAAGAAAGAATTACTATTTCATCGCCTGTGCAGCCAGAACGAGCTGCTGGACCGTTTAAGCATATCTCTCCGTTTGAATGGCCACCTTTTATTACATATGTTTGCAACCGTGAGCCATTATTTAAATTCAAAACATCAACTTTTTCACCTTCCTTCAAGTCAGCTTTTTCCATTATTTCTTCGTCAATGGTAATACTTCCGCGATATCGTAGCTGCAAGCTAGTTATCGTTGCGTAATAAATCTTTGATTTCAGCATTTCTCTCATCATAATTTACCTCATTATTATCTGGCGATTAAGCTGTGTGTTAACTTTGCAATCATTAGTTCTTCGTTCGTGGGAACAACTAACAATTTTGTATCTTTACCGGAGAATTTCGAAATTGTTTTTTTCAATCGCTTGACAAGATCAGGAGAATTCTCTCCGATTCCGCCAGTCAAGCATATTGCATCAATGTTTCCCAGCACCAACCAATAGGCTCCGATGTATTTTTCAATTCTGTAGATAAATAACTCATAAGCGAGTCGAGCACGCTGGTTTTTTTTCTTCATAGCGTTTCTTATTGTTCGGAAATCGTTGCTAATTGCAGAAATACCCAATAATCCGCTTTTTTTATTTAATATTTCGTTCATCTTTTCTGAAGAAATGTTTTCCTTTTTCATGATGTAAAACAAAACAGCCGGATCAATATCCCCGGAGCGAGTACCCATCACTAAGCCCTCTAAAGGAGTAAAACCCATTGAAGTATCAACAGACTTACCCTTATTTATTGCTGTAATGCTGCAGCCATTTCCTAAATGACAAGTAATTAGCTTGATCTTTGATAAAGGCTTTTTTAGTAGCTCAGCTGTTTTTTGTGTTACAAATTGATGTGATGTTCCATGAAAGCCATATCGGCGAACCTTATGCTTTTTGTAATAAGCGTATGGAAGAGCATAAAGATAAGCATTTTTGGGAATGCTTTGATGAAAAGCCGTATCGAATACCGCAACCTGAGGAATCGTGGGGAATAATTTTTTACAGCTCATTATTCCTTCTAGATTAACCGGATTGTGTAAAGGCGCCAAAGGAATGCATTCCTTTATTTTTTTTACGACTTTATTGTCTATTAAACGTGGTTTTTGAAAGGTTTCTCCTCCATGTACTACCCTATGGCCAATAGCCGAAATATCTTTTAGGCTAGCTATCATTTTTTTTCCTAGTATATCAGAAATCAAAAGTTCAATACCTTGGTGATGATTTTTAATGTGGGACTTTTTTTCGCTAATTCTTTCGATGGCGCCGCCGCCAATTAGAGTTTTACTAGGAAAATCAAACAATTTATATTTAATCGATGAGCTTCCGCAATTTAGAACTAAAATTTTCATAGTACAAAGTTTATTTATCAGCGTCCCTTTTTTGCGCTCTAATTACAGTAATCGCCGCACAATCAATTATGTCGTCAACGTCACAACCTCTAGATAAATCACTACAAGGCTGCAGTGTGCCAAGTACTATCGGTCCTACAGCTCTGGCTTTTGCTAGGCGTTGTGTAAGTTTGTAGCAGATGTTTCCGGCATCTAAGTTAGGAAATATTAGAACGTTTGCTTTCCCGGCAACTCCATTGTCATTGCTGTCAAATTTACGTACAGCGACTTCTGGAACAAGTGCGCTATCACCCTGTAATTCTCCATCTATTAGGTATCCAGTATTTTTAGAGTTCGCGATATCTACGGCTTCTTTTATCTTGTCTACCCATCTTCCAGATGCACTTCCTTTCGTGGAAAAGCTTAAGAGGGCGACTCGAGGAGTAATCTCGAGTACATCTTGAGTAAATTTTGCACTAGAGACAGCAATATTTGCTAGCTGCTCACTTGTTGGGTAGGGAATTACTCCACAATCTGCATAAATAAACACACCGTTTTCTCCATTCGAATAGTTTGGAACAATCATTATAAAACAGCTGGAAACTATTCCTGCTGTTTTATCAACATTAAGACAATTTAAGGCAGCGCGGATAACTGAAGAAGTTGTAAACTTTGCACCAGCGACAAATCCATCAGCATACCCATACCTAGCCATCATTGCTGCATAATATAATGGATTTTCCATCATTTCTCGGGCTTCTTCAAAGGTTAAGCCTTTAATTTGTTTTCGTTCATGAAAGTAATTTGCGAATTCCTCCTGCCGTTCTGGTTCTAAATTATCCTGTGTTAAAAGTATAGGTTCGGCTATTTTTTCTTTTCTAATGTACTCTACGGCTTCGATAACTCGCTCGTCGTTAGCTTCGGGAAATACTATCCGTTTTGGTTCTCTTTTTGCACGTTTCCTTATTTCGTTGATTGCATCCTTCATGATTATCTGTCTCCTCCTTCTATTCCTAGTAAATATAGTAACTGACTTAGCTAAACTAACGCAATAAACAAGATATTACCATAAATGCAGTTTTTTTCAAGGGTTAGGGATAGCTAACCCTTGGAATGAAGGCTAGATACTTACAGCAGCAATGGTTGCCATTTTTTTTATTGTGAGGTATGTTGCGTGAGCGATTATTTTAAGTGTTCGAACGTTATTTGAAAGTGTTTTAGAAGATATACCGGGAATAATATTTTGGTAATGAGGCAGAAGAAGTAATACATAAAAAGTGTCTTTGCTGCCAAAAGCAGCTTGGTAAGATTGATGGTTCCAATCGCTGCCAACAAAAGTAAGTACACATCGCCGCTTGAAGTATTTCTGAAATTCATTCTGTATTTGGCTAGCAATTTCGCCTGTCGGATAAAAGTAAAGAATTATTTCGATAAAGTCATGATCAGGCCTAATTAATTCTTCAGTTAATTTAGCAATGTTGAGTATTTTTCCGGTTGTAATTTCTTGCAAGGCTTTGGTCCCTTTTTCTAGCTCCTGCATTTGTTGCTTATATTTTTCCACAAACCCTTGATTAACAAAATTTATGTTTTTGAAGGCAGCATAATACGCAACAAATATCTGAAAAAAATACATTTGGCTCATTAGCGCAACTACCGAATTATCAATTTCAATATCCATATCGAGCGTAGAAAAACCTTTTTTATTGTCCTTTCCTGTTAATGTTTTTACTGGCAATCCTTCTTGTTTTGATCCTAGTGATTCCTGAAAAAGTTGGACTATCCAAGAAGAGAACGATTCACCTGCTCGTTTATCAAGCAAGGGTATAAAATATGCATTTTGTTTATTCTTGTATTTTCGAAATGATGAATAAGCATTTTCCCGGATTTGATTTTGTAAAGAGATAAAACTAATATATACATTTTCTAGCTCATCAAAATCCTTATTTAGAAGCAAAAATAGCGGTAGAAGAAAAATTAGTGTATGTGGCGATGAAAATCGACCACCAATATCGTTGTTTTTATCAAATTGAATAGAAATCTTTTTTGTTTTCTCCCATCCTAAAGAATCCAATTTGCTAAACGAATCCGGATCGCTTAACCAAAGAAATTTATCACTCCAGCTATCGCCACCGTATAAATCAACAAATAATTCCTTAATAGCCAAGGAAAGTAATTGCGTCTCCTTTGTTGTCCCAGATTTAGAGATTGAAATAACTAAAGTTTTTTCTAAATTATCAATCTGGTTTATAACCGTCAATAATGCTTCCGGATCAAGATTGTCTAATGTGTAGAAGCCTTTTTTTTCAAATAATGTAAATAATGGCTTAATACCATTTATCGAACCACCCATGCCGATAAAAATAAAATTTTCTTTGTCCTTGAGTAAGCCGGCGATAGCCGATAAGGATTCTTTTATTGAAAAAAATGGAGCACTCTTAACCCAACCTAATCGTTTTTTATTTTCGTCAAATCCAATATCAAAATATGGGTTATCTGATGCTAATACTGTTTTTTCTTTTCCCGCTGCATTCAGTAATTCTTTTTCTAAGTTATTATCCATTGGTACTCCTCTATTTTTTATTCTTCTTTTTTTTATTGTACATCTTTTCCTAAAACCAGCAAACTCTATTTCTGCCGGCAAGCTTTGCCTTGTACAGTGCCTTATCGGCTGTTTCCAATAAAACATCCGAATGAAGTGTGTTTTCTGGAAAGGAAGACAGGCCAATACTTACAGCAACGTTTAATGTTTCATCGAACACTTCTATTCGCTTTTGAGAAATCTTCGAACGCATACGCTCAGCAACCATGATTGCCCCGGTTTTTTCAGTTTCTAATAAAATTACCGAAAATTCTTCTCCGCCAAAACGAGCGATAAAATCAATTTCCCGGGTGTTTTCCTTTATTGTTCGGGCAACTTCGCGCAATACTGCATCACCAACTAAATGCCCATAAGTATCGTTAATCTTTTTAAAGTGATCGATATCAACCATTAAAAAAGATAAATTAAAATTAAACTTTCTGGCACGATTAAACTCTTCAACATATCTTTGCATAAAGTATCTACGGTTATGAATTTTAGTTAATGAATCGTGGATAGATAGCTCCTGTAGTTTGTCATAGAGTTTTATTTTGTCTAAACACAAATTTAACACATTAACAAAATAGGAAGAATAACGGAGAACTATTGTTGATTTAGTTTTAATGTATAGTGACTCTTTACTTCTTTTTCCAATCTTAAATTGTAACCAGTCTTTTCCTTTAGGTTGTTCTCCTGTGATCTTTATCTCCTTGATATTTCCCAGTTGACGCATGTTCTCCGAAAAAACATTAAGGATTTCTTGTTTGTCTAATAGCGGAGAAATTTTTCGAGATAAGTCATAAAATAAAAAACGTGCTGATAAATTATTTTTAGCTGTTTCTATTTCCTTGGCTAGTCCGCTATTCTTTTTTGCAAGCATAGATTTTTCGGCAAAGAGGTCTTTCGCCTCTATCTCACGAGATAGTTTATAGTTACGGAAAGAAACATATTTACTTACGATGAATAATAAAAATAAGCCTATTGTGACTACCCAGAAAAACATACTTGATTTTTTCCCATTTTTTTTGCCTTGTACATTAATTTATCTGATTGCCTTACCAGTTCGATTGCTTCTGTGTCGGTGCCCGAAAATAATAGTGCACCTAGGGACACGGTAAACTTTATGCGATTCCTTCTGAAGGATATTCCCGAATCCTCGATTGTTTTCCTAATTTTTTCAGAGATAGTCAAAATATATTGTTTATTGCACCCCACAATCAAAATGATAAACTCTTCTCCGCCGAAGCGCGATACTACATTCCCTCCTCCGGTTGCAAGCTTTATTAAAATTGTAGATATTTTTTTTAAAACCAAATCACCAACAATATGTCCATGCGTGTCGTTGATGCTTTTAAATCCATCAATATCCAACATGATTATTCCTGCTTCGATTTTCTTTATTTTCATTCTTTTTATTTCTTCCTTTAGTCTTTCAAAAAAATAATCCTTCAAGAATAGAGAAGTTAAAGAATCTTGGGTTGCCAGTCCCTCTAACTTTTTAAAAATAAGCATTTTTTCGAAAACAATTGCTCCTAGATCGCAAATGCTACGTAAAACTCTTGAATCATTAAGTGAAAAAACGGACGGTTTTCTTGACTCAATTCTGACTACTCCGAGTATTTTATTTCCTGCTGAAAGCGGCGAGACAATAAAGGAATTCATTGCCCGGGAAGAATATGCACTGATTTTATTGTAGTCAAAGCGAAAATCATTTGTAATGTCTTCTATCGATAACGAAATATTGTGCTTTAACACCCAACGATCAAGGAGATTACCTTTTTTTTCCTTAATATAAAAATCATACTTTTTTATGGAATTAACTATGTTTAACGTGTCTTTTTCTTTATCAAATTCAAAGAAGATAAAACTTTCTGCCTGAGGGAACAATTCTTCTAAAGCAGAAAGCACTAATTTAACAATATCTTCGTCGTCGACAGCTTCAATTAACTTTTGAGATATTTGGAAGAGAGAAGACATCTGCTTATACTCTAGGGGCAGTGTACTTAGGGACTCTTTTTCCTGGCGAATATTTTCTTGTAAAAGATTTATTTCGCTCTCGACTCCATTAAGCTTTCCATGTAAATTACCCAAGACACGTAAACGCATCTTGTAGAAAATGAAGAGTACGATCCCGGAAGCAAATCCTAGCAAAACAAGATGCCCGAACTCCAATTTTCCCATTACCATAAATAAAAACGGAATTATCGCAAACAGAAATGATATTGTGTGGATAATAGTTTTAGACAATAGTGTGTTCGGTTGAAGGGTCAAAAAAATGAACCTTCTTCATGTTAAATACAATATCCATCCTACTCCCAATAATTGGACTATTGGCAGCGTCAACAACGGCAGTCATGGTATGATCTCCCGATGAAAGATAAAGATAATTGCTAGCACCCATAGTTTCTACAACATCGCAAACTACCGACAATGTGTTATTGGGAGTAGCGTTAGATGCAAAAAGCTTATCATAGATATTCTCTGGCCGGATACCTAAAATAATTTTTTCACCGGTATATTTTTGTAGTTTTTTATGCATTTGTTCTAATATCTTTACTTTGAAGTTTCCTTGAGCAAAATAAAAATCCCCATCCTTTTTAATTATTTTTCCGTTAATGAAGTTCATCGATGGTGACCCAATAAAACCCGCTACAAACTTATTAGCTGGGCTATTGTAAATCTTTAGTGGTGAATCAAATTGCAGAACTTTCCCGCCTTTCATCACGGCGATTCTATCTCCTAGGGTCATTGCTTCAGTTTGATCATGAGTTACATAAATCATTGTGGTTTGTATTTTTAGGTGAAGCTTGTGTATTTCAATGCGCATTTGTAATCGTAGCTTTGCGTCAAGATTGCTTAGCGGTTCATCAAATAAGAATGTCTTTGGTTTTCTGACTATTGCTCTTCCCGTTGCTACTCTTTGTCTCTCACCGCCAGAAATTTCTTTTGGCTTACGATTAAGCAAATGTGTAATACCTAAAATCTGTGCAGCCTCTTTGACTCTTTTGTCAATATCTGCCTTTGCATAATTTCTTAGTCGTAAAGCAAAAGACATATTTTGGTAAACATTCATGTGGGGATAAAGAGCATAATTTTGGAAAACCATGGCTATGTCCCTGTCTTTTGCTGGAACACCATTAATTAATTGATCCCCAATATAAATCTCACCCTTACTGGGCGTTTCTAACCCAGCAATCATTCTTAGGGTTGTTGATTTTCCACATCCGGAAGGTCCAACTAATACAACAAATTCTTTGTCATTAATGTTTAGACTTACGTCACTGACAGCTGTAACATTGCTTCCGTAAATTTTGCTTATATTTTTTATAACTACTTTTGCCATAAGTTAAAAGTTTAGTTTTTTACTCTTAAAATGTCAAGCTAAATATTCTAAAATTTTTGAAATTGTTTCTTTTAATTTTTTTCGTTCCACTACCATGTCGATAAGTCCGTGCTCCAAGTTAAATTCTGATGTTTGAAATCCTTCCGGCAATTCCTGCTTTAGGGTTTGTTTAATTACGCGTGGCCCGGTAAATCCAATTAACGCTTTGGGCTCAGCAATAGTTACATCACCTAGACCAGCGAACGATGCCAGCACTCCAGCCATTGTCGGGTGTGTTAGAACTGAGATAAACGGAATATTGTTTTTCTTTAAAAGTGAGATAACACCGCTTGTTTTAGCCATTTGCATTAAGCTTAGCATCCCCTCGTACATTCTTGCGCCACCTCCAGATCCAGAAACAACTATTAAAGGAATTTTTTTATTCAATGCGACTTCGGCAATACGAGTTATTTTTTCACCAACTACTGATCCCATAGCTCCCATAATAAATCGGGAATCAGTTATCGCAAGTGCAGATTTTGTTTTATCAATAACGGCTCGACCAACAATAACCGCTTCTTCTAGACCTGTAGCTGCGTGAGCTTCTTTGAGTTTTTGCTCGTATGTTTTTGGACCTTTAAATTTCAAAGGATCCAAAGAAGTGAGACCTTTTTCACACTCGATAAACGTATCTTTATTGGTAAGCATCTCCATCCTCTCCCAGCAAGTAAGTGGAAAATGATAGCCACACTTAGAGCAGACTTTTAAGTTTTCGGTTAATGTTTTGTGAAATATGAAATGTGAACATTCTGGACACTTATTCCAAAGCCCGTCAGGAATATTATTTTTTTTCTTTTTTGATCGATAGCTAAATTGCTTGCTGAATATTCTCATCTTAAATTTATTCTTTACAAAACTTCCTTGCTACAATTCCAGACAATAATTTTGGATAAAAATAAGTTGATTTTTGCGGAAAACGTAAACCACGCTCAGACACTCTAAAGACTGACTTTAGGTTAACTGTTTTTAGTATGAACGCTGTTTTTTTTATTCCAGCGAGCTCTTGAGCTTCCTCAATGCTATGCGTATATTTAATATCACCAGACGTATCAAGTAAAGGTAGAATTATGTTATGTAAAATACATGTTGGTAAGCTATGATATTCTTTTTCAGCTATTCTAGACAGAATCTGCATATCTTTTATTCTTAAAAAATAAAATTTCCCTTCCTGAAAAATGCCAAAGCAAAATTTTTTCTCTAATCCAAACTTCTTTTCCAGACCATTCTTGCTGACTGTTTCAATTATAAAATGCTTATTGAGCCTGGCAAGTAAGACCTTACCTTTTTGTTCAACGGATACTACTCTGTGTGTAGGCAGAATCATCAATCCTTTTTGTGGTCCAGTAATATAGGCTAGTATATAATTTAAATCTTTAAATTTATTTTTATTCTTGGAAAAGTAATCGTAAGAAGTTTCAAACCGATGATGCCCATCAGCGATGACCAATGATAGGTTGCTGCTTTCTTTAGTCATATTTTGAATGTCCATCTTATTTTCAATTATCCAAACCTTATTCAAATTAGAGTCACTATCTTTAAAACACAAAAATGGTTTTTTGGAAGAATATTTCTTGTGCATTATTTCTAGCTCTTTAAAACGACGAGACGCAATAACAAATATTGGGCTTAGACTTGCCTTAGTTGCGGTCATTATTTTTCTCCGATCTTCCTTAGGCGCGTGGAGAGTGTGCTCATGCGGAAATATCTTCTTTTTATCCATCTTCAATAAAACAAGGATTCCAAAGCGTTTATATGTTGACTTTTCCACTTTAAAATTCTGTTCGTATAGATAAAATGCATCTTTCTTATTCTTAATTAATATGTTTTGTTTAAGCCAAGTTTGGAAAGTTTTGTTTGATTTTAGATAATCGTTATTATCAGCAATGCTGATTCGGGAAAAATTATAAGGTGATTTCTTTCGTAATCCTTTTAGCTGCTGCTTATTAATAACATCATACGGAGGGCAGACAACTAGAGAATGGTCGCTAGTTAATGTTGGATTATAGTAAATAGCTTTGAATGGTTTTATTTTTTGAGACATTATTTTTTGCCATTGTTTTTGGCTGTACTGCAGGAATCTTGTTTACACCCTGAACAAGGTGTCTCTTCATTTTTTTTCACTTTATCGGGAGCACCTTTGTTCTTGTAGTCGGTTGCGTAAAACCCACTCCCCTTAAATATAATCCCGCAACCTGAGGAAATCAGTCTTTTAACATTTCCTTTGCATGTAGGACAACTGTTTAGCGGGCTATCGCTTATTTTTTGAAATGCTTCAAAGTTTTTTCCACATTCCAAGCATTCATATTCATATGTCGGCATTATTTTTCTCCTTGTCTATCGAATTTTTACTATTTTTCTTTACAAACCTTAATTTTTTCCACTACGTTTTTTATTCCCCTCTCATTTTTGCCCATTCTTCTAGAAGATGTTTTTCGCGATGAGATAACTTTCGCGGGATTTCTATTTCTATTTCCACTAATTCATCACCTAGACGCTTAGTGCGCAAGTTTACAATGCCTTTGCTTTTAAGACGAAACACTGTATTTGGTTGTGTTCCGGAAGGTATTTTCATTTTAACCTTCCCCGCCAATGCCGGAACTTCAATCTCCGAGCCTAAGATTGCTTTTACTGCGCTTACCTTTATTCGACAACGGACATTATCTCCTTCACGAATGAATGTCGGATGTGAGCGTACATCAATATAAATATATAGGTCTCCTCTGATTCCTGAGCTAGCATTTCCTTCTTCTTTTAGCCTTAAGACTGAACCGCTATCTACACCTTGAGGAACAGTGACCTTAAGATTCTTTTGTTTTTTGATCTTGCCACTTGCCGAACAGGAGCGACAAGGATTTTTAATTACTTTTCCAGATCCTCGACAAGAAGTGCAAGGTTGAGAAAAGCTAATAAACCCTCCTAAACTACTCCTAACTGCCCCACTTCCTTTGCACGATGGGCAAGCAACTTTTGTTGACCCTGGCTCAGCTCCACTTCCATTACAATGTGAACAATTATCATATCGATAGTACGAAACTTCTTTTTCAGTTCCAAAACTTGCTTCTTCTAGCGTAACTGATAATTGAATTTGGATATCTTCTCCGGCCTGACGTTTTCGAGTCTGCTGTCGTCTACCACTTCCAAACATGTCAAACCCAAAATCGGAAAAAATATTTTCAAAAACATTATCACCGCCCACATTATTAAAAAAACTGGAAAAATCAGTCCCTTTAAAAATGTCTTCAGTGGTGTAACGTGAATCAATTCCGGCATGACCATACTGATCATATAATTGTTTTTTCTTGGAATCACTTAATACCGCATAAGCTTCAGAAATTTCCTTAAATTTTTCTTCAGCTTCTTTTTTTTGCCCTTCAGGGACTCGATCAGGATGATGCTTCATAACTAATTGCCGATAAGCTTTTTTAATCTCCTCGACAGAAACCCCCTTAGACAATCCTAATACTTCATAATAATCTTTAGCTGTGCTCATCATTTTAGCTCCAGGCTATAAACCTTGCATCCGACAAGTTCTATAATCCATTTTTTCTATTTTTGCGCTACGAACTACTACTTACTATTGCTTCCTTCATCTTTATACTCAGCATCAACCACTTTTTCATCTTTTGGTTGCTCTTGAGAGGTTTCTTTTTTTTCACTCTGGGTGTTTTGCTCTTGCTGCTGTTGTTCTGTGGCATTTGGATCTTGCGTTTGGCTGGTATTCTTGTATATCTGTTCAGCCAATTTATGAGAAGCATTGGTCAAGTCTTCAATTGCCTTCTTAGTTCCGGGTGCATCTAGCTCACTGTCCTTTAATTTTTCCTTAAGAATGTTTAACTTTTCTTCAATATTCTTTTTATCTGCTTCCGGCACCTTATCGCCGTGTTCTTTTAACGATTTTTCAGTGGCATAGACTAATGTATCTGCTTGATTTTTTAGTTCGACTGCTTCCTTTTTCTTTTTATCTTCTTCGGCATAGCTTTCAGCTTCTTTAACCATTTTTTTAATTTCCTCTTCAGAGAGTTTATCTGGGGCAGTAATTCTTATTGACTGTTCTTTTCCGGTTCCTTTGTCTTTCGCAGTTACATGAACAATACCATTGGTATCAATATCAAATGTAACCTCAATCTGCGGGGTTCCTCTCCGCGCAGATGGAATCCCGTCTAACTTAAATAGTCCAAGTTGAGTATTGTCCGTAGCCATTTCTCGTTCTCCTTGCAAAACTCTAATGTCTACTGCAGGCTGATTATCTTCAGCAGTAGAGAATACCTGGCTTTTTTTAGTTGGTATTGTAGTATTTCTTTCAATGAGTCTAGTGAATACTCCACCTAGAGTTTCAATGCCTAAGGAAAGGGGTGTAACATCTAACAAGAGTACATCCTTAGTGTCTCCCTTAATTATTGACCCCTGAACAGCAGCACCCATAGAAACGCATTCCATAGGATCTATTCCTCGTTCAATTTTTTTGCCTACGTAATCTTCTACAAATTTTTGAACAATTGGCATCCTTGTCGGTCCGCCTACCATTATTACTTTGTCAATTTCTGCAGGACCTAACTTAGCATCGCCAATTACATGCTCCAGGGGAGCTTTGCAGCGATCGATAATTGGCATTATTAGCTCTTCTAATTTTGCCCTGTTAATAGACATTGTAAGATGCTTGGGCCCGCTTGAATCTGCAGTGATAAACGGAAGATTAATATCTGTAGTCACTGTACTAGATAATTCAATTTTTGCTTTCTCAGCTGCTTCACGTAAGCGCTGTGTAGCCATTTTATCATTGCGCAAGTCAACGCCTGTTTGTTTTTTGAAATCCTCAGCAATATAATTTATGAGCTCGTTATCCATATCTGTTCCACCTAAATGAGTATCCCCACTAGTGGCTAGAACTTCAAATCCGCCTTCAGCCCACATTTCCATTATCGTGACGTCTAATGTTCCCCCGCCAAAATCAAAAACCATAATCTTGAGTTTTTTCCCTACTTTAGTCAATCCATAAGCTAAACATGCTGCTGTTGGTTCATTAATAATCCGAATAACGTTTAGCCCGGCAATTGCTCCGGCATCTTTGGTTGCCTGGCGTTGGTTATCATTAAAGTAAGCCGGAACAGTAACTACTGCTTCTTTGACTTCTTCACCTAAATAGCTTTCCGCATCCTGTTTAATTTTTTGAAGGATAAAAGCAGATATTTGCTGAGGAGTATACTCTTTTCCATATACTGTAAATTTATAATCAGTTCCAATTTTTCGCTTTGCAGCTAGAACAGTTCCTTCCGGGTTAACTGCGCTTTGTCTTCTGGCTGGCTCACCTACCAACTTTTGCCCATCTTTGGTGAACGCAACTACAGAAGGAAAAGCCTTACCGCTGGCTACTCCGGCTCCTTCAGCTGAAGGAATAATTGCTGGACGGCCACCTTCCATTACTGCTGCTGATGAATTTGAAGTTCCTAAATCAATTCCAATTACTCTTGCCATTTCAATACCTCCTAAATTATTTGTTAAAATAAATTATCTTGTTGATTAACGCAACTGTATCTGTTTGATTACTAAATTGCCTTTTCTTCTTTTTTTGGTTCTTGATTGCTATCATCTTCTTCTTGTTTATCATTTTCTTTTTGAGAAACGTCATTGCATTTTCCTTTGACAACCTTAACTCTTGACGGCCGAATTATTTTTCCGTTTAGCAAATATCCAGCTTGCATCTCTTCACTTATTGAATCTTCTTCTTTATCTCCGTCAATTACTTCTACAGCTTCATGGTGATGCGGGTTAAACTTTTCACCAACAGATTTAATTCTAACTAACCCTTTGTTTTCCAAAAGAACATGCAGCTGTTTGGAAATCATATCTACTCCTTGATGTAATAAGTCAAAGTCCTTCTTTAATTCCGCAGCTTTAATCCCTCTTTCAAAATTATCCAATATTTCTAACAATTCAATGATTAAGCCTTCATTAGCAAATTTAACAAACTCGATTCGATCTCTGGATGCACGTTTTCGATAGTTATCGAATTCTGCTTGAAGACGAATATATCTGTCTTCAATTTCTCTTTTTTCTTTTTCAAGATTTTTACCTTCAATGCCACGCTCTTTAGTTTTTTCGTTATCATCTATAGCTTCAGTAGCCTGGCCCTTTAACGGTTGCTCTTCCTCTATTTTCTTATTGTCCTTACATTCTTTATTCATTGTTTAATCCTTTCTAACTTTGGATGAAGTCTTCCATAATTACCCTTAACTGCTTTGTTACTGACTGTAAGCATCCTAGGGCTTTTGTGTAGTTCATTCTCATTGGTCCCAGCAAAGCTAAGGCAAAAATCAAGTCTTTTCCTTTTAATCCTGACGCTACTAGAGAACAGTCTGAGATTCCATCAAATCCTATGTCATCACCGATAAGTATCTGAATGTCAGCATCAATACAGCTAAACAGCACCTCCTGAAGGTCATCCATTTTCATTTCTAATGTATAAAATATATGTTTTAACCGTTCGATATCTTCAAATTCCGGTTGATCCATAATTAAACGCATGCCACGGAAAAAAATTTTCTCTTTTTGACCGGAAACAGCGACCATTGAAGTGTAGCCACTGGTTTCCACTAAAGCATCTAATGAATGATCTATAATTTCTTCAATGCCAAAATTAACTGACGAAGTCGAGTTAAGCAACGAGGAAAAAGTATCGGCAATATCCTTACCTTTGAGACGCTGAACATATTGCTTAAAGCCATTTTGTGTTGGTACCCTTCCGGAAGAAGTATGTAAATGACATAGCAGCCCTTGATTTTCTAGAGAAAGCATTATATTACGCACCGTTGCTGGTGAATAATTAAGCTTACACTTTTGGCAAAGATATGCTGAACTTATTGGTTTTGATTCTTGAATGTAACTTTCCGCAATAAGGTCTAGTATCTCTTCTTCACGTACACGAACATCAATAAATTTTACCATTTTTTATCCTATTAGCACTCCTTACCAGAGAGTGCCAGACATCCTAACACAGAGCCTAAGGTTAGTCAAGTTAAACTGCAAAACAAAACTCTATTGGTCATCTAAATCTAAGCAAGCCTCTGTGTGTCGAATTCCTTTCTTTTTTCTTCTGCTTTCAATTTTGTCCTTCAATTTCTCAACACGTGTAATTAACGCCGCAAATCCTTTATTTATTGCTGAAGAAGTATCTGTGCATTTTTCTTCAATAGCTAAAACATTAGAATGTGGTAGGTAAGCACGCATACGGCAGAAATATTGTTCACGATGCGGATTTTTTTCAATATGTACCGAAACGTGTATTGCCTCATCATGATTAAACATTTTTAAATGCCTTTTTAATTTTTGAAAGTTATTCTCCAAGGCATTGTTAACGAATTCGCTTGTTTTCATATATTTAAATGAAACGTCTATACGCATTGTTCTCCTTTTTTTAAAGTTGTTTTCTCCTTCTTAAAAACAATTGTCTTACCCTTGGCTCCAATAACAACTACATCTCCTTCTTTAAACTCACTAGAGATTATCGATTTGCTTAAAGGGTCGACTAACAATTTCTTAATTACTCGTTTTAGCGGACGCGCACCATATTCCGGACTGAATCCTTTTTCAGCAATCAACTTTTTTACATCAGGAGTTAATTTTACCACAATATTTTTTTCCTTCAATCTTTCTTCGATAATACGAATTTGGATATCCACTATGTCTGTAGTATTACCCAAGCTTAGTGTGTTAAATATAATGGTTTCGTCTAGCCGATTTAGAAATTCCGGATGAAAATATTTTTTTAGTTCCTGCTTAAGATTTTTTTCTAAAACTTGTTTACTTACCCCAGGGTTATTATAGCAGTCGCTTCCAATATTTGAGGTCATAATAATCAAGGTATTTTTAAAATTCACAATTCTTCCCTGGGAATCAGTGAGATGTCCTTCATCAAATACTTGAAGCAAGATATTAAACACATCAGGATGTGCTTTTTCAATTTCATCAAGTAGAATAACAGAATAAGGCTGACGTCTTACTTTTTCAGTTAATTGCCCTCCTTCATCGTATCCAACATACCCGGGAGGAGCTCCGATTAACCGAGATACTGAAAATTTTTCCATGTACTCACTCATATCTATACGAATCAAATTTTTCTCACTATTAAATAAAAATTCAGCCAATGCTTTAGCCAGCTCTGTTTTTCCTACACCAGTAGGCCCCAGGAATAAAAAAGTACCTAGTGGTTGATTAGGGTCAGACAAGCCAGAGCGAGCCCTGCGTACACAATCAGATATCAATCGCACTGCATCATTTTGCCCTACTACCCGCTTTTCCAGCTCATCCTCCATGCGTAATAATTTTTTTACCTCTTCTTCCATTAACCGAGAGAGCGGAATCCCTGCCCACCGAGAAACAATCTGGGCAATGTCTTCCTCGTCTACTTCCTCTTTAAGCATTTGTCGGACAGACTGCAATTCTTCTAACTTTTTATTTAGTTCATTAAGTTCTTGAGTTAAGTGCGGTATTTTTCCGTAACGAATCTCAGCAACCTCGTTTAAACGCGCTTCTTTTTCAAGCGTAACGCTTTCAGCCTTAAAACGTTCTATTTCTTCTTTATTTTTTCTTATTTTAGTTATCAAATCTTTTTCTTTCTGCCAATGTTCTTTTTGACTATCAAATTCTTTAGTTAAGTTTTTTATTTCATTATCGATTTTTTCTTGTTGATTTTTACTAAAGTCGTCCTTATCTTTTTTTAGAGCTTCTTTTTGAATTTGCAACTCCAATATTTTTCGTTCCAGCTTATCAATTTCTTCTGGCTTTGAGTCAATTTCGATTCGCAATCTGGAAGCAGCTTCATCAATTAAATCAATTGCTTTATCTGGCAGGAATCGTCCACTAATATATCTTGAAGATAGCACTGACGCAGCAATAATTGCAGAATCCTTAATTCGAACTCCATGATGAATCTCATATTTTTCTTTCAATCCTCTTAATATCGCAATCGTTTGCTCAGTTGATGGCTCACCAACTAATATTTGCTGAAAGCGTCTTTCCAACGCAGCATCTTTTTCGATGTATTTACGATATTCGTCAAGAGTAGTTGCTCCAATGCAACGCAACTCACCTTTAGCTAGCGCTGGTTTAAGCATATTTGCAGCATCAATTGCTCCTTCAGCACCTCCAGCTCCTACTAAAGTATGTAGCTCGTCAATAAACAATATTACTCTTCCTTGTCTTGAGTCAATTTCTTTGAGAACTGCCTTTAATCGTTCCTCGAATTCTCCTCTGAATTTTGCTCCGGCAATTAAACTACCTAAATCTAAGGAAATTATTTTCTTATCCTTTAATCCTTCCGGAACATCACCAAAGGCAATTCTTCTGGCTAAGCCTTCAACTATTGCTGTCTTTCCTACTCCTGGCTCACCAATTAATACTGGATTATTTTTAGTTCTCCGAGATAGGACTTGAATAACCCGACGAATTTCCTCATCTCTACCAATGACCGGATCAAGCTTTCCTTTATTAGCTAACTCTGTTAAATCTCGGGCATACTTTTCCAACGCTTGATAAGCATTTTCGGCAGATTGTGAGTCAGCTTTTTGGCTCCCTCGTAACTCTTTAGCAATTCTTAGAATATCTTCCGGAAAAATACCTTGTTTTTTTAGATAGTCATTAAAAAGACTTCCTCTTTCCCGAGCAATTGCCAACAATATATGCTCGGAGCTAATATATTCATCGCTAAGATCACTCTTGTACTTTGCCGCAGAATTCAAAACGCTATTTAATCTTCCCGAAGCATAGACATTCTTTTCTTCGGTATACACTTTTGGTAACGAGTTTAAATATTTTTTCAATATCTCTGTTAAACCTGACATATCAACTGCCAAGCGAATTAAAATTTCTCGGCAGATCCCCCCTGGATCACCAATCAGTAAGGATAAAATGTGTTCTGGAATGATTTCCTGCTGCTGATTATCCTTTGCCAAATTAACTGCCGCAATCATTGCTTCTTGAGCTTTTAATGTAAGCTTATTTAAATCCATAATCCTCCATATTATTTGTATACTTGGTTAGAACATTTAACACACACAAACGTGGCTGGGAAATGCTAAATCTGCATTTATTCGCAATCAATTGAAATATTTTTACTCTTTTCCGGTTCCTTTTTTGACAAGGTCACCCGAAGAAGCCCATTTTTGTACTTTGCGCCAACTTTATCTTCTTTGATTTCCAAAGGAAGGTTAATTTTTCGATAAAAACTTCCTCGGAACCGTTCACAACAATAGTATTTTTGTTTATCTCTTCTTTTTCTGTTTCTCTTTTTGCAGACACAACTAATGCTTTTCCTTTTATTTTAACACTAATATTTTTTTGGTCAAATCCGGGAAAATCGCTTATTTCCTGATTCTGGAGAATTCACTGCTTTGCTTATTGCATCTTACAGCGTGTTTAAAAAAATGCAGTAATTAGCACTCCCAAGCCAAGAGTGCTAATTAAAACCCAAAAAAAATCTACTCCTGGTTCATTTCTACTATCACTTTAACCCCTTTAATATTTACTCCTCGTTCTTCAATGAGATACTGAACGTATTTTAATCTTTTTATTTCTCGCTGCGAAAACAGCTTTTTGCGCTTTTTAGTTTTTTTCTGCTGGATAATCCCCTCTTTGACTATCTCATGTAACGTATGGTATTGCATATGTAATAAATCACAAACAATATTCATTGGGAATAATGGTTCATCCCTAGGAATCTCAATCTCGAATTGCTCTTCAATGTCCTCCCACTTCATAACAATCTAAATATACACTATTTATTAAAAATTGTCAACATTTATCTTAATATTTTTTTAACTTTTTATTAAAATTTCTTAAGATTTATATCAAATAGCTATACTTTTATAAGTAGTTGGTTGTTAACGTTTTAAGGCTGGTGGCGTTAAATCTTTTTAATTTTTAGGCCTATTTTTTCTAAATAAGCTAAATTTTCTTTTTCAAGTCTCAGCCGATATATGGTTTCATTATTCTCGTAGGATTTTTTTAAGATTTCACAATGCTCATGAAAATAGCTGGCAATTTTCATTTTGCTGAATGGTAGGTAAACTAAAGCCTCTATACTTCCTTCGGAAAGACACTGGTAGATTTTTTGTTTTAACTCTTCAATTCCAGTTTCCTTAAGGGCTGAGATAAAAATTGATTGAGGATAACGATTCTTTAAAAGGGATAGTTGTTCGTCAGGTGTACAATCTATTTTGTTAAATACAACAATTATTTTTTTCCCACCTAACTTTAGTTCCTTTAGTATTTCGTCAACCACCCTTTTGAACTCAAAAATATCCTTTCCGGAAGCATCGACTACATGAATTAATACATCTGAATAATGCAGCTCCTCCAGCGTTGCCTTAAATGCCTCAATTAAATACGGAGGCAGTCGATAGATAAATCCAACAGTATCCGAGATAACCACCTTAAAATTTTGATGGATACTAAAGCTTCTACTTACAGTGTCCAATGTTGTAAACAGCGAATGCGCTTCTTTTTGGCTATCGCTAGTTAAAACATTAAACAACGTTGTTTTACCAGCGCTAGTGTATCCCACTAGTGAACAAGAGTTTACCTCGCTTTTTTCCCGTTTTTTCCGCATTACTTCTCGGCGCTGGATAATCAGCTTCAGCTCCTTTTTAAGATGGGTTATTCGTTCGTCAATTCTGCGCCGATCAACTTCAATTTTCTTTTCTCCCGGCCCTCTTGTTCCTATTCCTCCACCTAATCGGGAAAGCATTATTCCTTTTCCCCTTAACCGTGGAAGAAGGTATTTCAACTGAGCTAATTCAACCTGTAATATTCCTTCCTGCGTATGCGCATGCCGAGCAAAAATATCCAGGATTAACTGTGTACGATCCAGTGTCTTTATGTTTATCTTGTCCTCTAGATTTCTCTGTTGGTTAGAATTTAAGTTGCTATTAAAAATCACGGTATTTACTTTTAATTCTTTTGCTAACTCGGATATCTCTTCAACCTTTCCTTTTCCGATATAAAACCGGGGATTTGGCGTTGCTAAATTAAAAACATGGGTTTCGATAATACTTATCCCTGAGGATGACGCTAGTGCCTTAAATTCCAAAGCCAGTGCTTCCTGGCTCCATGATTCTCTTTTCTCTTTAATTACAATTAATAGTGCTTTTTCTTTTTTATCAGTTTCGTGCATTTTTTTTACCTTTTTTTATTTAAAATATCCTGTGCAATTTCCGGAACAGTTTTGTTGTCAACATCAACCCAATTAATGTGCTGATTACGATTAAACCAGGTAAGCTGGCGTTTAGCAAAATTACGAGTATTTTGTTTTAGTTGTTCTTTAGCCTGAGCACTGGTTATTTCATTGTCTAAAAATTTTTTAATTTCCGACACCCCGATTATCTTTTCGGCAGTTAAGCTTAAGTTCAACTTAAGTAGTTTTTTTACTTCCTCAACCGCACCTTGGACAAACATCTTGTCCGTTCTTTGATTGATCCGCGTATACAACAACTCTCTCTGTACCCTTAATCCAAACATCTCCACCGGAATCTCGTCGTAAAGCCCGTTAATTGTTTTTTTGCTCTCTGAAAACGGTTTTCCAGTTACAGAATAGATTTCTAAAGCACGGATGATCCGCTTTAAATCATTTGCGGATATTTTTTGTGCAGCATCTGGGTCAACAGACTTTAACTCATCAAAAAGGTGTTGTTTTCCATACTTTTCTGCTTTTTCTCTAAGCTGTTTCCGTAAACTTTTATTTTCTCCTGGTAATTCAGATATCCCTTCTAAAAGTACACGAATATATAATGCGCTTCCACCGCAAATAATTACCGGAATATTTTGTTTATGCAACGCAATTACTGTTTTCTTGGCTTTTGTAAAGTATTCAAATATATCATAAGCAGCCTCTACTGAAATTATGTCTACAAAATGATGGTTTATTTTTTGCAATGCTAAAGATGAAGGTTTAGATGTGATAATTCTTGGTTCTTTATAGACTAGCATTGAGTCAGCAGAGACAATTTCCGCATTTAGTTTTTCCGCAAGGTATAGCGCTAAATCAGTTTTTCCACTGGCTGTTGGGCCAGTAATTACAATTACTTGTGCCATTATATTATTAGTTAGTTAAGTAGGTTAATGTGTAAACGCGTTAACACGTATATGTGTAAAAAATATAAGAAGTGTTCTAATTTTTTTTCGCGTCTATACTTCTTTCTGTCTACGCATTCACTTCTCAACCTCAACCTTAACCTCTCTCCTTACGGGTATATTTTTGCTGGATACCCAGATTCTAATAGGCATCGAGCAACATTTTCTGTTTGTTTACGTTGTTTAAACTTACCCACTCTTACTTTATAGATTGGATACTGTCCATCTCTGTCTTCGGTTATATACGTTTGATATTTAGATTCTAGTTGTTTTTTTAAAGAAAGAGCGTTGTTTTTTTCGCTAAACGCACCTACTTGGATAGCAAAGTAATTTCCCCATTCTCCTAACATCTGGGCAAATCCCACCTCTGGACTTTTTGGGTAGCGACTTTTTATAAGATTTACGTATTTATCCTTCTCTTCCCAATCTCCCTTGCGACTGGCAATTTGTGCTAAGCGCAAGCAAGCAACTGGCCGGGCATCTTTAAAGCGCGCTTCTCGAAGGATTTGTTTGTACATTCGTTTTGCATCATGGTATTTTTTTTCTAAAAAATAAGTATCGGCTAGCTTTGCAAACCCTTTTTCATAGACATCAGAATAGGGAAATCTTTGCAGCAGTCTATTTAAATAATGTCGAGCTTTAGAATAGTTACCGGTTTTAACATAGGCGAGACCTAAAAAATACAGGTTTTCCGCATCTTCTCTTAGCTTTTGTGCTTTATTGATGGCTGAATCATAATTACCACGCAAATAATCCTCTTGAGCCTCTACGAGGGAGTAAGCCATTGCGTTTAAGGGATAGAAATAAAATAATAAAGAAACAATATAAAAAATAAAGATTTGCTTCAACATACCTTCCCACTTTCAGCTTTTGCTGAATTTCTTTTTTCTAATGATATTTTCTTCTGTAAATGCAGTAATTCCTTATGTCGTCTTTTTTTTATATCCATTGAAACAGTATCTTCTGAATTCTCACATTCAGTCTTTGGCCGCGGTGAATATTTAAAAATATACGCGTTCTTAAACTTAACCAGTTTTAAAATATCTTGAGTCTTTTTAAAATCTGATTCCGTTTCTCCGGGAAACCCGATAATAACATCAGTACTCAATGTTCCTTTAACTATTCGCTTATAATCTTTGACAATCCTCAAGTACTTTTCTTGCGTGTAATCACGTTTCATTTTCTTTAATATCTTATCTGAACCTGATTGAAATGGCAAATGAAGATGTTTTTTAAATTTATCAGAACTTGCCATCATTTTAAATAAGGCAATTGAAGTATTCTTCGGATTATTGCTGATAAAATCAATCTCTTCTACTTTTTCTATGCTGACAACCATCTGTAGCAAATCTACAAAATTAATTTCTCCTTTACCCCTTAAGCCACAATCCTTATCTCTGACAGAATAATCATTAACATTCTGCCCAAGGAGAGTTATTTTTTTAATTCCCAGATTAACATTACGCTTTACTTCGTTGATTATATCTTTCGGGGCACGTAAGCGCAATGCGCCTCGGACATAAGGGACTATGCAGTAAGCACAATAGTTCGAACATCCAGTAGAGATTACCACTTGCGCGTGGTCTTTATTTTCTCTAAAATCAGCTTCGTAAAATTTTTCACTTCGTGCCTGATTGCTTAGCTCCACAATTTGAATATTCTCCCGTTTTATTTTTTCGACAAAGCCAACAATCTTGTTAACACAGCTTGGCCCACAAATTAAGCTAACATGGGGCATCTTTTTGAATATTTCTTCACCCCGATTTTTTGCCATACATCCAATCAAACCAATCACTTTTAATTTTGCTCCTCGTGTTCTTCGACGTTCGTAGAGCTTCTTAAACGAACCTAAAAAAGATATCGCCCGTTGTTCGGCATGCTCGCGTACCGAACAAGCATTTATGAGAATTACATCAGCATCTTCTGGACAATCTACCGCAGAATACCCCGCATTTAGAAACAATCCAAGTAATGCTTCTGAATCCCGCACATTCATTTGGCAGCCGAAAGTCCTTATGAATATTTTCTTTGTATCTTCTTTCATATTAACACCTTACAAAATCACGTTCAAGTGTATAAAACTGTCTAAGCAGATGACTGAGCGTGACGCTCACTTTAGATAACTCTATGTTCATCAATACGTTAAGTGCATTTTCGCGATTTCGTAAAACCATCGATTTCTAGCGTGTTTTTCCTTTCAATTAATCGCTCTATGTCTAAAACTGTAAAAACAGGATATCCTTTAAAATCCCTTTTTGGTTTCACCCATTTCTTTTTAATCCAATAATAAATTGTCTGCCGATGAACTTTTAATATTCTTGCTGTCTGAGTTAAATTATATTTCTTATTTGATCTGCGCTTAATCTTCTGGAATCTCTTTTTATGACTCTCCTCTATTTGCTCATCAAGGCGTTGTTCTTTTTCTCGCCTCTCTTCGAGCAGTTGTCCTAAACACTTTCTGTCTGCTTCAAATAAAATCTCAAACACTGCTTCATATCTTTGCTGCTCTTCGCTCCCATGCGGATAAACTTTTACAACTTTATTCTTTTCATTACGTATAACCAAGTCCTTTTTTAAAACCGTTCATTAGACACCTCCTGTTATCCAATCACTTATTCATTAATTCCTGTCTAGCCATTAGCATGCCTACTTCTACATAATCTCGTTACATCAATGAATGCATATGGTCAAAATAAAAACCTAGGCACCTTTAAGGCGTCTAGGTTAGCACATATTGCGCCTCTTTAAATTCCCGCTTTTTTAAAAGTGCTCTTGACAAATTCGAGATACTCAAGACTATCCTTCTCTCCTACAAAAATTCCACCATCATAAAGATTAACATTGCGTTCCTGTCTCATCTTATTGCCTAGCACAACAATATCTTCATTCTTGAGCAGCTGGCTCAGTTTCTCCAAAATCTTAATATGATGACCGGCTGTACTTCTTACTTTATAGCCTTTTTGAGCAATCAACATGATACCCAGCTTGATCAAAGCATCATAGCTGAATTTAAAAATAACATCCGGTATGTCAGTGCTTTCAGCTATCCTAAGATCATGTTGGGCGGACATTAAAAACTGGTCAATTTGTTTTTCTTTAAATGACAGTTTTTGAAAGTGTTGACTCTCAAAATTTATCATAACAGCCTTATAGTTTTAGATTTAAGAACACCACTTATGAAAGGATCTTTATTTTTTTTCTTTTTCTCAAATTCCTTTAGGCTTAGATTTATTACATTAAACTCCCGGCCTGTATCTTTCTGCAATTTAACGATGGCTCTCTGCAGCTCCAAAACAGAATGCTTGCCAATGGCCAAAAGATCGATATCGCTTGAAGAATCCATCTTATTGCTTGCATATGAACCGAATAGGTACGCTTCCTTAAGCCCTTTGACATTGTCGGTCACATCTTTAAGTCTTTTTTCTATACCATAGGTTCTTAAGAAAATCTGGCGGTAATGTTCTAATACAGGATTATCTTTTGCAAGAAAAAAGTACCTTTGCTTCCCTCGAAATTCACTCTTTAAAAGACCTTCTTTTTCTAATTCTTTGAGTTTGGTCTCTGTATTTTTGGGATCGAGCTCTAAAATCCTTGCCAGCTCATTAATATAGGCTTGAGCCTCAGGATTAAGAAAATAGTAATCCAATAATTTTATTGTTACTTTTGAACGTAGAGATATCATTTTTTCACCATGGTTATGGTAATAAATTACCATAATGGTTTATTTTGTCAAGTAAATTCAATTTTTGAACTTACGGGATATTCTATTTAACTTCATCAGTCACAATCATTTATCATGTGCATAACCTTGAGTATCATCGTGCGGAACTTGCACATACGGTCAGCCAAAGGTACGGATGTAGACTTGCCGACCAACCGGCAGGCTTTTGGAAGTTTTATCAGTTTTCATATTGAATTCATTCTATCACGAAGAGTTATGGTGGGCAACTGTTGAATGAAAAGAGACAAGATAGGGGTTTATCCTATCGTCTATTTCAACAAATCCTCAAGCTCGCAAGACAACAGTGCCGACTTATTGAGGACAATCTGTTCTTTCTGGTTTAAGCGCTCTGTAGTACTTCTGATAAGTTTAGTAGTTATACTCCTATTTCTGCTAAGCATAACGCGGTTTATTTTTTTTAGATACTTTTCGTTTTTCTGATGAAAAAGAGTCGCATGCCGCTTGAGTCTATCGTGATATGAGGAGCGGATACCCCCTCCGTCACTTTTGAATTGAATGATACGACTTATATTTTCATTGATCTCAGTCGGAGGAAAATCTCTTTCACAATCTTCAATCCAGTATTCAACCATTTCATATCGTATCCAGCAGGTCTTCCCTTCTTCGGTATTATAGGTGAATGTAAACGAAAAGTTGTCATTACTAAAATTCTGATACACTTGGACGCTTTCCAATGCGGTCACCGTGCATATTTCATATGTATCGACAAGCTGTAAATAGGTTTCTCTCCAATTTGTAAGCCAATTTTCAATGTAGGTACGGTTCACAAAGAGCGGCAAAAGATCCTGGTTAAGGTTTACATCGCTGACAGCATTCATTTTGATTGTAAGCTTATCGAAAAGTGTACGCAAATCTTTGGCCTCCTCCACATTTTTAGCCATAAGATAATCAAGGTCGGGTACAATCTTGTTGTTCATGTACCAAAGAAGGTCATATATATCACGGCCTTTTTCCTCATAAAAAGCCTTGCCCACACCACGTGTCCCACGAAGAAAAATTGCAGCCACTTTACTGGCCATAAGAGCCGACATATTATAGGTTAAGATCACAAAGGATAACTGATCTTGATTGATAGGATAACGTTCGGTTACCGTTTTGGGAGACGTAAAATGATTTAGATCAACTTTGACATGTATCTGATTTGACGGATGGCTAAGATTTAATGCTGCACCAACATTGAATTTAAGCAGCAACCCTCTTCCTGTAACGATTTTTACAGCCATGAAATTTAAATGGGTACTATACGTACGGGAAAAATGATCTTCGATTTCTTTCTTTAGTTTATCCAGAAAATCTTTCGTTACCCTTTCAGAAACTTCAAAATCCAAATCAACCGACATTCGGTCGAGTCTATGAATAATGCGTAGTACAGAACCCCCGTACATTATCCATTTATTATATTCGGGATGGTGGTAAATAAAATTAAGGACGTAAAACTGAAGTTCCTCCTTAAGGACATTTCGGAGCGTTTCAGCATCCATCTCCCCATGTTGGGCAAGATCATCAAGTTTCCTTTTTAAAATGGCAAGAATATGTTCACTCATCGTTAAGGTATTTTTTTATCATTGTGTAAAATTTGGTCCGTTCCTTTTTATCCATTTCGTCAATATCTATCCGCAATTCTTCGATAAGCGCTTTAACGTCTTTTGAACGAACGCCACGGAACTGGTAAGTCTTGAAATAGAGTAGATCAAACAAAGCCTTTGCCGGAGAAGCGATGTAAAAATCGAGTTTCACTGACTGGCCGTCTAACGACTTTTCTGCTGACAAGGTAGGCGATACAAGTGAAACTGACTTCCCTTGTGCCAAGAAAAAATCTGAAAATAACTCTTCTTTTATGGACTGATAGGTGAAAATGCCGGCTTTTGTTTTATAGTTCCTAGTCACTTTCGGCGTAACAGAGGTAATGCTGTATATGACTTCCGTGGTAAGGTTGTAAAATTGAAGAGCGGCCCATGAACTGACATAGGAAGGCGTTCGGATAATGTTTGCCAGGTAAAAAGAATAGGAAATATCGCTTCTGTTTTTGCTAAAAAAATCGGCTGATATATAGAGCCCCTTTTTGAGTTGGAGGATTTCTTTATGCTTCAGGAAGCGGCTGATATATGTATCCACCGTGGTATCGGAAAGTCCCAGTTGTTTGCCAAGTTGATATAGGCTGTCTTTGCTGAAGTAAGGAAAAGATTTTAGCTGTTCTAATAGGTTTCTCTTGCTTTTCATAATTATGACATAAGTGTATCATAAAAGAAACATGCTGTCAAGTGCCAAATTAAAAACAAATTTTTATCTTACTTATTAAATTTTCCCTAACTCTTTCACTCCAAACCATTTATCTTCCTCAACTGCCCCAAAATCATCCCTACGTACTGGGATATACGGCCAGCCATATGTCTTAATAAAAATTTTTGACTGACATGTCCGTGGCTCTCTGGAAAATTGTCGCAGAGAATTCTCTGGTATATAGGAGCCCGGACGTTTTTCGGTTACTCTTTTATTTGCCATAGTTTTTTACCCACCCACATGCCTAAATATTTTTGCTGCTTTTATTTATTATAACAAAAAATAATTATTTGGTAAGAAATATTTGATTTGTATTAAGCAGAGTGTACCTAAATAGGACGTCCGTGATTTCTCCTTCATTTTACAACTTCGCGCTTCGCAATCTTAGGGCATTTCCGATTACAGAAACCGAGCTGAAACTCATGGCCGCTCCGGCAATCATTGGATTGAGTAACAATCCGATAAATGGATATAAGATACCTGCAGCGATTGGAATCCCTATGGCGTTATAAAAAAACGCAAAGAACAAGTTCTGCCGGATATTCCCCATAACAAATCGGCTAAGTTTTATGGCTTTAACGATCCCGTTTAAATCACCTTTCACCAATGTGATCCCCGCGCTTTCAATGGCAACATCCGTTCCCGTTCCCATCGCCACACCAACTTCCGCCTGAGCCAACGCAGGCGCATCGTTAATGCCGTCACCTGCCATTAAGACCTTCGCGCCTTTTCCTGTTAGTTCCTTGACAATTTCCTGCTTGTCCTTTGGCTCAAGCTCTGCACGAACATCGTCGATCTCTAGTTCCTTGGCAATTGCCTGTGCTGTCTTTTGATTGTCGCCAGTCAGTATGATAACTTTTAATCCAAGGCCATGAAGTTCCTTAATCGCAAGTGGCGTACTTTTCTTGATCGGATCAGAAATTCCAAGCATCCCCATAATTTTCTTTTCCTGCGCCACCCAAACAACCGTCTCGGCCTTCTCCTGTATGACTGTTGCTTTTTGCTTTAACCCTTCAGGCAAATCCCCGGCAAGCTCAGTAATAAATTTTCCCTTACCCAAATAAACATCTTTCCCATCTATTTTTCCTTTGACTCCACCGCCTGTCACAGAATCAAAGCCTTGGACATTCTTAAGACCAACGCTCTTTTCTTTTGCATAGTCAAGCACAGCCCGCGCCAAAGGATGCTCGCTGGCTTGTTCCAACGAACCAGCAATGAAAAGAACATCCTTTTTTTCAATGCCTTCCTCTGTTTCAATTGAGGTCACACGAGGCCTTCCTTCGGTCAATGTTCCGGTTTTGTCTGTCAACACATGAGTAATTTTTTCAGTCTTTTCAATCGCCTCCGCGTTCTTTATTAATATCCCAGCCTGAGCGCCACAGCCGACACCGACCATAATAGACATCGGCGTCGCTAATCCAAGCGCGCAGGGGCAGGCAATGATCAAAACAGCAATAGCATTAACTAAAGCATAAGCCAACGCGGGCGAAGGTCCCCATAAAGTCCAAATCACAAATGTCACAACAGCCATGGCAAGGACAACAGGCACAAAAACTCCGGCCACTTTATCCACCATCCTTTGTATCGGCGCCCGGCTGCGCTGTGCTTCCGAGACCATATGAACAATCTGAGATAACAATGTTTCAGAACCGACCTTTTCAGTTCTCATAACAAATGTTCCGGTTTGATTAATCGTAGCACCGATGACTTTATCACCTTCTTTTTTTTCTACCGGCACCGGCTCCCCTGAAATCATGGACTCATCGATTGTGCTTTTTCCTTCTGTGATAACGCCATCCAAAGGCACCTTTTCTCCAGGCCGCACACGCAAGAGATCTCCCTTTTGAATCTGATCGATATCAGCTTCTTCTTCCTCTAAATCAATAACCTTGTGCGCCTTTTTCGCCGCAATCCCCAATAACGCCTTTATGGCCTGCCCTGTTTGAGTACGGGCCCGAGTTTCCAGATATTGGCCCAAGATCACCAAAACGGTAATCACAACGCCTGCTTCAAAATACAACCCCAGCTTCCCAGACATCTTTAACGATTCAGGGAAAATCTGCGGGAACAAAACCGCAACAGCGCTATAAGAATAAGCTGCTCCCACACCCATAGCGATTAACGTGAACATATTCAAACTGCGATTAATGATTGATTTCCACGCACGGATAAAAAAAAATCCGCCAGCCCAAAAAATAACTGGTGTCGCTAAAATCAATTGGATCCAACTAGACATTTTATGAGAAATAAATCCGAATTTAAGCGCAGGGATCATTTCTTCCATAGCTAGAAGAAAAACCGGCAGCCCTAACACTAATCCTATCCAGAATTTACGGGCAAGCTTTTTTATTTCTTCCTGTTCCCCGCCTTCATCGGAGACAACGTTCTTGGACTCTAAAGCCATTCCGCATTTAGGACAATCCCCAGAATGATCCTGCTCAACTTCGGGATGCATTGGACAGGTATAAATACTAACGGGGCTAGCCTTCATTTTCGAAGGAATAGCCCCGTCTTTTGCATTCTGTCCTAAAAACTTTTGCTTACAGTGTGCACTACAAAAATAGTACTCCTGTCCATCACGCTTAGCCTTAATGGCCCCGGCTTCATTAACCTGCATTTTGCATATAGGGTCAACAGCCATAAAAGGAACCCCTTCCTGTTTTTAATAATCCTGTTTGGATTATTTCCCTATCTCGCCGGCGGTCAGAGCATTCTCTGCAGGATTATTTCTTCCCCTGCCCGTCATGCCACCTTTCATCATAGGACAATTTTTCATCATTTCCTTCATATTCTTCTGCATCGCTTCCATATCGATTTTGATTTCTACTTCTTTGACAAGGTTTAAATTTTTATCATATTTCATAAGTTTATTACCAGCTAAAACAATGACACCACCGTCTTCAGTGGCAACAATAGTCTTTTTCATCATGGCCTTCATCATCATGCCACCCATAGGATTCATGCCCATATCCTTGCCTTTTCCCATCATATCGCCTTTCATCCCCTCCATTCCTTGCGCAAAAACAATAGCTGATATTAGAAACAAACCGCTAAGCGTTAAAACCAATACTTTTCTCATTTACGACTCCTTTTTTTCCGAGCTTACTGCGTAGATAATCACCAGTTAGCTAATGTTTAAACTCTAAAATATAATTCATAAAAGCGGCGTATCAGTGTAAGCGATGTTCGCTTCCTCGGATTTACGGATCAGCAGCTCTTTTCCTAGCGATCCCGCTGATCATTAAGACAAAAGCAAATGTATTGCCGACGTTGCCTGCCCCAATTATAGCAATTTTAGGTTCTAGAGAATCCATGCTTTCACCTTCCCCCTGATTAATCTAAATGCCTATTAACACTAAAAGCTTTCTGAAGAGCGCGGTTTGCTAATGCCACGGCGCTGCTTGAGGCTGTAGTATTTGCAAGAGCGTTTAACATCACAAAGTCGTGTGTGATCCCCAAATATCGAACAGCCGTTACGGGAACACCTGCCTCCATTAGCTTATGGGCATATGCTTCACCTTCGTCACGTAACACATCCAATTCGCCGGTAATAACAAGAGCCGGAGGCAATTTTTTAAGCTGCCCGATAGATGCTCGAAGCGGAGAAGCAGTTGGTCTTTTTCTTCCTGTTTTGTTAGGCAGATAGTTAGCCCAGAACCATTTCATGGCCTCGCGGGTCAGAAAATATCCTGTTGCAAATTGTTTATACGATTGCGTGTCGAAGTTAGCATCAGTCACCGGATAAAATAGCACCTGAAAAGTAATAGCGGGTCCGCGCCTTTTCTTTGCTAGCATTGTAACAGCAATCGCCATATTGGCACCAACGCTATCACCTGCCACAGCTAATTTTGAAGTATCAAGGTTAAAGGTCTTCCCGTTTTTTGCGATATATTTTGTCGCGGCATAAGCCTCTTCGATTGCAACCGGATATTTTGCTTCCGGGGAGGGAGTAAAATTAACAAACACCACAGCAACTTTGGCGCCATTGGCAATTAATCGAACTAAACGATCGTGGGTTTTTTCATCACCCAAAACCCATCCACCGCCATGAAAATACATTACAATAGGCAATTTATTAGTATAGCCTTTGGGCCGTATGATCCGAATAGAAACCTGTCCGCTAGATCCGCAAGGAATGTTGCACTCTTCGATATCGACAGAAAGCTTCTTCACTTTTCCTGATTGTGCATCAGAAAGAACCTTACGAGCCGCTTCCACGGAAAGCTCATAAATCTTCGGGCCTTTTTGGGAGTTGACAGCGGCTAAGAAATCTTTTACGATTGGTTCTGTTCCAGATATTTTTTTCATAATTTTTACCTCTCCTTCTTACTAGTCAGATTTTTTTCCGCAAAGTCCCAATTGATCAATTTCTCGATCACGACTTTCAGATAATCCGCTCGCCGGTTCTGATAATCGAGATAGTAGGCGTGCTCCCATACGTCAAGAACCAATAGCGCTTTTCCCTTCTTCTGCGACATGGGATTTTCGGCATTCGGTGTTTTGAGGATCTTGAGGACTCCTGCGTCTTCAACAAGCCATACCCAGCCGCTACCGAACTGGGTCATCCCAGCTTCGGAGAATTGTTTTATAAAGTTTTCGTAACTGCCAAAGTCGGCATCAATTTTATTGCCTATCTCGCCTTTCGGTCTGCCTCCTCCTTCTGGAGACAAACTATTCCAATAGAACGTGTGATTCCAAGCTTGAGCCGCGTTATTAAAAATGCCCGCCTTGTCAGCCTGTCCGGATGTCTTGGCAATAACGTCTTCAAGCTTCATACCCGCAAACTCTACCCCCTCAACAAGCGCGTTCAACTTATTAGTATAAGCCTGATGATGCTTGCCGTAGTGAAAACTTATAGTTTTTTCGGAAATAACTGGTTCCAATGCATTCTGTTCGTAAGAAAGCTCTAGCAAAACGAACGGTCCTGATTTTGATTGTGTCATAACTATACTCCTTTTTTGGTTAATGTCGGTTTCTGCCGATGCCACCGACAGGATTAATACTGTGAAAACCATGGCCCCTATAATTGTTTCTTTCATTCTGCATTTCTTTTTTATATCAGCCATCAGATTATCTCCAGTGATTTCTAACACCCACATGCCTAAATATTTTTGCTGCTTTTATTTATTATAACAAAAAAGAATTATTTGGTAAGAAATATTTGATTTGTATTAAGCAGGGTGTACCTAAGTAGGACGTCTGTGATTTGGTGATTTCTAATAAGAGTATGCTACTGCATCGACTATGATCTCTTTTTTTAATTTTCCGCTAATATTGCAATACCCCTCGACTGAAATCTTATCACCATTTTTAACATTAGGAATAAGATAGCTTACAGATTGGTTTTGGTTGTTATCCTCTTTGGAGATCATTTGTTGAATAATCTCTTCTCCATTCAACCCAACATCAACCTTTTCAATATAATGATTATTTGGATTGCTTGTGCTATGTACAACTACGACATTAAGAATTCTTGTTGCTGGATCGAAAGCTATCTGAATATCCGAGGGTGGATGACTGTACGCTGCAGAAACATATACAAAAAACAATAAACAACTTAAAAACACTCGTAGCTTCTTCAAATTGCACCTCCTTTATTTGTAGGTATTCTATACAATAATAAAATTAAAGCATTCATAACTAACAAAGAAAACAACTCAACGTCAAATTTAATACCAACTTCTGTTAAGATGAAAATCAATACTGCCACTCCCATACCAAAAATGTATTTTCCAGTTGTTCTTGACGGAGTTGTTTTTGGTTCAATAAGCATAATAAAGATATAGAAATAACTAAAATAACTAAAAATATTTAAAAGCGGAACTTTTGTTAATAGCGCCTGCGTTCCAAATAAGAACAATGAAATAACTGTGTAACCAACAATAACTTCTAATTTCTTTACATGCTGTGCGAAGTAAATTCCAACCGGAACCAATATGTACCATAAATAAGTGCTTTTCCATTGTGTAGAAGCGCTGAATATAACTATGGATAATAATACACCAAAAGCCGCTGGATTAAAGATATGTTTTTTTCTAAAGCTAATTAAATGTTTAGAAAAAATTGCTATTAAAGACGCAAACACAATTTTCCACCAACAATTATCACTTGAAAGCACGTATCCGATAATCATACCGGTGATTATTGAACTCTCAGTTATTTTAAATGCTTTTGTCTTGGAATATAAAATAAATGATTCACAAATAACCGCCGTAAATACAGAGATTACAAATGCACCCAGAAAAACAAAATCTCTTTCTTTTATTGTAAAAAATAACACAACAGCTATTAAATAAATAATGAGTTGTGTTTTGATGGATCTTAAATTAATCATTATTTTGTTTTCTCTTCTTCTCTAGTCATCGGGACAAACCTAACCGGAATAATATCTGTAATTTTTATCTGGCCGTTTATTTTTTTTAATAATTTTAATTCTTGGTAATTAGTTCCTACTGGAATAACCATCCTTGCGCCTTCGGCTAATTGTTCAGTTAACGGTTGCGGAATATTAGCTGAAGCACAGGTAACAATGATTGCGTCAAACGGTGCATACTCTTTCCAGCCAAAATATCCATCTAAGCAATTACCGATAATATTTCTATACCCTAAACTGCTTAAGACTTTTTTTGCTTGCTGAGATAACGTCTTCAATATTTCAATAGTGTAGACTCTCTTAGCTAATTCGGCTAGAATTGCTGTTTGATATCCAGAACCGGTTCCAACCTCTAAAACTTTATCGTCATTATTTAATTCTAATAATTCAGTCATTAAGGCAACAATATAGGGTTGAGAAATTGTCTGTTCTTCGCCAATTGATAACGGGTAATCATCATATGTGAATCTCTGAGTCTCAAGTGGAACAAATAGTTCTCTTTTAATCCTTAACATAGCTTCTAATAGGCGGTGGTCTTTAATCCCCCGTGTTTTAATTTGATTTTTTACCATACTTTTTCTTGCTTCAGAAAACATTGTTTCTTTAAAATTTACATCTAGGTATCACAGACGGTCAGCCGAATGTCCTAATGTAGACTCTCGGTGCAGATTTTTCATCCCTCGACTGTGCTCGGGACTTCCTTTGATCGTAAGTCTTTTGTTTGTTTGGTATATTTTTGTAAACCTTTTAATTGGGCATATCCCTATTTTATTTCATAATCTTTAAATTTTTATTTTTGGAGGAAACGATTCTCCTGCTTCCTGCTCTGTCATAGGAGCTGAACCGTGCATATGCACAATAAGCCACTTTTGGCCTCGCTGTTCCAATACTATGCTCGTACGCATTGTTAGCTCTGCTTTCTGCCCATGAATAGCCACGTGTACTAAATAATCGGCAGCAACCCATGCCACTGTTCCGGCAGCCGATATTGTATACCATCCCAAATTGCAGGAAATACTGTCGCATTGACTGAAGTCACGCTCAAATTGAGCCCTAATTTCTTTTGGCCCAACTCTCTTTTCGTCTTTGCCCGTACCAATACACACTACGTCCGGATCTGAAGCAAAAAGATCCAGCATTCCATTTACGTCCTTTTTTTCGTAACACTCAAATGACCGTTTCAGAATCTTCATAATCTCGGTCTCGGTTTTTACATCTGCTTTCACGTTATGCCTCCTTTTTTACGCATATAGACTTTTTTCATGGCTTTCTCGATTTCAATATGCCTTTCTTTAAGAAAGACGTATATTGGATGGCATCAACCGGACAAACATTCAAGCAACGAGCACAACTAAAACAATCTGCCGGCATTTTCTTGCTGTTAACCAGTCCTGCTGCGGCTTCCAGGGGACATGCCTTTATACAAGCACCACATTGAGTACACTTCTCTTTATCAACTCGCACACGAAAAGCGCTGAATCGCTCAGCTATCCAAGAAATAAGACCAAAAGGACAGATAAGCTGACAAAATGGGCGATAGGCAATGAATGATAGCAACAAGGTAATGATTACAATTAAGAGAATACTGAATGTTTCAAAATGTAAATCAAAAAGATTAAAGGGGTTAATATAGTGGTAAATTACAAATCCCTTGCGCTCCCCAATGATTCCAAATAGTAAAAGAAACATGGCAATAAAAAGACATGCGCGAATTGTGTTTGTGAGCATAAATGGCAGTTTTCTTTTTTTGATTTTTCGCAAAATTGGAATACTGTAGATAAGCTCTTGCAAAGCACCAAAAGGACACGCCCAGCCGCAAATCATCTTATTACCAATAACAGCGAGCATAATAAAAAAACCAAAAGCAATTGCTTTGACTATTGGATCGGGATAAAGCCCTACCATGGATTTTAATACCTTGACGGTCCCCTCCATGGGGTTAGGCGATTTACCAAGAAGGAACCCAGCTACTACTACAGAAAACAAAAGAACAATAATATACGGGGTTTTTGGATACCATGTGCAGTGGCTCTTACTATCCGATCCGTCGGGACGCCCCAGCCTTACAAGAAATACAAGCCCAAAGAGAACCAGTGCTGCATAAATATAATATTTAAGTATGGACTCACGATGGGAGAGAATATGCTCAATGGCATGATCAAGCTCTTCGTATGCCACACCTAACGTTCGGACTGGTTTTTTCTTAGAAACGTCAAGTGGCAGTTCAAGTTCCCTGGCAAGACCTTTACCTGTGACTCCAAGTTTGGGAGCAATATCTTGAATAGACATATTAATGTTGAAATCAATCGATTCCTTTGATTTGCTCGATGAGTTCAACAAAATCCCAAGGACTATAATCGCGAGCATTCCTGCCACAGTCACGAATAACCAGATCCGCTGTTTAAAAGAAATTTGAGAAAACCAAGAACTAGTATTCATTTTGTCTTCCACAATTAATTGTTATAAGATCAGGGATCTGTTTCCAAACAATCCAGTCAATTAACCCAGAAAAAACTACACCTAAATGTGAATATGCTAATCTTTCTTATGTAATATCTATCCTAGCGGCTCAATATGCACTGAAATAAAAACATTGCTACCGAATACTTCCTTTATCTTCTCCTCTACGTTTATGGAGACAACATGGCCTTCGGTAATATTTAAATTCTTATTTACTTTTATATGTAAATCAATAGCTATGTGACTACCTATTCTACGTGTTTTAAGATTATGCGGTATTTCAGCACCGGGAACAGAACGAACAACAGACAGAATTTTATCTTCTTCTTCATCGCTTAAGGATACTTCCAGCAATTCGTTAATGGCTCCTGTAGAAATTACAATGGCAGTTTTAATAATAAACAAACTCACTATAATTGCGGCTATAGGATCGAGAATATACCATTTTTCTCCGAGAATTATTGCGCCGCCTATTCCAACCATTGCCCCCACAGAAGAAAAAGCATCTGACCGATGATGCCACGCGTTAGCAATAATTGCCTGGCTGTTAATTGCCCTTCCCACCTTTGCGGTATAACGATATAAACATTCTTTACTTATTATAGAAATTATAGCTGCATAAAATGCTATTAGTCCTGGCCGGGGAGCTATCTGTCCTTGATAAAACTGAAAAACACGACACAATCCAAACCAGCAAATCCTAAAGCCCACAATTAGTAAAATTACACCAATAATTACTGTTGTTAGGGTTTCAACCTTGCCATGTCCATAATCATGACTCTTGTCAGCAGGTTTATCGACAATTTTAAAGCCAAATAATACCACAATGTCTGTAGCCAGATCGGAAAGAGAATGAAAAGCATCAGCAATCATAACCACACTTTGGCCCCACACGCCCGCCAATAGCTTTAAAAAGGTTAAGGCAAGATCAACAAAAAGTCCAACCCATGTAACACGACTTGCTTTGGTGACTCTACTTATCATTTGTCTATTATAACAAAAAAGACTGATTTAGTAAAAGATATTTACGTTGAAAGGATAAAAGTAAAATTAAAAGGAATAGCTCAGGGCAGAAATAAATCGATAATCATTCTTTTTAGCCTGAGCGTCAGGGCTGGAATTGTAATCATCAACAATGCTAAAGCGTAAAGCCAGCTGTTTATTTATCGGGGTAATTAAAGATGTTTCCGAATGTAAACGATATTCTCCGCCATGGCTTAGTGAAGGATATAGTTGCACCTCTTGAATAATTTTCAATTTAGAAAAAATTTGCTTTTCCAAAAGAATCCGGGGAGTTAAAACTATTTCTGTCTTGTTAGCAGAACCATTACTATAATGGGTATACTCGTATCCTACGCCACAATCAGCCATTAGCTTAAACTGCTCTTGTGTAGCAAACCAATACCCCACCCCCAGAGAAGGAACTAGGCGATATCCTATACTATCAAAGCGATCATGGTCACCCTCAATCTTGCTATACCGATACCAACGCTTATTTTTAAAACTCTGGGCATATCTAAGCGAAGCCCGCCATCTTTGTGCATTCATTTGTTTATTTGTTGAACTGTAATAAATATCACCGCGAGTAGTAAACTCATCGTGATCTGTTTTCCGATTTAAAAGCCCTTGAATGTTCAACTGACTTTCTTTGGTATTTCCGCCAGATTGATTGCAGCCCAAAGAAAGCTCACCATTCCATAATTTTTCCTCCCTAACCTCATTAGCATCGGGAATATCGTTAGCCTTACCTGTAGAATCTTTTTTACTGTCCAAGATAATGCTGCGGATGAATTTTTTCTCTACAGAAATCCTACCAACTGCCTCAGTTTCAACGGTTACAAGATCCTCACTGTTATCATCAATAATCACTCCGCTTATCCGATCGCCATTCTCTAGATATATCTGCCCACAATAAGCAGGAATCGATAAAACCAGAAAGCATAAAAAACAAAAATAAATTCTAATAAATAACATTAATCTTCTGCTCTTTCCTTAATTAGTTGCTCTTATTTTCATAGCCTACAGTTTGGGTAAGAACTATTTCTTGATCAGGACGTAAATTCATTACTTTATGCAAAACATCTTTATTTACCCAGCCTCTTGCAACTGTTGCCAACTCTTTTGACGCGCAATACAAATATACATTTTGAGAAATGAACCCGGTATCTACTGCCGAGTAAAAACGTTTGTTGTCTTCTACTTTATCCATCCGAGAATAATCTGCCACATAGATAAGGTTGACTGCAGCCACAGAAACAAATTCCTGTTCACCTGTAGAGCTGCGGATATCCTCATCTAGCATTAATTGCAGTGTGTGGTCTTTCGCATTGTAAAGATAAAGGCCATCTTTCATAGCAACAAAAATATCAATTTCCTGCATATTGCAAGCCGAAGGTGCAGTACGTAATCCGGAATCTGGTCGGTTTATTCCAAAGGCCGCCCATAACAAATCGGATAATACCTGTTTTGGTAGCTTCTTGCTACTAAAATTACGGCTAGACCTTCTTTCCTTTAGTGACTGTACTAGTGACTTACCTCCTGCTGCCTGCACTTTGGGAAGCTTTATGATTTCTGATATAACAGCTTGGTCTGTTGTGCCTACTTCCGCAAAAACATTAGATGCTGACAAACAAATTACTATTATTGACACCCACACTTTCATCAATATCCCCTTTACATCTAATAATTAATTTAAATTTAATTACTCTAGAATAGAATAAATAAAAAATTATAGCCAGCTAATTAATTCATCCAATGATTTCTTCGGCTTAGGCATTGCAGGCTCCAGCGGATACCCCAAAGAAATAACGCTGACTAATAACTCGCCTGGACATGCCTTTGCGAACGAAGCAACTTTATTAGCATAATCCTTTTTATCGCCAGCTATCCAACAAGCACCAATACCTAAAGAAGAAGCAGCAAGCAATATATTTTGTGTAGCAGCCGAGCAGTCTTCAAGGTAGTACTTAGTATCCGCTGATAATATAATTATTGCAGCGACTGCTTCAACCATAAAAGCACCATTCGGTGATACTATTTGAGATAATTCCTTTATTTTTTTCTTATCCACAGTTACAATAAATCGCCAAGGCTGCACATTACGTGCAGTAGCTGCCAGGCGTCCGGCGTCCACGATTCGCTCAATATCTTTACGCTCAATAGGCTTGCTGGCATATTTGCGTACTGACACTCGTTTATTTACAACATCAAAAAAATCCATATTTTTACTCTGAAACAATAGGATACGTAGCTATTATACCTTTTGCGGTATCAACTTTGTCTCCTTCCTTAACCTTAATTTCACACTCCGGAGGTAATAATAGGGCAACGGCAGAACCTAGTTTTATGTGCCCTATTTTATCGCCCCTCCCAACGCTATCCCCCACAGACACGTCACAGACAATTCTACGAGCTACCAGGCCTGCAATTTGAATCACTGTTAATGTTATATCCCCATCAATGACAATACTATTGTGTTCATTGCTCTTGTATGCATCTTTTAAAAACACATTACGATGCATGCCTGGTTTATGTTTAATTTGACGTATCTCCCCGGCAATAGGACTCACTGTAACATGCTTATGGTATAACTTCATAAAAATAATCACCAAAGATGATCCGTCTTTTATATACGGTTCAAGCTCAGAGAAAGAACATTGTTTATCGAAACAGTTAATTTCTAAAGGATTACAATCAGCTACCTTAATATTATTAATAATCTTTAGAACGTGACCTTCTGTTGGAGAGATAACTAAGTTATCTCCTTTGGGCATTTTTTCTTTTAGTGACGGTATTGTGTAACAACCACACAAAAACATCATACAACCCAAAAATAAATAAAAAATGTAACGCATTTTCAATTAAAATATGTCCGCAATCAGATCTAAATAATCAGATATTAACCTGGTCGTAAGAAATTTTTCTCTTACCGATTCCTTAGCAGCTTTTCCCATTTTCTGGCTAAGCTTAGGATCTTTTAACAACTTAATAACTCTGTCGGCACACATTCTGTAGTTGTGTGGATCAACGAGAAATCCAGTTTTTCCATCTATAATTTGATTGGGTATTCCACCAACACATCCGGCAACAACAGGCTTCTCTTTCCAGAGCGCTTCTGCAACCACAAGACCAAAACCTTCTTTTATTGATTTTTGAATTATCACAGTGGAAAATCTCTGAATAGCATTCACTAAAAGTTCATTATTGCCCACCACGAACAAAACATCACCATCATTTACAAATTTCTTTGCTTTTTTATACACTTTTTCGTATATTTTCATCCCTTCCGGATCATCTGTGGCTAAATTATAACAATAAAGAAGCCGGCAATCTACTTTTTCTTTTACCAGCGCAAACACATCCAAAACACCTTCGGGATCTTTCCAAATGTCCATACGTGATACTTGGGTGATGATAGGTTTATCTGTAGGAATATTTGACTTTTTGAGATACTTCATTATTGTCTTAGAAGACAATTCTCTGTTTTTCATTGATAAAGGATCAATTGCCGGAGCAATAACTTTTTGTGGAACAGAGATATCATCCTTTCTGTACTTTTCACTAGAAATAATTATCATATCATAGCGAATTATGAACCTTTTTAGAAATTCCCACAGCTCTTTGTTAGGATCAGTAATGTCAATATGGCATCTCCAAATCCACGGTTGCTGTTTACGGTAAAACTTTATTAGCGGAAGCGGTTGTGGGTCATGAACAACTAAGCAATCATAGTTATTAAGGTGAGAAAAACTTGCATACTCTTGGTTTATGTCTAAATATAAATTTTTTACCTGATCGGTAAGAGTGATATCTCCGCTTTGAAGCGCATTATGAAAGGACTTAGTTATATCAAAGAAAGCCGGACTACCATGGATTGTTCGCCATTCAGCGTCAAGGCCAATTTCATTCATAAGCGGAACCATTCTTCCTAATATTTCAGCAACACCTCCTCCTAAAAATGTTGCGTTAACATTTGCTATTCGTTTGCCATACAGCTTATTAGCTTTTTTGTAAATTTTTGAAATAGCATCTGGCCCAACAATATCAATATAGTCACCTACACTTCTTAGCATATCAATCCTCCTCTGTGTAACCAATTATTCATTATTTGTTTACCGAAATTTACCTTTTAAAAAGAATCATCGCTTATTACAAGTTACATTTTAATTTTATTATAACAAAAATAAACTATCCAGTAAGACATACTTAACAACAAAATAAAAAAGGCCGATTATGTGGCCGCATACATGAAGTCTATGTAATTCATCGAGTTAAACACTTAAATGCTATCAGTTTAAAACTGGCATAACAGGAATAAGACGAGTAGCCATATCCTTGTCTATGAAAAGTATAGCCGATGAATCATTCTTTACAAGTGAAAGTTTTACTAAAACATCACTCGGATTTTTTTCTTCTTCAATCTGTTCGCTTATGAACCATTGTAGCTTTATTTTGGCAGCATTATCATTTACGCCTTCCGCAATATTATACAAATCATTAATGCTTTTTGTAACTTTTTTCTCATGCGCAAGAGTCTTTTCAAACACATCACCGACTGAGTCAAAATCAATATCAGGCTGATCAATCGCTCCTAAAACCACTCTGCTGTTGCGGTTGTTCATGAAATTAAAAAATATCATAGCGTGAATAATCTCCTCTTGCGCTTGCATTTGCATCCAGTGGCTAAAACCATCAAGCCCCTGCGCAGCGAAATAAGCAGACATTGAAAGATAAAGATACGAAGAATAAAGTTCTTTTACAATTTGCTCATTAATTGCTTTTGCTAATTTACTATCCATAATTATGACCTCCTTACGATTTTAAACACGATAGCTATACCTTTACAGATTTGTTTCTTCAATCCAACAGCCATGCAAGCTACAATGTCCAATTACAGATAATTTTCCACTTTCTACCTTAAGGTGCAGTGCGGCAGCTGGATTAAGTTTTTCCGGCGTAAGATGAACTCTAGCTAAAAAATCATTGTCCAGATAAAAATCAATAAACACGATATAATGCTCTTGCGTCATAGGATGGGTAACTTTTCCTATCTTTGCATGAATGTCTTGACACCCTTCGGGAATGAGACCGCACTTCTTTTCAACTACTATAACCGGTGTGTGTTTTTCGCTTAAATTTAATTCATCTTGAGCAATCTTAATCGCATCTAGCTTCTCTTGAAATGATGTCCTGGGCGCTCCACATACTGGGCATTTATCCGGTGCACCTTCGTTTAGAGATATATAGCCACAAACACGGCAAACTATTCCTTTCATGAGAACCCCCTTTTTTTAATATATTTTCTATTAAAAGGTATTTATCCGTGCTACTTTTGTAGTGTTGTTTTTTAGACTTTTCTTTTTCTGCCCAGAAAAAAACCTATGATAAAACCAATAGTCATTACTATTGGCAGCAAAATAATTCTGGACATACTTATTTTCCAAAACAAAAATTGAACTGATACAACCTGTGTGTTCTGAAGCAGAATAATTAACAATATTACTGCCAGAATAAAAATGAAAATAGCTTTAGCCTTCATAACCTGCCCCCTGTTTTTAGCTTACGCTATTATACCAACTTACACCAAAAAACAACACATTATTATTTGGCTGAAAATACAGAGATAAAGTATTTTATTTGATAACGACAGCATGCATGATATTATAGCTTCATGTTTAATGTTATAAAAAATAAGATCAACGAGGAGCTGGAAAAATATATTAGCTATGTAGATAAAAAATACAACCTACATCGGATATCTCCCCTTCTTTTGCACAGCATAAAGGAATTTGTTCTACGCGATGGCAAAAGGCTACGCCCGGCTTTGTTTGTAATCGGGTATAAAGGATTTTCTGCAAAAACTCCTAAAAACCTATTTCGTAGCGCTCTATCTATGGAATTACTCCATGATTTCTTTCTTATCCATGATGATATAGTGGACAAATCAAATATGCGTCGAGGAAAACCAACAATGCATATTGCACTTGATGAGAAAATTAAAAAAGCAAAAAAAGCAAAACTCACCGGCCAGGATCTAGCAATAATAACAGGAGATATACTGTACTCACTAGCAATGGAATCTTTTCTGTCCATAAAAACAAGTCCTGCCCGTAAGGAGAAAGCGCTTATTAAATTCATTGAAGCTGCCTGTTACACCGGCTGCGGAGAGTACATTGAAATGCTTCTTGGCTCTGCTGATATAAAAAATGTGACAAAGAATAAAATATACGAAATTTACGACTATAAAACCGCACACTACACATTTATTGCTCCGCTTACAGCAGGCGCAATACTTGCCAATGCTTCAAAGCGGGAGGTTAAGCAACTTTCTGAACTTGGCATAAATTTAGGCAGAGCATTTCAAATCAAAGACGACATCCTAGGCATATTTGGCAATGAAAGCTCAACTGGGAAATCTTCTCTTACAGATTTAGAGGAAGACAAAAAAACTCTGCTGACTTGGCATGCTTATAATAATGCCTCAGAAAAACAACAATCAATAATAAGAAAAATAACAACTAAAGGTAAGCTAACCAGGGAAGATTTAAACGAAGCTCAAAGAATTATTAAAAATACAGGAAGTCTGGAATATGCGGAAAAAGAAATACAAAAATTTGTTCATCGCTCACTTGATATCTTAAAAGCATCAAAAATGAAATTAAAATATAAAAACGGGTTGCTCTCCTACATCAAAAAGATATTGAACCTTTAAAAAAAGCTTATTTTTGGTATCATTTGCAAAAAATCACCAGAAGCTACATTGAAAAAAAGAAAAATACATGAAACACAAAAAAATAAAAATTAATTTGGCTAAATCTGCTGGATTTTGCTTCGGGGTTAAAAGAGCAATAAAAATAGCCAAACAAATAACTACATCAGACCTAAGAATAGAAATGCTCGGGCCGATAGTGCACAACGAAGATGTGTCACGCGAAATCGAAGCAGGCGGGGTCAAAACAGTCAAAAGTATCAAGGAAGGAAAAAAAAGAGCCCTACTTATTCGAGCTCACGGAACACCATTAAAAACAATACAAAAAGCAAAAGCTTTAGGTTATAAAATAATTGACGCAACATGCCCGATGGTCAAGGAAATACATAAAATTGCAATAAATATGGAACAAAAAAATTATAGGATTATTGTAATTGGCGATAAAGACCATGCTGAAGTAAAAGGAATTATCGGACATCTAGAAAAAAAAGCACTAGTTATTGAAAACGAAAAAACTGTACCAACAAAAAACATAAAAAAAATAAAAAAAGCCTGCGTAGTTGTTCAGTCAACACAAAACACAAGAACAGTAGAAAAAATTATTGTTTTATTGAAACAAAGCATTAAGGATTTAAAATTCTTTAATACTGTCTGCCAGACAACCAGGACTAAGCAAACAGAAATCCGTACTATGCCACTTGAGAACGATGTGATGTTTATTATTGGATCAAAAAACAGTGCGAATACAAAACGATTATATGAAATATCAAAATCAATCAACAATAAAAGCTATTGGATCCAGTCAGACAACGATATAAGAAAAAACTACCTTATTGGCTACAACAATATCGGAATCACGGCCGGCGCCTCCACCCCTGACTCTACCACTAAAAAAATAATTGAAAAAATAAGGAAACTAACTGCTAAAGCTAAGTAAGCTTTATTCGTACCGAAGAGCTTCGATTGGACTTAAACGCGCAGCTTTATAGGCCGGCCAAAGACCAAAGCCAATACCGACAGCTATAGAAAATGTTGTTGATAAAATAACACTAAAAAGAGAAACTCTAGTTTCCCACCCAAATACAGTCGACATTATAAATGCCGAGCCAGACCCCAGAACAATACCTACTAAACCGCCACCTAAAGACATTACGACCGACTCAATTAAAAACTGGGTCATCACATCATTAGCTCGTGCGCCTAGCGCTTTACGCAATCCAATTTCCCGAGTTCGTTCGGTAACTGAAACTAACATAATATTTATAATTCCAATGCCACCTACTAAAAGCGATATTGCGGCAATGCAACCCAAAGGAACGTTCGACTGTCTTTTTTCCATTCTTTGCCATTCTTCTTAATTATGCTCATTAAATAGACCATAATCCTTCCACTGCTTATGCTATTGCACTGTGTTGACAGCCCATTATACAAAAGAATTATGGTTAGCGAGAATATTCTTAAACAGAGTGTTTATTTAAGCAGTTTTGCAAAAAGTCGCTTGCTTGCTGTTTACATTGACCACAGACAGTACCTATTTTAGTTCTTTCTTGAAGTTCTATATATGTTTTTGCTCCGTCTAACACTACTTGTTCTATCTCCCGATCAGTAATATTCATACATTTACACACCACATGTGTTTCTTTTTCTGCTATCTCGTTAACAATTCCTTGCCGTAGATAGTAATCATTTATTGCAGCCCTTAGCGCTTTGTCTCCTAAAACCGAACAATGAATTTTATGCTCCGGCAACCCACCCAACTCCTTAATAATATCTTGAGGTGAAATAGCGTAGGCTTGCTTTAATGTTTTTCCTTTTGTAATCTCTGAAAGTATAGAGGTGCTAGCTATAGCACTAGCGCAGCCATAAGTTCTCCACTTACAATCAGTAATAATTTTTTTTTGTTTGTCAACTTTTATCACCAATAACATCTCATCGCCACAACCTACATTACCCACCTTACCTTTCCCATCATAGGTGTCAGGATCTTCATGCTCTCCGAGAATGTTATGCGGATTGGTGAAATGCTCTTTTAGCTTATCAGAATAAACCCACTTAGGCTGCTGGCTCATTTTTGACTCCTTGTTCGACGGACAGTAGACATTGCTCGAATCTTTTTTATAACCCTTGGTAAAACTTCCAGAACATAGTTAACTTCTTCTATTGTATTCTGTTTACCTAAACTTATACGTATAGAACCATGTGCCTGCTCTGCATTTAATCCGCAAGCCAGCAACACATGCGAAGGTTCAAGAGATCCAGAAGCGCAAGCTGATCCGGTAGAAACTGCTATATCTTCTAAATCAAGATACAATAAGATTGCTTCGCCCTCAGCACCCGGAAAAGATACGTTCAGCGTGCCAGGCAAGCAATCTGTAGGATGGCCATTGAACTTGACATCCGGAATATTATTCTCAATACCCTTTCTAAGTGCTGACTTCAAAGCTAGTAATTTTTTCTTCTCTTCTTCCATTTCCAAATCACGCATTTCGATTGCTTTGCCTAAGCCAACAACCCCTAAAGTGTTTTCGGTTCCAGCCCGACGACCTTTCTCCTGATGTCCACCGCGGATCAATGAGCAGAAAGGGATTCCCTTTCTTACATATAGAGCACCAACTCCTTTAGGTCCGTAAATTTTATGAGCTGAAAGTGTAAGAAAATCAACGTTTAGGTCCTTCACGTTTACGGGAATTTTTCCTACCGTCTGAACTGCATCGCTATGAAACAACGCCCCTTTTTCATGAACAATTTCCGCAATAGTCTTTATATCCTGGATTACGCCAATCTCATTATTAGCCATCATTATAGATACCAGTCCCACTTTATCATTAAGACGCTCTTTGAGCTGTTTAAGATTAACCTTTCCCTCAAGATCAACACTAAGGTGCACAACTTCTAACCCTCTATCGCTGAGACACTTGGATGTTTCCAATATACAAGGATGCTCGATGTGTGTAGTTACAATATTGCTTCTCATCTTGCGGCGAGAAGCACACTCCTGAGAAAGACAGCCAAAAGTCGATAAAACAGTATTGTTCGCTTCTGAGCCACTGCCAACAAATATAATTTCCTGAGAATCAGCGCCAATAAAAGAAGCAACCCTCTCTCTAGCATCCTCAATTAATTCTTTCGCCTGACGTCCTAGACTATGCAGGCTAGAAGGATTGCCAAAAATATCCATAACCGAAATCATTGCTTTTTTAACTTCAATGTGTATCGGAGTAGTCGCATTATGATCTAAATAAACTTGTTGTTTAAACATATCTTATCTCCAGTATTATCATACTTTTATTGAGCGCAACTTCTGAGTAATTCCTTTTTTCCAATTAAGCAATTTGTATCTCAGTTTCCAGATATACATCTTGCACAGCACAAAGCAGTTCAACACCCTCTTTCATCGGCTTTTGAAATGCTTTACGCCCAGAAATAAGGCCGGTGCCTCCGGCACGCTTATTAATTACTGCTGTCTTTACTGCTTGCTGTAAATCATTTTTTCCTGAAGGTCCACCAGAATTAATTAAACCTATTCTACCCATGTAACAATTGGCTACTTGATAACGAGCCAAGTCAATTGGATGGTCAGAGGTTAACTTCTGATAAACTAATGGATGTGTTTTTCCGAATCCAATAGCAGTATATCCGTTGTTATTGGTTGGAAGCTTTTGTTTTATAATATCTGCTTCAATTGTTACTCCTAAGTGATTTGCTTGAGAGGTTAAGTCGCTTGCTGAATGGTAATCAACTCCCTCTTTTGTAAACGCATCATTACGCAGATAACACCACAATACAGTAAACATCCCTAATTCATGCGCGCGAAAAAAAGCGCTCGACACTTCTTCAATCTGCCGGCGCGCCTCCTCAGACCCAAAATAAATAGTTGCGCCTATCCCCATCGCTCCCAAATCAAATGCTTGTTCAACCGAGGCAAATAACCGCTGGTCAAAAGAATTCGGATAAGTAAGTAGTTCGTTGTGATTAATTTTAACAATAAACGGTATTTTGTGAGCATACTTACGCGATACAGATCCTAATACTCCCAAAGTAGAAGCAACTGCGTTACACCCGCCTTCTAAGGCAAGCTTAACAATATTCTCCGGATCAAAATAGATAGGGTTAGGTGCAAATGAAGCTCCAGCAGAATGCTCAACCCCTTGATCAACTGGCAATATTGACAAATACCCGGTTTTACCCAGCCGTCCATGGTTAAACATTGCTTGTAATCTCTGTAAAACTTGATTGTTCCGATCAGAGACTAAAAAAACTTTATCGATAAAGTTTGGCCCCGGCAAGTGTAAATCTTCCTTTGAAATTGTTTTGCACTGATGGTCCAATAAAAATTGCGCATCGTCTCCTAACAATCCAATTATTTTTTCGTTCATTATACCCCCCTCTTTTGTGATACTATTAATACTTTAGCATACCATTATTTTATTTCTACTGATATCTGAGAATTAAACGGATTGGTTCTAACCGCCAGGGAAAAAAGATATGGATAACTAAGTTTTAAATGCTTTAAATAGTGCAGCCACTCGACAATTAACAGTTGATAGCCTCTTTGGATGTCTCCGGCTAAATGCCGATAATCATTATCCGAAAGACCATCAAGATTATCCCGATATATTAGTTCCTCCGCTAGATGAAAGATCGCCCACAACAAATCAGTAAACGAATCATGTTCCAACAGATTAGGATTCTCTAAAAGATTTAAAAGAAAGGGTCGTTTTTGTTGGAGAAGCTGTTTAAGCATCTTTAAGCTGCCCTTTTGAGTATTAATATCATAATGATGGTTTCGAAAGTTCTTACAGTGTTTCCAAAAATGTTTTTCGGACCATTCTCCAATTTCTGATAGCTTTGCTTGCGTTCTAGCTACATTCTGATCAAGACCTGAAAAAATTCTCAAAAGATCTACTCCTGCTTCACTAAAAAACACACCAATAACCATATTTAGTTTGTTCAACATTAACTTTTTTTCCCGGCGATGCAAAAGCTGATGTAATACCAAAGTAACCAACAAAACTTCAAGAAATACAAAAGCAATATCACCTACAAGATAAATAAAAATATGATGGACATCATGGAAAATAAAGTAATGAAGAAAATAAAAAAATGCCGACAGCAGCACTAAAATAACTCCCAAAAATACTTGCCAATTAACTTTTTTTCTACTCATTTTACCTTTCCTCCACTTACCGGTTTTCATCACGTTAAAAATTCCACTGCTACCTTTATGCGCTAATTAAAAACTGTATCGAATTCGGAAAAAAACATTTTTATTTTTTTTCATTTGCCCAAATTCAGTAGTCTCATCTTCTCCCCATGGCAGATCAGCACCAAGTGTAATATTTAAGCGATCGCTTGCGTTATACCCGACGCTGGGACGTATATATCCGTCTTTATCTGAAGGGGAATAGAATACAAATAACGAAACAGTGAGATTTTGATTCAGTAACAATTTAGTGATTCGATTCGTCACAAGGTGCCGATATTCGTCCCAAAAATAATCACCCGGTAGGAGATTATCTATATAGTTTTGATAATTAAGCTTTTGTTCGTAAAGATATTGGAAACCAATTTGTAAATCATTACCTAAATCTTTCGAATATCCAGCCATTATTTTGATTATTGAATTTTCAATAAGCCTGTTATTCCCTTGAGAATCATCGCGTGATCTTGAATATCCAAATTCAACATTTGTAATCCCTGAACAAAATGGTCCGCGAATACTGGCGCCGTAAACATCTATTCGCTCATAGAATAATTGTTGTGCAGCTTCATTCTTATAGCTTCGAGGATTTTTGTCAAAGCCACGAAAATAATAAAACGCTGCCTCATTGCTATTAAAATTACGGTAAACTCTTAACGCATATTGATTGTTTGACATCTGAAATGGTGGCTCAATAAATTGACGCCGAGAATCGGTGCCAGTAATCTCCCCTTGAAAACTATCGAAGAAAGATAATCGATCACCCTCGGCAAAAGTATTTGGAGTAAAATAAGGAATAACCACAAAATCAACGCTGAACTGTTGCGGGTAAACAGAAAATTTAATCGCGTTTGATGGTTTCTTTAAATATTCATCATCCCGTCCGGCAAAAAAGGAAACATAGTCTTTAGGGAACATATCGTTAATAAATAGATAGTCTCCGGTTCCCCATGTTAATATTTGTCGGCCAATTTTTGCATCAAGAAAATCAAATGGTGTAAATAGTAAATTTGCCTCCCGTAATAGAAAATCAGTTCTGCCAGAAAAATACTCATCAATTAAAAAATCACCCTTAAAATTAACAACCGCTCCTTTATCTGCTAAATAATTTTCGCCCTCAAAATAATAATTAGTTGCAAACTGAAAACGTTGCTCAAGAAGATTGTAGGCATCGTGCTTAGTGGTATCGTTGCTTAGCTTTACTCCGTAGCTAGCCTCTATGAAACCGTGGAATTCTACCGGTTGAGCAAAACACATAATCGGAAACAAAACAATCCCAATAAACAAAGTAATAACTAAAGAACACTTGATATTCATCTCACCCATTCAGACGGTGCTCTCCGCAGATAACGTTCGGTGTATATTTCCTCAGTCAAGCCAACATCGTACTTCGTATCAGAGAACTCCATAATAGTTTGTCCTCCGCGCTCTAGGTCTCTAGCTTGCGATTTTATTACTGTGGGATTTCCCTGGATTTCTAATATTTCTAAAGCCTCAATAACTCTAATTAGTTTTCCATCTTCATTGTAATATTCAGCTTTTACCGGAATAAAATTTTGCTTGTTAACAGTCACTATATAGTAGCTAAATTCGTTACCTTTTTGCACTTTTGGAATGCTTTTGATCCTATAATAGCTACCTTCATCGCTGATTAATTGATGAGTATCAGCATCAATTCCTCTTCCGGATACATCTTCGTAAGCAAAGTGCGAACCAACAAAACTTGACCGTTTATCCGAAGCAGAAATTCTTCTCACTAAATCAAGCGCGGGCATATACATCCAGCGATCATCATCCTTACCCAAATGTTTCCAGACCATAAATACCATTTTTCGCACATCTGCTGGTTTATTGAAATAAACATAAAATTTTTGCTCACCACCGTTTTGAATGTCCAAACGAAGTATTTGAAATTCTCTAACCCGTTGGCGTCCCTGTGAATCAATAATTGTCATTTTTACTTTAGATTTACCATCATCACCGCTATAATACGCAGCAAGATTTGCTTTCTCAACTATTTCTTCAACCGAAAGCTCTTTGGCTAATGCCAAACTAGACATAGACGAGAAGACCACTGCGCCTACTAAAAATAAATTAAACATTTTCCTCATTTTTTTACCTCCAATACTGAACACTGTTTATATTTAGAAACAAAATGACAAGCTCCTGCAAAAAAAACAACCACTCCTATAGAAATAAAAGTAGCAACCGGCCAATCTAAAACTGTATACCCCAAAAGAACATACGCAACAGCAAACGCAACAAATAAAGCGACTAACAAGCACTGGCTGTAACTACATCCTATTTTGTCTAAATTTTTATTGAATATTATCTCTGGCTTTAAAGATATTAAAGCTGGGATAAGGAACAAGGTCGCCAAGCTTGAAACAGCCATAATCATAAACATAAAAAAACCAACAGTCTTATAAGGAACTAACGGCGCAGCTAACAGCGGCAAAAAACCAATTGCCACAACTAATGCATTACGAATAATTGCCCTACCAGGCCCGGAGAACATTTCTGAAGCAATCTCATCCCAGGATTTCACAGAGCGACTTAATTCCACAGCCCGCTGAATAAAATGAATAGCAAAATCAACTGATAATCCTAATGTCAAGGCAGAAAGAACGGCAATTGGCATGTCGTAATCTTTTTGGAAAAACCCTAATAAGCTGTATATAAATAATATAGTTACTGTCAATGGAATCATAGAAATCAGTGCCTTTACTGGAGAACGAAACAAAAATAACATCATAAATAAGACAATCACAAAACTACCGATAAAATTTTTGAGCATCCCCACAACCATATTATTTTGCCAAACAACATTAATATAGGTTAATCCGGCCCACTTATGCTCAATCGAAAACGGCAGGGGATTATTTTTGATAAATGCATCCACTAGCTTAATTACCCTATCCATATCTTTATTGTCGCCGCTTTTTAACTGAACCCAAATATTTAATTTAGAGTAGTCTGGTGTAGACATGTGCCAAAGATCATCTGGCTTATGCGAATTTTCAAAAGCAAGTAAACACTGTGCAACAGCAGCTTTACTTTTTGGAATAACATTATTAATTTTATCTCCTCCCAATAACTCATAATAAATTTTCTTAACAATATCTGCTAAAGAAGTCGTTTTTCCTACATATCCACTATCAATCATCATCTTTTGTAACGATTCAACGTGTAACAACATTTCTGGATAAATAAAAACTTCTGACTCATCACTTTTATTCTCCAGCACCAGATAAGCCTCATATGTTCCGGACAAATGTTTATTTAGCAGGCGATCAGCTACGCGGATCGGGTGCTTATAGCTAAACCATCTAACTGGATTATCATTAACCTGTACTTTGGTGATTCCATAGATTGACAGCCCGACCAAAAAAATGGTAATCGCTATAATTACTTTTGAGTTTTTTAAGGAAACTGTTTTAATTCTGCTCAGTATTTTATCAATGATGGCTCCACCGGTTTTATTTTTTTTTGTCTTAAATCGCTTAAAATTATCCGCTTTCATTAACATGATATACGCAGGAATAAATAAAATTGTAAGTATCCAAGCAATAATCACCCCGAAAGCAACAAGCACGCCAAATATTTGAACTGGAGGTATCGGGGAAAAAGACAATGAAAAAAATCCAGCTGCAGAAGTCAGTGACGTGAACAACATCGGGCTAAACAGCTCGTCTAAAACAAATTTAATTGTTTTTTTGCGATCTTGATAAATAGCATACTTATCAAAAAACTCACTTAATATATGCACTGAATCCAAAACAGCAATCGGCATTAGAAAAATCGGTATCATCGAGCTCATAATATGTACCGGAAAACCAAACCCGATTAGCACACCCATGGTGATAATCACAGTCGAAACTGCAACAATCATTGGAGCAATGATTAGCCTTACTGATTTAAAAAAGAACCACATCAGCAAAAAAATTATCAACCCGGCTAAAGGAGCAGAAATGGCCATTTGCTTAAACATTTCTGCTCCAAACTGATCATTAGCTATAGGCAACCCGGCAAAATAAAACTTTTCCTGCCCAGTATAATTATCCGTAATACTTTTAATTTCTTGCGATATTTCATAGCTTAAGCTCTTTTTTTTAATCGGAATATACAAAGCAATCATTTTGCCATCTTCAGAAACCATTGTTCCGTAAAACATCGGATTATCTTTAGCTTCATCACGAATTAGCAATGCTTCTTTACGGCTAACTGGAGGTTTATCCATTAACCAGTTAAATCTAACTTCCCCAATGCCACCTTGTTGAATGTTATCTTTGGTGGAAGGAGCAATTATTTCTTGAGGAATAACCCCGGGTATTTTTTTTATTTCTGCAGTAAGATTATAAATTTTTTCTAAGCTGCTAACATTAAATACACCGTCCGGGTGAGCATCGTTAGTAATCCCGACTACGATAAGATCATAAAGCTTAAACTCCTGCTTCATCTCACGATTAAATATACGCGCCGGTGCACTTTCAGAGAGCATATTCTCCGGATCAGTATCCACCTTAATTTTAGAGAATTGGCCCAAAGCAATAACCACCAAAAGTAGCGTTAGGCTGATAATTATTTTTGGCCGGCCAATGGTATATTTAATAATTCTTTTGATCATATCTTCTCCCTGCTTAAATAAATTATTATCTGCCTCTATGATAATTTAGTAACTATACTGCAATTAAAGCCAATTAAGACTACAACTGGTTTGAATATAATGTATTACTTATTATTTTTTTACAAGATAATATTTAGCAACCCACCAACAACTAAACTGCTGAGAAACATAAACACAACACTCTTGCATACATCTTTAACTCCTAGCTCTTTAACTAAAACTGCAAAAGCTGCTATACATGGGAAAAACATTGCTAAAACTGTAGTAGCTACAACAAGTTGTTTGGCAGTTAAGTTAAGAGGAACAAGCATTCCAACAGCAACATCTTTACGTAAAAATCCCATTGCTAAGGCAGAGATTGATTCCTTGGGCAAACCCCATATTCTTGTAACAAGTGGCTCGGCAAGACTAGAAATTATATCAAACACTTTTAGAGAATAGAGAATATTTATAAATAAAATGCTTAACAACACAATTGGTATAGCTTCTTTTAAAAAGCTACGTATTCTCATCCAAAGTTTTTTAAAAATAGTCTGCAAAGATGGCAAACGATAAGGAGGCACCTCCATAATCAATCCCGGAGAACGCCCCTTGAGAATCAAATTTAATATTCTCCCCAGAACAAACCAAGAAATAAATAAGCTCAAATAAACAATCCCTATATATCTAATATTATAGCTTCCCAGCAACCCCCAAATCATAGCTTGCAGAGCTACGCAAGGCACGCCAACGCAGATTATTGTTGAAGCAATTAATTTTTGCCTACGATCCTCTAACGCTCGGGTTGCCATAACTCCCGGAACATTACATCCTAGTCCCAACAAAGTAGGAATAATCGCCCAGCCATGTAATCCCATTCTATGCATAACATTGTCTAAAAGTACTGCCAGCCTGGGTAAGTAACCAAAATCTTCTAAAAAACCCATAGCCAGATAAAAGGAAATAATATAAGGTAAAACCACTCCTAATGGTATAAACAATCCTGTTGTAAGCAGACCAAAAGATTGCCCAAAATCAATTCCACCATTAATTAATTTACCAATTAAAATAGAGTGCAAAAAAGTTCCAGGGTGCAACAACACACTAAGTTTATTCATCAAGGGAAGCCAAAAGTTATTGAATACTGGTTCGGACAGAATATTAATTATTCCTTCACCAATAAAATGGACAAACTTGAAAGCAATAAACATAACTACACCAGCAATCGGAATTCCAGTTAACGGCTTTACAGAGATATCACCCAGGCGCTCCAAGAAAGTATGGTGGCGATGCTTGAGTAGTTGAACCTCGTTAACTATTTTCCCTGTTTGCGTCCATCTATCCTCTTCAGTCCGAGGAGCATCTTTAGGGCTAGAAGCGTCAGGAATGCGTCTTAACAACTGCTTAAAGCCTTCACCAGTGATTCCTACAGTAGGAACTATTGGTATGCCTAAAAGCTCTTCCATCTTTGCAACATTAATCTGGATGCCTTTGTGTTTTGCCTCATCCCAAACATTGAGAGCCATAATTACTGGTATTCCTTTTTCCAAAAGATGGAGAGTAAGATGTAGGTTCCTCTCTAAATTAGTAGCGTCAACAACATTAATAACAACATCACCGTCTTTGAGCATGTCTACGGCAATCTGTTCAGCTTTAGAAGTTGCTTCTAATCCATAAGTTCCCGGAACATCAATTAAAATTGCTTGCTCATCTTCAACCCGCATATTCCCTTGAGTAAATTCTACAGTAGTTCCGGGATAGTTCGAAATAACTACGCTTATTCCGGTAAGCCGAGAAAAAACCGCACTCTTGCCAACATTAGGATTGCCGATGAGTAGTATTTTCTTCATCGTTCTATTTCCACAATTACTTTACAAGACATTCCGTGTCCCAAAGCTGTTTGTGCTCTACCCACTCTTACAACAACCGCTCCCTTACCAAAGCCAGAATTTACCCGAGTTACCTTTACTCCCAGACGAATCCCCATAGAAGACAGTCGGTCTCTAAATGATACGCCTCCCAAAAACTCAACAATATTACCGCTTTCTTTTGATTTCATATTATTCAACGAAATTCGTTCCATTAATTTTCCTATCCTTTCTTTTAAACAATTTTACTACTATTGTTTTTCCAGCTAAAACAATATTTTTTATTTTTCTCGCCTTAAAATTAGCACTTTATTTGGTAGGCCTTTTTAAATGCGCCGGCGTCAGGTCAACTATATCTTCAACCTCAATTTCAATGATGTACTGCACTTTCGGGAAAAGCGCCTCTGGATGATAGCTATTTTTGTGTTCCTCTCGGATGTCTCTGAGCACCCGTTTAGAAGCCCTTTGGACAACCACATCGTTCCATTTACGAATTAATTCTGAATTGAATTCTGCTATTTCAACGATCTTACCCTTACCTTTTAAGGTAAAGCCAATAAACTGCCTCTCATCAATAACAGTAACAGAAATAATAGAATTATTTTGTAAATTATGGAATGTGTTTGTCCTGAAAAGATCAGTAAAATATATTTTGCCTTGCCTCTCAGCTTCGGCAAACCCTTTTACCGAACAATGAATCTTTCCTTCCTGGGTCAAAGAAGAAATAACTGCAAACCCTTTGTTCTCAAATAATAGGATTATTTCTCTCGAAAGATTAATCATCTATCCCGCCATATACATAACTCTCAGCCCTAGTTAAAATAAAAGCCAATAACTAATAATTTTCCGCTAATATTTCGTAATAACTTTGAGGATGCTTACAAGCCGGGCACATATCCGGAGCTTCGCTTCCCCCATGTATGTAGCCACAATTACGACATTTCCATTTTACCGCTTTTTCTTTTTTAAATACTGTGCCGTCATTTATATTTTTAAGAAGTCTCCTGTAACGTTTCTCATGTTCTTCTTCAACTTCCGCAATCTCTTTAAAGTTATCAGCTATTTCCGTAAAACCTTCTTCCCGGGCAGTATCTTCAGCTTCCTTGTATAGTTTTGTCCACTCTTTGTTCTCGCCATCCGCCGACCGCTCCAAATGAATTGCTGTATTCTCAATAGTTCCAGCTGGATAAGAAGCGACAATTTCAATTTCTCCGCCTTCTAAAAATTTAAAAAATCGTTTGGCATGCTCCTTTTCATTCTCGGCAGTTTCTAGGAATATCCCGGCAATCTGTTCATAACCAGCTTTTTTAGCAACACTCGCAAAATACGTGTATCGATTCCTAGCCTGCGATTCTCCAGCAAATGAAGCCAATAAATTTTTTTCCGTTTTTGTTCCTTTCACACTTTTCATCTTAATCCTCCTTTTACACTTTTACTTATATCTGTTAATGTCTGTTCATCCGGTAGATACTGAACTTTAATCGGCTCCATTATTGTAAAGCCACAGTCAGTCAACACTTCATTGATTAACTCTATACTTTGCCCTCCCCATCCATAGGACCCAAAGCTTAAACCTGTCCGATTTTTAGGAGCAAGACCTTTCATGTACGACAAAAATGCAGCCACTTTAGGCAGCAAACCGTTGTTTAGTGTTGATGACCCAACGCAAATATACTTAGCAGTCAAAAGCTCCTTCATTACATCTGAAATATGATTTGTTTGTAGATTCAACATAACCGCTGAGATATCTGACTGTTCAAACCCATTTTTAATTGCTTTAGCAATATTTTCTGTCGAATGCCACATCGTGTCATAAATAATTACCGCTTTATTTTCCGTATAATTATCTGCCCATTTTTGGTAAAGATTAACAATTTGCTTTAAATACTTCTGCCAAATAATCCCATGGCTAGGAGCGACTATCTCGATGTCCATCTTTAGCACTTCATCTAAGGCTTTTTTAACCTGAACTCCATAAGGAAGAACAATATTAGCATAATATTTTTTTGCTTCTTCTTCCAATATTCCAAAATCAAATTGTTTATCAAAGCGCTGTACAGACGCGATATGCTGGCCAAAAGCATCGTTTGAAAAAAGTATTTTTTCTTGCACTAAGCAGGTAACCATTGAATCTGGCCAGTGAACCATAGGCGTAAGCAAAAACTTTAACGTTTTGCTTCCTATACATATGGAATCTCCGGAAGAAACCACCTGGAAATTCCATTCTTGCCGAAAGTGTTTCTGAAGCCCTTTTTTTCCGTTAGGTGAAGTTATTATTTTTGCATTTTTAGCGATTTTAATTATTTGGGGCAACCCTCCAGAATGATCCATCTCCACATGGTTGGAAATAATGTAGTCAATTTTTGCCGGATCAATTACTTGACTGATTCTTTCCAACATCTCGTCAAATAGATGCTCCTTGACTGTATCAACCAACGTCACTTTCTCATCGATAATCAAATAGGAGTTATATGTGCTTCCTCGCTGGGTAAGATACCCATGAAAATTGCGTAAATCCCAATCAACTGCGCCAACCCAATAAACATCTTTTTTAATTTCGACAGGTAACATTTTCAAATACTTACTCCTCAACCAGCTCAAACTGATCTTTTCCTACACCACATTCTGGGCAAACCCAATCTTCAGGTAAGCTACCAAATTCAACATTACTATTTTCTGCTGGATCATAAATATAGCCACAAACCAAACACCTATACTTTTTCATCCTTACCTCCTAATTAATAGCCAATAAAGTTTTCTGTCTTTACCTTTTCCGGATTACATCCGATTTCCAAGCAAATATCTTTCATCGCAGAAACCATCCTTGGCGGCCCAAAAATAAAAAATACCTGATCCTGATAATCATTGATTTTATCTTTAATCATATTCTGGTCAATAACTCCTGACAAGTACTGTTTATTTTCAAAAGGCGGATTAATAAGCGTATAGAACACATTAATATTTTCATTGTCTCCACTGTAAGAATCAAGCTCTCTTTTGAAAGCAATGTCAGCCTCTGCCATGTTAGAGTACAATAAGCAAACGTGTGTGTTCATCTTCTGACCAATGATATGTTCAATTATTGAAATAACCGGAGTTATCCCAATACCACCGATTAAAAAAGAAATCTTTTGGTAATCTGGTTTAAGTATGCAATTACCCATCGGCAGACTAAACAAAACACGCTCACCTTCCCTTAAACCTGCTAATTGTTGGGAAAATTGACTATTAGAGATTTTTTTTGTTATTTCAATAATTCCTTTTTCTGGAGCGCAGGAAAAGGAAAGATATTTATTCAAGGTGCGATCATCCCGATTTTGCTGATTAAGTATAACCTCTAAAAATTGCCCTGGAATAAAACTTAGTGACTTTTCGGGCTGAAACTGAAAGCTGAATACATTGGGCGTCCTCTGTATCTTTTTGGTCAACGTGCCTTCTAAATTTTCCATGCTACCTCCTGATTACTCATGGCAACCTGTAAAATTAAATATTACATATTTTATTTTACAGGTTGCCTACTTGCCTAAATGTTATTCAGCTGATGCTAATATACTTTAAGTTAGCCCTATTATCAACATAATTTTTAGCTTCTCAAAAAAAAATGCCGACTGATTTTTACTGCCCTTTCGATATCGCTTCTACATCTTTTTTCACATCAGCAACTAACTTTATGCTAAATTTTTCCACCAATATTTTGGCTACTCCTGGCGACAAAAAAGCTGGAAGCGTTGGGCCTAGGCGAATTCCTTTTATTCCTAAATGTAAAAGCGCCAGCAATACAGTGACTGCTTTCTGCTCATACCAACCAAGATCAAAAGAAATTGGCAATTCATTGATATCCTCTAAGCCGAATACTTCTTTTAATTTTAAAGCAACCACTACTAACGAATATGAATCATTGCATTGCCCGGCATCTAAAACCCTGGGTATTCCGTCGATAGAGCCAAGATTTAACTTATTGTATCGATATTTTGCACATCCAGCAGTCAAGATCACCATATCCTTAGGTAAGGATTTTGCTAACTCTGTAAAATAACTTCTATCATTCTGTCTTCCATCACATCCAGCCATCACCACAAAGCGCTTAATCGCCCCGGATTTAACTGCTGAGACCACCTTATCTGCCAACGCTAGAACTTGTTTATGGGCAAAACCGCCGATTATCTCTCCGGTTTCTATCTCTGTTGGAGCTGGACATTGTTTAGCTAAGGCAATAATTTCTGAGAAATCCTTCATCTTGCCTTGCTTGCGATCCGCTACATGTTTTACTCCAGGATACCCTGCTATCCCAGTAGTGAATATCCTTCTCTGGTAAGAGTCCTTAACCGGAACGATACAATTAGTAGTCATTAGAATTGGTCCGTTAAATGATTCGAATTCCTTATTTTGCTTCCACCAAGAGCCACCATAGTTGCCGATAAAATGTTTGTACTTCTTTAACTCTGGATAATAGTGTGCCGGAAGCATTTCCCCGTGAGTATACACATCAACATCTGTTTCCGCAGTTTGCTTGAGCAGCTCCTCAATATCTTTTAGATCGTGCCCGGAAACAAGAATTCCCGGTTTCGTTCCCACACCAATATTTACTTTTGTTATCTCCGGATTTCCATAAGCTAAGGTATTTGCTTTATCTAGCGAAGCCATAACCCCCACAGCATTATTCCCTGCATCAAGAACAAGAGTAATTAACTCATCTGCTGATAAATCTTTAACCATTGAAGACAACGCTTTAATTACAAATTCACAGACCTCTTTGTTTTTCTCACCTAGTATTTCGGCATGATCCCAATAAGCAGCAATACCTTTAACACCATACAGCAAAAGCTCACGCAATGAACGGATATCTTCGTTTTCTGTCGCTAAAACTCCTACTGTTTCTGCTTTTTTTAAAAATTCTTCTTGGGTCTTTGCCTTCCAGGTTACACAATCTGGACGATCACAAGAACACTGTTCTCCCTTACATTCCAGGCCAGCAATGAGCATCTGATATAAATCATCTCGACGGCGCAACGCTTCCTTGATTAACTCGCTTATTCGCTGAGAATCAAAGTTTGTATTAGTCACTGTTGCAAATAAGGCCTTCATTATAAACGGACCGTTATCTTCAGGGTAGCTGGCACCAAGTTCTTGTTTTTTCTCCTCACAAAGAGATAACCCTTTCAGCACATAAATTAAAACATCCTGCAACCCAGCGACTTCTGCATTTTTCCCACAAACGCCCCCCTTTGTGCAGCCAATATTTTGTGCTGTTTCTTGACACTGATAACAAAACATATGTTTTCTCCTTTTTTAATTATACTGCCTTTATCTATTTTCAATTATTTTCTAAATAATAGAGTCAATTGTTATTACTTTTAATCCGGAAAGCATTATTTTTTCTAACTTATCTAATCTTTTCTTTAATGTACATTTTTTTATCTCCGGGCATTCTCTTTTCATAAAAGTATGGTCATTCAGCATTACTGGCCCCTGCAATGCCAATATAACATCCAACAACGATATGCTGTCTGGAGAAGCTGCTAAAGAAAAACCACCTCCTTTTCCTCGATAAGAATGCACTATGGACTTTTTACCTAATCTTTGAAGAATCTTTCTTAAAAACGGCCTGGGCATTTTTAAACATTTAGACAACTCCAAGACAGTAGCTTTCTTATCTTTATTCTTAGCCATGCAACATAACGCTCTAATTGCATAATCTGTATCACGAGTAATTAATTTCATTTCTAGCCCTTCTTTTTGTACTCTTTCCTTTTCATTCTTAGGCAGTTTAATGTCATACCCGGGACATCATACGGCAGCCTTCTTTGCAGTGAGCTACCGGCCGAAGTAAATATTTTATAGTTATTCGCATTGGACACCTCCTTCTTAACAAGAATGATACTACATTAGTCTCTTTTGTCAAGAAAATTTTTTTATATTTTTCTGAAAAGAATTAGTGCTCCAATAGCAATAAACAACACTGCTCCAAAATAACGGATCGCCTCCGGTCGGATATATTTCCCAAATGCAGCACCAACAAATACCGCTATTGCCGTAACCAGAGCATACGCAGATACTGAAGCAAAAAATACTATCCACGGTTTTCCCGATTTTGCAGACATACCAATACTCACCATCTGCGTCTTATCGGCTAACTCTGCTAAAAATATCGCACCAAAAGCGGTTAAGAATATCTTCCAATCCATGATATTAACACCCTACATCCATTACTATTGCACCTTATTCCTTATATAAATTCTTTGCCATATTCAAAAAAATATCATCATAAAGGATATTGTTCGATTTTCTTAACCAAACTATCAATTTCTTCAGCAACCGCCCCAGGGAGAATCTGAAGAGTATCAATCTCTCTCTTAAAAGACCTAAGTACCGCTAAAAAACGATGAATCGCAAAATTAGCAGAACGTGTACGTTCTTTTTCAGGATCAAGTGCTTTTCTCTGCTTGCTCATCAAAGCGGTTAAATCTTTTTTAACTGTTTGATGATCCCTGCCTTCATCGAGCAATTCTTTTTTTATTTTTCGGTATCCGTTGTCATCTAAGTTCTTTTTTGCTTTTTGCAATGTGCTTATTGTATCTAGACTTACTGGCTCCTCCTTCTTGTTGTCAGCGCCACTTTCAGACTGTAAATACAAGTCTCCTTCCTTTTTCAAAAATACATAAGACCGAATTAATTTCATTGCTGTATTTTTTCGAATATTAACTTCTTTAGCCGTATATTGATCAAATGTTTCATACCCCCATTTTATGTAATGCTTTTCCTTCCAAACAACCTGAAGCGCCTTAGCCAAATTACGCCAAGAACTTTTAAAGTCGCGAGTCGCGTCTAAAACCGCATTTCTTGCTTCTTCACTTCCAATGCTAGTTTTTAAGCTGTCCGATTGTCCGAGAACATCCATTTTTTCATTTTCTACTTGCATAAAGTAAACTCCTTATAGTCTTATTTTGCTAACCTTATCTCCCCCTGCCGATTGCCTAACAAGAGAATGCTTTCTCTAAATGACTGCGAGTAGTATCCCTTAATTTAATAAAATCACCCGGATTGTAATTTTCTACTTCTATCGCCGGAAGAACAGTTAATTCCATAAAAACTCCTGTTCTAAATATCCAACTTCCTTTAGGTATCGCATCTCTTGTTCCTTTTACACAAACTGGTAAAACTGCAACTTTCTCTTTTATTGCTAATTTAAATGCTCCATTCTGAAATTTATTCATCTTGTCAGTATTACTGCGTGTTCCTTCCGGAAAAAACAACACAGACATTCCATTGCTAATCCATTCAGATGCCTGACGATAAATTTTTTTTATACTTTCCATCTTCCCCCGAGAAAGCTTAATGTGCTTGCCCATTGAAAGACACCAGCCAATAAATGGCACCTTAAACAAGCTCTCCTTTGACACCCACTTAAACTGCATCCTTAACTTGTACATTACCACAATGTCTGCTAAGCTTTGGTGGTTAGACACAACCACATATGTCCGCTGATGATCAATATGCTCTAGCCCGTTAACTTTCACATTCCAATAAGGATTTAAGCCAATTAGCACATTTGCCCACCAAAAACATTGAGCATGGATAATCCTTCTTTGTTTGTCAAAAGGAAACAAAATTAACAATAGAAAAAAATCAACCAAAAATAAGATAATTGTCACTACCAAAGCAACCAACCAAATCAAGATTGATAAAAGCACTTTCATACTATGTTATTTTTTAACGAGCTAACGTTTAAATCTGCCGGAGTTATTCTTTTTCTGCTTGGCACGTTCAACAATCGGACGCTTACTTGCCTTATTTTTTTTGAAAGCTTTTAATATCTTTTCTGCTTCTTCAAACAAAACAGTAATGAACGAAAAATTATCAAAGATCTTTAAATCTTTTATTTTTCGCTGGTCCACGCCAGAAACTTCTTTAATCATCTCTGTTAATTCTCGAGAGTCCATTCCATCGACTTTTCCCCGAGCGACAAACAACCGGGTAGTTCCTTTCATATCTACTGATAAATTACGAATTTCTCCGTAATTAGACACCTTTAGTTCATCATCAAAGGCATATTTGATAAATGCAGCAACCACCTCTTCCGGCTGGTTATCCGTTAATATTTGTTGAGCAAAATCAAGATACTCAGCACCGGTTTCAGATTTCATGATACCCACTAAATCATTTTTAATCCGTATTTTTTTCGAGCGGACAATATCTTCTACGGCAGGAAGCTTCCCTTTTCGAATACCTGTTTTAGTCATTCTTTCAATAAAAACTAACTTGCGATATTCTGCAGAAGTAATAAAAGTAATTGCTGTTCCTTCTTTGCCGGCACGCCCGGTTCTACCAATACGATGAATATACGACTCAGGATTTTGGGGAAGTGAATAGTTTATCACATGCGTTAAATTATTAATGTCAATACCTCTTGCAGCAACATCAGTTGCTACTAAAATATTAATCCGCTGTTGACGAAACTTATCCAAGATTCGCTCCCTCTGGTGCTGAGAGATGTCTCCATGTAGTCCTTCAGCATCATACCCGCGATTAGAAAGCTTTTTTGTTATTGTATCAACATCTATCTTAGTTCGGCAAAATATTAATCCATAAAACCCATGCTCGTTATCAATAATCCGACAAAGAGCTTCCAGCTTGTCAGAATTAGCAACCTCAAAATACATCTGGTCAGTTTTGCTAACCGTTAACTGCTCACCCTTGACCCGGACAACTTGATATTTCTGCATATATTTTTTTGCTAAACGAATTATTCGTTCAGGGATAGTAGCTGAGAATAGTAATACTCTTTTTTCTTTTTTTGTACAGGACAAGATATATTCAACATCCTCGATAAATCCCATGTTCAGCATTTCATCAGCTTCATCAAGAATCGCGTATGAGATTTCCTTCAAGTTTAAGCTTCCTCTTTGTAAATGGTCTTTAATCCGCCCGGGAGTTCCTACAACAATGTCCACCCCACGACGTAAACGCCTAAGTTGTTGATCGATTGATTGACCACCATACACCGCAAGAATCTCTAAACGTTTTTTACCTTTTAAAGAATTAATTTCTTCGGAAACCTGTAATGCCAGCTCACGGGTAGGAGCAAGAATTAAAGCTTGGACAGACTTCCCCTTTCCGTCTAATTTTTCAATTAATGGCAAACCAAACGCCGCTGTTTTCCCGGTTCCAGTTTGAGCCTGGCCCACAATATCACAGCCATCACTGATTAGCAGTGGAATAACCTTTTCCTGGATTTTAGTTGGCTCCTCAAACCCTTTTTTGCGTAATGCATCCAAAGCGCTGTCTGACAAGCCCAAATTCTTAAATTTTTCTAGCATTTTTACCTCATTTTTTTTTGCAGCATCTGGTTATAAAACAACTCGTACCAGTTAGCGTACAACGTGCTCTTTATTGTATCATATAAATACGATAATCAAGTAAAATAACCAAACATCTATTTTTTAAATTTTAAACTAAATAGCTCATCAATTTTATCGATTAGGTCATTACGCTGTTGATTGGCAATATCTATTTTTTTCTTAACCTGCCCAATGTCCGCCATTGAAACATCTTCTCTTCGAGCTTCATCTTCTAAACGCCATAATTCTAAATTCTTTAGGGAAAGTCGATCAATTGCCCGCGAGATAAACTTTATTTGATCAGCGCTGTGTGTAAACTTTGAATGATTGTAAAGTTTTAACTTTTCTTCTCTTAATTTTCCTATACGCTGAGTGGCAGTTGACAAAAACTCTTCTATCTCTTCTAGTAGCAATTTTTTTTGCTTCTTTAATATTTTAAGATTTTCTTCTGCCTTATTTGCATCTTTCTTGTTGGAATTTTTAAAGCAATTTTTTTTAAGATGAAATTCGCGGATATTCTTTATGCTCAACTTATCGATTAAACTTCCTAATGTTTCAGCCATAATTCTCCTCTTTATTCTGTAGTACCTAACTTTTTTTCAACCTTCTCAACAACGTCATCTACTTCGATATCTTCCATACACGCGCCATAAACAAACTCTTTATCACATAACCGTTTTTTGCCGTAAGGATAACAAAAAACACAATCACGTTTTTTTCTAGCAGTCATCACATCTTTTCGATGAAAATAGGGATAAAATCGCTCAATAGATGTCGGACCATACAACCCAATAGTTTCTACGCCCAAGCAGCTAGACAAGTGCAACAGGCTTGAATCCGGACCAATAAATAGCGATGAACGCTTAATTAGCGCCATAGCCTGTTTTAAAGTTGTTTCTTCTCCGGAAACAATATCTTGAGAAATTTGCTTAGACAAATTGCACGCAGGATAGTTGCTGGACTTTTTACTAAGATTTATCAATCTTATTTGATATTTTTTATTGAGCTTACCAGCTAATTCGTTCCATTTCGCAACCGGCCAATTCTTTAATGACCAAGCCGAAAACGGAAGTATGGTAATAAATTTATCAGTAGAGTTAATTTTATGTTTTTTTAAAAATGTTTTAGAGAAATCATCTTCTTCACAAGCCAACCTAAAATTAAACAATGGCTGCCCAACACTTACATTATTTATTTTTAAAAACTGAAGGTACGCATCCACAATATGGTTTTTCTTTAGGGCTAGCTTATATTTGCGGCAGCAATCTTGGAAACTCCAGGAAACAGGAATGTTTAAAAACTTATGCATCAGTGTACTTCTTAAGACAATTGCTAAGGAAAATTTTTGCTTGTTCAACAAAGACATTAAGCGCATCCGTCCAGATAAGCCTTTGTCTTTTAAATGCTTATCGAAGGTAACTATCCTGCTGACACCCGGATATCCATCAACTATATTTGCTGAATGCGAAGAAGTAAGAAAGGAAATCTTTGCATTTAAAAAATGTTCTCTCAGGGCCTTAACCAATAAAAGATCATAGCAAACATCTCCAATGTTCGAACGTCCGATAATTAAAATATTATTATCCATTACTATTTAGTGCAATCTCTTTAATAAAAGCTAAACCCTGAATTATTTTTTTATATGTATTTTTCAAAAACCAATATCCGGCTAAAATGGAAATAATATTGTAAGTTTTTTTATCATACAACCATATTAAAAAAACAGTTTCACCATAACCTAGACTAAATAACCAGCTCTAAAGATAGAACTTAATCCCTTCTTATTATAGCAGAATTTTAAATATTGAAAAAAGAAGATTAACGAATTACATTCTACACATAAAGTCTTGGCGGTTATTTAAAGAAATAATAATCCATTAAATATTATTATTTCTTTTTTTCTTCGATAATTTTCTGTGAAATCTCATGCGGAACTTCTACGTATTTTTCAAAATGCATTGAATACGCTGCTCTTCCACTACTCAATGAACGCAAAGCGGTAGCATACCCAAACATTTCCGATAGAGGCGCTTCCGCAGAAATTATTTGCTGATTAGGTTTTGCTTCTATGCCTAGTACTTTCCCACGTCGAGAGCAAATATTGCCAACAATATTACCAACATATTCCTCTGGCGTTACAACTTCCAATGACATATACGGCTCAAGTAATACCGGAACACACTTCATAAACGCTCGTTTAAAACACTCAGACGCTGCTACCTTAAAGGCAATTTCCGAGGAATCAACATCGTGATGAGATCCATCCACCAAGTCAACCTTAACATCAACCACCGAAAAACCAGCATATACTCCTCGCTGCATTACTTCGATCACCCCTTTCTCAACAGGAGGGATATATTCTTTCGGTATTCTTCCTCCGGTAATACTATTTTTAAACTCAAATCCTTCACCAGGAGCAGCAGGCGAGATCTCCATTACTACGTGACCGTATTGCCCTCTTCCTCCGGTTTGTTTGATATGCTTATAGTTTTCAGTAGTTGACTTTAATATCGTCTCACGATAAGCAACCTTTGGTTGTCCAACTTCTGCCTCGACCTTAAATTCCTGTTTTAACCGGTCAACAATTACTTCTAAATGTAATTCACCCATCCCGGAGATAATTACCTCATCAGTTTCCTTATCAGTATGTACAGTGAATGTTGGGTCTTCTTCGGCTAATTTTACCAATGACTTGGATAACTTATCTTGATCATTCCGACCTTCAGTTTTAACGCTAATTGACATAACCGGAGCCGGAAACTCAATAGCTTCCAATAAAATCGGATTAGCCACGTCGGAAAGAGTGTCACCAGTTACCGTACGATCTAGGCCAATAATTGCTGCAATGTCTCCAGCGTAGATATCTGGACGACTTTCACGTTGATTTGCATGCATCTGTAGTATCCTTCCAGCTCTTTCTTTCCGATCTTTAGTAACATTAAGCACATACGAGCCAGCTTCTAATTTTCCAGAATAAACCCTAAAATAAACTAACTTTCCCATATGCGGGTCAGCCTGAACTTTAAACGCTAACGCTGAAAATGGCTCTTCATCTAAAGGTTTTCTGAATATTTTTTTCTCTGAATCATCCGGATCCGTGCCTTCTACAGGAGGTAAATCAGAAGGCGCTGGAAGATATTTATTGACTGCATCCAACAGCATCTGGACGCCTTTATTCTTAAACGCCGAACCACATAATGCCGGAACAATTTTATTAGCTATTGTTCCTTTACGTATACTAGAAAGTAGCTCATCAATGGTAATCGAATCTTCTGATTCGAGATATTTCTCCATCAACGAATCTTCTAATTCTACTGCTTTCTCCAGCATGATATGTCGATATTTACGAGCAACTTCCTGATATTCTTCAGGAATTTCCGCTGTTCGAAAATCTTTGCCCATTGAATCATCATCATAGATACAGGCCTTCATTTGGATAAGATCAATTATTCCAGAAAATTTATCTTCCGAGCCAATAGGAATCTGTAACGGAATTACATTGGCATTTAAGTCTTTCTCAATGTTTTCTACAACTCCGAAAAAATCTGCACCAACGCGATCCATTTTATTAATAAAAGCAATTTTAGGAACTTCATATTTATCGGACTGCCGCCAAACTGTTTCTGACTGTGGCTCTACGCCTCCTACAGCACAAAACACAGCTACAGCGCCGTCTAGAACTCTTAATGACCGTTCTACTTCTACAGTAAAATCTACATGTCCAGGGGTATCAATAATATTTATCCGGTGATCTTGCCAAAAACAAGTAGTAGCCGCTGAGGTAATCGTAATCCCTCGTTCTTGCTCCTGCTTCATCCAATCCATTTGCGCTTTTCCATCATGCACCTCTCCAATTTTATGAGAACGACCGGTATAAAACAATATTCTTTCGGTAAGAGTAGTTTTTCCGGCATCAATATGAGCCATAATGCCGATATTACGGACTTTGGATAGATCAATCAAGCGAGGCATTCCAGTACTCCTTTTTTAATTTTACTTTTATTTGGTTATCAAATAATAAATTAGCACGAAGTATCTATTGTAGCTAGAATAAAGATAAAATCAACCTTTTTTTAAAAAACAATTAACACGGGTTACATTGGAAGAAGAATCAGTCCGCCCACAAATGATACCGACGCCCCATTTGCGTATTAATAACCGTGTGCTTATCGGGAGCGACTCTCAACGCCTCATGGATTGATCGGTCAAAAGTGTAGAGCTCAGCATGTTTACCGTAACGCTCTTTTATCTCCGAAATAACTTCCGCAAAATCAGAATCCCCTGAAACAAGTGCTAAAGTATCATAGTGGTCTTTAACAGCCTTACTGAACATGTCTAAGGCAATTTTCACATCTAGCCCCTTCTGAATCCAATCCTTATTATATTTTACCAATCGGCCTAATTTAATTTCAAAATACGGAATATTTAGCTTTAAGGCTCGTAAATATTCCTGTTGCTCTTGATAAGTCTTGAGATTCTCGTCCTTGCTAAATTCTGCTGAATAATAGTAACAGCGAACTAATTGTCGTTTGCCCGTTATATACTTTATAATATTGCCCCACATAATATCTTTTCTTCTTACTCCCATTTTTAATCCAGGCATTTTCTGCATTTTCTGAACTACATACTCTGCATCAATAAAAATCATTATTCGTTTCATTGCTCTCCTTTTTTTAATATAGTTGTTTCTTGTCTTGTTTGCTCCATTCAATAAATAACTGCTTGCATTCATCGTAAAGAAATTTCTGATATACTTTAATTTGACTCTTTCCGCTTTTTTTCATTGTTGCTAAAGAAATCGGTAATTCGTTAAATCCAATTTTCTTCGCATCGCTAATTCCGGTTCCATAAACTATTTGCCCTATCTTTGCCCAATGAATAGCAGAAAAACACATAGGACAGGGCTCGGTAGTTGAATAAATAACAGCTCCGGAAAGGTCAAAGCTGCCAATCGCCTTAGATGCAGAGCGGATTGCATTTATTTCCGCATGAGCGGTTGCATCGCTAGATAATACTGTGTTTCGGCAGACAGATAACACCTTATTTTCCTTAACAATACAAGCACCAAACGGGCCACCATCCATTAATTTAATATTCTTCTTTGCTTCCTTTATTGCTAAGCGCATATATCTTTCTGATAATTTAAATTTTCCCAGCATATTTAAAGATCTCCGATATCTTCTTTCCACAGATCAGGGTATTGGTGAATAAACTGTTTCATCAATTCCTTAGGCTCATCCAGATTTAGATCAATCACCTCTACCCCCTTGGACTCCATAAATTCTCGTGCCCCAGGGAACGTTTCCGATTCTCCGGCAATTACTTTTGTTATCCCAAATTGCACTACTGCGCCGGCACACAAATAACAAGGCATAAGCGTCGAATAAAGCGTTGTACCTTTGTAAGTTTTAATCCTACCGGCTGAACGCAAACAATCAATTTCCGCATGAGTAATCGGATCATTCTCCTGAATCCGACGATTATGCCCTCGAGCAATAATTGTCTCACCCTTAACCAATACCGAACCAATAGGAATTCCGCCTTCAGATAAACCTTTTTTAGCTTCACCAATCGCTTCCTTCATATACATATCCATAATTTACCTTCGGTTTAATTTTGACAGCAAAATAAGTATCTCAATGTAAAGCCAAATTAAAGTAACCATTAAACTAAACGCTCCATACCACTCCATATATCGGGGAACATTCATTTTTGACCCCCGCTCAATAAGATCAAAATTTAAAACTAAATTTAACGCAGCAATAATAACCACAAACACGCTAAAAGCGATCCCGATTGGTGTAGCTTGAGAGATAAACGGAATCTGAATACCAAACATTCGCAAAACCCAACTTACTAAATAAAATACCGCAATGCCCCCAGTTGCCGCGACTACACCAAGACGAAAATTATTAGTAACTTTGATTGCTCCTGATTTATAAGCTAGCAGTAAACTAAATAACACGCCAAAGGTCAACCCCACTGCCCGAGTTACAATCCCCGGATAGCTTCTTTCAAAAACAAGAGAGATTCCACCTAAGAATACTCCTTCTATTAACGCATAAGCCGGTGAAGTATACGGCGATAGCTCCTTTTTAAAAGCAGTAACTATCGCCACAATGAAACCAATAATTGCTGCCGGAAACACAAATTTCATATTTTGCGGATTACTCCACACCCAGGAAGCACTCAACAATGTTAGAAACAGTAAGATAAACGTCTTGTTTACTGTTCCCTGAATGCTCATTACTTCACCAGATGAATTACCAACACTTAAATCTCGAAATGTATTAGCCCTTAAAGCTGGATTACTGGAACGCATCATTTTTTTACCTCCACTCTATATTTCTATTTCTAAAAAATACCCAATTATTTTTCAATTTTCTTCAGTTCTTCTTCTTTATTAGCGGTTAAATCTAACTGACGAAACTGTTGATCACTAGGTAGCACCATAAAAAAATCACTGGTTTCATCAATCTCAGCGTTCAAGCTATCAAATCGACAATCCAAAAGATGCCCGCCGGAGGAATAATCATCACTAATAAAATGCAGGTGATACCCAACAACATTTATCCCGGCTAAATATTCAGGACACCAGAAACCAATAATTGTCCCGGAAATATCATTAAATTCAAAAACTACCTGGTCTTTTACTACTTCTAATAATGGTAAGTAAGGTTTTTCTTGCGCCGGAACGCTACGGGTCTTTATATAATTAAATTTCCCCTTTATTTTGATTGCATAAAGTATATTTTTTGTGGGCAATTGTTTATCTAGTTGTTTTTTTAATATTTCTAAACTATTGATATCTATTAAGTTAACACTTTTATCCGTACTAAAAAAAGTAACACAGGCAAACGGAGTTTTTTCATCAGGAGAAACCGGATAGACCTTTCCGTCAACTCTAACTTGAAAAAACTTACCGTCAACAGCTACCATTTCTCCATCAAGACGATTAAACGTCCCAATTCCACAATCTCCATTCTCAGCCAATTGCCTAAAAGTAACTTCACCATCATAAACTCCAGCTAACAACGCATCAATTGTGGAAACCTGGAATAATGTGTCCTCTTGAGAATCAATCTGTGCAGAAGCTAAAACTGTTAAAAACAACATTCCGCAGGTAATCTGCACTATTCTTTTCATACTAATCTCTCCGTTTAAATAGAGCCCTATTGCAAATACTGACAATTAAATAATTATAACAAAAAAGAAAGCAATTAGGAAGGAATTTTCAGAGAAAGATTTCCAAAGCGCTGGCTTAAAAAGGAGTTATCTTTTAGTTAACAGTAATGGCCGTTTACTCTTATTAATCCTTTGACCCATTTCTGGTTGGCTATAAATAATGTACTGATTAACCCCCGGGAGAAATTTCTCTGGGCTAATTAATAAATCCGGCGAAATTACATCAACACCTACTGCAGAACCGTCAATAACAACAGGTGGACCCTGCAAAAATTGCTCATTAATAATTATATTCTCAATATTATAACCCCAAGGTTGAATTACTTGCGCATTTAACGGTGACAGGAGAGAAGATTTTTCTGAGATAACATATCCATAGCCAAATCCTAATATTGAGCCACCGGTACTTCCTGATCCTGAATTTCCACCGCCCATAATATGATTATCAAACAAGACCAATCCCGGCGGAGTAGGTTCATAAATTTCTACTCTTTCGGTAGACGCAGCGGTATGCACTGTTCCCTGGAGAACTGCGGAAACTTCATCTTGCTCGCTTCCAGCCCAAACCCACAACTCACCGTCAACATCAACATCTATTGGATTAGTCCTTGTTCCGATTATTCCACTGGCCCGTAAAGAAGAATTTCCTACTGCAGTTATTTTTCCGGTTGCGGTATCCTGAATATCCCCAGAGGTTGCGTTCAAGTTTACCGCGCCACCTCCGGTTATTGTAGTTGTCGTCATAGTTCCTCCGGCAGTTACATCAATAGAGCCTGTGCCGGAATTAATTATTTCAGTTAAATTGATCGCGTCAGTCTCAGAAATTTTTATATTTCCAGAAGTTGTATTGTTTGCTTCTAAGTTAAAAATTGATGTTTCCAAAGCGTTAGCTGAGCCAATTCCGGTTGCTGCATCCAAATCAGCAATTGCTGAGGCGGTATTTGCCACAATATCAGTGTGTATATCCCCACCATCAACTATTCCACCGGCAACTGAGGTAACCGCAACAGCATTATCCGCAGTATATGTAGTTGTTAATCCACCTAAAGTAATGTCACCGTAAGCATTCAAATCGATTTGTGCGGTTCCGGAATCAATTAATGCACCGTCAGTCATGGTAATTATTCCTTCACCCAGCCCTGCGCCACTTTCCGCATTAACCTGAACATTACCCGATGTTGTAGTCACATCGCCTCCAGCACCAAAGGTTACATCGTCGCCACTTGAAGTAAGCGTTACCAAGCCAGTAGTTGAAGTGACTGTATCGTTAATGACTAAATCTTCAGTATATGATGTATCACTATCGCCGGCAATCAAAGTGAGTGTTCCAGTAGTTACTGCTACTCCATTTTGATCAGCAACAACAGTAAGTGTTCCGTTTGTCGTTTGAACAAGCAAATTACCTAAAGCGCTCTGAGTTGCCCGGTTGATATTTAAATCAGTTCCGGCAGCAATTTCGGTAATTAATAAATTGCCGCTAGTTGAATTTAAGGCATCAAGAGTTGTAATATTTGTTTCAATATCGTCAAGAGAACCAATTCCGGTTGCTGCCCGCAAAGTTGCAATTGCCGCGATAATGTTTGCCGCAGTTTCTCCGGTTAAATTATCCGTAATTTCGCCAACATTATTAGCTAAACTATATGTATCGTCATCAGCGGTTACGCTTACGTTACCTGTAGTCGACAAAATACTTAAAGCCACATCAGTGGTTGCGGTCAGAGTAATGTCTCCGCTAGTTGAACTCATTGTCCGGCCACTTGTTTGAGTGATACTTGCATCTGCATTTCCAGCTTGAGCAGTTCCACTATTATAATCAACTCCGGCATAAACTTCATCAATATTTTTCCCAGCTTGTAACCGTGCCGAAAGCATTTCAT
>CAZAYU010000008.1:0-28875 GCA_964489445.1 uncultured Planctomycetia bacterium
AATTTAGATAAACAGAAAGAATTCATACGTAGTTTCCGAGAAATACAGCCTGTCTTACTTTCAACTAACCCGATAAAACCAAAAAAAAGACAAATGGTTGCTATAGCGGCAATGTTAGGTTTAATATTGGGGGTGTTTATTGCGTTTTTCGTTGAGTTTTGGCAAAATAGTAAAGAAAATAGGCAATAGAAAGTAGAACATGGAGCAACAAACCCAATTAACGCCATGAGCGCTATAAACGCTACATCATGAAAGGTAGAATTTTAGCCGGAGGCAATGATCTTCTCCCTATAGAAAATTGGAGTGGATACGGGATGTAGATTTTGAAGAAGGTATTTTATTGGCTACAGAAAAATATAATAAGTCTGAGCCAGTAAACCTTGGCGCTGGATTTTTCGCCAAAGGCGGATCCGTTCCTGGAGGAGAAATTTCAATAAAAAGTTTAGTTAAAGTAGTTGCTAAATTAACTAGCTTTAAAGGTAAAATTATATGGGATGTAGCAAAACCAGATGGCTAGCCACGAAGATGTTTTGATACAAAAAAAGCATCTAAAGAATTTGGGTTTAAAGCCAAAACACCATTTGAGAAAGGGTTAAAAAAGACGATTAAGCGGTATAGAGATATAAAAAAAGATGAACAAGATGAGAGATAAAATAGTGGGTAATAAACAATTTGAAATAAATATAAAAGATATTCAATTAAATGTTTATGATTTTGATGGAGTCATGACAGATAACCGTGTTATGATTTTCCAGGATGGAGCAGAAGCAGTTATGGTAAGCCGGGCAGATGGTTTAGGTGTGGAGCGTTTGCGCACATTAGGTATTCCTCAATTAATCTTGAGCAGTGAAACGAATTCCGTTGTGAAGGCTAGAGCGGCGAAGCTTGGGCTTGAGGTTGTAGCACCTTGCAAAGATAAAAAAATTACTTTAATGGATTATTGCGAACAGAATGATTATGATTTGCAAAAAGTTCTTTATGTAGGTAATGACTTGAATGATCTTGAAGTTATGAAGATTATTGGCTTTCCTATCGCTCCGGCGGATGCACATCCTGATATAAAATCTCTTGCAAAGCTAGTCACAAAGGCAAAGGGCGGAGAAGGTGTAATAAGAGAACTTTCGGATCTTATTATTCAAAAAACGGACATGAATGAAAAAGGAGATTAAGTGTGGCTAACCAAGTTATTAAAATCAACAATCATACTATAGGTAATGACAATCCTGTTTTTATGATAGCCGAGATTGGTATAAATCATAATGGAAGTCTTGATATCACAAAAAAATTAATTGATGCGGCGTTTGCTTGTAATTGGCATTGTGCTAAATTTCAAAAAAGAAGTCCGGATTTGTGTGTGCCGGAGGATCAAAAAAATATTCTGAGAGACACACCTTGGGGCAGGATTACTTATTTGGAATACAAATATAAAGTGGAGTTCGATCACAAGGAATATTCATATATAGACAAATATTGTAAAGAAAAGCCTTTTTATTGGACTGCGTCTGTTTGGGATATCCCAAGTCTTGAGTTTGTAGTTAGCTATGATGTTCCCTTTATTAAAATACCATCTGCCAAACTTACAGATCATGAACTTCTGAGTCTTGTATCGCAGTCTGGCAAACCTGTCATTTTGTCCACTGGTATGAGCACAATCGAAGAAGTTGACGAAGCGGTAGAAATATTAGAAAAATATTCAAAAGGCGATTACATATTAATGCATACTAATTCGGCATATCCATCTCCAATTGAAGAATTGAATTTACGTGTCATCGATTATTTAAGAGATAGGTATGAGTGTATAGTCGGATACAGTGGTCATGAGTATGGGTTAGAACCATCTGTTATTGCTGTTTCTTTGGGTGCTAAAGTTATTGAGAGGCATATTACTCTTGACCATAATATGTGGGGTTCCGACCATTCCGCAAGTTTAGAGGTTCATGCGATGGATATGCTTTATAAAAGAATAAAAGAAATAAAAAATGTACTTGGTGACGGAATTAAAAAGGTAGAAGAAACAGAGTTAGAATCGAGAAAAAAACTCAGGGGTTAACTATATGACCTGCAGTGTATAGTGATTCTAAGTGTTTAATACAGTAAATTTTTTATAGTAGGTGCAAGTGTGTTAATTTTAAACGCAGGAATAAATGAATCAAGACAAAAAAATTAAAAATAGCAATATGGTGGTAGCTATTTTACAAGCTAGGATGGGATCTTCCAGGTTGCCGAATAAAGTTTTATGTAAGATTAAAGGCAAAACTTTATTAGAGTTATGCATTAACCGAGTAAAACAAAGTCGACTGATAGATAAAATTGTAATAGCGAGTACAACAAAGTTGATAGATGATGCTATCGAAGAAATAGCATCCAAACTTGGGCTTGAATGTTTTAGAGGAAGTGAAAATGATCTATTGGATCGCTATTATCAATGTGCTAAAAAGTATAAAGCTGGTGTTATTGTCAGAGTTACCCCCGATGATCCCTTTGTTGACTATCGAGCAATAGATCGGGCTGTCCAGATTTTTAAGGACAATGAAGTGGATTTTGTTACAAATCATTTTGAGCCTACTTATCCCGAAGGGCTGGATGTAGAAGTGTATTCAATCCATGTGTTGAAAAAGTCATGGAAAGAAGCAAAACTGCTTTCAGAACGAGAGCATGTATTTCCTTATATTCAAAATAATCAGGATCAATTTAAGATAATTAATTTTAAGCAAGAAAAAGATTATTCACATCTGAGATGGACAATTGATTATGAGTGCGATTATGAGATGACAAAAATTATTTATGATTACCTTTATGATAAAAAACCAATTTTTCTCCAGGAAGACATTCTGAAATTATTAGAAAAGCACTCGGAAATAGCAGGAATGAACAGTCATATTAGTCGAAAAGAAGGAGTGAATCACACAAAGGCAAATGATAGAATTGTGAAAAAGGAGCATGAAAGTGCCTAATAAAGATTTAAACAATCCGATAAAATACCTTGGCAATGAATTGGATTATATAAAGAAAGTGTTACAATCCGAATCATGGTCTGCCACAGGTGGAAACTGGAACCAAGAGCTTGAGAAAGCCTTTGCCCGTAAAATTGGGACCCGTTTTGGTGTTGCTCTTAATTCAGGAACTTCCACTCTCCACGCTGCAATAGAAGCTGCTGGGGTGCAGCCGGGAGATGAAGTAATATCTCCAACTATCACTGTTATGATGGATACTACTGCGACGCTTCACGCGAATGCTGTTCCTGTTTACGTCGATGTTGATCCAGAGACATTTACCATTAGTCCGAAAGATTTGGAAAGGAAAATTACCTCCAAAACCAAAGTAATCATTACTGTAGGAATCTATGGATTGTCTCCAGACATGGATCCAATCATGAAGCTTGCGAAAAAACATGATATCGTTGTAATTGAGGATAATGCTCAATGTTTTATGAATACTTATAAAGGCAGTATAGCAGGAACAATAGGGCATATATCTAGCTATAGTTTTGAAAATACGAAGCATATTTCATGTGGAGAAGGCGGAATTATTCTAACAGACAATGAAAAATACGCTGAAATGGTTCGAAAAGTAGGTGGTCATGGTTTTAAAAATCTCAAGGCTGAAGAGGGACGTATTCGCTTGAATGCTGATATATTCCAGAATCCGGATTACAAAAGACACGATGAGCTTGGTTGGAATTACCGATTAAATGAATTTAGTGCGGCTATTGCTCTTGCTCAATTAGAAAGAGGCGAAGAACTTGTTAATATGCGGATTAAATCTGCAAGATTGTTTATAGATGTAATGGCTGATACTGATTATCTTATTCCTCAAAAAGTCCCAGAAGGTTATACGAATTCGTATTATACTCTTGGAGTTCTATATAAAGGAGAAGAAAGCATAGGGGTTAGCTGGAGTGAATTCCGAAAAGCTTATGTTAAAGCAGGTGGAGATGGTATTTATGGCGCATGGAGTGTACCTTATCTTGAACCTATGATGACGGAACGTAAATATGTAAAACGATGTCCATGGGTTTACGAAAAGATATATTATGAACCAGGATTGTGTCCAGAGGCAGAACACATTCAAAAACAGTTAATGCAGTTTAAGACGAATTATCGGGATATGAAGTTAGTAGAAATGAAGGCTGATATTTTACGTAAAGTTATTAAGAAATTTTCATGATAGTGGAGATAAAAAATGATTGATATAAAGTTTTTCATGAAAATTCATGAACTGAAACAGAAAATTATGAAAGGGGAATCGTTTGACAGAATGTATGTGTTTGACGAATTTGAGAAGTATCGAAGCCAAGATCCTGTTATCTATAATATTGAGACTACTAATGCTTGTAACATGAGATGTGAGATGTGTCCAAGAACTACGATGATGACAAGGAAAATAGAAACACTGGATCAGGAAACATTCGAAAATGTTGCAAATCAAATAATGCCTTTTTCAGCCGAAGAGTGGAAAACCTGGGAATCATTTGTTGAAGAGAAATATAAAATCGCTCCCCATGAAATGAGTGAAAATCATTTCTTTTTATACATTATTCCCAAAATTATACAACTCCATGGTTATGGAGATCCTCTGTTGGATAAAAGGATGGCAGATAGGGTTAAAATCCTGAGAGAGAAAGGATTTTTAACCTATTTTAGTTGCAATCCAGCTAATATAGATATTAACAAAAATCTTGAAATGTTCGAAAATGGATTGGATTATATCAAATACTCAATAGAAACAGTTGATGATGCGCTACATAAAAAGATTAGAGGGAAGGCATCGAATTTTTCAGAAAGTTATAAAAGAATACTTCGGCTTTTGGAAGGGAAAAAAAAATATAATTACAAAACGACAATTGTAATAACAATGCTTAATTTACATGGTTTTAATCAGCAGGAAGAGTTTGAGAAACTCAAAAAAGCATTTGAAGGGTTGGATGTATATATCTATCTTAAAAGCCAGGATACACAATGGTATCAAAACAAAGATGAAGGTACAAAATCAGTACATTGGTTAGAGTTCTGCCAGCACCCATGGATGTCCACGACTATTAAGTCAAATGGTGAAGTTGTAATGTGTATGGAAGATTTTAATAATGAAATAATTCTTGGCGATGCCAGAAAAGAATCACTATATGATATTTGGAATGGAAAAAAATATCAACAATTTCGGGAAGATCATTTTTCTTTAACACGTGGAATGAAATGCACAGAACAATGCGATATGAAATTGGTAGGTAATTATTTTGGTTAATTCAGAAGAAACACCAGATTTGAGTTTTGTTTTGTCGTTTGAGTACATGAAAATGGAGTTTTATGAAAGCGTCTCAGGGGCAGGGTAAGAGTCGACTTGATATTAAAAATGGCTTAAAATCTTTGTTCAGCTAAGAAAGAATAATAATGAGTAAAGTATTATTTGTATATCCAAACAAAGAGGGTTATCCTATAATCCCTCTAGGCATAAGTGTTTTATCGGGAATCCTGAAATACTATAACCATGAAGTGGATTTATTTGATATAACCTTTAGGGGCTCAAAAAGATTAGATCATGAGGCGCGGGAAAAAACAGGGACGGTAAAGACGGTTGATATGAGTAAATACTGGGGTGGAAATCAAACTGAAAATATTGAGGAAGAATTTATTAAACAAATTGAATCTTTTAATCCCGATTTAATAGCATTTTCAATCGTTGAAAATAATTATTCTTGTGCGACAAGATTGTTTGAAATTGCAAAAAAAACTACTCCAGCTTCTATAGTTGTTGGGGGGTTGTTTCCGACTACAGTTCCTAGTTTTTTCATTAATGATGATAATGTAGATTTTATATGTATAGGAGAAGGAGAGTATGCAATAAAAAAACTGGCAGACAAGATAGGATGTAATGAGGATATTTCTAATGTGCCTAACCTGATAATTAAAAAAAACGGCAATATAATTAAAAATGAATTATCGAAATATTATGATTGGGAATTCCCAGAAATTTTCCAAGACTGGGAGATTTTTGATGAAAGGCATTTTTTAAAGCCTTTTATGGGAAAAATGTACAGAACAGGGTTTTTTGAACTGTCAAGAGGGTGTCCATTTAATTGTTCATATTGTTTAAATCATTTTATGCAACAAGAGTTTAAAGGGCTTGGAAAATATACGAGGGAAAAACCTGTGAATCTGGCAATAAGAGAAATGGTGTATTTGAAAAAAAAATGGTCATTAGAACTTATATTTTTCAATGATGAGAATTTTTTAACAATGAAAGATGAAAGGTTTTTAGAATTTTGTGAAAAGTATAAAAGTAAGGTAGGATTACCGTTTTTTATAATGACCAGAGCGGACAGTCTTCTTAACAAAGATAGGATTGAAAGATTAAAAGAAGCCGGTTGCATCACTATAGGTATAGGAATTGAGACAGGAAATGAAGAAATAAGAAGAAAATTGTTAAATAAAAATATTTCTAACGCTACCTTGAAGAAAGCTTTTGATAACTGTCACAAATATAATATTAGAACTACGGCAAATATTATGATTGGTTTGCCTTTTGAAACGGAAGAGAATATATTAGAAAGCGCAAGGTTTTGTAAAGAATTAAAAGTTAAAAGCATATCTCTTGCTATCTTTGCACCGTACTATGGAACTAAACTAAGAAACATATGCATTGAGAATGATTTTATTGAAGATAGGTATTATGATAATATTGCTGTTATAAATCATTCAATTTTGAAAATGCCTCAGTTGAAAAATGATAAATTAGAGGAATTATATCACAAGTTCAATAGTTTAGTTTTTGATGTCTGAAAGTTTATATTTTTAAGTATAAATTAAATTTGTTCAATATTTAAAATCTTATTTCACCATGAATCTAGAACTTGGTTAGGTTAAGCATGGTTTAAAAGTTTTGTAAAATACCCATGTTGTATTTGTGGCGAAGCGAAATCATATAATGATGTGTTGATAATTCATAATAGTCAATGTTTGAAGGATGAAAGATGTTAGATTATAAAAAATGCTATCTGTGTGGAAGCATAGAATTTAATAAAAGACCCGGTAGCGTGCGTGATAACCCTGAATTGGGGGTCTTGGAATGCGTTTCCTGCGGGCTAGTTTTTCTTTCTTCTTTTGGTCATGTTAAAAACGGTTTCTATGAAAGTTCAGAAATGCATGGTAAAAAGATTCCGGACACTAAAGCTTGGCTTAAAGAAACCGATGTAGATGACCAACGGCGTTTCCAATATCTCAAATCAGTATTGCCGAATTGTAAACTATTGGATTTTGGATGTGGGGCGGGAGGATTTCTTTTAAGAGCGCGCGAAAAGGCAGCTGCAGCATTTGGTATAGAATTAGAAAGTCAGCTAAAAAATCATTTCCAAAATAACAATCTTACTGTTTTTAAAAGTTTATCCGATACCCCAGAGAATATTAGTAAAGAGGGGTATGATATCATAACTATGTTTCATGTATTAGAACATCTTTCTGATCCCAAGTTGGTATTAAGTGAATTGAGCAAAATGTTGACAGAGAATGGACGGATTATTGTTGAAGTGCCAAATGCGAATGATGCTTTATTAACCTTATACAATAATGAGCCATTTTCTAATTTTACTTATTGGAGTTGTCACTTGTTTTTATATACAATGAAGACTTTGCAGATGTTATTTGACCAAGTTAATTTAAAGGTAAACTATATCAAGCAAATTCAAAGGTATCCGTTATCCAATCATTTATATTGGTTGGCTAATGGTAAGCCTGGCGGACATAAGAAGTGGAATTTTCTTGATTCCCCGGAATTGTATGCTGTCTATGAAAAACAACTTGCTGTGCTTGGAAAATGCGACACAATAATCGCAAGCATTTCAAAAGGTTGAAAGGGCTAAAAAGGATTGATTAATGTCCCAGTCATATTCTAAATCATTTGCAAAAGATAACATAGTTGTTATCGGTGGCCATGTATTGATTTACATGAAGGGCATTATTCTTATGCCCTTAATCATCAAGACGGTTGGTGTCACGATTTATGGCGGGTTTGTTTTGCTTTCTTCAGTTTTTGGAATTGTATTCGGTATTTCGTCATTTGGAGCGGGATTCAGAGCAAAGAGGTTTATGCCATCAGCCAGTGGCATACAGGCCCGGAGGGAACTTTTTTACCCCCAGTTTTTGTTCCAATTGTTTTCCATATTATTTCTGTCGTTACTGTTAATCCTTCTGAACAAACAACTAAACACATATATTTTTAAAAATGAAATTAGCTATTCCGTATTAATAATTCCTTTTTTTTTGGTCTTATATTTTCTTTATTCTCAGGGGAGCAATTATTTCCGCTATACGTCCAGAGTGCACTATATGATGGCGGCAACGTTATCTTTTTCTTACATCCATATCGGGTTGATCCTACTTTTTTTTTATTGCTATAGGTATATAAACATAAATGTTCTTGTACTGTCGCAGTCCCTATCCGCTTTTTTGATCGTAGTCCCTTGTTTTTGGATCATTTTTAGGGAAATTGGATTTAAATTTTCATTTTATAGGTTAAAAAGTTTAATTTCTGATATCAAACTTGGATTTCCACTTGTCCTTAATTTTATTGTTGATTTTATTTTGGCGGGTAGTGATAGGTATTTTATTGCATTTTATTTGACTGTTTCGGCTGTGGGCTATTACAATCCGGGGTATGTGTTGGGTTCTCTTATTATTTTTATTCCAAAGGCAATGGGGACGGCTCTTCCTCAACTTATGTCCAAGGCTGTAGATAATAATAACGAATATGAAGCCCAGAGGATGCTTAATTATGCGTTAAAGATATTTTTGATTTTGGTAATTCCTTTTATTTTCGGAAGCATGGTTCTCAGTAATCCAGTATTAACTTTATTAGCTAATAGTGAGGTTGCGGGAAAGGCATATCTTGTAACACCTATTGTGGCTTTAGGAACATTGTTTTACGGATTGAATATTATCCTTTCAAATGCTCTGTTTGTACGCATGAAGACTTTCGCAATATTCAAAATGAATCTTTTTGCATCAGTATTCAACCTACTGGCAAACTTGATTTTACTCTATTTTTTCAGAAACATTATCATTGCCGCTATAACGACATTTTTGAGTTATTTTATTGCTTTTTTATATATTAATAAAATTGTTAAAAAGCATTGGTTAGTAAATTTTCAACTTCGAACAATAGTAAAGTCTATAATGGCTTCATTATTTATGGGCGTTTTATTATTTTGGGCTTTATCCAATGTAAGAGAGGTTAACTCTGTGGCTATAATCATTGGAGGATTAATTTTGAGTATAGTGGCATATGTCGGTGGGCTTTTTGCATTGGGAGCATTTTCAAAAAAAGAATTGCAGTTTGTAAAAAGTTGCGTTTGCAGGCGATCAAAAAGGTAGATGAATGGTTGATTCTAATAATGTATTGATTGTTTGCCGTGATCTAAAGTCAGCGCGTAGACTACGATATTTTAAACTAGAGGCTCAGACTCGTTATATTCTGGCGTCAGATGATCCAAGAGTCCATGAAGCGGTAAAAGAGTATCCGTGGATAGATAAAACTTGCTGGATTGAGCAGATGGAGTCATTTTACAATGTTGCTGATGATGTGATTCGCCTTACGGAAGTAGTGAATGAATGGCTAAAAACCTTAGCTGATAATAAGCATGAATTTCCGGAAAAATTGTTGTTTTTTACCCGACATGTTGAAGGTGGTATGACAACACAACGAATACAGGATTTGTTGCTTTTAATTCGTTCTTACAATTTTTTACTTGATACCTATAAGATTAGCAGTGTTGTATTAATAAGTCAGTTGGGGATGGGATGGGAAGATGATGTTTTTATAGAGACTGCTCGAAGCAGGGATGTTGATGTTGAAGTTGTTGGATGCTATTCTATAAGTGTGCTAATCAAGACGGCAAAATCTATTTTAGGAATATATGCAAGATCAGCATATTATGCATTTAACGTTTTTAGAATTAACCTGCACAATCGCTTCAAACCTAAAAAAGAAGAAGTCGTTGACAAGGAAATAGTTTTTCAACTTTGTAGCTCTGCATATAAGCATGTTGAGAATATCATTCCTCTTATGAAGGAGTTAAAGCAAAAAGGTTATAATCCGGTTGCTCTTTGTTGGCATTCAAATGAAAGATATACAAAAGAACCAGGAGCATCACAGGTCAGGCGGGAAGACCTTCAAGTAGAGGAACTGGAAAAATGGTGTTCTTTTTCTGATATATGGAGAAGTTTTTCTGGTTTCATTTGGACATGGAAGAACGCGAAAAGAAAAAAGAGTAATTTTGTATCACATCTGGCATTCAATTATCAATTAGTACCTATCGGAGTTCTGCTTTGGCCGTCTGTCAGGTTTTTTATTATTGCAGAACTTCCTCAATCGTACAGGTTTTATCAAGCTGTAAAAAAATATTTTAAAAGGCATAAACCGCTTGCGATCAAATTATGGGGGGCTACAGCGTTAAGAGAAGGATTTCTGGCTTGGAAAAGCTTGGACATGCAGCATCCCTCTTTGATTCTCTATTATATAGTAGGGGCATATATAGATTGGCCTTATGAAGAACCTGAAAATTCTGTTAATTTGTTATTTGTTGCTGGCAAATATCATAAAAGAATGGTGCTTAAGTCAAGCAATATACCAGCTGCTAATATAGAAATATGTGGTCAGGCGAAGTATGAGGGAATTCCTAATTTCAGAAAAAAATATAGTGCAGAACAGTCTCGTTTGTACCTTAGAATACCAAGCACTTTTTCCATGTATATACTTTTTGATTCTAATATGATTCTAAGGGGTTTTATGGCTCAAAAGGAACTGGTGGTAACTTTGAACGCATTGCTAAAATTTGCAAATAAATATCCATCCGTGGCAATACTGGTAAAATCGCACCCAGGTCATAAAACTGACATTCTGGATGATATGATTAAAAGCCGTGGAGATTTAAAAAACGTTTTTCTGATTGATAATAAAATGTTGCCTTATCATGCACTAAATGCTGCAAATGTGTTGATTACTAAATTCTCTACACTTGGCATAGAAGCTATGTTGTTTGATTGTCCTGTTATATGTTGTGTTCTTGATGGTGAACAGCGTTTTAATATTTATAAAGATGGCGCTGACTATATAGACAATATCGAAAAACTCGAAGACTTATTGTTTAAATTGGTAAATGATAATTATTTTAGACAGAAGTGGAACAACAGACATATGCAAATGCAGAAGGCTTTTTTGGCAGAGTATTTTTGCGAGATAGAAGAATCGCCTTCGGCTTATCAGGCCATGGTGTTAGACAAGCGTCTTAAAGAGAGGTGTAGTTTATGCGGGAAAAATTAAAAATAATCTGCACTATAGGACCTGCTTCGTTCAATGAAGGGGTTCTTAGAAAATTTGAAGCGAGAAAGGTTTCGTTAGTCCGAATAAATCTTTCACATGTTTCTGTTGAAGATATTGAGAGGTATATCCATTTTCTAAAGAAATTTAATATTTTGATAGCTATAGATACAGAGGGGGCTCAAGTAAGAACCGGTATTATGAAGTCAGGCCCGATATATTTTAATATTGATGATATTGTGTTTATTCATCGCAAGAAAATTACATGCAACAAAAATAGTATTTATTTTACCCCTTGTGAAGTGGTCGATTATTTAAAACCAGGCGATTTGATATCTCTGGATTTTAACTCAGTATTGTTGAAGGTAGAAGATACTAATACTCTATGGAATCGGAACTTCATTAAAAGCAGGGTGATCATACAAGGAGTGGTAAGTGGTAACAAAGGGGTGCATTGTGAAGGGCTTGGAAATAAATTACCCACTTTTAGCAAAAAAGACTTAAAAGCTATCGATTTAGCCAAGCAATATGGGATTAAGCATTTTACTCTTTCGTTTATGAATTCAGCTGATGAAGTAAAAACATTTAAAAATTTGTATCCTGAAGCTATTGCTTACGCTAAAATTGAAACCAAGAAAGGCATAAATAATTTAGAAGAAATCCTGCGGAGTTGTGAGGGGATTTTAATTGATCGGGGGGATCTCAGTAGGGAAGTGCCTATTCAAAAAATGCCTCTGGTCCAAAAAATATTAATTGGCAAGGCACGCAGCGCTGGTAAAGATGTATTCATTGCTTCTAATTTAGTGGAAACAATGGCTAATGATTTGAAGCCTTCAAGAGCTGAAGCTAATGATATTGTTAATACTGTTTTGGATGGTGTGACTGGCTTTGTTTTAACTAAAGAGACCGCGGTGGGAAAATATCCGATTGAGACAGTGAATATGCTAGATACTTTAATTCGACAAGGTCAGTTAGCAATGGATCATCAAACCAAAAAGAAGTATAAAGATTCGCAGCATACAATATCGGTGGATTTGTCGAAATTGGAAAAGGCAGATTATATAAAAAATACGGATGCGGAAGGATTCCTAATTGAGCCTCACGGAGGCAGATTAGTGAATCGAATGGTGGATCTGGAAAAAATTACCTCAATTTCTTGGAAAGCCTTAAGAACACTAAAAATCGGGAATAACGCTTTGATGGATCTCGAGCAACTAGGTATTGGGACATATAGTCCTTTGGAAAGTTTTATGGTCAAGGATGAATTAGAATCCGTTATTGATAAAATGTGTTTAAGAAATGGTACTGTATGGACTCTTCCGATAATATTGAGCATAAAGAAGCAAGAGGCTAAAATATATACGGAAGGAGAAAAGATTGCCTTAGTTGCAAAAGAGGATGGGGAAATTTACGGGTTATTAGATATTGCGCAGATCTATGCTTTTGACAAAAAAACATATGCTAAAGCTATTTTTGGCACAAATGATCATAACCACCCAGGTGTAAAGATGTTGGCCAATGAAGGGGAATATCTATTGGGAGGAAAAGTAACCTTGGTAAAAAGACGTACCGATAAATATCATCAATATAACCTGACACCGCAACAGGTAAGAACAATCTTTGAATCTTTAGGTTGGGCCAAAGTTGTTGGCTTCCATACACGCAATGTCATTCATCGCTCACACGAATTTATTCAGATGCAAGCTATGGAAAAAACGGGATGTGATGGTCTGTTTGTGCAGCCAATTGTGGGCACCAAGAAAAAGGGAGACTTTCAGTCAGAGATTATTATTAAAAGTTATGAAATTATGCTGGAAAAGTATTATGAAAAGAATAAGGTGATATTTGGATTATTTTCTACTTATTCACGCTATGCCGGCCCGCGAGAAGCTGTTTTTACCGCTTTATGCAGGCAGAACTTTGGGTGTAGTCATTTCATCATCGGCAGGGATCATGCTGGAGCGACAAGTTACTTCGGACCTAAAGATTCACATGAAATTTTTGATAAGATAGGGAAAATTGGCATTACACCGGTATTTTTTGAGGAAGTAGGGTATGATTCGAAAGTGAGAAGCTACATAATTAAACAGAAAGCCAACAAAGACGATTTCATTTCTATAAGTGGAACAGAGATCAGGAATATGTTACAACAAAAAAAAATACCGCCAAAATGGATTATGCGTAAAGAGATTGCCAAATATATTATTGGGCGGATTGGTAAAAAAGGAAAAGTTTTTGTATGAGCAATAAATGTGCCTTAGTTTTATGGTTTACAGGATTATCCGGTAGCGGTAAATCGACGATTGCCGAAGCACTTAAAAATAAACTTGAAAATCAAGGCAAAAAGATACTGATTATCGATGGTGACATAATTAGGAATACTTTGCATAAACATCTGGGATTTACCCCGGCTGATATTAAAAAAAATAATCTGTTGACAGTCAAAATATGCGCCAAGAAAAGAGAAAATTACAATTATATCATAGTCTCTCTAATCTCACCATTTCGGGAAAGCCGGAAACATGCTAGAAAAAAGTTATTTCCTGATTTTTTGGAAATATACATCAAAGCCGATCTACAGGAGTGTATCCACCGGGATGTTAAAAATCTGTATCAGAAAGCTCTAGCGGGACAGATAGAAAATTTTATCGGAGTTTCGCCGGATACGCCATATGAACCACCAGAAAATCCAGAAATACTAATAGATACGAAACGTAATAGTCTCACCATTTGTGTCAACAAGATTATTACTACACTGAAACGCAGAGAAAAGGGGATTAGAAAATGATGCAGAAAGACATTATTCTGATAGCTGATTACGGAAGATCAGGCCAGGGTTGGCTAAGTTATATGATTTGTTATATTCTTAATGCGCGTTATATTGAACCATATTGCCTGCTTAGGGGTATTGTGTTTTCCGGACACGATAAAATCGTAGAATTGACCCAGGGAAATTTACCTGCGCGGGCGAAAACCAGATATAATCTGGTGGTAAAAACGCATAATTTACCCGATTACTATTTTTCTTTAACCGATAAAGTTATTCTTTTAGCACGGGATCCGCGCGATGTGGCAGTGTCTGCCCTGGCCCGGTATACGGTTGCCTTTAAGACTGGCACAGATGTGGAAGTTGGCGCACAAAAGAAGATGGATGGCTTAAAACTGGGGAAAAGTATATTCAGGAGGTTTATCGAGTGGCTAAAAACCGTCAAACTCGTTTGTTACTTCTTTACGGCTTATCGCTGGAAAAAGTTTTATGAATCATGGGATGGATTGAGTTTGAGCCATAGATTAACTTATGAAGAGTTATCGAGTAATCCAAAAGCAACGTTACAGCGATTGTTAAAATATCTGGAAATTGAAGCTTCGGACGAACTTATTGATGAGGCCATAGGAGAATTTACTTTCAAGAAGCTCACTGGCCGGGAAAAAGGCAGTGAACAGAAGGGTAATGTGGCTTTTAGGAAAGGAATAGTCGGCGATTATTGTAATCATTTTAGTAAAGTACAATTATATTTATTCAAAGCTATTTGTGGTAAAATTATGAGTCTATGGAGGTACAAATAATGCATAAGTGTTTGATCTGTAAGTCTAATATCGAGCCATTCATATCATTTGGGAAAATGCCTATAGCTAATGGTTTTCTAAGCAAAGAACAATTTGTCAATGAATATTATTTTGAGCTTCAAGTTGCTTTTTGTTCGGCGTGCGGTATGGTGCAACTGGTGGAGCAACCTGAACGCGAAAAAATGTTTAATGAACATTACGCCTTTTTCTCCGGTACTTCGAAGAGAATGGCTATCCATTTCAAAGAGTTTGCTGATCATGTATTGAAAGATTATATTAGAGGCAAAGACCCGTTCATAGTAGAGATCGGCAGTAATGACGGTATCATGCTGCAGAACTTTGCCGTGAAAAAAATTCGCCATTTAGGTATTGAACCGTCGTCTAATGTAGCACAGGTCGCTATTGATAAAGGAATAAATACTGTCTCTAACTTTTTTGACGAAAGTCTGGCGCAGCAAATAGTGAAAGATCATGGTCAGGCCGATGCCTTCCTGGCTGCCAATGTAATGTGCCATATACCCCATATACATTCCGTAGTGGAAGGTATCAGAATTTTGCTTAAGCCTGAAGGTATTGTTATGTTTGAAGATCCCTATCTTGGGGATGTCATCGAAAATACATCATATGACCAGATTTATGATGAGCATGTTTTCCTTTTTTCTTTATCTTCCATCAGTTATCTCTTTGGACAGCATGATATGGAGATTATAGACATTGAACCGCAGGAAACGCATGGGGGTTCCATGCGATATGTAATAGCCCGTAAAGGAATGTACTCTGTTTCTGGCAGGATATATGTACAGTTGGAAAAAGAGAAAAGCATGGGTTTAGATAAACCAGAAACTTATGAGTTATTTCGAAAAAACTGCGAGCATTCGCGGGAAAGTTTGATGACTCTTTTACAGGATTTAAGACATCAAGGAAAGAGAATTGTGGGATATGCTGCAACTTCTAAGAGTACGACGATCATAAATTACTGTGGTATTAGCACGGATTTAATAGAATTTATTTCGGATACTACACCGATTAAGCAGGGAAAGTTCAGCCCTGGCGCTCATGTTCCTGTTCGTCCATACGAAGAATTTTTGAAGGATTACCCTGATTATGCTTTGCTTTTTGCCTATAACCATGCGAAGGAGATTATGACGAAGGAACAAAAATTCGTTGCCTCCGGTGGCAAGTGGATTGTATATGTTCCGGAAGTGCAGGTGCTGAGATGATTTTATGCAGTAATCCCAAGAAACAGTATCTTTCTTATAAGAGCGAAATCGATGCTGCAATTTCCAGAGTGCTTGATAGTGGACGCTATATCCTGGGAAATGAGGTTCGGTCGTTTGAAGAAGAGTTTGCGAGTTACATCGGTACAGCACATGGAATTAGTGTCGGTAGCGGTACTGAGGCACTTCACCTGACTTTGGTTGCATGTGGTATAGGGCGTGGCGATGAAGTGATAACCGTTTCACATACTGCCGTTGCAACTGTAGCGGCGATTGAGTTAGCTGGCGCAACCCCTGTGCTGGTGGATATTGATCCCGAATTTTACACAATAGATCCAGAGAAAATAGAAGCCGCTATCACCTCGCATACAAAGGTGCTCATTCCTGTCCATATTTATGGACAGCCGGCAGACATGGACCCTATAATGGAAGTCGCAGAAAGATATAATTTAAAGGTGATAGAAGATTGTGCTCAAGCGCATGGGGCGAAGTATAAAGGAAGGAGTGTTGGTTCAATAGGAGATGTGGGATGTTTCAGCTTTTATCCAACAAAGAACCTTGGCGCCATGGGCGACGGGGGGATTGTTGTCACGGATGATAAGGAATTAGCTGAAAAGGCAAGACTTCTGCGTGAATATGGTTGGGCTGAGCGTTATGTAAGTCATTTTGCTGGATGGAATACCAGATTGGATGAAATACAGGCAGCGATATTGCGTGTTAAATTAGAGCATCTGGATGAGGATAATTCGAAAAGGGTTCATCTGGCAGAGATATACTATAGAGAATTGAGAACTGCCAACCTAATTTTACCGAAACTAAGAGAAAATTGTACACCTGTGTATCATTTGTATGTTGTACGTTCCCCCAAACGTGATGAATTATTGACTTTTTTGAAAGAAAAAAGCATTGGCGCTTCGATTCATTATCCCGTGCCCGTACACCTTCAGCCAGTATACAGAAGTTTGCATGGTTGTGACAAATTACCGGAAACGGAAAAGATTACTAAGGAAATAATTTCATTGCCCATTTACCCTGAGTTAAGTGAATTAGATATTCAGACAACGATTAAAACCATAAGGGATTTTGCAGGAGCAACAAATGATTGATGGTGTTGTTGTAAAAGCTTTGAAAACCTACGGAGATGAACGTGGCTTTTTTCGAGAAATATTTCGCTTCTCAGAAGAATTCAATGATGTTTCTGTTGACCAATTGAGTCATTCCCTTGTAAAAGAAGGTGTTATCAAGGGATGGCACGGGCACAAAGTACAATCACAATGGAACTATGTGGTTTTGGGTCTTATAAAAGTAGCTCTTCATGACAATCGGGCCAATTCTCCGACCTATAAGGAAACCATGGAATTTCTTATTGGAGACGACCAGGAACCTTGTGCATACTTTTTTCCTTCGGGCGTTCTGCACGGCTATGAGTGTCTGAAAGGGCCTATGCAGATTATCTATTTAACTTCAGGGGTTTATGACATAGCAGATGAGGTAAAGATTGATTTAAACAGCCTGAGTATTAGAGAAGTCTTTGAAAAATAAGCTGTCAAACATGAAAACATCAAATCGATTTAATCTTCCCCAAGAAATAATTCTTTATGGCGGTACCGGTCAGTCAAAGGTTGTACGTCCTATAATTGAATATTATGGGTCTAAAGTAGTTGCGGTTTTTGATGACACTGTTGGTTTAAGTGCTCCATTCGATGACATTGTTTTTTGCATTGGCTTTGATTCTTTACTGGCTTGGATAAAAAATAAAAATGAAAAAGAAATCGGATTCTGTATTACTATTGGTAATCCCCACGGTAATGTAAGAATGAAACTACATAATCGATTGGATAATTTGGGCTTAATTCCAACAAAGGTTGTTCACCCAAATGCGTGTTTGGCGGATAATTGTGAAATTGGTATTGGATCACAGATTATGGCTGGCGCTATCATAATGCCTGAAGCAAAAATAGGGAAGCAATGCATTATTAACACAAAGGCGAGTGTTGACCATGAATGTGTTTTAGAAGACGGTTGCGAAGTTGCGCCTGGTGCTACCTTATGTGGAAAAGTGCATATGAAATTTAATTCTTGGGTCTGTGCAGGTGCTACCGTACTCCCAAAAATCACGATTGGTGAAAACTCGATAGTAGGTGCTGGTTCTGTAGTTATCACAGATATAAATGATGATTCTACTGTTGTAGGCGTTCCTGCGAAAAAAATTAAAAAGGAGATTTTATGAAACCAATATTAATGGCAGGTCCGTGGATTACTGATCACGAAAAGAAAACTGTTTCAAATATGATGGAGAATGGCTGGGACAATTATGACTATGTAGAGAAATTTGAACCGGCCTTTGCGAACTGGCACAGAAGAAAATATACTTTAATGACGACATGTTGTACACATGCTATTCATTTGCTATTGTTGGCTCTTGACATTAAAGAAGGTGATGAAGTGATTGTGCCGGAATGTACCTGGACTGCAACGGCTGCACCAATTACCTATCAGCGAGCAAAACCTGTTTTTGCAGATATTGATCCTGAAAGTTGGTGCCTGGAACCTGATTCAGTCAGAAAGAATATAACAGAAAAGACAAAAGCCATTATTGTGGTTGATCTTTTTGGAAATATGCCGGATATGGAAGCATTGGGATCCATTTCAGAGCAAAGTGGAATTCCGCTCATCGAAGATTCAGCGGAGGCTCTGGGCTCAAAATACAAGGGTGTCCGAGCAGGAAAATTCGGTGTGGCTAGTGTACATAGTTTCCATCGTACCAAAACAATCACAACGGGAGAAGGTGGTGCTTTGCTTCTAGATGATGATGAATTATACCAACGGGCTAAATTTCTTCGAGATCATGGCAGATCTTCTAAAATTCCATATTTCACTCTGGAGGCAACACCGAAATATATGCCATCGAACCTTCAGGCAGCCATGGGCTATGCCCAGTTCCAGCGGATTGATAAGCTGGTGGAAAGAAAGAGATATTTTTTACACCGTTATAAAAACAATCTTTCTGATATTAAAGATTTGCAATTCAATATGGAAACTGATGATGTGTACAATGGAGTATGGGCGACAACACTGGTTTTTGGAAAATCACACGATATTACTAAACTTGAAGCTATAGATAGACTTGCAAAATTGAATGTGCCAGCACGACCGTTTTTCTATCCTTTGTCTTCTCTTCCGGCTTATGAACCCTATAAAACAGGTTCTATGGAGAAAAATCCCAACGCCTATGATGTTTCAGAACGGGGGATTACTCTTGCCTGTCACTATGCTCTTACGGACGAACAGATAGATTACATTTGTAACGGGATAAGAACTATACTTAGTCATTAACAAAGGGAAATTAAAATCATGGAATTAAAGGGTAAAAAAGTGCTCATTACTGGCGGTTTGGGTTTTATAGGTAGTAATCTGGCACACAAATGTCTTGAATTAGGAGCTACAGTAACTATTTTTGATTGTTTGGATCCGCGATCAGGAGGCAATCTCTATAATATTCATGAGATACGGGACCATATTGAAATATGTTTTCATGATATTCTAAACTTTGATCAAATTAGTGAGCGCATTGTTGACAAAGATATTATCTTTAATTGTGCTGCATCCACTTCGCATTCCTTCTCAATGCGGGAACCGTGGCTTGACCAGGATGTAAACAGTAGAGGAATGATCAATTTATTGGAAGCTATTCGTCGTTTTAACCTAGATATTAAGTTTGTACATATCGGCACATCAACCCAATTAGGGAAATTGTACTATCAACCAGCGGATGAATTCCATCCAGAGTTTCCAACTGATATATATTCAGCTAACAAAAGCGTTTCGGAAAAATATGTTTTGATATACGCAAACGCATACAACTTGGATCTTTGTGTGATCAGATTCGCTAATGTATTTGGGCCTCGTGCAAGCATTTACAGTTCAGAATTCACTTTCAATAACTATTTTATCGGCCTTGCATTGCAAAATAAAACGATCACTGTTTTTGGTGACGGAAAACAATTAAGAAATGTTTTGTTTGTTGATGATGCTGTAAATGCACTCATCTTAGCTTCACAAAGTAATAAAACGAAGGGGGGAACTTTTTTTGCAGTTAGTGACAGCCATTACAGTGTAACCCAGATAGCTGAAAAAACCGTTAAATATATTGGAGGAGGTAATGTTAACCATGTTGCCTGGCCAGCAGGAAACAAAGCTATTGATGTAGGTGATGCAGTAATAAGCAATAAGAAAATAAAGAAATTTATTAACTGGCTCCCTCAGTACGATTTGGAATTAGGCTTTATTAAAACTAAGGGCTATTACGAAGATTGTCTGGATAAATATTTGAGGTGATAAAATGAAAATTTTAGTAACAGGTGCTCTTGGACATATTGGATCTAAATTTATTCATTCTTTGAAACGAGGACAGTTTAAGGAAGTGATAATTATTGATAATTTATTAACACAAAGATATCCGTCCCTTTTTCGATTATCCTCTGGAGTAAAATTCAGATTCATCGAAAAAGATATCTGCAAAGCTGATCTTAATAAGTATTTTCGAGAAGTTCAGGTGGTTATCCATTTGGCCGCTATCACTGATGCTTCTTCTACTTTTGATAAGAAGGAGCTAGTGGAGGAGGTTAATTATTTAGGAACTAAGCGTGTTGCGGAAGCCTGTGCGCGCAATAAGTGCCGTCTGATTTTCCCGTCCACGACTAGCGTTTACGGTAGTCAGGATGAAGTAGTTGATGAAGGTTATACTGGAATAGAATTAAAGCCGCAGAGTCCTTATGCAGAAAGTAAATTGAAGGCTGAGTGTTTGTTACAAAAAATGGGAGAGAAAAAGGATTTGCGGTTTATTATTTGTCGTTTAGGTACGATTTTCGGCACTTCCATTGGTATGCGTTTTCACACGGCTGTCAATAAATTTGTTTGGCAGGCTTGCATGAAAGAACCAATAACTGTATGGCGGACAGCCATGAATCAAAAAAGACCGTATCTTGATCTGGGGGATGCGGTGCGTGCTTTCAACCATATTATGGATAAGGATATCTTTGACAAGGAGATCTATAATATTGTCACCACCAATTGTACTGTTGCGGATATCGTTAGACAAATTAGACGTATTTTGCCACAGACTAAGGTGAAGTATGTAACCTCGCCAATTATGAACCAACTTACATATAGAGTCGCTAATTTAAAATTTTTGAGGACAGGATTTAAATTTAGGGGAAATTTAAGGAAAAGTATAGACGAAACGATAAAACTCTTAGGAGGTGGTGGCGAAAATGACAAATAAAAGTAATCATGGAGGGAAAAAACTTTATACCAGGAATCAGTTTGAACAAATGCGATTGAAAATGGCTGAAAAAATGGCTGAAAATTCGAATTTACAAGCTAAAGCATTAAATATCCTAATTCAGGCGGACTGCTATAATTGGATTCATCAAACCAATTGGTTTGGAGAGCCTATCTTGCAACTTCCGCAAGATATGTTTGCTATGCAGGAAATTATATTTAAAATTCGACCAGAATATATTATTGAAGTAGGTGTGGCATGGGGGGGGTCTTTGCTTTTCTATTCAACACTTATGGAAGCGATTGGTGGGAAGAAGATCATTGGAATCGATATTTTCATTCCTGAAGATTTAAGGAAAAGAATCCTGTCTCACGGCAAATTGTCAAAAAGGATTAAATTAATAAATGCTTCTTCAATCGAAGAGAAAACAGTGGAAAAGATTTCCAAGATCATTAATGGTTCAAAAAAAGTATTAGTAGTACTGGATTCATATCACACCCATGAGCATGTGATTAAAGAACTCAACCTTTATTCTCCCTTGATAAGTAAGGGTGGGTATATTATTTGTAGTGATACGATTATCGAGGATATGCCAACGCAGAAGCATAGGTCTCGTCCATGGGGACCTGGAAATAATCCAAAAACAGCAGTGCGTGAGTTTTTGAAGAAGAATAAGTCATTCCGAGTCGATAAAATGATTGAGAATAAACTTCTTTTTACCTGTAATCCTGGTGGATATTTATTTAAGGTCCGTTAAAAAGGTATAAGAAAATAATGCCCATTTTTTCCATTGGTATAACGACATTTGACAGAAGAGCTATGCTCATTGAAGCTATTAATTCTGTTTTGCAGCAAACCTATGCTGATTTTGAAGTGATTATATCAAATGATAATCCTGCTCGTAAAATCACGGCTGATTCTTTAAAGATTTGGGATACACGTGTTAGAATTATTAATCAGGAAAAGAACCTGGGTGAATTTAATAACATGAATTACTTGCTTAATGAAAGCAAGGGAGAATATTTTACGTGGCTAGCTGATGATGACCTTTATAACAATTACTTTCTTGAAACTGCTCATAATATCTTGAAAAAACATAATTGGCCGCAATGTTTTTATACTTCATTCGGTTATGTGGGGAATGAGGATATTACTGCCAAACATGACCTCGGGGAATTAAGCCTACCTGGACCAGAGTTCTTAAATAAGTATCTAGGAAGGCAATTGAAAGCCATTGGTGTCATGGGTATTTTCAAAAGGGAGGCGTTGATAAACTTGGGAGGGTTAGAGGACGTAAGCGGAGACGGCAAAGGTTTTTATTGCGAATACATGCTGCTGATCAAGGCGAGTAAATTTCCCGTTGTTCAATATGTAAACGCTCCTTTGGTATTATATCGCCATCATGCAGATGCATGGGGTGTAAAAAGTACTGATGTGGCCATGTTTTACCGTGCTGCCAAAAGTTTGAATAAGATAAGTGTAGCTGTTTTATTAGAGGATAATTACAAAACAGGATTTTATAAAAATTATTATGCAATCCTTAAATTAATAACTGGGGATTGCGTGAGTGCTATGCGGAGAAAGAAGATACTATCTTTAAGATCATTTGTGGTTTACCTGTATGAAACCCGAAAATATTTATCTTCCTTGAAAGGTTGGGCTTGTTTTAAAGGGACTTTGGCTTGGTTAAAAGCAATCATCAGATTGTTTCTGCGCGAGTCATGGTATATAATAAAAGGATATTGAATGATAACTTTGCTAGCCATTCAAGGATCATATCGGTTTAATTCAAAGGAATGCGATTCAAAGCTGGCTTTCTCTGCGACCGGCATGTGAGATCATTCTGCTTGGCGATGATGAGGGTGTAAAAGAAAAAGCAGAAGAATTTGATGTTTTGCATGTACCGGACGTTGAAAAAAATGAATTTGGAACACCTTTTTTGAGTTCAGCCTTTAGTTCTGCTCAAAAACTGGCTGAAAATAATATTCTAATGTACGCCAACGCTGATGTCATTTTTACTCAGGATCTGATTGAAGCAGTTCAAAGGATTGACATGCCTTCCTTTTTGATGTGTGGAAGGCGCTGGGATTTGGATGTGACTGAGGAGATTGATTTTAAAGACAATGGGTGGACTGATGAATTGCACGAAAAAGTTAAAAAAGAAGGGGAAAAGCATAGTCTTTCCGGTATGGACTATTTTATCTTTCCAAGAAATTTAATAAATATGTCGGTCTTTGCTGTAGGCAGACCTGGGTGGGATTCCTGGTTTATCTATGACATGCGAGCTAGAAGGATACTGGTGATAAATGCTACAGACGCGATTACTGTTGTTCACCAAGATCATGATTTTTCACATTCGAAATTTAGTGAAAAGAAGAAAATTGGTGGGCCTGAATGCCAGAAAAATACTGAGATAGCGGGTGGGTTGACAAATAAGATGACGCTGCGGGATGTTGATTGGGTGCTTGACGAAAACGGGTTGAGACGACCTGATTTTCCCATGCGACTTTTTCCCATGCTTTCTCTGTCTTATCCCTGGAGATTTCTTTTTTTAGTTAAACGAAGATTACAAGTGTTATGGTCAAACATTGTTTCTGTGCTTATGGACAAAGTCTCAAAATATTTCAGTGTTTTAACACATGCTTCGGGGCTGTTTGTTCTGACCATCGTTTCTCCTTGTTTCCCTTTGAATTATGAAAAACATGAACGAAATCAAGGCAGGTTGGAAGTTAAGAGTGGGGCTATGCGCATAATGATAAATTGGGGGTTGAAAAAATAAGGGAAATGACAAGTGCTTTAAAACATAGTCGAACATTAATATTGTTTTCTTATGTTGTTTTTATTTTTTTCTTTCCTAGACTAAGTGCATTTTTTGGACAAGATATCCAACGCAATTTGCGGCTAGAGGATGTTATTTTCCCGCTCATGTTTTTCGTCACTGTGCTTTCTATACACCGTCGCACACTGAACTATGCTCTTGGACCGATTCTTTACATCTGCTATGGTCTTCTTATTACACTTTTGGGACTTTTACTATATTCAATGCCGTCAAAAGCCTTGTTTATCTGGGGAAAGGAGTTTCAGTATATAGTTGGATTTATACTCTTTATTGAATGTATAAGGTCAAATCCGAGGCTTTTGTTGTTTTTTGAGAGGGTGGTAATTGCGGCAGGATTAGTTAGTGTTGCATTTTTATTATTACATGTGACTAATATTTATCGCATTCTTAGAGGGTATGGCATGACTCATTATACCACGCCGTTTTCCTCGTCGCTTACCGCCTGGATGTATTTTAATTTATTCTTTTTATTTGCAGTAATCGCCGGTGTTGGTGCTGTAGGGGTCCGCACAAAATTTATTATAAAAATCTGTGTACCGCTTCTTGCCGCAGGAGCGCTTTTGTCAGGAACTAGAACGAGTTTTATTGTTCTGGGGCTTTTTATATCGGTCTATGTTTGGAAAACCTTGCAGCCGGTGAAAATAGGGTTGTGGTGTATGATGATGGTTGGAGTTATTCTCTTCGCGATTTTTCAGGATGACATTGTTTTATATCTGGATTCGATTCATGCTGATATTTTTGCGACATCGCTTCATCGGGTAAGGGCACTTTTTAACTATTTGCAGGGAAAGGATTTGGACTTATTTATGCTTTCTCGCGGGAACTCGTGGGTATCGATTTTAAGAAACGCTTTTAACCATGGTACGTTTATTTTTGGTGGTGGAAGAGGGTTTAGCCATATGGTCGTTGATGGTACTATACCGAGTTTAGGTTTGGGTGGTGATAACCAATATACCGTAAATATTGCTGAACTCGGAATGATTGGGAGTTTTTTATTCTTTTTAACCATTGGTAGTGTATACTCATTTATCCATCGAAAGTTGCGATATCTATATTTTTCCTATGTTTTTGTTTACTTAATAGGGGGGATGGCCTGTGAAGTTTTTCAGCTTTCTAAGCCTGGGCAATTGTTTTGGCTTGTCACTGCTTACTTTATAGTAAAATCGGAAAGAATAAAAGAACGCAAGGTAGATCAAACACTGTCCTATGTGCCAGTTCAAGGTAACGTGCGGGTGCGTTGTCCGGAGAGGGGTACCACCCATGCTTGAGTTGAGGCGCTTTGATCTGGTGAAACAATAGTCTCTAAATTTGGATATTTGAGATGTTAAGATTTCTATAGGTTTTTAATAAGCATGTTAACAATATTCACGATCCCCAAGCCATTTGTAGGACACAGTCGTATGATCCAGAGGAATGCCATCAAAAGTTGGCTTGAACTAAAGCCGCGATGCGAGATCATTCTTTTCGGGGATGATGCAGGCGTGGCTGAAATAGCCAAAGAATTATCTGTCGAGCATATTCCGTCCATCGTCAAAAATGAATTCAGGACACCACTATTAAGTTCGGCATTTGCTACCGCTCAGAAAGTAGCAAAAAACGACATCTTAATGTATGCTAATACAGATGTTATTTTTTTTCAGGATTTGATAGAAGCGGTTCATAGAGTTAACAAGCCGCCCTTTTTAGCATGCGGTAGACGATGGGATCTTGATATAATGGATGATGTTGATTTTGAGGACAGTGAGTGGATAATAAAGTTGCTCAATAGAATCAGAGATGAAGGGAATTTACATGGGTATGCGGGAATAGATTATTTCATCTTTCCTAAAAACACAGTGAATATGCCTGATTTTTCGGTTGGAAGGCCGGGATGGGATAACTGGCTTGTTTATGATGTTCGTATGAGGGAAATACCAGTAATAGATGCAACCGAGGCTATTACAGTTATCCACCAGAACCATGATTTTTCACATTCGAAATTTGGCGGAAAGAAGCGGGTTGGTGGCCCTGAATGGCAGAAAAATATTGAGATAGCAGGGGGCTTGACAAATATGATGACGCTGTGGGATGCAGGCTGGACACTTGGCAAAAATGGCTTAAAACGGCCTGATTTTCCCATGCGACTTTTTTCTATGCTGTCATTGTTTTATCCGTGGAGAGTATTGCTGGCCGTTAAACGAAAATTTCAAAATATGCGGTGAAGTTAGCTGACGAATTAAATCAGGCTACTTTTCAAAAGGTGCTGAAACCATGTATTGGCAATACAAGGCAAAAATCATGAAAATATGTGCCCTTCTTCCGGCAGGGGGCTTTTTTGGAGGATAAGAAAATTAGAGGGTGGAAAGATTAGAATAGAAGAAAAAGGACGCTTAAACATTTTTGTATGAAAATTATTTATCTCCACCAATATTTTAGCACACCTCAGATGCCCGGGGGAATACGTTCCTATGAAATGGCAAAAAGATTTGTTACAGCAGGGCACGAAGTACACTTAATTACATCACACAGAGAAGCAGGTGATTGTTTCCACGGGTGGATGGAAAAAAATATTGATGGTATTCACGTTCACTGGGTACATGTGCCTTATTCAAACAAAATGGAATTTACAGCACGTATCATGTCTTTTATGAAATTTTCTTTTTTGTCGGGTTTACAGGCTGTAAAAGTGGGTGGCGATGTAATATTTGCGACTAGCACGCCCTTAACTATTGCGTTGCCGGCTGTCTATGCCGCCAGACGATTAAAAAAGCCGATGGTCTTTGAGGTGAGAGATTTGTGGCCTGAGTTGCCAATCGCGGTGGGGGTACTCAAAAATCCTTTTTTGAAGAAAGCAGCCAGATGGCTTGAGCAATTTGCGTACAAGAATGCTAAATATGTAGTAGCTTTATCTCTTGGTATGGCTAAAGGTGTTATTAAATCCGGTTATTCTCCTGACAAGGTGCATGTTATTCCAAATAGTTGTGATACTGATCTTTTTCAGGTTCCGCAGAGTGAAGGACAGAAATTCTTGAATTCCCATCCGGAATTGCAAGGTGGGCCGCTTGTCCTTTATGCAGGCACGCTCGGTCTCATAAACGGCGTGGGGTACCTTGTTGATATCGCAAGTGCCATGCTGCAAATAGACCCTGCTGTCCGTTTTTTGATTGTTGGCGATGGCAGGGAACAAGATCAAATTAGGGAAAAGGTCTCCAATGCAGGAGTATTAGGAAAAAATTTTTGGATGATACCGCCAATTCCAAAATTAGAAATGCCACGGTTGTTGTCAGCAACAACAATAGCTACTTCTTTTGTTATAGATTTGCCTGAATTGTGGAATAACTCTGCGAATAAATTTTTTGATGCTTTAGCTGCCGGCCGGCCAGTTATGGTTAATTATGAAGGTTGGCAGGCTGATTTGATTCGTGAAACCGGAAGTGGGCTTGTTGTGTCGCCAACCTATGCAGTACAATCTGCCAGAATGTTGCATGATTTTCTTTCCGAACCAGACAAAGTAGCAAAGGCAGGACAAGCGGCTTTTCAACTTGCTAAAACCCGATTTGACAGTGATGATTTGGCAGAAGAATTATTGGCTGTATTGCAAAAGGCATCCGCAGATTACGCAGATTAAAAAATTAAGAATGAGAGAGCAATGTGCAGATTATGGAGATTAAATATTTCGCACAATAGTATAAAGATGAAAAACATATGAGGAACATGTCTTTTTGTAAATTGTGTAAAAAACCTGTTAAGCGGTTTTTTGATTTGGTGGTAGCTGTTCCTTCTGTGATTTTTTTATCACCACTTCTTATTTTCATTGGATTCCTGGTACATTTTAAAATCGGTTCGCCAATTCTTTTCAAACAGGAGCGGCCGGGGCTGAATGGCAAACCTTTTATCATCTATAAGTTTCGTACAATGATAAATGAACGCAATCAAAACGATGAACTTTTGCCAGATGAACAGCGGTTGACTTCTCTTGGGCAGTTTTTGCGTAGAGCCAGCATAGACGAATTGCCAGAGCTTTTTAATGTTATCAAAGGCAATATAAGCATTATTGGGCCAAGGCCTTTGCTTATGCAGTACCTTGATCGCTACACATTGGAGCAAACAAGGCGTCATGAGGTAAAGCCAGGGATTACTGGCTGGGCGCAGGTAAATGGTAGAAATGCTATTTCTTGGGAGGATAAATTTAAACTAGATGTGTGGTATATTGATAACTGGTCATTATTGTTGGATGTTAAAATTGTTTTTATGACAATTGGTAAAATTTTAAAACGGGAAGGAATTAGTCAGTCTGGACAAGCGACGATGAAAGAGTTTATTGGGACAAAAGCGCATACTAATAAATAATTTATTGAGGAGTATTCAGTGATTAGAAAAATTGGAATTGTAGGAATAGGTTCGTATTTACCAGAAAAAGTGATGACAAACTTTGATTTGGAAAAAATAGTAGATACAAGCGATGAATGGATTTACGCTAAAACCGGTATTAAAGAAAGGCGTATAGCGGCAGCAGGAGAAGCTACCTCTGATTTAGCAGTTAAAGCGGCCAGGTCTGCACTTGAAAATGCTAACATAGATCCTAAAGAATTAGACCTTATTCTTTTAGCTACCTCCTCGCCAGATATGATTCAACCATCTACTGCTTGTATGGTGCAAGGAAGAATAGGCGCTTACAATGC
>CAZAYU010000009.1:0-28259 GCA_964489445.1 uncultured Planctomycetia bacterium
GGGCGAAGCGCATTCTCTCAGTGACCTTAAAATAAAAAATCGATGTCGTGGTCGTGTGCCAAAAACTGAAAATCGGTAATATTTGCGTAATATGCTGTATTTATTGGAGTTATGACGTTTTTTAAGGTGTCGCAAGTCTCGAAAATAGCCCAAAAACCGGACATTGGGCATGTCGTGTTGTCGTGTTTTGGGGATTACAAAATATGTGATCAAGGTTGACTGGGAGACCATTATAGGCACAAGGAATATAAGCTGAAGTGATAATAAGAAAACCGCTTATTATCATTTACGAGCTTAAATGATAATAAGGAACTATCTTGGGAGAATTAAGCCTTAAAATATGCTGAAACCGACTGAATTTCTGCAAATATCGATTATTTTGAAGCTTTGAATGGATAAGGCAAGCATTTTAGGATATAGAGTGCGAGAGAAATATCGAAGTTAAAATAACGCTAAAATAATTCTTGACAAAAAATATCTACTGTGCTATAAAGTTGTATGAACGCTAAAGGAAAACATTACAAATGAAGAAGAAAATATCGCAAATCGCTGAAATAAAATCAGGATACCTCTTTAAAAAAGGAATTAAACCCGACAAAGAGGGAGATGTGAGCGTTATTCAGCTTAAGGATGTTAGTGAGCAAGGAATTCTTAATTTGAATAGGCTTCAGCTTATCAGTTTAGATAATATGGGGACGGAGAATTTTCTTTCTGTAGGAGACGTTCTTCTCAAGGCAAAAACAAATCATCCGATTTCAACGGTTATAAAAGAAAAAATGCGAAATACGATAGTGACCGCGCATTATTTTATCGTCAGCGTAAAACAATCAGAAATATTGCCCGGATATTTAGCATGGTATCTTAATCAACGCCCGGCTCAAATCTATTTTGATAGAAATTCGGGGGGGACACGCATACAGGTAATTAATAAAAAGTTATTAGGAGACCTTGAAGTTGTGATACCTGCTTTAGAGACTCAAGCAAGGATTGAACAGCTTTACGGCTTGCATCAGAAAGAGCAGGAGCTGGCAGATAGGCTTAAAGCGAAAAAGCATACGCTTGTAGTAGCTCAGTTACTGGAAGCGATAAAAAAGTAATTTTGAGGAGGTTCACATGAATAATATAATTGCAGAAATTCAAAACCATATGACTAAGTGCGCAGGTACATATGGGGATTGGTATTGTGGGATTGCGTCAGATTCTCGCCAGCGTTTATTTGTAGACCATAATGTAAACGAAAAAACTGATGCGTGGATTTATAAGGATTGTGGAACAGAAAACACTGCACGCGATATAGAACGTCATTTTCTTGGTAAGGGTTGCAAAGGGGATGAAGGCGGTGGTGATTGGCAGACTAAATATGTTTATACCTATAAAATAACATCTCATTCAAGAGAATAAAGAAGGAGTGTACATATGGCAAACGGTAAAACAAGTCAGGATGAAATAAACGCGGTAGCGTGGAAGGCATGTGATACTTTTCGTGGGGTTGTGGATCCTTCCGAGTATAAGAATTATATTCTTGTGTTTCTTTTTCTTAAATATTTAAGTGATCTATGGAAGGATAAGAAAGAGCAGTATCAGAAAGAATACGGAAAGGATCCCGTCCGCATTAAACGTAAGATGGAGCGTGAGCGGTTTGTCCTTCCTGAAAACTGTGATTTTGACTACATCTACAGTAAACGTGATGTCAGTAATATTGGTGAGATCATTAATCTTGCCTTAGAAGGGATCGAGGAAGCCAATAAAGCAAAACTCGAAGGAGTTTTTCGCAATATAGACTTTAATTCAGAATCTAATCTTGGTCAGACCAAAGACCGTAATAAGCGGCTTAAACACCTAATCGAAGACTTTGCGGATGAACGTATGGATTTACGGTCGTCACGGATTGGCAACTCAGATATTATTGGCGATACATATCAATTTCTTATCGAGAAATTTGCCAGCGGTGCCGGTAAAAAAGGCGGTGAATTTTATACCCCGGAGATGGTTTCTGTTCTCTTGGCAAAGTTGTTGGCTCCTAAGTCTGGTGAACGCATTTGTGATCCGGCATGTGGTTCCGGCTCCCTATTAATACAGGTATCTAAGGAAATCAAAGACCATAACTTCTCGTTGTTCGGGCAGGAAAGCAATGGAAGTACATGGGCTCTTTGTATGATGAACATATTCTTGCATGGCATTGATAACGCCCGGGTTGAATGGGGTGACACGCTTAATAATCCTAAACTTATTGAAAATGACAGCTTAATGAAATTTGATATTGTTACTGCTAATCCTCCATTTTCGCTTGATAAATGGGGCGCGGAACATGCAGGTAGCGATAAGTTTAGACGCTTTCATCGTGGTGTGCCCCCTAAAAGTAAAGGCGATTATGCTTTTGTTACTCACATGGTGGAAACAATGAACGAATCCGGTCGGGTAGCAGTTATTGTGCCTCATGGTGTCTTGTTTAGAGGAAGCTCTGAAGGTGTCATACGCAAAAAATTTATTGAAGAAAATCTGCTTGATGTGGTGATAGGATTACCGGCTAATCTTTTTTATGGTGTGGGTATTCCGGTCGCGATACTTGTTTTTAAGAAAAAACGTAAGACAACTGACGTATTGTTCATCGATGCGAGCCGTGAATATGCCAAAGTGAAAACACAAAATAAATTACGGGAAAGCGACTTAGAAAAAATAATCAAAGTATATAAAGACTATAACACAATAGAAAAATATGCTTATCGTGCCAAGCTTAATGAGGTAGAAGAAAACGAGTTCAACCTGAATATCCCCCGATATGTGGACACCTTTAAGGAAGAAGATGCAGTGGATATTCCGTCAGTAAAAAAAGAGATCGCTGGAATTGAAAAAGAACTTGTAGAAGTGCGCGGGAAAATCGATGGGTATTTGAAAGAATTAAATCTATAAAAACAGGAGGGTTAATAATGCCAAGAAAAGAGAAAGTTACTAAAGTGATTGATGGTGATACTTTTTGCACGTCAGCACGCAAAAATCCAGTAAGATTAGCCAATGTTGATACACCTGAAAAGCGAGAGAAAGGGTATACTCAGGCAAAACAGGCATTGTCAAAAATGATACAAGGAGAAACGGTATCAATCGATACAAAAGCAAGAGATGTCTATGGGCGCGCTGTTGCGAATGTAAAAGTTGGAAATAAATCTGTTAATAATGCTATGAAAAAGCATAAAAAATAATTTGAAGGATTGTGTATGAAAGTGCCACAGGGGTGGGGAATAAAGAAAATAGGCGATATTTGTAAACACTTTAAGGGTTTTGCTTTCAAAACAATAGATTATGCAAATAACGGTGTTCGCATTATTCGTGTGTCAGATATGGGATACGATACTATAAAAAACAAAGAGGACTGTATCTATCTATCTCAAGAACATGCAGGTTTATATGGTAAGTGGGCTCTTAAAGACAATGATTTGATCGTTACTACTGTTGGTTCTCGTCCTCCAATATACAATTCATTAGTTGGCAGAACTATCATTGTGAAAAAAGAACACGAAAAGTGTCTATTAAATCAAAATGCTGTTTGCCTGAGAGCTGATAATAATTGGGTGCAACAAGAATATCTGAATCAGTTATTGAAAAGAAAAAGGTATGTGTACTATGTGGAAAGTATTATCAGAGGTAATGCTAATCAAGCAAGTATTACTTTAGAGGATTTGTTTAAGTTTAAAGTTTTCCTTCCGCCGCTTTCTGAACAAAAGAAAATAGCCGGAATTTTGTCGTGCTGGGATGAGGTAATCGAAAAAATAGAAAACTTAATCACCGCCAAAAAGACCTTCAAAAAAGGTGTTATGCAGAAGCTCCTTTCCGGTGCTGTGCGATTTAAGGGATTTAATGGCAAGGCTGAATTAAAAAAACTCAAAGGTATGGTTAAAGATATTTCTGTCAGGAATAAAGATAGCAGCACGAGTGTTGTGTTAAGTGTTACGAATACGAATGGTTTTGTTGTACAAACCGAACATTTTGATAAGTCTGTGGCAAGTGAAGATATTTCTAATTACAAAATTGTTAAAAAGGGTCAGTTTGGATACAACCCTTCTCGTGTGAATGTGGGCTCAATTGCTATGCTTGAAAAAGATATTGAAGGCGCTCTAAGTCCGATGTATGTTATTTTTGAAACTGTGGATGGCGTAATTTTGCCGGATTACATGAAGCAATTTATAAAATCGAGCTGGTTTAATGGTCATGTGCGGTGTTTGACACAAGGAAGCGTCAGAGACAGCCTGTCATTTGACGCGTTAGAGCAGATCAAGATTTTTGTTCCGACTATTGAAGAACAAAAAAGAATAGCGGAAGCATTATCCTCTGTTGACAAAGAAATTAGTCTGCTCGAGAAAAAGCGTGACGCGCTGAAAAAACAAAAAAAGGGTCTAATGCAAAAACTGTTAACAGGCAAGATCCGGGTGAAGGCATAGGAGAATTTCATGAATAAGAAAGAACCGAACAAATCAGAATTGATTTTATACCAGACTGAAGACGGCAAAACCCGGCTTGAGGTACGCCTGCAGGATGAAACGGTATGGCTTACACAAAAGATGATAGCAGAACTGTTTCAAGTCGCAGTACCCACAATTAATGAGCATATTAAGAATATTTACGCTGAAGGGGAACTATTGCCAAAAGGAACTATTAGGAAATTCCTAATAGTTCAAAAAGAAGGCATCCGCAAAGTATCTCGTAAGGTTGATTTCTATAACTTGGAACTTATTGTTTCTATTGGGTTTAGAGTAAGATCGTACAGGGGAACGCAGTTTCGTAAATGGGCTATAGACCGCTTAAATGAGTATACGGTTAAAGGGTTCATGATGGATGATGAACGGCTTAAAGCCGGGGTTAATATCGGTTCGGATTATTTCGATGATATGCTGGAACGGATCAGAGATATTCGTTCAAGCGAGAAACGGTTTTACCAAAAGATCAGAGATATTTATCGACTTGCCGTTGACTACAATCCCAAAGCCGAGGAAACACTTGAGTTTTTCAAAATTGTTCAGAATAAACTCCACTTTGCTATTTCCGGTAAAACAGCGGCTGAGCTTATTTCTGAGCGTGCGGATGCTAAAAAACCAAACATGGGGCTTACTTCATGGAAAGGCGCAAAGGTGCGCAGGACAGATGTCACTGTTGCAAAGAATTATCTTAGTAAATCAGAAATAGAAGGACTTAACCGTATTGTGACTATGTATCTGGACTATGCGGAAGATCAGGCAAAGCGTCATCACCAGATATTTATGCGGGATTGGCGCGAGAAGTTAGACGCGTTTTTAAAATTTAATGAGCGTGAAATTTTGAAGAATCCCGGAAAGGTTAGTAAAGAGGTAGCTGATAATCTTGCGCTTGAGCATTATGAGGTTTTTAATACCTATAGATTGAAATCTGAGGCCAAGCAAGAGGCTATTGTGGATGATAAGGAATTAAAAAAGATACAGAGTAAGATTGAGAAGAAAAAAAGGAAAAAATAATGGAGATACCGTCATTTAAAGAAGATCATATTTCACAGGTTCCGGCGTTACAATTGCTGATCAATCTCGGGTATATCTATCTGAATCCGGAAGACGCTCTTATTGCTCGTGGCGGAAAAACGTCTAATGTGGTCCTTGAAACTGTACTTGAAAAGCAACTGCGCCAGATCAATACGATTTCATATAAGGGCAGTGAATACGAGTTCTCGAATAATAACATTACAAATGCGATAACAACGCTTAAAAATATACCCTATGATGGGCTTATCCGCACCAACGAAAAGATTTATGATTTGTTGTCGCTTGGGAAAAGCTTTGAGGAAACGATCATTGGAAATACTAAAAGTTTTGATTTAAAGTTTATTGATTGGGAGAATCTTGATAAAAATGTATTTCATGTTACCGAAGAATTTGAGGTTATGCAGTCTGACGGCAAGGCACATAGGCGCCCGGACCTTGTTCTTTTTGTAAACGGTATTCCTTTTGCTGTTATTGAATGTAAGTGTCCTGATATAAAAGAGCCTATAAAAGAAGCGATATCCCAGAATCTTCGCAATCAAAACGATGATTTTATTCCCGGTCTATTTGTTTATTCCCAATTACTTATGGCTGTCAGTAAAAATGAGGCTAAATACGGTACTGCCGGTACGGCTGATAAGTTTTGGGCAGTATGGAAAGAAAAAGAAGATTTTGAAACAGCGGTTAAGGATGTAGTTAATAAACCGTTAGCTCTCAACGTTAAAGATAAACTATTTGCTTCACGTTTCCAATATGTAAGGAAGTATTTCGACGCTATTGAATTAGAGGGGCGCTTAGTCACTAATCAGGATCGAGCTATTTATTCACTATTAAAGCCGGATCGTTTGCTTGAATTGAGCCGTCAATTTATTATTTATGACTGTGGAGAGAAAAAAATTGCAAGGCACCAGCAATATTTTGCTGTTAAAAATACCATTGAGCGCGTTTCACAATACCAAGAAGGTAAAAGAAAAGGAGGCGTAATCTGGCATACTCAAGGAAGTGGTAAATCTATAACTATGGTTATGCTGGCTAAGGCATTGGTGCTTTACCCTGCCATTTCGAATCCGCGAGTTGTTATTGTTACTGACCGAATTGATCTGGATCAACAGATTTGCGATACATTTAAACATTGCGGGATGGAGCCGGAGAAAGCCAAAACAGGCGCTCATCTGATGGAAATTTTGGACAAAAATAAAAAGTCGATTATTACATCCGTTCTTGATAAGTTTCAGGCTGGACTTAATAGACGTTCAGTTGAAGTGACTTCAGAGAACATTTTTGTTCTTGTTGATGAAAGCCACCGAAGTCAATATGGCATTGCTCATGCCTTGATGAGAAAAGTATTGCCTAATGCGTGCTATATCGGGTTTACCGGTACACCTCTTTTAAAAAGCGAGAAAAGCACGGCTGAAAAGTTTGGCGGATTTATTCAGCCGATCTATACAATTAATGACGCGGTTGAGGATAAAGCAGTCGTTCCCCTTCTCTATGAAGGTCGCCATGTTTTACAAGACGTTGATAAGAAGCCGATTGATACATGGTTTGACCGTGTATGCAAAGACTTATCAGAAAAGCAAGTTATCGATCTTAAACGTAAATTCAGCAAGATCGAAAAAATTAATCTTACTGATCAGAAAATTTTTATGATCGCCTATGACGTAAGTGAACATTACAGCAAAAACTGGCAAGGAACGGGTTTCAAGGCGCAGATTGCGACAGACTCAAAAGCCGCGGCATTAAAATTTAAGCAGTATCTTGATGAGATTGGAAAAGTATCATCTGAAGTTGTCATATCGGCGCCGGATGATCGTAAAGGCTATGAGGATGTATACGAAGATCCGACAGAAGATGTATTGAAGTTCTGGAAAAGTATAATGAAACGGTTTGGCAGCGAAACCGAGTACAACAAACAGGTTATTGCTTCATTTAAGCACGGTGAACAGCCTGAAATACTTATAGTTGTTGAAAAACTGCTCACCGGGTTTGATGCTCCACGAAATACGGTTCTTTATATTGCCAAATCTATGAAGGAACATACTCTTTTACAGGCGATTGCCCGGGTCAATCGGATACATGAAGGCAAGGACTATGGTTTTATTGTGGATTATTACGGTATTCTTGGAGAGCTTGATCTTGCGTTGACAGCATACGAGGAGTTGTCCGAATTTGATAAGGAGGACTTAGAAGGTACTCTGCTTAATATCTCTGAAGAAATAAAAATTCTCCCCCAAAAATATGCTGACTTATGGGATATTTTTAAAGAAATTAGGAACCGGCGCGATGAAGAAGAATATGAGCAGTTTTTATTTGATGAAGAAATTCGGCATAAATTTTATGAGAAATTAACCGCCTTTTCAAAGACATTGAGCATCGCCCTGTCATCAGAGAAATTTTACGAAGATGTGCCGGAACAACAGATAAAAAAATATAAAGATGATTTCAAGTTTTTCCAGAAGCTTCGGGTTTCTGTCAAAAAACGCTACGCAGAAGTTGTCGACTTTAAGGAGTATGAGGACAAGATCCAAAAATTACTAAACACTTACGTCAGTTCGGATGAGGTTATCAAGATCACTGATACGGTGAATATATTCGATAAAGAGAATTTTCAGAAAGAAGTTACAAAGGCTGTCGGTGAAGCCGCGAAGGCGGACATGATCGCCCATAGGACTAAACGTACAATTGAAGAAAAGTATGACGAGGATCCGGTATTTTATGAGAAATTTTCTAATCTTTTAAAGAAAGCGATTGATGATTACCGGGAAGCACGGATTACTGACGCACAATATTTTTTGACTGCTTCAGATATTATGGAGGCTGTTCGGGATCGAAAAGATACGGATATCCCAGATGTTTTGCAGGATAAGGATGTGGCAAAGGCGTTTTACGGTGTTGTCTATGAATCTGTGAGCCAACGGAATGACGATAAAGAAGTATCAGCTAAAATAGCTATCGATGTAGACGCGATTGTTCAGAAAAATCTTGTGGTTGACTGGCATTTAAAGACAGATATCCAGAATAAAATGTTTAACCAGATTGAGGACTATCTCGCGGATGAGACAAAGCTTGGGTTGAGTTACGAGGAAATAGATTTAATCATGGAAAAGATTCTCAATATTGCAAAGCGAAGGTATGCCAAATGACGGAGCATGCGGTTGCCTTTGGGCAAAAAACAATCCGATTTTCACTTGAGCAGAAGCCTCGAAAGGCTTTGAGGATTAGTGTAATGCCGGATTTATCTGTAGGCGTAAGCGCACCGAATGAATTTTCTATCGAAAAGGTTTTGAAAAAAGTTCAAAGGCGGGTTCCGTGGATCGCAAAGCAATTAGATTACTTTAATTCATTTATGCCAAAACAGCCCCCGAGAAAGTTTGTTAGCGGTGAAACCCACTATTATTACGGCCGTCAGTATCGCTTGAAAGTAGTGCGGTCCAAGAAACAGGATGTCAAATTAAAGGGTAAGTATATTTATGTTTATTCCCTTAGACCCGATAGCCGTCCTAGGACAAAGAGGCTGGTTTATGAATGGTATCGTTTGCATGCCATAAATATGTTTTCCGTTGTTGCTAAGCGATGTTATGAGAGGCTTAAGAAGTACGGCATAAAATATCCTGATATTGAAGTTAAAGTCATGCAATCACGTTGGGGTAGCTGTCTTCATTCCAAGGGCAAGATTGGTTTAAATACGGAGTTAATCAAGGCGCCTTCGCATTGCATAGAGTACGTGATTATGCATGAGATGTGTCACTTGAAATATCCTAATCATACTAAGTACTTTTATAATTTTCTCTTGCTTGTTATGCCGGATTGGGAGAAACGTAAAGAAAGACTCGAGAGGGTTGTGATATGAATAGACGTTTTCAAGTTTTGACGTTAGATGGTGGCGGAATAAAGGGGTTATTTTCCGCGGCTTTTTTATCAAAATTAGAGGAAGATCTTAATACAAAAATTGTTGATCATTTTGATCTTATAGTAGGTACTTCCACAGGAGGGATTATTGCCTTGGGGCTGGGCTTGGGTCTATCCCCAAAAGAGCTGGTGGAATTTTATTTTAATAAAGGGCCTCAAATATTTAATAAGTTTCCATTGTGGACAAGTATTAAGAATTTATTTTCGGCAAAATATTCTGGCAATGTTCTTGAGAATGTACTTCGCGAAAAAGGATGTTTCGATAATAGACTCTTAGGTGAAAGCAAGAAAAGACTTGTTATTCCTTCTTACAATATTGATACAAATGACGTTTATGTTTTTAAGACTGCACATCATGAACGATTTAAAAGAGATTATAAAGTAGAGGCATGGAAGGTTGCGCGCGCGACAAGTGCCGCCCCGACATTTTTCTCTATAAGTAACAATATCGATAGTATACGCCTTGTCGATGGCGGTGTGTGGGCGAATAATCCAGCAATGGTGGGCTTGTTTGAAGCTATTGCAGTTCTTGAGATACCTCTTGAAGATGTGCGAATATTTAGTGTAGGAACTACTGAGGAGTTGAAACAGAGCCCTCGTATTTTAAGTAAATTTGGAGGATGGCCATTTTGGGGAAAGACAGCGGTTGAATTAATTATGCAATCACAGAATGTTAGCATAAGTGCGCAACTTAAGTTGTTGCTTAAAGAAAATTTCGTCCGAGTTAATCCAAAAGTGCCTGCCGGATTATTCGGCCTTGATAAGATGAATATGGATGAGTTATTTGCTTTTGCCTCAACGCATAGCCGTACAGAATCCCCAATGTTTAATAAGGTATTTAAAGGACATAGTGCTGACGAATTTATTCCAGTACATAAATGAGAGAGGTGAAGAATGGAAATGTATGAAAAAGCTGTTTACATATCAAGTGTTTTGAATAGCCGGGCAGAGGATTTAGATATCCCTGAAAGTAAATACCTAGAAGCAAAAAGTAGATACGAAGCTGTTGGGAAATGGTTGGGTCAAGAAGGCACTGACCTATCAAAGTATGATATTGAAATCTATCCGCAAGGATCGTTTCGCTTAGGTACTGTTGTAAAACCGATAGGAAGGGATGAGTATGACATTGACTTGGTCTGTTTTTTAAGCAATTTGAGGAAAGAAGAAACATCACAAGCGGAATTGAAAAAGAGGGTAGGAGATCGCATAAAAGAAAATGAAACCTACAAAAAGTTGTTGGAGGATGACGAAGGTGGCAGACGTTGCTGGACGCTTGATTATGCTAATGAATTTCACATGGATATTCTTCCGTCCATCGAAGATGCGGAGCTTCGGTCACAAGATATAAAGTTTAAGGATGCGATTTTGATAACAGATAAGAAAAAAATAGAAAGTGGAGACCCGGAGTGGCCAAAGTCCAATCCAAAAGGATTTGCAGATTGGTTTTTTCAACAGCAAATGGAAATTTTTCAAAGCCGAAAGAAAGCCCTTGCCGAAACGATAAAAGCATCGGTTGAAGATGTCCCAGATTATAAAGTTCGAACGCCCCTTCAAAGAGCAATACAAATTTTAAAAAGACATAGGGATATTTATTTTTTAAAGAAAGACGGTAAGAATAAGCCCATTTCAATCATTATCACGACATTGATGGCTTCTTTATATGAAGGTCAAGATAACGTGTTTAATGTCGTATATGACGTATTAAATAAAGTCAGCGATGATTTATTGCGAAAAGATGGGAAATATGCTGTTTCTAATCCTGTCAATCCCGGAGAAAATTTCGCTGATAAATGGAATGAAGATAGCTCGTTGCCTAAAGTTTTTTTTGAATGGATTGGAGCCGCGAAAAACACATTTTGCGGAAAAGCCTTAGATCAAAAAGACAAAATGGAAATAGGCGCAATGCTTAACGAGAGCATGGGGTTTTCAAAGGATAAGGCTGTGACTAACGAATCAACGTCAAAACCAGTTTATGTAAAGACAAGCGGACATAAAAACAATCAACCATGGCAAGCGGAATCCAATTGATAAAGGCTCAACTTGATGAGTTGCGAAAAAAACACCCTTACCTGTATATTCGAGAAGATAAAGATACTCCCAAAATATCCGGGACAATATTTTTTGAGAATAACGGGGCGAAGGGTAAATTTGATATTGAGATTGTTTTTTCCAAAGATTATCCAGCGGTAATCCCTTTAGCTAGAGAAACGAAAGGTGAAATACCAAAAACATATCATCATAATGGAGATTACTTTTGTTTAGAAACGCCTTTTAGGGTATGGGAAATATTTAGACAAAATGAGACTCTTTTAGACTTTGTTGATAACCTTGTCATTCCGTATTTGGCGATATTTGTTCATTCTCAGGGAGGGAAAAGTTCTTCACGAGAACATGCTCATGGGGCAAAAGGAGTTTTAGCTGACTATAAGAAGCGGCTTAATATTGATGATGATTTACTTACTTTCAAATTATTGAGGATATTGGCAGAACGAAATTACAGAGGACATGCATTATGTCCGTGTGGCAGTGGGATTAAGCTTAAAAAATGCCATGGCATGGCAATATTTAATATAGTTGTTGATGACAGATTCAAAAAATATGATTTCATACAGGATTTTTTGCAAATAGCTATATATTTAAAAAAAACAGATGTGATTGATGATTATAGTGAGTGTCGGTCTGAAAAGGTGTCACAGTATTTAGATCATATAAAAAAGAATCCACAAAAAAAGTGGAATTACTAAAGATCGGTGAATTAAGGATCATTTACCTCGCATTTATCAGTTTTTTTGATAAAATACCTCTTTGATAAGGTAATGAAGTATTAATGGGTTGACCGAGGGATATGAGCATTCCCATAGATCGTTTCTTGTGGAGTGACACAAGTAGTTGTATTGTTTGATGTTGTGTAGTTCGACTCGTGTCCCATTCGACCCGTAGTTTTGTTCTTTTTTAGTAAGGGTGGCGGGGTAATAGTTTGCTTATTGTTTTGAAAGTGCCTAATACATTATTCGGATAAACTAGAAAAGCCTTTGGCTTTTTATTCCGGCTTACGCCGGAAAGTTTATGCAAATCCCTGCTTCTTTGTAGTTTTGTTCTTTTTTAGTAAGGGTGGCGGGGTAATAGTTTGCTTATTGTTTTGAAAGTGCCTAATACATTATTCGGATAAACTAAATTCTTTAAAATAAAAAAAAGGAGATTGATATGGCATTGAGGGAAGATTTAGAAAGACAGGGAGCGTGGCTTTTTAGGTGGAGAAGTTATCTCCCGTTGCTATTTATACCCTTATTCGTTATCGCGCTGTATAGTTCTGGATCAATAGAAAGAATTTTTGGTGATGATGTTGCTAATTTTTGGGGAAGTGTATCTATCTGTGTTTCATTTTTAGGCTTAGCAATAAGGGGCTTTACGGTAGGGTCTGTGACTCGCGGGACATCAGGGCGCAATACTCGCGGACAAGCTGCTGAAAAATTAAATACTACCGGGATGTATTCGATCACAAGGAATCCTTTATATTTGGGAAATTTTTTAATAATATTTGGGGTTACGTTATTTATTCAAGTTTGGTGGTTGGCACTTATTGTGTGGATAGGATTTTGGCCTTACTATGAACGGATTATCTTTACTGAAGAAGAGTTTTTACGGAAAAAATTTGGCAGTGAATTTACTGATTGGGCTCAAAGAGTTCCTGTAGTTATTCCGCGTTTTAAAAATTGGCGTAAGCCAAAGTTACCATTTTTGTTTAGAACTTTTTTGCGTCGTGAATTTTCAACGTATTTTGCGATTGTTGCTGTATATTTTTTTCTGGAAATAGCAAGGGGTATGTTGGTTGAGAAACAATTCTTTGTCAGTAATTCATGGCTCATTTTCTTTTTAGTGAGCATGGCAATATACTATACACTTTTGATTTTAAAGAAAAAAACTCATATTTTAGATGCTGCTGGAAGGTAATATTAAATTGCTTTTATTTAGGGTATTTACGGGATGAAGTTTAAGTAAATGAGCTGACCTTGGGGCTATTTAATGGTTTGGGTAAAAATGATTAGCTAGATATTATGATAATTTTAACTATCCTGGTTTTCAGTATATTATTAATTTCCGGAATTTTTTCAATGATTGAGGCTGCAATTTTAAGCTTGCCATTTGTAAAGGCCAGAGTGTTGGTAGAGCAAAAACGAAAAGGGGCTAAAACTCTACTATTTATTAAGGAGAATATTCATACCGCAGTAGCTACGATTGTCATTTTGAATAATGTTGTTAATATTGTTGGCTCAATTTTTGTTGGTCAGCGGGTTATTTATTTATTCGGCAGTAATTGGTTAGGAGCTGCTTCGGCGTTAATAACTTTTGCAATAATCGTTATTGCAGAGGTGATTCCCAAGTCGGTTGGTGAACACTATAAAGTTCGGATTTCTTTGGCTAGTGCTAAACCATTATCGGGTTTAATCTGGTTTTTTCGTCCGGTAGTGAGGATTTTAGTTTTAGCAGCCAAACCGTTTAAGAATGCTTCTACATTGCCTAAAGTTACCGAAGAAGAAATAAAGATCATGTTACGCCTGGGCCGAGACGCTGGAACCGTAGAGATGGACGAAGAAGTATTGTGTAACCGGGTGTTTAAGCTTAACGACTTGAAGGCACATCAAATGATGATGCCTATAGACAGTGTTTATATGCTTGAGGCGGGTAAAACTTTGCTAGAAGTTAAAGAACAGGTAATCAATGCTCCTTATAGTCGCATAGTGATGTATAAGGAAGATATTTTTAATATCGTTGGAGTTTGCCAGCAAAGAAGTCTATTGCGCGAGATAGCCAAAGATAATTATAGCGCAAAGGTAAATGATTTTATGCTTAATCCGGTATTTGTGAATAAGAATGAAAAAGCGGATTGTTTACTAGAGAAATTTCAAGCTTGTCGTCAGCATCTGTTTGTTGTTCAAGACGATCAAAAAAAGAATGTGGGAATCTTGACTATGGAGGACTTACTGGAAGAATTGTTTGGTGAGATTCATGACGAAAAAGAGCTTGCCTCAAGACGTAAACGCTATTTGTAACTCGCCAGTAGCAATCAATCTATATCATCGTTTCCCGCACGGCCCATTGAAGCCTCTCTTTCACTAGGCGTCTGCTCAAACAATCCGGGAACATATGACTGGTCAGTTTTCCAGATATTTTCTGGATGGTTCTCTTGGTCTGTATAAGCGAGACAGCCGGAAAATAATAATAAGATAAGAACAAATAAATATTTCATTTATTTTTTAAGTAAGAATTTTTAAAAAGTAAAATAATGATTTTACATCTGCCATTTGATATATAAAAGTGTTTAGAATAGCGTTTGCTAATCCGTATCCGATAAATAAAATAAATATAATCCAGAGAAAAGTCTTGTTCGTTTTTGAGAAAAACCAACCGGCAACAATGGCTAAGGCCGGAATTGCCGGTAAAATATAACGGGTAATGTATCCGCCTTTAGATATTCCGATAATTGTAAATGTTACAATAAATGCAAAAATCCAAACAGGAAGAAGCCATTTTTTAGGATTTTTTATCATCATCGCTACCTTTATCCAGGCAAAAAAGTATATTGGAGCAACTATCAGTGTGTTGGAAAAATAAAAATACCAAGGCCTATTTACCGAGGCCATATTAAACGGAAAGATATTCATGATGCTGTTAGTCGGTTTAATCCACCAAGGAAAAAAACATCCAAACGTGTTATAAAATAATATAAACCAGGGCATGACAATTAATGTAGCCGGTATCAAAAAATATAGAGTGTTGAGTAATTTCTTTTTCAATGTTGAGCGGCTTTTAAAAAATAAATAAACCAGGGGAAGGATAATCGGCAAGGCAGAGGTTTTTGAAATAATTGCTAAGCCAAAAGTTACTCCACTTAAAATGTAAAGATAAGGTTTTTCTTTTCTTATCGCTAATAGTCCCCAGTATATACATAGCGTGCAAAAAAATGTTAACAGTGGATCAATCCATATTTTTGTCGAAGCATGAAACATTATTGGGCAGGAGGCAAATATTAACGCAGAAATAATTCCGGTTTTTTGATTGTAGAGTTCTGTTCCAATTAGATAAATAAGGAAAGTAGTCAACATGCAGGCAATAATCGGGATAAGTATTTGAAATTCGCTACCCAGAGTTGCTTGACATAGAAGTAATCCCCAGATAAATAACGGAGGATGGTGAAATAGCGGCTTATCGTAGGCAGCCGGTGGAAGTTGGTCTATTATTTCTGTGTTTTGCAAGGAATAGTCTGTTAAGTCTTCAGAAAGTCGGTTAGCTAGTGCCTGATAGATTACTTCATCGTTTTCGATATGTTCAATAAATAAAACTGGTAAATGCATAAACAAGGAAAATATTATAATTGCTAAAAGAATAAGTTGAGTGGTAAATGAAGGTTTGGGGTTTAGGAAAAATTTTTGCATATAGCTACGGTTTGATATTACATTAAAAATATATACCTTAAGATAAACAATATTGAGAATATTAGTATTAGAGGAGAAACTTTCTTAATTTTTCCTGTTACTGTCTTTAAGATTGTATAAGAGATAAAACCAAAGGAAATTCCTTCAGTTATGCTAAATGAAAAAGACATAATAACAATTGTTAAAAATGCCGGAATTGCATCGGTATGATCAAGCCAATTTATTTTTTGTACGTTCTTCATCATTAATGTTCCAACAATAATCAATGCCGGCGCAATAATTGGATAAAGCGTTGTTCCGGAAATGCTGTATCCTGATGAGACCATTTTAATTAGAGGATAAAAAAACAGAGAAGCAAAAAATAATAAAGCCGTTACAACATTAGCTAGTCCTGTCCGGGCACCTTCGGCAACTCCGGTTGAGCTTTCGATATAGCTAGTCACCGTTGATGTTCCTAATGTAGTTCCAAATATGGTGCCCAGAGCATCGCTTAACAATGCTTTGCGGGCGCGAGGTAATTTATGATTTTTAAGTAATTTTGCTTCTTCGCCGATTCCAATTAATGTTCCTACTGTATCAAATAAATCCAAAAAGAATAAGGTGAATATCACTCCGAGCATATTCCAGTTTAATGCGCCGGCAATATCTAGTTTAAATAGTGTTGGCAAAATAGAAGGTGGTGCTCCAACAAAACCTTCGTATTTAGTTATTCCAAAGAGCAAAGCAACTAAGGTGTTCAATATTATACCGAGGATAATCGCTCCTTTAATTCGTAAAGAAAGCATAATGGAAACAGAAAGTATGCCGAATAAGGAAAGCAAAACAGAAGGAGCCTTAATATTTCCTAGTCCAATCAATGTTCCCGGGACTTGAATGATTATTCCCGACCATTCTAATCCAATTAAGGCAATTAGAAGACCAATACCCACGGCAATTGCGTTTTTTAAAGATTGCGGAATCGAATTTATTAATTTTTCTCGCAGCCCAAATAACGCTAAGAATACAAAAATAACTCCAGAAATAAAGTTTGCTCCTAAAGCTACTTGCCAGGATACACCCATACCTAAACAAACAATATAGGCAAAGTAAAAATTATGTCCCATTGCCGGAGCTAGAGCAATAGGATAATTAGCCAAAAATCCCATCAAGAGGGTGGCTATTCCGGAAGAGAGGCAGGTTGCAAAAATTACTGCACCCTTGTCCATGCCACAGGCTGACAAAACAGCTGGCTGTACGAAAATAATATATGACATTGTGACAAATGTTGTCATCCCGCCTGTTATTTCCTTTCGGAGGCTGGTATTATTTTCTTCTAATTTAAACAATTTATTTAAGATGTGCATTCTCTAATCATATTATATTATTTTTCAGAAATCAATGTTTTTTTCTTTTGATTAAGCTTAAAATATACTCGAGCTATGTATAGCAGGGTAATTCCATTTATCTTGAAAAACGAGCAAACCTGTGCTACACTTTTATTGTTATGGTAAAAATTCTCTATTGTGCAAATAATCCTTTAAAAAGCAGGACTCCTTTTACGTTTGCCCTCAACAAAGTTTTCCTTGAAGCAACCTCTAGTGTTAAAGATTTTCGTAAAAATGAACACCCGATAGTTATTATTAATGAAGATTTTTTAAGGAGAAGAAAATCTTTTTCTCTTGTTTCTCTTAAAGGAAAAGTCTGCTTTGTTTATTTTTTAAACGAGGATCGGAGTAATGTACGGGTAGTAAAAAAATACGGATTTTTTGATTATTTTACCGGAGAAGATAGTAAGACAGAAGTTATGTTTAAATTTGAGCGTGCCAGTAGTTATGCAGGGCTAATTAATACAGTCAAAAAACATAAGGATCAGTTGGTTAAAAAAGATGCAAAAATTGAAAAAATGGTATTGATTGATCCGTTGACTGGCTGCTATAATTGGCGTTATTTTTTACATCGAGTTCATACGGAGCTAAAGCGTTCACGACAGCATTCCTATTGTGTTTCATTTATCGGCGTTGATGTTGATCGTTTTCGGCAAATTAATGAACTTTATGGTATTAGGGTTGCAGACGTTGTTGTTAAAAAGCTGGTTAAGATTTTTAAAGTTTATTTAAGAGATGAAGATGTTATCTCTCGCTGGCGGGGAGATGAATTTTTTATTATTGCGCCACATCTAGCCAATAAAAATGCTTATACAATTGCTGAAGCAATACGAAATAAAATTAACAATTATAAATTCAAGTATAAGGATTTATCGGTAAAAGTTAAAGTTAGTATTGGCGTTGTTTCTTCTCCTGCGGATAACTTATTTAATATCCGTGATGTTATTGGTGGCTTAAATAAGTGCTTAATTAATGCCAAGCGTAAAGGGGGAAATAGCGTTATGCTGTGTTCTTCGCCACAGACACAGCACTTAGCTCAGAAGAAGAAAAAAGATACGATTGTCGACTTAAGAAGTAAAATTGAAAAAATGGATGGATTACTAACCCGCGATCTGCTTGAAATGATTTATGGGTTTGCTCGGGCGATAGAAGCTAAGGATGCTTACACTGGTGAGCATGTTGAATACACTGCAGCAATTGCTGAAGAAATAGCGAAGTTTTTAAAGTTGCCAAGAAGAGAAGTTCGCAATGTTAAACACGCCGCAGTGCTTCACGATTTAGGTAAGGTAGGCATTGATAGCCGAATATTATTAAAAAAAGGCCGGTTGACTGCTCGAGAGAGAGAAATTATTAAATCACATCCGGTTATTGCCTCAGAAATCCTAAGAGAGATTCATGTTCTAAGAGAAGCCATTCCGGCTATTCTTTATCACCATGAGCGCTATGATGGTTGTGGGTATCCGCTAGGGCTTAAGGGAGAAGAGATACCGTTGAGCGCCAGGATTGTGGCAGTTGCTGATGTCTATCAGGCGCTTATCTCTAATCGTCCTTATCGTAAGGCATTTACAAAAAAGAATGCTTTAGAATTAATTAAAAAAGAATCTGGAACCCATTTTGATCCTAGAATTACCAAAATATTCTTTAAAGTTATCAAGAAAATAAATGAATAGGCATCAAGCCTGGATGAAAAAAGCTTTGCTTCAAGCCAAATATGCTTTAAGTGAAGACGAGATTCCAGTAGGGGCAGTTATTGTTTACCAAGAGCGTCTTATTGCCCAGGCGCATAACCAAGTAGAGCTGCTAAAAGATCCTACCGCACATGCGGAGATAATTGCCATTACCCAAGCTGCTACATTTTTAGAATCAAAATGGCTTAAGGGATGCACACTTTACGTAACGGTTGAGCCATGTGCGATGTGTGCTGGTGCGCTTGTGTTAAGCAGAATTGATAAGGTGGTGTTTGGCGCTTTTGAAGAAAAAACCGGAGCGCTTGGATCAAATATGGATGTTAATGCTTTTGATCTAAATCACAGATTAAAAGTGAAGAGTGGTGTGTTGGAAGATGAGTGTTTGCAGATTCTAAAAGAATTTTTTCGCATCAAACGAAAACAAAAAAAGATAGCAAAAGCCCAAGTTTTTTAGTACAATGCTATAAAATTAAAGTGAAGGCATTCAGGATGTACATCGTTGATGCCTAAAAAACAAAAAATAATCATGAATAAATCATTTTTGTGGAGAGGTGGCCGAGCGCGGTTTAAGGCGGCGGTTTGCTAAACCGTTGTACGGGCTAATACCCGTACCCAGGGTTCAAATCCCTGCCTCTCCGCCATATTAATCATTTAAAAAAGCGGTGGAATGGGTTGTTAGGAGGATGAGTGTTAAACAATAAATGGAAAAAGAGGTTTAAGCGTTGGTTTAGGCTGCGTTTTGCAATTTTGTATCCTCTGGGAATTTGGGCTGTAATATTTGGTCATTCTACGGACGAATCTATCATGAGGAGCATCTGGTTTATTCTTCTAGGTCTGGGTATCCGTTCGTGGGCAAATTGCTATGCAATAAAAATGGGAAAATTAACAACAAGCGGACCGTATGCGTATGTTAGGCATCCACTTTATTTGGGAAGTTTTTTAATCATGGGTGGTTTTTTGATTATGGTGAATATTAATTGGATTGTGATTTTAATTTTTGCGATGGTTGTTCTGGGGGTTGTTTACAAAATGACAGTGGTCAAGGAGGAAGAGATGCTTATTGATAAGTTTGGCAATGGGTATCTTGAATATAAGCAATCTGTTCCTGCTTTTTTTCCTGTCTTTTTCCCGTTTAAGGGTGGTGAGAAGTGGGGGCCGCGCGTAGAACGGTATTTGAGAAGCCAGGAATATAAATTATTTATCTGGGTAATTGTTTTGGTGATAGTCTTTCACCTTAAAGAAGAATTTATTGTAGAGAAGGAGAGTGTTAACTTAAAGCATATTTTGTGGATAGTAGCGGCTTTTTTAATAGGATTTTTAGATTTTGCATTAAGCAAAATTCGAAAAAAATTTAAGAAAGATCCTGTTACACGTGAAGAGTGTTTTTAATTGATGACGGGTGGTTAACCCGGGTACTTGTCTGACAAAATATAATATGAGCATAGTTTCTGCCTTTCTTTTTTTGACCCTCGGTCTCGTAATTTTAGTTATTGCTTCTGATTGGCTGGTTCAAGGAGCGGTAAAATTATCTTTTCTGTCTAGGCTATCCCCTTTATTTATTGCTATGGTGCTGGTTGCGTTTGGCACTAGTGCTCCGGAAGCAGGAGTAGGAATAATAGCGGCTTTAAAAAATCAAAAATCAATTGCGCTGGGTAATATTATCGGCAGCAATATTGCCAATATTGGCTTGATTTTAGGTATTTGTGCTTTGACTCGACCGCTAAGGATAAATAAGCAGGTATTTAAACGGGAGGTACCGATAATGCTTGTTTCTGCTTTTTTATTTTATGCCTTAAGCATTGATTTATTGATTAGCAGGGTTGATGGGTTAATTTTAATTATTTGTTTTGTTGGTTTTTGTTTTATTTCCTACCGGGGGGCTAAGGATTCATTTGATGTTAGAGAAATAGAGGGATTTAAATTAAAAAAGATAGTTGATAAAACTAACTCTCGGATAAAAGTTGCAATAATCATGTTATTTTCCCTTTCTGGGTTAGTTTTTGGGGCAGATTTAATGGTTAAAGGCGGTGTAGCTTTAGCGAATATTTTTAAAATAAGTCCTTGGATTATTGGCATAACTGTATTTGCTGTGGGTACTTCTCTACCGGAGTTAGCTGCCTCTCTGAGTGCCACGTTAAGAAAGGTTCCTAGTATTAGTGCGGGGAATATTATTGGTAGTAATATTTTTAATGTATTGTTTGTTCTGGGAGTGGTTGCTCTGATAAGACCGATCAATGTTAAGCCGGATGTTTTAACTTTTGCTCTTCCAGTTATGGTTTTGTTCAGTATCTTTTTATTCATTATCGGACGGACTAAATACCAAGTAACCAGAAGAGAAGGGTTAGCTATGTTATTAGGATATGTGTTGTTTATTGTTTTGATCCTAAAAGGAGGTGTGTGATGATGGCTTTAGTTATCTTACTGATTCTAATCGGCGCAGGAGCGTTTTGGGTTTTAGGAATCTACAACCGATTTGTTGGCTCTAAGAACTCAGTAGATAACTCTTGGGCACAAATCGATGTTCAGCTTAAACGTCGGCATGATTTGATTCCTAATCTTGCAGAAGTTGCCAAAGGTTATCTTCAGCACGAAAAAGAAACATTAGAAAATGTGGTAAAAGCAAGAACTCAAGCCACACAGGTTGAAGCGTTAAAAGATAAGCAGCAAGCAGAGAATTTTTTAACTAGCACTTTGCGTTCGCTGTTTGCGGTTGTGGAAAACTACCCTGATTTAAAGGCAAACCAAAACATGATTCAGCTTCACGAGGAACTTACATCTACTGAAAATCGCATTGCCTTTGCTCGCCAGTTTTATAATGATGAAGTTATGCGCTACAATACTTTAATTCAGCTTTTTCCTAACAGCATTGTTGCTCAATGGGTTGATTTCTCCAAAAAAGATTTATTTGAGATTGAAGACCCGAAAGTTAAAGAGACCCCCCAAAGTTAAGTTTTAAAGTAAAAAAATGGCTTATTCATTTATCCAGGTCGAGAAGAATAAATCTCAGCTGTTTGATTTGATCATGATGAATTAGAAATTATTCAGGTGTTTTAAGATCAAACGTCGAACAAAGAAAGTCTTATTGATTAATCTTTTATCTTGTTTAAACGTTGAATCTGGTGTATAAAATAATGCTATGAGTTATTTAGCGTTTGCTTTAAAATACCGACCAAAAAATTTTGATCAAGTTATTGGCCAAAAGCATGTTGTTCTATCGTTAAAGAATGCGATACTGCAAAAACGGGTTGCACATGCTTATTTATTTAGCGGTCCCCGGGGGGTAGGCAAAACTTCTCTAGCTCGGATTATGGCTAAGTCCTTGAACTGTGTCAACGGACCTACTCCTAATCCGTGTGAAAAATGCTTGAGTTGCTTAGAAATAAGTAAGGGAAAGTCATTAGACATTATTGAGGTTGATGGTGCCTCAACCAGAGGAATTGATGATATTCGCACATTGCGTGAAAACGTAAATCTTTTTCCGGCTCACTCAAAACATAAAGTGTATATTATCGACGAGGTCCATCAGATAACGCCTGATGGATTCAACGCTTTACTGAAAACATTAGAAGAGCCACCGGCGCATGTAAAATTTATTTTTGCGACAACTCATCCGCATAAGGTTCCGCCGACAATTCTTTCGCGTTGTCAAAAGTTTCAGTTTAGCCTGGTGTCGTTGGAAGAAATAGTTACCAAGCTTAAGCTAATCATTTCTTCGGAAAAAGTACAAGTCAAAGACAATCTTTTGTATACGGTTGCTCGAGCGGCCTCCGGAAGTATTCGCGATGCTGAATCATTGCTTGATCAACTGGTTCCGGTTATTTTAGAAAAAGGCTCCTTAGATGATGTTTTTTCGTTTTTAGGCGTTGTTGAAGAGCATCATCTCAACGAAATAATTCAAGCCCTATTGGATAAAGATCTTGTGCATTGTCTTGAGTTTATCGAAAAACAGGCAAAAGACGGAAAAGATTTAAGCGTATTTTTACTTTCCTTTATTGAGCATTTGCGAAATCTTTTATTGGCAAAGATAAGTATCAGCAGTTTTAATAGTTTTAGTGATGTTGCTCCGGAGAGTAAGAAGTTTCTCGTTGAAGTGGCTAAGAAAACATCAATCAATGACATTCTTAAAATAATTGATTCGTTAATTGAGGCGAAGGATTTATCACGTACACTTAGCACCGTAAGAATTCCTTTAGAGCTAGCTTTGGTAAAATATGTTCATCCACTCAAAAGAGAAGATTCTTCTACACAAATGCCAGACACAAAAAGCATGAAGACATTTTCCAGTGTGCAAACGGAAAAGCCAAAGAATGAAAGAATACCTCCTCAAGAAACAGCATCTAATAACAACCTTGATTTAGAGTTTAATATCCAAGAAGATAAAGTAGATGATCCATTGCCGGAAGAAGTAATACCTGACAGTAAACAGGTAGGATTGGATTTTGTTGATGAGACAATCGGCGAAGAAAAAAGGAAAACAGATAACTTGTTGCTTGACCTGGTGAATGCAAGATGGAATGAAATAATTTCTTGTATGCAAAAAACACGGGTTGCTTTAGCTTCCCATCTATCGGTTTCTCAGCCGTTGTCTTCTTTGGGGAATTTAGTAACGATTGCTTTTTCTCCGTCTGATGTGTTTCATAAAGAGGTTGTGGAGATACCCAAAAATGTTGATTTTATTAAGAATGCTATATCTAAGTTAATAAATAAACCAATCGGGATAAAATTTATTTTCCATAATTTACCGCAGAGAGCGAGATTAGACACTCGTTCTTCCAAGAAGAAAACAGCAATTTCTAAAGAGCAGGATGTCTCGGAAATACTGTCTTCTGATAAAGACGGTTTCATAAATGAATTGCTAGATACGTTTGACGGAAAGTTTCACAGTGAAGAATAATTTTTTTAATCTTAAGGGTATTAGCTTATGAGTTTTAACAGAGCGTTTAATGAGTTGGTTTCTGAATTAGCCCGTTTTCCCGGAGTAGGAAAAAGAAGTGCTGAACGAATGGCGTTTCATGTGTTAAAGATGAAGCCGGAGGCAATAAAGGACTTAACCGCTAAAATGGAGGAGATTCATAATCATATTAAGCCTTGTAGTTTGTGTAATAACTTTTCGACCAAGGATATTTGTGCAATTTGCGCAAGTAATAATCGCCAGCGGGATACTATCTGTATTGTTGAAGAGCCCAAGGACATAATGGCAATTGAAAAGACTTCTCGTTACAACGGGCTTTATTATGTTTTGTTGGGGGCGATTTCTCCGGTTGAGGGAATAAATCCGGAAGACTTAAGTTTGCAGAAGTTATTGAATCGCCTGAAATCAGGAGAAATAAAAGAAGTAATTATCTCTACCGACCCGGATAATGATGGGGAGTTGACGGCTCAGTTTTTAATTCAGAGACTGTCTTCATATAATCTAAAAATATACCGAATTGCCATTGGTATTCCGCTAGGCACCCAAATTGAATATATTGATTCGGCAACTTTAGGCCAGGCGTTAATAGAGAAGAAAGCCTTAACTTAAATTTTAAAAAACCTACCTTTTGCTAAAGTAAGAATTTTTAAATAAAATCATATTAGCTGTGACAGCCTTAACGGATAGCTTTGGTCTGTTATTTGGTGTGCGTTTGGGTATTCTTCATTTCGATACGTGTCAGAGGTAAACATTCCGGGAAATGTTCTTGCAAAAACTTTAAGAGTTTTTCTCGAACTTCGCAGCGTAAATTCCATGCGGTAGGAGAATCCGAAGCACTCATTAGCGCGCGCAGCTCAACTGTTTTTTCAGTTGTGTTGGTGACTTGTAACACGTTAACCTTTTTGTCCCAGTAAGAGCTGTTTTTAAGGATACGTGTTAACTCACTTCGGACTTCTTTTACGGGGATGGTGTAATCAGCGTAGATAAAAACTGATCCTAATAAATCTGCTGAAGTTCTTGTCCAATTTTGAAATGGTTTTTCGATAAAATACGATATAGGAACAACTAGGCGTCTTAAATCCCAGATACGGACAACAACATACGTGAGTTTAATTTCTTCAATCCAGCCCCATTCATTTTCAATTATGACCACATCATCTAATCTGATTGGTTGAGCAATGGCAATTTGGATGCCGGCAAGAAAATTACCTAATGTTTTTTGGGCAGCAAAACCAAGAATTATTCCCAATACTCCTGCCGAGGCTAGGAGGCTTACTCCTATGTGTCTGATTTTTGGAAAAGTCATCAGGATCAAGGTGATACCTAAAAAAATAGTAATCACAGTAATGATTTGTTCAATTATATGAATTTGTGTGTAGGCACGCCGGGCTTGTAAATTATTACGAGCATTGATATTATAATGAACTAAAATTGTATCGCGAGCAATATGTACAATTGTTATAAAAAGCCAGCCAAAAGATACGATAAGCCAAATGTTAACAGAGTGGTTGATGAATGCATGAACATTTTCTGGTAGTCTTAATAAGGGGTGAGCAATTATGATGCACAAACAAGGAATTAAAGAATGCAGTGGTTTTTTAAAAAGGTCCGAATTAATCTTAAATTTCTTCAGGGATACATTACTTTGCAATCGCTCAAGGAGAAACGCTGCAAGTAAACAGAGTATCCATCCGGTGATGAAAGCGATAACTATTACTATTGTTGAAAATAAATAATCATTCACGGCTTTAATTTCCTTTTATTTATTTTATACTTAGAATGTGTATATTATAGTCTTTGAATAGTCGAAAATCAATGGATTTTAGTTTTTATATTTTATTAAATAGTTGTGGTTAAGGTGTTCAATAATGCAAGATGATATTTTTTATTCCGTTGGTATATGCCAGGTTCGTATTGACGAAAAACAGTAAATACGCTATAATTAGCTCCGTTTTATATATTTGACGCTTTGGTATTTCCCCGGTAGCTCAGCTGGTAGAGCGGTTGGCTGTTAACCAATAGGTCCGAGGTTCGAGCCCTCGCCGGGGAGCCAGTAAATAACCTCGAACTCAAGTTCGAGATATTAAATAGTGCCCTGAACTCAATGTAGTTCAGGGCATTTTTTATGTCTTGTCATGTCAAACGGTTAGAGGGTAGTTTTCCACTTTCTAATCGAGTAAATAAAAACATATTTAAAATGAGCTAAACCATTTAATCACAATGGCTAAAACCAAATCACAATCTATCTCTTTATCTCCGAATAGGTACCTATTTAATCGGCGCCATTTAATCGGATATTTGGTAGATATTTGAAGGTTTGAGAATGGGCTATTTTTGAATAAAATCGATTAAATGGATCTGGCAAGTATTTCAGAGAGGAATTATCTCCCTTTATCACTGTGTGCCTCGAATTGTATTTGGAGAATATTTTCAGCTTGCTAAAATTTGCCGCCGGAATTATAAAATAAACTTTATATAGGGTTTTTGCGAGGGGAGAGTCCGCATCCCGCCTGCGCGGAGTTTACCCGCCGTAGCTTTAGCGAAGGCGGGAGCCAGCCTTTTCCCTAAACGGAAATAGAAACCCAAGCAATTTTTTAATTTACCCCCTTGACAGAATAACTATATGCTATAGTATGATACTACCAAGTTAGTTAATACTCACTAACTTTCATATTTAAAACTACCCAAAATATAAGGAGTTTATTGATGAAGCGAAAGAGCTCTCAAGAGAGAAAGGTTATGATCATTAATGCGGCCAGAGATTTAGTGATTAGGGATGGTGTGCAGGCATTAACCATTAAAAATCTTTCCCGAAAAAACAAAATATCTGAGCCAGCCGTTTATCGGCACTTTAAAAACAAACAGGCAATTCTGGCGGCTTTAATAGATGATCTTGAGCATAATCTTATGGAGGCTATTGATACACCGGTGCGGATGTATAAGAATCCCCTTGAGCGGTTACGAGAAATTATGAAAGCCCATATGGTTTTCACCGAAAAAAAGAAGGGAGTGCTTTTTGGTATTACTGCTGAGTCTATACATTTCAACGATGATTTTCTGCGCCGTAAAATTTTAGGAGTGATAGAGAAATATAAGTCAAAGATCAGGGAAATTCTTTTAGATGCTAAAAGAGAAGGCTTTTTACGGGAAGATATAAATTTAGATGCCGTAGGTTTAACTTTTTTCGGGCTTATTCAAGCCGCTATAGTCCAATATGCCCTTACTAATTATTCGGTGCCGCCGATTACTAAGTTTAATACTCTCTGGAACGTCTTTTTACACGGTATTGAGCAAAAGGCTAAAAAATAATGGAGCAAAATATAATCATTCGTAAATATCAGCCTGATGATCGTGAGGGGCTTCGTAAGCTTAGTTGTGATACTGCTTATTTTGGCAATCCTTGTGAGATTTTTTTCCCGGATCGTAAATTGTTAGCTGATTTAATTATGAGTTATTATACTGATTATGAACCGGAACATATCTGGGTAGCTGATTACAATGGTGAGGTTGTTGGATATATATCTGCAGGTTTGAGTGAGTCGCGTTACTGCAGGTTCATGTTGTTAAAGATTATACCTTGCAGCATTATTAAGGCGTTGTGTGGGCGCAAAATTTGGGATAGAAGGACATGGCGGCTAATAGTATATAATTTTTTATTTTGGATTACCAGTAATGGAAAGCTTAAAAAGTTAAATCGAAAGAAATTCCCCGCACACATCCATCTAAATATAAAACATGGTTTTCGCGGAAAAGGTATAGGCAGTAAATTATTTGATGCTTTATACGGTGAACTTAAAGAAAAAACTAAAGGTATTGGCTTCAAAGCATTACGCCAAGAGCCAAGATTTTCATTTTTTGAGAAATACGGTTTTAAGCTTTTTGATTGCAGGCGGGTTAAAGTTTGGGAGAAGTGGCTAAGCAAGAGTCCGCTTTATTACATGGAATACGGGAAGAAGATTCATGAGTAGCAGTACATGTTTAAAAGAATGCAGTGCTATGTTGGCTGGGCAGAGGATTTTGCGCCGAAAAATTGAGCATCAAAAGCCGCCAACTAAGCGTGTGTTTTTAACCTTCGATGACGGGCCGGATAAAAGGTTTACACCTAAAATATTGGATCAGTTAAAGCGCTTTAATGCCAAGGCTACCTTTTTTGTGGTCGGCAAAAGAGTTCGGCAGTATCCAGATATTCTGAAAAGAATAGTTAATGAGGGTCATGATATCGGTAACCATACTTTTACTCATCCGGTAAGCCCGATTTTAAAATATAGCCTTATGGAAAAAGAAATAAAAGCGACTGAATATATTATTCATAAAATTACCGGAAGGATTCCCAAGCTTTTTCGGCCGACTTGGCTTTCTTGGGATTTTCATGCCCGAAAAATGAACCAGGTGCCCAGAAAATTAGGTTATTATTCTTTACGCTGGTCTATTTCCAGTATGGATTGGCTGGGTAT
>CAZAYU010000010.1:0-16874 GCA_964489445.1 uncultured Planctomycetia bacterium
TGACAATGTCGCCTGTAACAGTAAAGAACCTATTACCCGAATACATCTCAACATTGAACGAGCTAAACTTGCGGTCTTTGGGAAGCGTACCCTTACAGATAATATGAACACCTGTCCTGCTAGGCGAGTATTCGGTGTAACTATCAAGCTCAGATATTATTTTTTGAGCAAAAGGCGAGATAACGGCATCTTTAACGCATCCATCAATATCAACGCCAACGTAAGGCGGAGTAATCGCAAACCCGATAGCGTCCAGATCATCTGACGGCTTAATAACTTCATCAAAGGATCGCCACGTTTTAGGGTCGTTGCACCGGGCATTTTTACCGATCGCCACATTGATAGGTATTTTTTTGTCTTTCTTGCCTTTTTGCGGTGTGAATTTGAAGCCTACCCAGACAGGCAGGTCTTTGAGAACCTGAGGAATATTCTCCCTGTTCTTCTCTTTTCTTCTCTCTTTCTTCATTTTTATGCTCCGTTCTGAAATATAAAGTCTTTAACTTTCCTGTAACATTGAAATAATTGCTCCTCTTTGGAATTACTGAAAAACTGCTCCGCCAGCTTTCGTGTTTTCTCGGCATCATCGAACAGTATGCGTTTCTGCCTGCCGGATCCCGATAAGCCTTTCATATCGCACCCCTGTGATACGAGGTACGTGGCTAAATAAATATTTCCCGCTTCAAAATAGTTTTCTTCCATAATGCTTTCCTCCACTGCTTATGCAGATATATAGACTTTTTGCGAATACTTTGCCTTCCCATTAGATACATTCCCCCTAATTCAACAGAGTGTCGGGATTATTTTGAGAAATTTTCGTCACTATTCACATTTCTGGGGAATATACGTATATGAGGGGTATTAGCTTGACTTGTCCCGAGGAGTGTTATAGGGGTGTTGTATAAGGAGGTTTTGAAAATGAGTGCAGAGAAGAAAAGAAAAAAGTTCGTTATTTACACACGCTGTTCTACCGATGATCAGGCAAAAGGCGATTTCACCACGCTTGACGCACAGGCACATCACTGCCGGAATATGCTCGAAGCATTCGGCTACGAGCTAGCTGATTTCGGGAATAAGGGCATCATTAACGATGACGGTTATTCAGGCAAAGACCTGAACCGTCCCGGTGTTCAATCTATTCTGAAAGATATCCAATCCAAGAAGTCTTTTGACGGTATTGTATTTTTTAGGCTTGATAGGCTCACCAGAAACCCTCGTGACCTCTACGGCATGATTGACACTTTCAATGCTGAAGATATAGCTTTTTTATCCGTAAGAGAAAATCTCGATAGCACAACAGCTATCGGCAGAGTCGTGATCGGTATAATCGGCTTATTATCAGCCTTTGAGCGTGAACTGACCGGTGAACGTGTAAAAGCTTCAGCTATCGCACGAGCAAGACAGGGTAAATGGGTTGCCGGCAAACCGCCTTATGGATACATACAAGTCAAAGACGGCGAAAGGCTCTCAAACGGCAGACAACCGCATAAAATTGAACTCGATAAAACACTTGCTCCGCATTTTAAGATGATCTTTGAAATGGCGGCTGATAACCAGTCGCTCTCAACAATCGGCAACGAACTCATAAAAAGAGAAGTCTCCACAGCAAACGGCAACCTCTGGCGTAAACAGACTATCGCTAAAATAATAAAGAACCCATTCTACAAAGGCATGATCTCATACTCAGGAGAGATAAACAAAGGCAACCACGAAGCGGTTGTGGATGAAGAATTGTGGAGCAAGGCGAATAGGATAATATCAGCAAACCTGCCCGGGCATCGTTTCCTAAAAACCCAGTTAGATTACAGCCATCTATTAAAAGGCATTCTGTTCTGCGGAAAATGTGGGAGTTATTTTGTATCAACCCATGCCCGAGGCAAAATGGGCAATAAGTTTTATTATTATGAGTGTAGCAGAGCCAGACAAAAGCTCGGTTGCGATACTAAACGCATATCAGCAACATCATTTGATAGAGCGGTTATTGACTTTTTAGGCAGGGCATCCAAAGATCCGAATATTATTGTCAATGCCATCGGTGACGCTATAAAAGAATCCTCGGCACACCTCGATAGATACGATAAGGAAATCCGTCAGTTAAAAAAGAAACTCGACAAAGCCAAAGACTCTGCCGATAAATTGATTAACCTTGCCATAGAAAAGGTTATCACCAAAGGAAGAACTTATTCAGAGAAGATGGACGCCCTTGAAACGGAAATCACCATTCTTGAAGATAAGCTCGGGAAAGCCCAAGCCCGCAGAAAAGCCGCTGATATGACCGCTCACTCAAACGAATACCTGCACGCAAACCTTCAACTTGCCATGAGATACCTCGATCAAGCCCCGCCAGACGCCCAAATTGCCCTTCTGAAGGCACTTATCAAGATACTCAAGGTCTATGATGACAATGTGAATATGGAAATGTTTATAACGAAGCCAGACGGCGAGAGTGAACTAAACGTGCCCAAAAAACAGCGAACCCCGCTCCTTCTTGAGGAACAGGGTTCGACTGAGCGTCAACAATGGCGGACGCGGTTGCAACCAATTCGAACCGTGACCGAAGGGAACACTGAGTATGTCGAATGTGCAGCCCAAATCACCGCCAGTATTAAGATGCTGCCCGTCAAACAACCCTCTTTATACCAAAAATTAGCCCGAAAAACAACGCAATTGCGCCTTCTAAGCCTTCCTATTAAAGACATAGCTAAAAAGGTTAGATGTTAGTAAAGGAACTATTGAAAATGCCCTTAAGGCAGTAAATATATCCCGTCTTGCTAAATATGATTGATTGCTAGGGGGTAAACTTTTAATCCAATTTTCATGGGTTTAATGATCAAGCCTTTTATTTTTTAGAAATTTCTTGATTTGATTGTGATTTCCGGCTAGGACAAAATCTATTTCATTTTCTCTCCATCTGAACAATATTCGTTGCTTTAGGCCTTTTCGTATCTCCCACCAGTCTTTTTTGAGTTGTTTGAGCCCAAGACCTTTACGAAGTAAGCTTTTTCCATCTAAAACTTCTATTAGTTGATAGCATGCTTCTTTAACTGTATTTTTGTCTTTTGTTTGTAGAAAATTAAGTGATTTTTTAAACGATGGTTTAAAATTGAAATGAATCATAGAGAATCAAGGTGCTTTTTAGCTGATTTTGCAGATTTACAGGTTTTACCCTTTTGAGAAGCAAGCTCTTCTATTTCCATCCATTCTTCCGTTGTGTAAGGAGTTTTTTCTTCGACCATCTTTGCCGGAACAATAACTATTCCATCTTGGGTAATTCGAAACCCGACAAGGCTATTCTTGTGTAAACGCAAAATTTGTCGTACTAAATTAGGAATTGTAATTTGCCCCTTTGATGTCAATTTTGCATATTCTATTACCATATTTGCCTCCATTTTCTTACATTCTTACATCCTTACTTTTCAACTAAAGTATAACATAAGCTTTAGCTTGTTGTCAATCTATTTGGAAGGCATTTTTTTACCTTATACTAATTTTAATAAAACTACTTCGTCCTTGCTTATCAACACAGGTTATTTTATGGTTTCCTTTCTTCATTGTCCAGAAAATCTTCTCCCCAACACCAGAGTTGGCAAGAAAGGTATCATTAACAAACCAATAAAGCTTGTCAGCGTCAAAAGATGCATTAGCTAAAAGGGTTAGTTTTTGGTTAGCTTTAGTAGCCTTAAGGGTAAAATACTCACACTTATGCAAGGGTGAAAGAATTTTAGGGCGGCTTTTGTCAAAGCTAACTACTTTCTTGGGTGCAACCATGTATTCAGGTGGTGTAAGATATTCGGGGTTATGCTGTCTTATCCAGCTTTGCAGTTTATCCGGCCAAATAGTAAACACTTCTTCGATATATTCCTTTCCCTGTTTGTTTTGATCATCTAAAGCTAGCTCGGTTTTAATATCTATTGCTATTCTTTTATGAAAAGTGCATTTTTTAGCAAAACTTTTATTTTTTATGTATAAATCTTTTACGCTGTGTTCACAAGCTTCACTAACCGGCTCACCGCTTAGGGAGCATACTAATCTTTCGCCGACATCATCCGGCTTTGCATACCAGGGACTGGGCTTTTTCGTGTACAGCCAGTCGAATATGCGCACAGCTAAAGGAGTTGCGGCTTCTATTCCTACCAGTGCCTTTGCCGGCTTTCCGGAAAAATTACCTAACCATACGCCGACTGTATATTCGGGGTTGTAGGAAACTGTCCAGGCATCACGATGTCCATAGGACGTTCCGGTTTTAAAGGCAATTTTGGGATAATTATTTTGGTTTCGATAGATGCCTACAGATTCAAGACGGCTTGAGTCGGATAAAATATCAGAAATAATATAGGCGCAAGCTTCGGAAATTACCTGTTTAGGCCTAGTTTTTTTATCATCCTCTATTAAGCAATAGGGTAGATATTTACCGCCTCTTGCTAAGCTCGCATAAGCGTTAGTTAGCTCGAGTAAGTTTACATCGCTTGAGCCCAAAACTAAAGATAATCCGTAATGCTCGGGAAGTTTATCCAATGTTGATATTCCTACATCCTTTAAAAAGAAATAGAGATTTCGGTAATGAATTTTATTTAGTACCTCAACTGCCGGAATATTTAAAGAATCTACTAAAGCCTGTCTTACGGTAACCGGTCCGCGATATTTTTTATCATAATCATGCGGAGCATAACCGGAATATTGGACCGGAACATCAGCTAAAATTGTTCTTGGGGTATAGATGCCTTTGTCTATGCCAAGAGCATAAGCAAAAGGCTTTAAAGCTGATCCGGGCGAACGGCTGCTTAGGGCTCCATCAATTTGCCCATAATCTTCAAACGAGAAAAAGTCAGCTGAACCAACAAGCGCCCGCACTTTTCCGGTTTTATTTTCAATAATTACAATTGCGCCATTGGTTACGCCAGAAGAACGAAGCGATTCGACTGCGTCTTTTAAAGAACCTTCAGCAAAATGCTGAATATTTAAATCAAGAGTCGTGACTATCTTATTTAATGCAGAAAATTTATTTTTTATTATTCGAGTAAAGTGTGGAGCCTTAAACGGAGAAGAAAAATTTCCAGCAATAACCGGCTCATCAATTGCCTTATTAAACTCTTTTTTGCTAATAAAGTTATTCTTCAACATGCTCTCAAAAACCATGCTCCTTCGTTTCTTTGCTCTCTGGGGATAGCGGTCAGGCCGAAAACGTGAAGGCGACTGTGGTAAACCGGCAAGCAACGCGCATTCGGAAAGTGAAAGGTCAGCAGGGTATTTTTTGAAATAGCGCAAAGACGCGGCCTTTACACCGTTAATATTTCCTCCGTAAGGGCTTAACTCTATGTACAACTTTAAGATCTCATCTTTTGAATATAAAGTCTCTAGGCGAATAGCATGAACAGCTTCAATTAGCTTATTTTGTAAGTTGCGTTTTTTTGGAGCAATAAGCCGTATAACCTGCATACTTATGGTTGAGGCCCCGGAAATTATTTTCCCACTGGTTAGATTTTGTTTTAATGCCCGAAATATTGCGCCAAGGTCAATACCGTGGTGTGATCTAAAATGTTTGTCTTCAACAGCAATAGTTGCTTTGATGAAGTTTGGATTAATTTCCGATAATTGAGCTGGCAAAATCCAGCAATCATCCTTACCCAGAAAAGCACGCAGAAGATTTCCCTCTTTGTCAAAGATCGTCTTTGAGTATTGGATCTGATTGATCTTTTCTTGAGGAAAAGGATAGATAGCAAGGATAGTTACATAGAAAGTAATAACGAGTACAGCACCTGTACATACAGCTATCCCTAAGCGCTTAAGCCAGATCTTTAATTTGTTTTTAAACAATTTTTATTCTCCTACCTCCACTTCTCCTTTGCCATTGATACTCTTGATGCTGGGGTCATACATACATGATGCGTTAATTGGTGGTAAGGTAAACTTACCTTTGGTGACTGCCCGCGCGATATAGCGGTAATGCATATTCTCTTTGCGTGGTAAATCAGTAAATAGAAGCAGGCGGTCATCTCGGATATCAATATGGTCGGGCTCAAAAATATCTTTGTTAATCCATTCTATCTTTTCGCTGGTTGAAATCCGCGGATTCTCAATCTCAAAACAAGCTGCAAGCAAATCTTCAACAATTACATTCTTGTATTCTAAACCAGCTTCAATAGAGATATCCACTACCACAATTTGGCCTTGCTTGATTTTATTCATATCTAATGGTTCCCCGCTGCGCGTATAAAATCCTCTGCGGATGCGCATGCCTTTATCTTTTTCGGCAACTCCTTTTTCCGGGACACCTTCAACGCTCCAGTAATAGTAGGCTGTTCCCTCACCCAAAAGAGAAATAGCAACATCTTTTCCACCCAAAGGCAAATTGTTAATTTTAGCATCGGTTTCATCATTAAACTCAGTTAATACTTCCTGACCTACAGAAATTCTTCCGGAGTAATTTGAATCTTGAGAAGCGATAAATTTGGCATATTTGCCTAAGCCTAAAAGCGCCTGAGCATTATCCTGAGTTGTCTGCCATCTTCCATTTTCCATTGAACCGGTAAGGCGTTTTACAAGAACCGGAACGATTGCGTTTTTCGGATCAATATCCATAAAAATTGAAAGCGCAACCGCGTTTTCTCGTGTGCTAGAAATAAGGTTTCCGCCGGTTTCTCTTGCTACTTTAGGTTCAGGAAACCCTTGGCCTAACATATTTGTAACAACTTTATCATCACCCAACATTGCCAAGCTGGCAACTAGATAAAATCTTGCTGAAGAGCTTAATTCTTCCTTTTTTTCTTGTAGGCGGCGTATCCAGGAAGCTTTTATTCTTCCGGCTTTAGCTAAAACATAGCAAGCATAGCTTTTAATATCCAGAGATTCATCTCCTTGTTTTCCGGATAAGATGTCTTCTAAATAATCCAATGCAACTTCCTTATCTATTTTAGGTACAGCATAGCCGGCTTTATCAGCTTCAATTAAAAAGTCTGTCGCGTAAATGCTTCCCCAGTCGTAAGGGTTTTGGTAACCTGGCCACATAGCGAAACCGCCTGTATAAGTTTGCATGGAAAGAATTCCGAGAATACCGGCGTCAATATAAGTATCGATTGCGCTTGAACTGGATTTTTCCGGATCAACTATTGTTGTTAATTCTTTTAGATAAAGAAGTGGATAAGCGCTTGAGGTAGTTTGTTCAATACAGCCATAAGGATACTTAATAAGATAATTTAAGCTACCGGCAAATTGCAGAGCCGGAAGCGACATTACGGCAAGAGATGTATTTTCGGTACCTTTTAGCCAGCCTCCGGGAATAGAAACAACTTTTTCAGTCGGTGAATCTACCGAGCCTGAACCGGAAATAGTGGTAAACGGTGCCAGCGGGCGCACTGGAAGCTCAATTGTCCGGGAAGTAAAGTGTTGTCCTAAAGAAGCGGTAATTTTTATCTCGGCTTTTTTCGAAAATTCAGGGGTTTTTAATTTAAATTGCAGGGATTTTTCAGTATTGTTACTAATGTCTAAGGTGATTGATTTCTCGCTCAGGATTTCAAAACCTTCCGAAGGTTGTAAAACAACCGTTACCTGTCCACTTTCTCCGGTTGTATTAAAAACAGTAACCGGTACGATAAATTCATCACCTGAGGCAAGGAATCGGGGCACAGTCGGACGAATCATTAAAGGCTCAGTTACCCTAATATTGCTTTCGGCACTGCCGAAATCTTTACCTGATGAAGCTACAACCATTACTCGAAGGCTACCGCTGAATTCAGGAATGGTAAATTCAACCTCCGCGTTTCCTTCTTCGTTGGTAGCTATATTATCTTTCCAAAGAACTACAGGCTTAACGCGCTCGGCGCTTATTGGATTTAAATATTTCTGAGGATTGAATCCTTCCGGAGTTTTGCCTCCTGAGGGTGAAGAATCTTTGCCGGCTTTCTTTTCTTCAAACTCAGGAATTAAGAGAGAATAGATATCTGCAGTTAGAATATTGCTGGCTCTTTTTCCGTAGAAGAAACCGAAAGGATCAGGCGTTTTAAAAGCGGTAAGGCTAAGTATTCCTTCGTCTACCAATGCTATTGAAAGCTGTGAAGACTTATTCGGTTTATCTAGAGATTTAACATTCACATTAACTTTAATTCTATCTTTAGGTGATGCTGAAGTAGTAGTTTTAACATCTACTTCTAGTTTATGCTTTGAATTATCAAGAAGAATAGGAATTATTCCGTAAGCTCGGTGAGCTGACCATTTCTCTTCTGAGGCAATCGGACGAATAACAGTTACCGAGCAATAAGCATTCGGTTCAAAAGATGCATCAACAGGTAAATCAATAATATAAGTTGTGTCGTTAAGCTCAACTGAACGAACAGAAATAATTTTATCTTTAGAGATAGTAATCAGCGCTTTTCCTTTAAACGGAGAGTTGATAACCAGCTTGGCCATATCTCCGGGAGCATAAAGCTGTTTGTCTAATTTAAGTTCTACGCGGTCAGGCTTTTCCATTGCCCAGGGAATATAGCCGTAGCCTGAACAGTAAAATTGAGTACTTGCAGTATGTGCACTGTCGCCTTTTCCGTTTATGCGCACAATATAATTTCCCCAATCTTTAGGAATAAAAGTAAATTTTCCGCCTGCAGCTTGAGATTGTATCGAATCTTCTAAGATAAGCTCTTCTCTTTTTTCAGAAATATAGCGGTATTTACCGTTTGCATCTTTCTTAACTATGCTATCCCAAATGACCTTATACACGTTTACCTCAAGCGGAATGTTATCCAATACCTCTTCTTCAGGAGAAACTGTTAAACAATCAAAAGATACTTCTTCATTAATATTGGCATAGCCTTCAGAAGCTTTGCGTATACCTATATAATATGGGTAAGAATCGACCAAACGCTCGATGGATGATGTAACTCCCCTGCCACCCAGCTCAAGAACTGTTGCGCTTATTGAAGCGCTTAGCCTTGAAGGCGGTAAAATGCCCTGAGGAATATTTAGTTCAAAAACTGCTTCTCCTTTTTCGTTTGAAGTCATTGTACCAAGGCCTACAGTACGATTAGGAAACTTTTTTGTTTGGTCTGTAAATGAATAGCTTTTGTATTTTTCCGGAGAAAAATTAATTGAGCGCAAAATATAATAAGCATTTATCTCTCTGCTCTTTGCCGGCGCGCCAAAAAAATGTTCAGCATTAACTTTTATGGGAATAACATCGGAAATAACAAATAATTTATCTTCTACATCAACTTTCACCTTTAATCTATCGGGCATAAACTCTTCAACGTTAAATGTGTATCTTCCGAAAACTTCGTCTGATCCGGGAAGCTGAAGATTAACTGTGTATGGTCCGGTAAGAGCATAGTCGGGAATCTCTACATTTATATCTAAGGTTCCAAATTCATTGAGCACGCCGCTTAAGGTTTTAAATGTTCTGGCATCCGGCCGCTTTATTTTTAATATTATCGGAAAACTTTCCGGAATTTTAAAGCCCATACCACGGACAATAGTTTCTAAGTGCACGGTTTCGCCCGGACGGTAAATACCTCGGTCGCTGTAAATAAATCCTTCATAGTTAGCGCTAAGATACAAACGCCCCCCAATATCAAAGTCAGTTTCTGATAACGCGCACTTCTCTATCTCAATAAAGGAAAGGTCATCTTTAGTTGCTGCGGTAATAATAAACGGCTTTCTGTCGCCGGACCAATCAACATCTTTAAAGTGCACTACGCCCTTTTCATCAGTTACCCCTTGGACAATCTGCTGGTTAGTTTTGGTGAATACCTTAATTACAGCGTCAGGTATGCCGGAAGTTGTAGAAAGAGAATTAAGCCAGACTAAAAGATCTGAATTTGATTTTTTGGCAATTATGCCAATATCTGTTGTAAGAATTAACTTTTTTGCTTTTTTCCAATAATAACCGTCAGCTCTACTGATTGCCATATAGAAGAGGCCATGAGAATCATCAGATAGTATTTCCCTTAAGCTTATCGGCACTTCACGCTCTTGATTAAGTAGTCCTGCAGTATTTATTTCTTTCTCAAAGACATCAAGGCCAAGGTCATCGGGAATGCGATAAGTAGACATATTGTTAAGCAAATAAACTATATTATTGTCGTAAACTCGATGAATTTTTACTTTTAATTTATCCACATTAATTACTTCAACCGGAATCGTCTGATTCCCTTCTAAAGACATATACATTCCGGGAACTTTAAAATTAAATGTGGGATCGTAATCAGGAAAAATTACTTTTTGAACTACTGTTTCTTTGAGGATTTTATCATTGGTAGATGAAGGCAGGCCTTTTAGAACCTCTACCGTACAAGGCTCACCGGGTTTAAAAACACCGCAAAGATTTATTCTGTAATCGTAGTAAGACCTGTCAATATAAAAATTCATCTCAGGGGTTATCGAGATGTATCCTTCAATTTTTTCCGGGTCAACATCATGTGAAAAGTCAATTGTAATAGAAGTGCTGGTTCCATCCATATAGGGAATAATCGAATTTATTTTAAATTGCTCTTCTTCTTCCAAGACAATCTTAGCTGCAGCCTTTTTAGTTTTCCAAAGAAGTTTATGAATCTTTTGAAAGTTAGTTGCTCCGGCAACACCAATTAACAAGACCAGCCCTACTGCCAACACCCATCTTTTTTTGAGCAACCTTTTCATTTAAAATCCCCCTTTAGTTATTTAAAATAATTAATATCACCAAAGCAAACCATTTTGTTTTGGTTAAAGTAAAAGTTCAAATTTTTTATAATTTCAGAGTAGGTTGAGCGGAATCTAGTAGCTAAATTCTCTGGATTAAGTAAAATTAAAATTTTTCTGTAACAGTTAGTTTCTATTCCTTATGATGCTAACGAGGCTATAACTTTTTCGAAAGTGTAAATCTTGTTGAGAATAAAAACCCTTAGCGCTATCGCTGAAGGTGCTGATTTAAATAGAATATCAGATAAGTAATCCTTGTCATATTTTAAGCCATAATATTTTTTGTCCACTGCATAAAGCATTCGCATTCAGGTTTATAGTTTTCTGCTGTGTCTATAACAGAAATTTCTTTTTCTTTATTTTTCCGGTTGTTGAAAAACCCTAGCTTCATGGCAAAGTTATCGAATAAAGTAAGATTTGAGATGTCTAGATTGTGGATGTATTTTTTATTACAGAGAAGCATTGTTATTAGCATGGCGGAAAAATCTTTTGTTTTGCGATTGTGAAAACAGGCAAATTGGAAAGAGTAAGGTTTTTCCTGGTAATTTATGCGCTTATCGACAGGGAAAAGCTTGCTCTTTATTTTTACCTCAAACCACATTGAGCATGTTTGATGCGGCAGGCAGAAATCGCCTGGCTGTGGATTGCGCTCGGCAAAAAATTCCCTTACTGTTTTACGTGTATTGTTCAGAACCGCTTTAATTTTTTTATCTGCTTTTGCGGTTAGTCGATGTTCTCGATGTTTATATTTTTTATGCATTGTTTTTTGATAATGTATTTTACAAGGTAGTATTTAAACAATTTCTGAAGGAAGTGCTATCGATGAGATTTCCACTTCATTGGGTATCTTTTTTTGTTTTTCTCCATTTACCAACAGTTTTATGGCCTTTGTTTCGATTTTATGCGCGTCATTATGGATTTGGCGATATTTTGCTAATCTAAATTCCCATGATCTTACGTGATCTTTCACTTCTTTTGTAAGATGCGCATACAAATCTTTAGTGTCTTCGATTATGCTTTCGATGCTATTTTGAAACGATGGGCTTTGAATATAATCCAAAACAGCGTTAATCGCTTGCTCTCTCTTTGTTTTGCTTAATTTTAGCTTTGATATTCTTATAAGATGATCTCTTAGCATCGCTACCAGCACTAATGCGCCTCCGGGATGAATTACTATTATCCCCTTAGACAGTGAAAACCCAAAGTCTTCTTTGGATCGCTTAGCATTGGTTACGAGAATGCCGTAATTTGCGCTTCTTTGTTGTTTTGCTTGTAAGGCTTGCACGATATGTTTATTGTTAAATTTTGAAACTTTCTTAAGTTCATAAACAATAATACCTACTTCTTCGTTTCTTTCAATGATGCAATGGACTATATCGCCGCCTTTTCCGGTATGGATAAACTTATCACCTAAAAACATTTGCTTAAGCTTTTCAAGGAAAATTTTTTCTTCAAGCAGCCCCAATACTTGAGGAGTCTGATTCTTTCGTAATTGTTCTTCAAGCAATCCAATCTTTTTTTCTTGTTTTTCAAGCGCATTTTTGCTTTTATTTTGAAGAGATATAAATTGTAGGCTCAATTTTTTGTTTTTATCCAAATGAATTCTCTCCTGTTTCTGTAGCGCTTTTTTATCTTTTTCAATTTTCTTTTTTTCTTTATTGATCATCTGCTTTGCTGAGAGTTCAAATTTTGCCTTAAGAACGGCTTCTGATTGTTTTTGACGGATTTTTTCTTCTTTTAGGATAAGGCTTGTTTCTTTAGTTAATCTCGTTGCGAATGTTTTTTCGATTGCATCTTTTTGCTTTTTTAACGTTTCCTTTTCTTTTTTTAGAATACTTTGAAATATTTGTTTTTGCGCCAGCAGCTCTTTCTTCGTTTTTGCCTGCTCTCTACCGGCAATCTTCTTTTTTTCGATTTCAAAGTGCATTTGCATTTGTTTTTCACGCTGGACTAATTGTTTTTCTTTAATCTTTAAGTTTGCTAATCGTTTTTCTTTTTCTTGCCAAACTCCGGTAATTTTTTCATAAAGGGTCCTGCTTACCTCTTGCCTGCACAATGGACAACTATATCCTGTCATCGCTACCTCCACACAATTTTTCGTTTAATTCTTAGGGCCAATTTTTTGCATCCCAGATACTTTTTCTTGTAGCCATCATGCTACGCTTAAAAATAAAAAATCCCTCAGCGTTGCCGCTGAAGGTTTTATATATTATAGTCCTGGATTTAGCCCTTCCAACTCGGGACTTCTACCTGATTGTAATTTTACTATACTTCTGGTTGAATATTGTGTCAAGAGATTAAATTTAATTAAAAATTGGTTTACTATCTTTCATAGGCGTATAAAATATGATGCCTGCAACTAGATATATTTACAAGGGCCATCTACTTTGTAGCTAATGTTGGGATTTTTATTTTTTTGTTTATCTAGAATGCTTCTAATTTTTTTACATTTTTTTTCAATTCTAAGTTTTCTTTTATATTCAGGAAGGCTAATTTTTATGCCACAGACGCGGACTTTTGTTTCAATTTTTTGGCGTTTAAAATATTTATCCGGCACTTTTGATAGGTATTCTCCATCTGCAGGGAATCTCTTCTCTAAATTAGAAAATTGGACAATAACTTGTTTATCGTACAACCGCCGTACTTGTCCTAGACCATATTTCTTAGAATATACGTTGTCATTTATTTTTAAGGCGTTAAATGATTTGAGTATGGGTAATTTTCCAAAATAATTATCGATCATTGGTTAAACAATTTTTTTTAGCTTCTCTACAATCCATACCATTCCTTCTGTATCTAAGCAGCAGTATTCTTCTAAATTTTTTCTTATCTCAGCGATTTTTTCTTTTTCTATCTTATTTTTTGCCATTGCTAAATATGTCGAGCTGGCATCTCCCCCGTTTGAAATTGCCATATCGTCGTAGCTTTTTCCAGTCACAGCAGGTAGAACTTTTTTTAGTGATGCGCTGCCTTCTTGAGAAGGATGGTAATAGTCAAACTTTCTAAACGGCTCTAAGAGATCTACCATTCTATCGAAAATATTTTCAACCCAGATTTCATCGCCAAAGTATTCTCCAAGGTCTCTGAGCTTTCCCTTTTCAAATCCCTGGTTGTAGACAACAATGCTTCCCTTTGTTCCAAGCCATTCTTTTAGCTTAGACAGGAATTCTTTCCTTGGGTCCTTACCGGCTTCTGCAAGAAACGAATAATGCTCTGCTCTTTCTTCCGGAGATTTCACTATATGTAGGGAAAACTGAAAGGCAATTTGCTGATATGGCCTTGTTCCGCCAAATAATGGCACGGCTGGGTTAATCGTTTCAAAATCTAAATAATATAATGGATATTCAAGTGTGGATAAAAACTCCCTGATTGCACCCTTATCTATATGTTCTTTATTATCGATGATACAATATTTCTGGATTTGTTGGGATATGCTTAGCTCAATATCGTCAGGGATATCTTTTATTCCAAGGATGCCGTTATTGATAAAATCATAACTTTTTGCACCGCACCGGCGCAGCTTGCACACATTATGTTTTGGTAGAAATGCATAGCATTCGCTCAGCAGGGGGCATTCATACGGAGATTTACAAAAAGGTCCAATGCCAATTACAGGGCACTCATTTGTATCAATAACATCAAGCATCTTTTGAATATTTTTATTAATATCTGGCTCGATTTGTCTTACTAATTCGGTAACATCTTCTTTGTGGAATAATTTTTTTATCTCAATATCTCTTTGCCGGATATATTGATTGTTGATATACAGTAGAAAGCAATTTTTAATTTTTAATCCTGCTTTCTCATAACAATATTTCTGAAAGGCTAAATCCGGGATGTTTTCATCCTTTACTGTTGTTGAACTTTTCACTTCTACAATGTCCCACATATTGTTATTCACAGGCACCAGGATATCAGCGCGCGCGTAAAGACGCTCTGCCATAATTCCTGCCTCAAAGATAGTCTTTCTTTGGATAGTAGCTTCTTGTGTTTTTTTGATGTTTTCGACAAAAGAATAACCGGAAAGGTCAGTGCCTGATGGAAATAATTTTGTTGCCAGTTTTCCTACTTCATTACCTTGGTCAAATATAGCTTGTTGTTCCGGAGTAGGCTTAGGTATTCTGTTAGGGTCGTTGACTTTTATCCATAAAAGCTTCAAACATTGCAAGCCAGATACATATTTAGATTTTGTTAATGAATTACTCATTCTTAATTTTTATTTCCTAAATTGGAGATCTATCGTTAATCATCTCTCGATAGATATTCGGCTAAGAGTCCTTTATCAGCGACTTCAATAATCATATGTTTATATTTCGCTAGATACTCATCTTCTTTTTTAATTCTAAACTATTCCCAGAGCAATTTTATACATGCCGAGTAGAATCTTTCGATTCAAAACTAACCGGCTCCAATCTTACGTTGTCATTTTCTTTTACGATCTGAACAAGGCTGATTTGCATATGCTTATCTTTTAATGCCGCGTCCTTAAGTTGACGAAAAATACCCGGTACTGTTTCCCGGCAAGCTCCTAAAACCAACTTAACGCGTTTTTTTGTATTAATCATCTTTCCTTTCGGTCCTTCTGTTATCAGCTTAATGGCCATTTTATTATTTTCCAGCCAATTGCGATGTTCCATCCCTTGGGTAAATAAATTATTAAATTCAGCATCACCACATTTCCCTTTAATTTCAAACGCAATTAACGCATGATCTTTCTCGTCATATCCCAATATATCTAACCGTTCAGGTTTTTTCGTACCTTCTGCTGTCTGAACCTCATAGGAAAGATACTTTGCCGTAAACGAATCCTGCTCATTAGGGATCAACACCCCTTCTTGATGCATTCTTGAACATATCCTTCCCTGCAAATATGATTCCAAATTCTTGTCTTGTCGACTATCATCTTTAGGCGGTTTGGGTCGAATAGTTTTAAACAGATCATTTGTTAAAATAACTGAGTGTGGAATAATACTTGAGATAAGACTGAATTTTCTTAAAAATACATCCGGAAATCTAGCACCCATAAAATATAAACATTTTGCCTCGCCATCAAGATGCTCCTCGCTTACTCTCTGAAACAAATCCAACAAAGGGTATAAAAGCATTCTTAAGAATGGCGTTCCTACGCTTTCTGTTGTTAGATCGGCCGTATTTCCCGGAAACCCAACAGCCAGTCCCTTCCAGCTCTTATTTCCTGAAATAATATAAAGCGGCAAACGATCTAAATACTTACTTATATTTAACTTTTTCTTTTCAGATTTTTCAAGATTGTTAATACTTTTGACAACGAGCGGCTTCTGAAAAACTTTCAAAACTTTATCCACATACTCATGTGTTAACTTTCCCTCACGCAAATTCTTACGATAACTTTCTTTGCTGGCAACTTTGCTCATATGTACCCCTTTTTCCTTGCTATTTTTCCCGGGAGATTCGGATTCTTAAGGTCTTCCTTAACTTTTTTCCAATCACACCCATTGATCGCGCGATCATCGATATATATATGCGCGACAAACTTCTCTGTTTCAATATGCTCAAATGGAAAACCATGCTTTTTAAGCCACTTTTCAGTAGTTTCTTTGCTCCGCTTGGATTTTGAACTATAAAACACGATTTTATGGCCTTGTCTATGTAATTTTTGGATAGTTTTAAGAGCCGCATCGATAGGCTTAGCTTTCATAAGTTCATCAGGATTTTTATCAACCACAGAGAAATCAACAGGAGAGCTATTGGCTACAGTTCCGTCTATGTCAATAGCAATTGTTAATTTTTTGCCTAGCGGTAAAAACTTCATTTTTTGTTCCTTACTTAATTACATAAAAATAGAAACGTCCCTTTTTCTTTGCTTTATTCTGTATATTTTCCTATATTCCAATTGATTCTCCGTTACAAAGGACTTGGGTCCTATTCCCAAAATACTCTCCGAATTTCTCTGGATGAAGCGTATGTATAGGAATGACTTTAGTCGGATTTAAAGCGCCTACAAATGCCTGCAATTCTTCCACAAAGGCATGTCCGCTGGTGTGAATTTCTACAATATCCACATTGTGTTCATCCCAAAAATCTTTTTCTAAATATCCAGACCATTGTGAATATACCAACATCGCATCATCTAAATATCCCCTTTTGGCAAAATGAGTTCGAACAAAATAAAAAGGAACAAAATAAAAAGGGGACAGCGACCTTTTTTAATTATCCTTTCTTGGCCTTCCTTGGTC
>CAZAYU010000011.1:0-11558 GCA_964489445.1 uncultured Planctomycetia bacterium
TAGAATGTCTATTTCAAAAATTAAATAATAGGCATCATTGCAGGCTTTCACTGTAATTAGAAGGTCTTTTTTAAATTTTATTACTACATCTAAATTAGGATCCTCTTTAAAAGGAAATTTATTCTGACTATAAATTGCTGTTATCCACTCAGGTTCACCAAATAAAAAACAAAATAAATCTAAAATATGAGTACCAGTATTAAAAATTCCTCTTGTGTAATAACAATTAACTTGCTGAATCTTCCCAAGTTTGCCAGAAGATATATTTTGTTTTAACTCCTGGTAAAATGGGGCAAACCGGCGTTGATGATTAACCATAAGTAAAATATTTCTTTTTTGACATAATTCAATTATTTTATTAGCATCTCTAATATTATCCGAAATCGGTTTTTCACAAAAAATAGCCCTAATATGTTTATTTTTTGTTACTTCTTTAATTAAGAAATAATGGCTCTCCACAGGGGTGCATATACTTACTATATCAATCTTTTCTTTTTCTAGCATTTCCTTATAATTTAAATACCCGCGCTGAATATCCCATTTATTTAAGCATTCTTTTAAATTTTTCTTATTTATATCGCATACAGCGATAACCTCAATGTCCTTGGCACCTTGATAAGCTCCCATATGAGTTCTTGAATATCCTCTTCTAGAAGTATTGCTAAAACTACTTGCTATTCTTCCACAACCAATTATCCCAGCCCTCAACATACTACCTAACCTTCTTTTGCTTAACATTCTTATTAATATTTTTTAAATCAGGATTAGCATCTAAAAACTTTATAATATCTAACATAGAAAAGGATTGATTCTTTGGTTGTAAATTTTCAAATATTATTTTAACTAATTCAAAATCCGGTAACTCATCGACTGTTAACCTTATTTCCGGCCTATTTAACTCCTTGGGACAAGGACATCGACTAACCTTATATTTATCCGGATGCTCATAAATGTAGGTTGAAACATTTTCTCTATCTACAGGATCATTGGTTATTAAAGAAACTTCTTCTAATATATAAGTTGGAAACACCAATAAATTCATCCCCCAAGGATAATTTTTATCCCCACCCACACAATCAAAATCATTTTGTATATAGTAATTTATAACTCCATCAATAATTCTTGGGTCAATAAGCGGGGTATCCCCCCATAATTCAACAATATGTTCTCCCTTATTTTCCTGAACCGCTCTAAGCACTCTGTCCAATACATCTTCCTCACTGCCTCTAAAACATTTAATATTTAATTTCTTAGCTAACTTCTCAATACTATCATCTTTTGGATTAGTTGAAGTCGCAATAACAATATCATCAATATTTTTAGCCTGCTTAACCCTTTTAACCATTAGCTCCAACATCGGTTTACCAATGATTTCTTTTAATACTTTACCAGGCAGTCTGCTTGAGCCGACACGTGCTTCGATGCTGGCAACAATTTTCTCTTTCTTTGTTACACCCATATTTTTCCCTTAATCACTTTTTCTGTATCAAACTACTTGCCTAAATACTTTAAAAATAGTATCAATTGCATATTTAATATCTTCCCCACACATAGATGGATACAAAGGAATACTTATCTCTCTTTTATAAAAATCTTCACCATTTGGACATAACCCTTTTTTATACCCCAATTTCTGATAATAAGGCTGTCGATAAACAGGAATATAATGTACTTGAACGCCTAGCCCATGCTCTCTTAGACTTGCAAAAATTTTTGCCTTTTTATTTTTATATTTATCCTTTAATTTAATTGAGTACAAATGCCACGAAGACCTTACTTGGCTTACTTCTTTAGGTAAATCAAAAAATTTGTTGTTTTTAAATGCTTTATTATAAATACCTGCTATTCTCCTCCTCTCCTGGATAAATTTATTTAGCTTCTTTAATTGTGAAAGACCTAAAGCGCATTGAAAGTCTGTAATTCGATAATTAAATCCGAGCATCTGCATCTCATGATGCCATGGATTAACAACTAACTTTTTATTAATAAACCTTGTGAGGCTTTTTGTAACACCATGCTGTCTCAACATGATAAGTTTTTCATAATACTTTTTATTATTAGTAGTAATAGCTCCGCCTTCGCCCGTAGTTATTGACTTGACAGGATGGAAGCTAAATACAGTCATGTCGGAATATTTGCATGAACCAACCTTTAAGCCTTCATATGATGCTCCCAGAGCATGACAAGCATCTTCAATAACGATAAGCTTATTTTTTATTGCTAGGTTTTTTATCGCTTTCATATCGCAAGAAAACCCAGCAAAATGAACGGGAATAAGCGCTTTTGTTTTAGAATTTATCCGCTGGCTTATCGATTCTGGGGTAATATTTGCAGTAACAGAATCAACATCAGCAAACAAAGGTTTTGCTCCGCAATAAAGGGCACAATTAGCTGAAGCCACAAACGTTACAGGAGAAGTCATCACTTCATCCCCTTTGCTTATTCCAACTACCAGACAAGCAAGATGCAACGCAGCTGTACCGCTTGAAACTAAAACTGCATATTTAGCCCCAGTATAGCTAGATAAAGCTTTCTCAAACTCTTTCACTTTAGAACCTTGGGTAAGCCAATCGGACTTTAAAACATCCACAACCGCTTTTATGTCACTTTGATCAACAGATTGTCTCCCATAAGGAATATTTTTCATAATTGACTAGACATCATTGTTCTTTCTCGGCCATTTTGCGCAACTGTTCTATTGAAAGCCACTGGGTATTATTATCACTTCTGTACCCATCAAATTCCACCCCTAAAAGTTTACCTTTTTGTGTCTTATCTTTACGTCTAACCACATAAGGATGAGTAATGAACTTATCTTGATATTCATAAGCATGAATACCGTCGTCTTTAGAAACCAATGTTTCGTGTAGTTTTTCGCCAGCTCTTACCCCAACTACTTCTTGCCGACACTCGGGACATACAGCTTCAGCTAAATCTACTACTTTCATGCTAGGAATTTTAGGAACAAAGATTTCTCCTCCCTCCATATCCTTTATAGACTGGAGAACAAAATTTACGCCCTGTTCCAAAGTTATCCAAAACCTAGTCATTCTTTTATCAGTTATAGGAACAATTCCTTTTTTTCTGCACTGCTTAAAAAAAGGCACAACACTTCCCCGAGAACCAAACACATTACCGTATCGGACTACGCTAAATTTAGTACCATGAGGAGAATAGTTATTGGCAGCAACAAACATCTTCTCTGCACAAAGCTTTGTAGCACCATAAAGATTAATAGGATTTGCGGCTTTATCTGTGCTTAAAGCAATTACCTTTTTAACATTATTATTAATAGCCACATTTATAACATTCTCAGCGCCAATAATATTTGTCTTTACTACTTCAAAAGGATTATATTCTGCAGTGGGAACTATCTTTAATGCTGCCGCATGCACAATTATATCTACTCCGTTAAAAGCCCTATGTAACCTATCAGGATCACGAACATCACCTATAAAATACCGGACATTTCCCTGATTAAACTGTTTACTCATTTCATGTTGCTTCATTTCATCACGACTAAAAATAATAAGTTTTTTTGCCTTATATTTTTTAAGTACAATTTCAACAATTTTTTTACCAAAAGATCCAGTTCCACCAGTAATTAAAATGGTTCTACCTTTAATTAAATCTTGCATAATAAACTCCTTTTGTATATTATTAAACTCATTCATACATAATTATGAAAATGCCTTTTTAAAATATAGTAGTTCTTTACGCGAAAAGGCTTTCATGATAAAAAGCGAAAAGCTATAAATTGCTATACCAATCAATATTTCACTTAATATAAATCTAATTTTGTATATATTGTTTCCTAAACACAAAGATATACAATATAAAATAACACCCATAAATATAGCTGCAAAAATTGATTTTATAATGGTCTCGCGTTCAAAACATAACGGCCAATCAATCGTTGCTGCCCTACGAATAAAAATAAAAGCTACTGAATAACTAATAAGGGTCGTAACTGCCGCAACCAAAATATTCTTAAAAATATAAAGAAATACTATGTTAAGCACGATATTAATAAACGCGGCAAGCACATTCATCTTTAATATAATAGACGTTTTCATCCTAACCCAGAGAATATTCGAAAGAATAATATTTAACCCAAAAAAAAGAGTAGCCACGGCAATAATAGGTGTTATCATATAAGCTTTTTGAGACACCTCGGAATTTGCAAACAGGTTTAAAAGCGGTCCGCTTAAAACAGTTATGCCCGCAACAAACGGAATGGCTAACAATAAAAATACCTTTATAGTATATTTTATCATGGTATGCGCTTGTATTTCCTTTCCAGCATCAATTGCCTTTGATAAAAGAGGCCTCAACACAACGCTTGAAACTCTTGGAAAAAATATAATCAGAGAACCAAACGCATACCCCGGATTATAATATCCTACTGCAGCAATAGTCATAAAATATGCAATTATATACCTGTCGCTAGAACCTAAAAAGAAATCCATTATATAATTAATTCTTAAAGGAAAACCAAGTTTAATATCCTCTACAAGATTCTTTAGGTCAGGTAATACAAATTTTAAGCCAATTTCTCGAAAAAGTAATAAAGCCAGTGGAACAGTAATTAATATATAAGACAATATTTGTGTAATAAAGAGTATATTTACAGATAAACTACGTGTAGTGATATAAATTAAAGTAATTAAAGCTATATTAATATACGGAAATGCTACCGTTGCGTAATTAAAATGGTTTACTCTATGTGTAGCTACAAAGTAACTAGCTATCTGGCTGTAAAAAAAGTTAAAAATTAGCCAAGGAAGAACAAGCCACTTTGAAAAAATTAATTCTTTTTTAAAAAATAGACGATCAATAAAAGGATAAGAAATAATAAAAATCAGAGAAAGAAAAATAAGACTTAGTAATTGAAAACAAAACTGAGGATAAAAAATAGCTCTTCTTGCTTCTCTTCCTTCTGTTGCAGGAAGGAACCGTCCATTCTTAAAGCCTACACCAAATGAAGAAATACCATAGATCATCCCAACTATAGCAAAAAGTAGTATATATCCTCCATATATGGTTACGCCTACCGTTTTAATAATAATAGGCATAAGGATTATACCTTGGGCATAAATTAGAACATGCCCAATAAGGACCACTCGGTTATTTTTAATAAATGTTTTATACAATTCCAACTAAACCTTCCTTTTCCTATAAATCATTTTTGCCGAAAACCTCTAAAATTATTATTTAAACCGATATACAGACCTTCTAATTGCTTATTACACGAAGCTAATTTGTTTTTGAAATAATTTTGAATTAACAACCTATTTGCTTCAAACAATTCTCTATAAAACTCATCATCAGTCATATTGGTAAAATTTACAGACAAAAGATCAGAATTAACATGTTTGTTCTCGTAAAAGTCTTCACAATCTTTCAGTAATCCTTTTTCAATCGCATAATAATAAAGAGAACTCCCCGGATATGGAGTAACCGGTCTGATAGTTCGTAACTGAGCACCATCATCGTATTTTAATAAGAAATCAACCCCTTTACGTAATGTATTTTTATCCTCTCCGATATTTCCAAATATAATATTAAATCCCGGGCTTGTCCCTACCTTCAGTGTAGCTTCAATCCCACTTACAATTTGTTTCGTCGTCGAAGCCTTATTCATATTTCTTAACACCACATCATCAAATGATTCAATGCCATAATTAATAAACACACGACCGGCTTCTTTCATTAATTTTAATATTTCTGGCTTAGCGTAATCCAATCTCCCGTTACAAATCCACTTGAATTTGAATTTTGCCTTCATTATCGCTTTATATAACTCTACTACTCTAGCCTCAGAAGACATCAATAATTCATCAGCAAATTCAATATAATTTATACGATAATCCTTATTGAGAAATTCTATTTCTTCAATAATTGACTCCGGATTTCTTGCCCGATAGCCTTCATCCATCCTATAACAAAAATTACAATTAAAAACACACCCCCGTGCAGAAAGCACAGGCATAAAGAAATCCCTATTAACCGAGCACGGATCTCTCAAAAGACGATAATACTCTACAGGAAACATATCATATGCAGGCCATGGAATGCTGTCAAAATCGCTAATCGTCAAACGCCTATCATTGACCACGATTTTGCTTCCATCGCGATACGCTATACCTTTTATCTCCTTAAAAGATTCCTTGTTAGAGATAGCGTTTACAAGTTCAATAATTGTTTCTTCTCCTTCACCAATAACCGCGACATCTGCATTAGTTTTATTTAAAAAGTACTCTGGTTCAGGGGAAGGACCGTGTCCACCCAAAACATAATAATCAGGTCTCTTTTTTGAATCATTAATTGCCTCAGATATCTTTAAAAGCTTCTTATACTGATAGTATCCACCGATTATCCCCACTCCAATAACATCAAACCTATTGTTATTTAGATACTGCGTCAAATGCTCTTCAGGGTAATGATACACATCTTGATTGTAAATTACTACGTCATTGCCTTCTTTTCTAAGAACAGATGCAATGTAAGCTGTCCCTATTGGGAAATAACTTATATAAGAATCATTATCATACACAACCAATAAAATACGCATTTAAATTACCTTAACAGTTTTTCTTCTTAATTATTATTCGCATGGATAAATTTTTAATTTGTTGAAATGCTTGCAATTATCGTGTCGCATTTCCCAATAACAGCAAGTTGTTTCTCATAAACGCTATGTAATTCCGGTGAATCAAGAAAATTCCACTTTTGATGGCCACCAGGCTTGCCATTAGTTAACCAATACAAATGGTTAGCTAGTGGGTATCTTTGAATTTGTTTGACGTAATTTACTTTCAAATTAACTTGTTCAAGTAACATCTGCAAGGTCTTCATTGTATATAAAAACAAATGACAACTCCAATAGGTAAAATTAGAAAATGGTTTACTGTTATATAGAGTTAATAAAGCATCGTTTGCATTTGGCACTTCAATAATAATCTGACCATTCTTTGCTAACATTCTACTCAATTTACTTAATACCGTTTTAGGATCAGGAAGATGCTCTAACACATGAAACATAGTTATAATATCATATCCCTCTTTACGAATATTCTCTGGGATATCGGATAAACTTTTAAAAACAATAAGATTGTTATTCTGGAAATGATTTTTTAACTGACTTTCTAATTCTATACCAAATACTGCAACAGCTACTTCACGCGCCCTTAAAAGAAATCCTCCAGCTCCGCATCCAAAATCCAACAATTTACAATTCGGCAATACTGATTTGATATATTGGAAACGCCTTTCATCATCTGAAACAGTTTCTTTTAGCCAAGCTTCAACATCAGGAAGTTCTCCACCATGCATTTTAGAATTCTCATAAAAGCCGTCTCTGACATGATCAAATGAAGAAAGAAAAACCAATCCGCAAGAAGAACACTCATAGATTTCTAATTCTGGGTTATCTCGCACATTGCCAAGTCTCTTATTAAACTCTGTGCCACTACAAAGATAGCATTGTTTATTTTCCATCAATATTCTTAACCAACGAGATATTTCATATTGCTTTTTCTGCTAACAAAAATTAAATTTGATGTTTTTTGTGGAATTAATCAAAATAATTGCCTACTAACTTCATATCGCATTGTTCCGTACATTTAATTCCACGTGTTAAAGAAAAATGATCTTTTCGGAATTGTTGATACTTTTCCCCGTTCCAAATATTATATAAAGATTCTTTACTTGCATCGCCAAGAATTATTTCGTTATTAAAATCTTCCATACACATTACAACTTCACCATTAGATTTAACAGTCATAGACATCCATGGATGCTGACAAATTTCCGACCAGTGCACTGACTTTGTGCCTTCAAATTTATTTTGATACCATTGCGTATCCTGGCTTTTAAGGTAGATATACACATCCAAACCCTTAAAAGCATTCCTAAGCTTTTCATATTCTTCCTCTTGATTAAATCTATGCAAATCAAGCATCGTTATAATAATCGTTGTTTTATAATTATGCTTCTCTTTTTCCTCTAATAGTTTAACCAATTTTTTATAGCTTTCTGAAAAATTCGACGCCTTCCCTCTAATTTTTTTATGTAGCATATCATCAACTGTTTCTATTGAGTATTTGATATAATCCAAGCCATTTTCGAACATTTCAATATTCTTGTTAATATCAATATTGGCCGGGTTACAACTAAAATAAGTTGAAAAGCCTTTTCCCTTCAAAATTTTAACTCTTCCGACCATCTCTTTGTCAAGCAGGGGATCTCCATACCCATGGAGTTGTATAATTTTTGGAATAATGTATAAAAAAAAATGATTCTCACTCATTTCATGGGGAGCTATTTTATGTTTCTCTTCAACAAATGATTCCCATTTTTCCCATTTTTCGTTTGAAAATGGTGTTATTTGATCTACAACGCTTTCAAATGTTCCTTGATCTAGTGTTTCTATTTCTCTAGTCATCATCGTAGTCCTAGGACACATTTTACATCTCATATTGCAAGCATTAGTAGTCTCAATATTATAAATAACAGGTGTTCGACTTCGATATTTTTCAAATTCATTAAAAATAAATTCTTTGTCGAAAGACTCTCCCTTCACAATTTTTTGTTTCATTTTATGAGCTCTCATATAAAATTCAATATCAAACATCTCTATTCATCCTTTACATTGTTATATAAAAACTATTGGTATTAACTTCATCGGGCTGTCCAGCCACCATCTAAGGGGATAATAGCCCCAGTCATATATGTTGATTTATCCGAACAAAGATATTCTATTAAGCCACCGATCTCACTCCTATTCATCATTCTCTTGAGCGGCGTAAGCTCGGAATACTTCTCCTTAAACTCATCACTCTGTTTGTCTAGAATTCCTCCTAAGACAATACAATTTATTCTTATTTTGGGAGCCAAATGCACAGCAAGGTGTCTGGTAAGCTGGATTACAGCACCTTTAGAGACCGAATATCCTATGTGTTTCTCTGTATTATCATAAAGTGACGGTAAAGGAGAAACCATTCCATATATCGAAGAAATATTTACAATACCCTTTGCAACTTCATTCCTAGCAAATTCCCTGCACACAGAAAAAAGTGAAACAATATTCAATGATAAATATTTATTCATACTATCAAGGTTTACATCAAACAAACTTTCGTTTTCTTTGTTAGCGTCGATGTGATCATTAAAACCAAAACAATTAACCAAATATTCTGCTTTGGTTTCCTTAAAATATTTTTTAACAAAATTTTCATCCGTAAGGTCCTGCCCAAAACGTAAAGATATTTTATCCAGATCATATAGACTGCTTAGATGTGAACACACAGCAGAACCGACTATGCCTTCAGAGCCGGTTATTATGACTTTTTTTTTCACCATAATATTTTCCCCTTATTTATTCTAAATTATTAACATATCAAATAATTCTCTAACAACACCATTACCACCGGCTGACTTTGTAATCATATTAGCTATTTTCTTTATTTGTTTTTGGGCATCACTAGGAGCTACAGAAAAGCCTACATAGCTCATAACTTCGAAATCATTAATATCATTACCTACAAAAACAACCCTTTTCTTATCAATATTATTTATTGTTAGATATCTTTTTAATGTTTTCTTCTTATCTTTCTGTCCATGCAAGCACATTAAATCCAATTTCTCTGCTCTCTTTATAACTATGTCATTCTTCTCAGATGATATTATCATCTGTTTTATTCCCATTTCTTTTATTTTAGAAACAGCCAACCCATCTGAACGATTGGTCCTAACATTCTCATTACCAAAACGATCTATCATGACTTTATTATCAGTCATCACACCGTCAAAATCATATACTATCAAATCTATCTCTTCTTTTGTAATTGACTTACTAGACTGAACTTCCAGCATGTGTTCGCAGAAAAGTTGCTCACACCAGCTAAGGGTAAGATAATCATCTATGTCTGCTCTTTGCCATGGTTTCATCATATAGACAGAAACTTTACCTCCAAGACGATTTTTATACTTTTCTAGTATTTTTGGTTTAAAAACGTAAATCGAGCCATTTTCATAATAAATAGATTTGATCTCCTGGCGTCTTTTTCTATTTTTAAGATCGAAGGTCAAAGATTTATATTTTTCCGCAGTCTTCGTCCAGATAAATTCCTGAGCCTCAGTCAATGATAGTAATGAATCAGCTTTATCCTTAATAATTTTATTTATAGCATCGTCAATGTCGTATGGCTCCCTTAATGGCGCCGGGGCTTGTAAAAATACTATATAATCCGGATTTTTTTTAATCTTTCGTAGCACATGTAACAAAGCAGATTCAGAAGAAGTACAGTCTCCGGCAATTTTTTTTGGACGTTTAATGGTAGATGCTCCGTATTGGCTTGCAACATCTAGAATTTCCTTGGTATCAGAAGTTACATATACATCGGATATTAAACGAGCTGAACATGCCTGTTCTATAGTCCAAGCAATAAGAGGTTTCCCTGCAAAATTGATGAGATTCTTCCCGGGTATCCCCTTAGATCCACCACGAGCTGGTATAATAGCAACACATAATGGTTTTTTCTTTATTCCATTTTTCTTTATATTGTTCTTACTTTTTTTCACCAAAACCATTCTCCATCTTTGACTTTGTACCAGTTCAGCAAGATATTATAAGCCCCTAAGTTTTTTTCTCGATACCTTTTCCGTTTCAGTCACCGTTTTAACACCACCACCAAGTACATGTTTTATTTCTTTTATTCTTTTGTGAAGCATATCCATTGCGTGAACCTCCAGACTTGCAGCATGGTCAGACCCCCACATCTTATGGTCAAGAGTAATATGCCTCTCGATAACTTTAGCGCCTAAAGAAACGGCAATCACCGATGGTTCTAACCCATATTCATGACCGCTGTACCCAACTATACATTTATACCTATCTCTTAAATAATCAATAACACGTAAATTTAACTCTTCAATTTGAGACGGATATGCCGAGTTAGTATGCATTAATACATAATCACCATTTGAATGCTTTTCTAATATTTCAACTGCTTGGTCAACTTCTTCAATTGTACTCATACCCGTTGACAAAATGACAGGTTTACCAGACTGTGACGCGAGCTTCAGCAGTTCATGCTCTACAAGTTTGGCAGATGGTATTTTAATAAAGGGAACATCATAGTTAAGTATAAACTCGAGGCTCGGGATATCCCAAACAGAAGTAGTCCAATAAAGAGGTTTTTCTTTGCAATATTTATCTATATATGAATACTCTGGACGATTAAATTCTATCTTATGTTTATATTCTAAATAACTAATCTTGCCCCATGGAGTATCTCTTAGAATATTTTTCTGATCTTCTGGCACACACAGATCCGGACTTCTTTTTTGAAATTTAACACAATGCCAATTACAAGCAAACGCTGCATCCATTAATTTTTTCGCAATATCAAGACTTCCATTATGATTTATTCCAATTTCGGCTATCATAAAAACTGGATTGCCATTACCTATAATATGATTATTGATTTTAATAGATTGATTAGCCACACTTAATCTCCTTTTTCATTCATGTCCGTTTTTTGAATAATAAGATC
>CAZAYU010000012.1:0-11060 GCA_964489445.1 uncultured Planctomycetia bacterium
TCTTTGTCTGCGCGAAGAAATCATCGGTTGTTTTTACGTATATAGGATTTAAAATGCCCGGGGTATTTAATGTAATCTTTTCACCCGATACAGCCTGTGTCTGGCTGTCCAGGGTTACGGACAATACATTGCCTGATGCCAAAATATTAGATATGCCAAGGGCTCTTTCCCCTTCAAGTGCCTGGTTAATGATACCTGTTGAAGAAGAAACCGCTGAGAGGTCATAATCAGAATCAAATGTTATCTCTATAATCCCCTCTGCAGGAAAGTCGTGGCTTAATGTAAAGACAGTTGTGTAATCTGTGGTCTCTGCCGCTTCATATGTTCCTGGCACCAGCGAGTTGCTTATTAATGCGCCTGCTGTAGTAACAACGCCCGAGACATTACCTGCATCAATAGCATGCCCGTTACTAAGTTGCGTGATGATATTAAAGGAAGATGTGTTCTTCACGTACGAAGGATTGACTATGTTTCTTAATTCAACATTATTTGCCCCTGTTAATGCCGCGCCCGTTCTTTTAATCAATACATAGCCTACTCCTTTATCTGTTAAGGTATATCCGGTTGTTGCTACAATAGCATTGTCTAAGGAATAATCACTGTCAAAACCTATTCTCACGTATCCGTTAGTAGGGACATTATGAGCCACAGTGAAATAGAAAGTATAGTTTGTTGTATCGCTTACCTGGAGAGAGACAGGGGTAACTGAAAGCCCGCTTAAACTGCCCGGAAGTATATTGGCACCTGTTACAACCGCCTGGTCAAGGCTGCTGCCTGATACATTTTTTGTACTTATAATATAATTATCGGTTGCCTGGCTTCCGGGATTCTTTATATCGGATATGACAATGGACACGGCTTCGCCTGCTCCTATAGCAGTACCTGTAGTTATGGTAAGAATATTGCTAGCAACCGAAACGCTAGACCCCGTATTGCCCGAGCTGTACGCGGCGGAACTTAGGCTCCCATAAACAGCATAATCCGAATCAAAGGCAACCTCTATATAGCCCTGGGCAGGTATGGGGTTTACTGACGTAAAGGAAATGGTATAGTCAGTAATATCCTGGGCTGTATATGAAGCGGCTGTTACAGCGGGCGGGCCTGTTAATATCGCGGGCTCTATGCTTATTGCCGGAGATGTGGCAGTATCTACTATATGCCCGGCATTATCCTTGTTTGTAATCGTAAAAACAACCTGTTTCGCGAAATCGGGATTGGAAATACCGCCTACCTTTAACACCTGGCTGCTGCCAGGATCTAACGCACTTAATAATGTTAAGATTATATAATTCTCAAATTGGGCAGAAAGGCTGTATATATTTCCGGGAGAAACCACATAGGCGCCTGCTGCGTTATATTCTGAATCAAAATCTATCCTGACACTGCCGTTGGTATAATGGGCTGGGGTAAAATTAAAGGTGTATTCCACATCATTAGCGCCTACTGCGTATGTTAACGCGGAGACTGTAACAGAGGTCAATACTCCCGCGGATATTTCTATGCCTGCGAAACTGCCCTCATCTATTACGCCTGATTCGGCATCTTTAATTTGCAGGCTGAAAGACACTGTTGTTTTTTCATAAGAGGGGTTCTTTATATTAGAAACAACCAATGAAACAGCCTGGGCATTGTTTATAGCAGTTCCAATATTAATTGTAAGAATATTTCCTGAAACTTCCGCTGTTGAGCCCGCGTTGCCGGATACATCATTTAAGCCCACTCCGCTTAAATCATAATCAGCGTCAAATATAATCAAGACCTTGCCACCTGCTGGTATCGCGTGATCTGTCCTGAAATTAATATTATAATCCGTGATTTCAGCAACAACATCGTCATTTGGCGCTATGGAAACCTCTGTCAAGGCGCCGCTTGTTGTTATAATTGGTGAGGCATTACCTGTATCTATAGTCATCTGGCCCGGGTTAAGCGTAGTTATGCTGAATGCGCTTGTTGTCTGAACGTAGGCGGGGTTAACAACATTGCCCAATACTATGGTTTGCGCACCGGTCAGCTGCGCGCCGACTCTTTGAAGCAGTATATAATTACTGCCTTTTGATAAGGAAAAGCCCGCTGGGCTTATGCAATAAGCGCTTGTCAATAAATAATCATTATCAAACTGTATCTTTACATAATCATTTGTCGACACGGTATGGTCAAGGGTGAAATTAAACGTATAATTAGTAGATTCTTTGACCTCTGTAGTAACCGGAACCGCAGAAAGCCCTGTAAGACTGCCTGGATTTATAGATACAGACGGTAAAGGAACAGGCGTAATATCTATATAATTACCCGCGTACATAGTTGAAATATTAAAATCAGCTGTCTTTGAATATCCTGGATTTACAACATTACCCAGCGTGAACAATACCTGCGCCGTTGGATTAATAATATCCATGCCTAAATTTATTGTCGCTATATTATCATTAATATCAAATGACGACACAGTCATTGCCTGAGCGTCTATGGTGCCTGATGAAAAAACAGCTTCTGATATATCATAATCGCTGTTAAAAACAATCTCTATGGACGGGTTTAATGACATGGGATTTTTGGTCGTACAGCCAAAGGTATAATTTGCTGTTTCAGTTACTATGTAATTATCGGCATTTGCCGTTACTGAATTCAGGTTGCCGCCAACAATAGCAATACCGGGAATAACAGCCGTATCAATTGTTTCCCTGCCGGGGTCCAGATATTGTGTAGTGAGAGTAAAATCATCCGCCCTTTTGACATATGTAGGATTCTTTATGCCGCCTATAACAACTGTCTGGATACCAGCAGCTGTTAATCCGGTTTTCAGTTTAAGCGACAGATAACCTGTCCCTATTATTAACGGCCCATACGCGTCACCCGGGCTTATTATATAGGAGCTGGATAAATCAAAGTCAGTATCTAATGCAATTTGTAGATAACCGTTTACAGGAGCAGGGTGGCTTGGCGTAAAAATAAAGGTATAATCTGCAATCGCGCTTATTTCAGAATTGCTTGCGCCAGCTGAAATATCAGAAAGAACGCCTTGAGTAATCCCGGTAGAAGTAATATTTAAATCCTGGTCTATCACTCCATCGCTAGCGTCTTTTGTCTGGATAGAAAAGAGATCAGGAGTCTGAACATAAGAAGGATTTTTAATATTGGGAATATTTATTGTTATTGGCTCCGAAGAAGAAACCTGAATCGCCGCAGATATGGTAAGGATAACTTTATTTCCAGACAGAACTACACTAGATAGTTCGAGAACTCTTTCTTCGGGAAGAGCCAGACTAATAACTCCGGTTGCTGAATTAACCGCGGAGAGATCATAATCTGAATCAAAAGTTATTTCGATTTTTCCGCTCGCAGGTAAAGCATGATCTAGGGCAAAATCAACGCTGTAATCAGTGAGCGTACTGACAATAGTAGATGCCGGAGTCAGAGAAGCGGCAGTTAAAGCACCGGCGGTAATGCCTACTGCCCCAGCCGAGGCGGTATCAATAGCATTCTGACTGGGAAGCTGAGTAGTTATCACAAAATTATCGCTGGTTTGCGCATAGCTGGGGTTGGTTATATTTGCTAATTGAACGCTGGTCAGACCGGCTACTATTGCCACTCCTGACCTTTCTAAAGTTATAATTTTATTTACCTCGTCTTTGATTAAATTATAACCGGTAGTAACACAATAAGTATCACCTCTAAACTCATAGTCCTCGTCAAACTCTATTTTTACGTACCCTAAATTCGGCAAATCATGAGCTAAGCTAAAGTTAAAAGTATAATCGGTTACTTCACTTACTTCAGTTGTTCCCGAGATAATAGATAGGCCGGTTAAGGTTCCGGCTGTTATTACGTTTCCGGTAACCTGATCATTCTGGTCAATGATTTCTCCGGAAACTGATTTTGTAATAATGATATAATCGTCTGTGGTCTGTGCACCAGGATTTTTTATACCACCGACTAAAAGATTTGTGGCAGTTGAAGCATTTATTGCCGTCCCTAAAGTAATAATCACTGTGTCCCCGTCAACCAAGACTGTAGAGTCTGCATTTCCCCCTAAAAATGTCAAACTACCAGTTAAAACATAATCAGAATCAAATGTTACTTCTACTGTATCACCAATACCAAGGTTATTAACAGGTGTAAAGGATATCTGATGAGTACTTACTTCTGTAGAAACATAAGAACCTGCTGTAACTGAACAAGAAGTTAAAATTGAAGGAATAATATCAAAAACATCGGTGACGGCAGTATCAACTATCCCCATAGCCAAATCATAGCTGGTTAAGGTAAAGGTAACCGGCAAAGCATATCCAGGATTAACAATAGTGCCTAAAGTAAGTGTTTCGGCGACTCCGGCCTCAAGCGCTCCGTTAACCGAATCTTTAAGGTTAAGAATAACATAATCTGTTCCGGTTTCAGAAATGCTATAATCTTCAGTAGGCGATATAACAACCGCGCTGCTGGCATCATAATTGGCATCAAAATCTATTCTCAGATAACCATAACGGCCAGAACCGGAAACGGTTAAATCATGGGCCGGAGTAAAATCAAAAGTGTATTGAACTGGTGATGCTCCAGTCTTATCACTAGTAGCTGAGACAGAAGCTGAAGTTATAGTGCCGGCAACTGTAGTTACTCCACCAATAGAAACTTGATCAATCACATTCTCATTTGTATCTAAGGCCTGAACTATAAAATCATCTACAGTTTTTACATAAGATGGGTTCCTAATATGAGCTATAGTTAAAGATTCAGCAGTTGAGACAGCTAAACCGGTACCTAAAGTAACTATTAAATCGTCGCCACTTGTACCAACTACAGAACCAGCATTACCACTTACATCACCAACAAGAAGATTAGAAAAATCATAATCAGAATCAAAAGAAATCTTTATTTTTTCACCAGCACTTAAAGCATGGTCAGTAGTAAAATTAAAAGTGTACTCGGTTTCTGCACTTACTTCATCTAAAATAAGTGAAACTGAAGCTTCAGTTAAAGCCCCAGCTACTATATTAACACCAGCAGCATCGCCGATGTCAATATCGTTAGAATTGCTACTCTTAGCAGCTATAGCAAAAACACTAGTAGTTTGAACATAATCCGGGTTCATTACATCATTTATGGTAAGCGAAGCAGCTCCGGAAATAGCAGACCCTAAATTTACAGTTATAACATTTCCGTTAACTGAAAGCGATGCTCCGGCATTTCCTGAGACATCTGTCGGGCCTACCGCAGTTAAATCATAATCAGAATCAAAAGTTATCTCAACAAATCCATTGCTCTCAATTATATGAGCAGTAGTAAAATTAAAAACATAATTAGTCAAGGTTTGAACTTCTGCTGTCCCAGGAGTAACCGACATAGAACTTAAAGTCCCTGGAACTATAACTAAACCATTTCCAGTTCCTCTATCCATACATCGATCATTGGAATCCTGAGTTTCAATAGAGAAATTGTCAGTAGTCTGAGCATCAGTATTAACAATCCCAGCAACCACCAAAGAAATCGCGTTTCCAAGTGGGACAGCTTCTTCTGACCCTACGGTTTCTACTGGAGGACTAGCAGCATATTTAACGCATCTTAGGTAGGTTGAAGGTATTGGATAAACTTTGCCACTAAGATCAGCCGGAGTCCATCCTAATTGTGCTTGTGCACTACCAATCGCTTCATAATACTCAAACTTAATAGATTTCGGTGAAGAAAAATTATAAAAACCATTAACCTCAGTCGCTGGTTGTGCGACCCACTGATTAATAATCAAACTATCATTAACATATAATCTAGCACCATCATCAGTTGTAGTCGAGAAACCATGATCGCCTGTACCTCTATTCTTAACCCAGCCTTCCCATCTTATACTTGCTGTCTCTGATTCTGTCTCCCAGACATTTCCTTCAATAGTAAGAGCTCCATTATTCCAAGAATGATCAATATCAGTATCTATATCAGTTCCTCGATAAGTATCAAAAGCTACACCATCATAATAAAAATATCTTAAACCAGCATCCATAGTATCATCTATACTCGAAGTAGTAGTTGCCGCTGCATTACCATAATATAGATAAATTGATGAAGCCCCAGCATTAGAAACCTCTACCCAAAAAGTAGAAGTTCCCCCTTGGTTCCAATCTTCGATCCAAAAATCGAGTTCATTAAGACCAACATCATAAAACCTTATATCTCCACCATCAGCTTTAGCATTAGCATAAGCAAAATTAGCAGCAGTTAATTCAACTTGAACCTGATAATTGCTCTCAGGGGTTACTGGGCTTAAAGTAATTGGTGCACGATATTGCCATTCTGCTTCAGCGCCTTCTTCTATTAAAGTTCCAATATTTATTACTACAGTATCTCCTGATGCAGACGCACTAGCCCCGGCATTACCTGAAACAAAGCTAACTCCGGAAATATCATAATCAGGGTCAAAAGTTACCTCAATATCACCATTTGCCTCTATTGAACTTTGAACTGTAAGACCAATAGTGTAACTTGTAGTTGAACGAGCTGTATTTGAAGCTGGCGTAACGCTTATAGCGGATAAAGTACCCGCCTCTACAGTAAAGTTCTCATCACTTATATCCCAAACTTGTGGCTGACCAACATCAATAATCTTAATTAAAGCTAAATTATCACTGACTGAATTGTTAGGAATTGTCCAAGGGTAAGTTCCATCATTGTCTGTTGATGCAATAACCTCAGTCCAATCGCCTCCATTATCAATAGAATATTCTATTTTTACATCACTACCACTTAGAACAGTATCCCAAGTAATATCATAAGCAGTAGCAATCGCCCAGGTTTCTCCTCCATTAGGAGATGTAAGGGTTAGACCCTTTATAGTAAACTCTGGAGAGTCACCATATACATTATCAGAATCCAAATAATTTGATACTCTAACACTTATGCTTGTTGAAGAATCTCGAGGTGTAGCCCAGAGATAAGTTCCATTGCTTCCAACGTCATTGTTAACAAGCGGACTAATAATCGTATTTATATCTTGATCAAAACCGTCTTTAGAATATTCTAAAGTTAGCTGATTGATCGTACCTGTAGTATCCCACTCAATAGTATGATTAACTCCTCCCCAAACTGAATCAGAAATAATAGGTCTAACCACGCTCAGTGCTCCCTGAATTTTAAAATTAGCATCTGAATCATCGGTAACTAGAGCATCACTATTATCAGTAATTCTTACCCTAACAGTTTCGGAAGTATCATCAGGCACTTCAAGCCATGCGAATGAACCAGTATTTAAAGATGAACCACTTATCTCATTTATATCCTGATCAAAATTATCTTTAGAGTATTCTATCTTTACGTAATCATCTTCAATGCCACCAGCTACTTCCCAAAGAATGTCATAACTTCCTTCTATAGTGTATACTTCTGAACCATTAGGCGCAGTTACTATTACTCTAGGATAAGGAATAATACTAAAATAACCATCTGATATATCAACTAATTGAGTACGATTATTATCAGTAATTCTTACCTTTACTGTATCAGATAAATCATCAGGTATTGTCCAAGCATAACTATTTATCGGTAATTCAGCTAAAGCTGAAGTTACAGGCTCTTGGACAGTGTATAGCCTTCTTTCAAAATGAGCAGTTATTTCTTCTTGGGATAAGGCTGCATTATGTATAGCTACTTCATCAATTCTTCCTTTAAAGAATCCAGTCGAAGGAGAACCATTAGACTTTCCTAGAGTTACTACATAGGCAGAACTTTGTAAGCTGCCGGAGCTTTCAGTATCAGCCTGTAAAACACCATCTAGATAAAGCTTAACCGTTGAACCGTTAAAAATGGCAGCAAAATAAGTCCAAGTACCAACTGCAGCTACATCATCACTGGTTGCAATATGGGCCACATCACTATTATCATAAATGCAGAAGTTAATTTTCTCATCAGCGCCAACACTAAGATAATAACTCTCATATGAAGCTCCGGCTTTAGCTATAATTACCATCTCTTCAGTTATCTCAGTAATATAAAACCAACCTTCAATGGTTAGGGCTGAGCTAACAATAATATTCCCACCATCAACATAATCATTTCCATCAAAAAGTACAGCCGAACCTGAGTCAAACTTAACATCTTCGGTGCGCCATCTTCCTCCATCAACAGCGCTCCATAGAGCACCATAAACCGTAGCATGATTATTGTTAACAGTTTCGTCATTAGCGCTTGACCCAGCTCCATCATCAAATTTCCAATAAGCTGAGGTACTAGCTCCGGTTAAATCTTTAACAAAAACATCGCTAAAGTTTTGATTAATCGGTGCATCATCATTACCATAATACATATATAAAGTTTTATTTGTTAACTCATCTATGGCCGGCACTTTTATCCATATCTTAGTAGCACTAGTATTCATTGTTCCCGGTTCAATCCAATAAGGACAAGCTGCATTTTCTACAGCAAATAAAATGTCATCTCCATCAGATTGCATTTTTAAAGCTGCAGTAAGGGCACTAGTATTTAAGGTAAGCTTAACTTGGTAATTAGTTAAATCTTCTGAACTAAGATTAATATTATCGATATCAATTGTTCGGGCATAGGTTGACTCAGGAACTAAGCCGGTACAAGGAACAATACCATCATAAATTACAACTTCACTTCCTGGAGAAGCAAAATTAAGTTTATCGTATTCTATTTTTAAATCATTAGTTATTAAACCATCAGGGCTCCAAGTGATATATTCACTTTCATTCTTTACCCAGGCTTCTCCTCCGTTAGGTGCACTTAGAGTAAGTAAAGGATCAATTATGGCCAATATCTGTGAAAGACCTGTAACTTTAGTTTGAGTATCTCTGACTGGTATGTCAGATTCAACAACTCTTACTTTGGCCACGCCAGTTAAGGCTACATTAGGTACTATCCAACGATAAGTTCCTGAATTCGGCTGAGCCAATGCTATTGATGTCCAAGTTGACCCGCCATTAACCGAATAATCTAAATCAACTAAACTATCTAGATTACCAACTTTATCCCAAGTTATATTATAAAAAGCTCCTACTCTCCACTGATCAGTTCCTCCTGGGTCAGGAGAAGTAATTGTCATTTTTGGTACTGGTACTATTGAAAAATTAGCATCTGAAACATCAAAAGTTCCCGGTGCTGAATTAGGATAAACTTTTACCTTTATAGTATCAAAAACTTGATTTGGCACTGTCCAAGGATAGGTTCCAGTTTTAAGCTGACCAGTAGCAACATTAATATCATAGCTTGAACCACTATTAGTAGACATTTTAATAACTACATCATCAGTAGTAACATCACCGCCAGATACCCAGCGTATATCATGTGAAGCATCCACTTCCCAGATTTCACTTCCATTAGGAGATACTACGGTTATACCTGAGGTACAAATAACAAATACCGCATCAGAAGTATCGGTTATTAGAGGATCCTGTAAGCTGGTTGCTCTTATTTTCACTTCAACTGAAGCATCATTTGGTACTGATGTCCAATTATAAGTACCGGTATTTGAAGTAGAAGAAGCAATAACAACGATATCCTCTTCAACAACAAAATTATCTTTTGAATATTCTAATTTTATATCATGGCCGGTAATATGTCCGGCAATTTCCCATTCAATCGTATAAGGGTCACCAATGGTTAATATCTCTCCGCCATTAGGATTTCTCACTTCAACCGTAGCATAAGCAATTATCTTAAAATTATCATTAGATGTATCAATAACTTGTGGCCGACTTAAATCCTGTATTTGTATTTTGCAAGTTTCATAAGGGAAACTAGCTCCTGGTGTAGGCACTGTCCAAGTAAATGAACCATCATTAACTCCGTCAAAACCAGTAATTGTTGTCCAGTTAAAACCACCATCAATAGAATATTTAATTTGGAGATTATTACTTACCATACCTTCTGTGCTCCAGGTAATATCATTAGCTTCATCTTTTACCCATAATTCACCACCATTAGGAGAAGTAACGGTTATCGCTGGTAGAGATATAGTAAAATTAGCATCAGAGGTATCACTTACTGGAGTTGAAGTATCACGCCCACCAGGCGCTGCAGCTTCTCTTACTCTCACCTTCACACTATCAGAAAGATCATTAGGTATTGTCCAATCATAACTACAATTTAAATCAGTATTAGGACTAAGCGGCTCTGCCGGTGCCCCTGAATCTATAGTCGCTATTGATATTCCGGCAGTAGCAAAATCATCCTTTGAATATTCAAGAACAAACTGACTGCCGAATTGTTCGGAATTAGTGGTCCAAGCTATAGTTTGAACTGTGCCGACTTTTAAACTTTCCCCGCCATTAGGAAAACTAATGGTAATTGCCGGAGGCGGAACCAGAGCAAATACTTGATCTGAAAAATCCTGAATTTCAGTATTATTAGCATCAGTAACTCTGACCACTATATCATCTGCAGCATGGGCTATATTCGAAGTAATGTACCACTCTTGAGAACCATCATCAGTAACGCCATCAGCAAGCGGCGGGTCTATCCAGGTTGAGCCGCCGTCAATAGAATACTCAAAAGTCAGGCCATCGCTTACTGTTCCGCCGGAAACCCAGTTTATATCATGGACCGAATCCAACTCCCAGATCTCTCCTCCGTTAGGAATAGTGATTTCGGCGCCCATAATCCTAAAAGTACTGTCTGATTTTGCCGTAGCATTGGGGAATTCGGCGCTGGTAAGCCTCACCTTTGACAGAAGCCCGGCATCATTAGGAATAGTCCAGGAATAAACTCCGTCATTAGGAGTCGAGGCTGTAACCAAATTCCAGGTTGCCTCATTATCAGGGGTATACTCTATCTTTATATCGGTAAGGGCTCCATCTAAGCCCTGGGATGTCCAGGTTATGTCATGAGATGAACCAACAAGCCAGCCCTCATTGCCGTCCGGCGCAATTACATCGACCCAAACATCAACATAACTTAAAGTCACGCTGTCAAGGGTCGGGGTATAACTACTGTCGGAATAAAGCATAGCCTTATACTGAACCCACTGATCCTGGTTAACATCGGCGTTTAAAACATTAATTCCTTCTGTCCCGCTTTTATCAATATAAAAAGTTTCCCCGCCGGTAAGAGCTATGCTTATCTGGTCT
>CAZAYU010000013.1:0-7322 GCA_964489445.1 uncultured Planctomycetia bacterium
TGTATCATATTCTGAGGTTGTATCAGCAATTCCATCACCGTTTATATCCTTCTTAGCGCGAACTGGCTTTGCTTTTTTATAAAATACCCATTCATCTATTTTGGTGTCGCCATTTGTATCTGTCTGTGATTCTACGATTATACCCTTTGCTGCATATATCTCTATCCTGTCAACTTTACCATCATGGTTTCTATCCAGCTTTATCTGTTTTGGCTTTGTTTGTTGGCCACGTGTAGATGCAGGCGCCTGCGATGAGACATCTGTCTTTATTGCCTTATTTTCTTTCGCATCATCCTTACCCCGCTTTGCCTGAGCATCATTAGAAACTACTAATAATACCATACTAAAACATATTCCTAGAATAACTCCCTTTCTCATGCCATCCCCTTTCCTATTGTGCGCGTTTTATTATGTAATATTCATTAAGCCAACCAGAATCACCTATCTGCAGATTTAAAGGTAAGCTATCTATACCAATAGCAGAGAAATCCATAGGTGCAGGAGGACCATTAAGGAATTTGTTGTCTATAACAGTAACACCTTCTGGCACATTCCATGTTGATGTTAACTGGTATCCCCATCCACCTACTGCCTTATTGTAATAATCAAAGAATAACTGCTGTAATGCAAGTGTTGTAGCGCCATAGCCCTGGTTTAGAAGGTTTCCGGCATAGCTTCTGTTTCCATAATTTCCGCCGCCCATTAACCTGTAACCATAGTTTTTCTTGAAAATAACAAGGCCTGGAGGAGTCGGCTCAAGTATCTCTATTCTTTCTGTCTTCTGTCCACCTCCCACATTGCCTGTTACCATTACCGAGATACCATCCTGTTGAGCGCCAGCTCCTACCCAAAGCGATCCCCTTATATCAACTACAACAGGGTTGTCCTTTGTGCCAATCACGCCGCCTGATGTAATAGTGGCATTTCCGCCTGTGGTTATATTATCAACTCCCCCTTTATCGTTAAGAATATTTCCGCCAGTAGAATTAAGTATCAGATCAGTCGCTGCTAAAACCTTACAAAGGTATATATTCCCCGCTACCATAATATCTATCAAGCCGATATCTGTACTTAAACCGTTGATACAGCCCAATTTAATAGCATCGGTCTCATTTATATAAATATTGTCAGTTGTATTACGGCTTGCGCTGTAATCATTAAGAGCAGTCACTGTGGTATCAAGTCTTGCATTTGTACCTGATGCGCCTACGCTACCGCCAGCATCAAGATAGAGCTTGCTAGCTACAACATCTGCTGTTGAGTCAAGGTCTGCATCAGTTACATCATAATCTGAATCGAGCCATACATCATCATCCGCTGCTGTGACAAGGCCTATGGCAATATCATTTGTAGCTGCACCACCATCGTTAGTAGTAAGATATATATCATTGTCATCGCCGCCTGCTGTTACAACACTTGCTGTTAAAGTACCGGCTGCACTAGCTGCACCTATTACCCTGATCTCACCATCATCCGTCGATAAACCGCTAGTTGAATTAAGGCTACCTAAGCTTACATCATCATATTCATTTATATACATGTCTGTTCCTACATTACCTGCTGTGCCGTCTGCATATGTATAATCATCAATAGTGGTTACCCTTGTATCAAGATAATCTGTTAATGTGCCAACGCTTGTTCCTGTCTGCAAATAGAGAGCGCTTGCTGTAACATCAACCCCTGCATCCCCATCGGTGATTGCTGCATCAGAGACTAATGATACATCATCCCCTGCTGCTGTCACAGAACCTACTGCTATATCGTTGGTGCTCGAACCACCATCTAATGTAATAAGCAGGATATTTCCTGTACCGCTGGCTGTAACAGACGTTGCTGTCATAGTACCTGCGGCTGAGTTTGCCGCTGTAATATCTATATCGCCTGTATCAGTAGTCAAATCGTTAGTAGCGCCTAAAGTTACACCATCTGTTTCAATTATATACATGCTCTCATATGTATTTGCTGATGCTGTATCATCTATAAAGGCAACAGTTGTATCAAGTTCCTGACTGCTTCCGTCTGCTCCTACGCTTCCATTTGCCGCCAAGTATAATTGACTCGCAACAACATCAGATGCTGTATCGACGCTCAAGTCTATGATATCATCATTAGAATTTAGAGTAACATCATCCCCTGTTGCTGTTACAAGGCCGACTGATATATCGTTTATATCACCTGTTGAGGACTCACCCTGTTGTGATGTAAGAGTAATATTACCGCTACCGCCTGCTGTGACAACTGTTGCAATCAATGTGCCGTCAGCAGTGGCATTTGAAGTAACTGCTATATCGCCTGCATCAGTTGTTAAGCCATATATACTGCCTAAGTTTACTCCATCATACTCACTAATATATATATTGGTTGTCGTATTATATGTAGCGTCATAATCATCTACGGTAGATACCCTTGTATCAACATAATCGCCTGATGTACCCACGTTGGCGGCTGTCAGATATAAACCATATGCTGTAACATCAACCCCTGCATCTCCGTCGGTAATATCATCATTGGCATCAAGGTATACATCATCGTCTAATGCCGTTAATGCACCGAGGGCAATATCTCCGTTAGTAGTAGTAAGATAGATATTTCCGTCATCACCTGCTGTAATAGAGGTAGCTGTCATTGTGTCGCCAGACGTAATATCTATATCACCTATATCTGTAGTTAAAGGATTCACGCTACCGATTGCTACAGTATCATCCTCAATTATATATATATTGTTATGAACATTAGCAGATGAACTTCTATTGTCAATCCCTGAAACCGCTGTATCGAGTTCCTTATTGCTTCCGTCCGCGCCTACGTTTCCTCCGGCCTCAAGGTATAGGGTATGTCCTGTAACATCTGTGGCTGCTGTTTCATCCGCATCTAAAATATCATCATCTGAGATCAGGTACACATCACCGCCCGCGCCTGTTCCTGTTGTGATAGCGCCTATTGATATATCATTCAATCCGCCAGTACCATTGTTAGTTGCAAGCGAAAGAACAGCATCAGCACCCACTGTTACTAATGTTGCGGTTAGGGTGCCGTCCGCGTTATTGGCTGCTGTGATATAGACTGGACCGCTTGTACTGGTTAAGCCATTACCTCCTGAGCCTAAGGCAACTCCGTCGTTTTCATTAATATATATGGCGCCTACTGCAAACGTTGCTGCGCCTAAATCATTTATTAATGCAACATCCGTATCAATGCCAGCGTTTGTTCCTGAAGTTCCGAAATAGCCTGCTGCCTCTGCATAAAGCTGGTTAGCTACTAAGTCAATAGCAGAATCTGTATCTTCATCAGTTACATTATTATCAGATTGAATAGTTATATCATCGCCTAATGCATTAGCATAACCGAGCGCTATATCATTACTACCAGCTCCACCGTTTTGGGTACGCAGATCAATATTGCCGGCTGTTCCTGCTATAATATTGCTTACTGTCAATGTTCCGGCCGCTGATATAGCTGCCTGAACATATATATCACCTGCTGTTGTAGTAAGGCCTCTCACAGAACCAAGGTCAACACTGTCTGCCTCACGTATATATATATTACCTTCAACATTACCGTCTGATGTATCATCTATGGTCTCAACATCTGTGTCAAGATGGGTTATCACAGTTAAGGCGCCCACATCATTGTCAGCTTTTAAATATAAGGCGCTTGCTGTAACATCTGTGTCAGTTGTCCCATCATCAGCTATATTATAGTAGGATATCAAAGTTACATCATCTCCTGTTGCTGTAACACCGGCAACAAAACCATTTATGGTTATACTGTTGTCTCCATCGCCACCAGCTAATGTCTGCAGGGTAACATCCGCATCATCACCGCCTGCTGTCACTGTATTTATAGTCATGTCTCCGGCGGTAGTCCTGGCTGCCTTGAGAATAATCGAGCCACTGTTAGTGTTGGCATTTGTTACAACAAGAGCGCTCTCATCTGTGATATATACTCCGCCTGCAGCTGTTGAAGTAGCTAAAGTGAGTGTAGTAATATCTGTATCAATATCACCTGTTTCACCGGATGCACCTATATTAGAGGTTACCGTCATTGAAACATCATCTGCAGTAATAAGTGTGCTGTTTACATTATCATCAAAGATAGAGCCGTCAGAAGCTGTAAGAGTCACAGTGTCACCGACAGCCATTATCGTGTCGACCGTCATATCGCTGTGCGTAAGGATTGTAATATCTCTTGCGGTGCCTAACGCAACAACGCTTGATGCAAGCGTATCACCATAAGACTCTATATCAATTAAACCGTTTACTGTTGAAATATCTGTAAGCGTAACTCCGCCGGCGTTTCCGTCATTTTCCAGTATATAGACAGCACCTATGCCGCTTACAGTATCAGTAACTGTTGTTATATAATCTACAGCTGTATCAAGTTCCGCATTGGCAACAGAACCACCAACTCCAGTGGCTGAGTTAAGATTTAAAGTCTGAGCTGTAATTGTACCACTTGTTGTGCCAGCTGTTGTATCTGTAATAGTAGTTGCTGATGTCAGATTGACTGTCTGGCCAACTGCTGTAATGTCACCATTCTGAACGATACCAGCTGTATTCGACTCTATATCCACATCACCTGCTGTATCTACAATGCTTGTTCCTGAATTAATAGTAACTGAATCGCCGTCAATGGTAATGTTACCAACACCCTGAACTGTAGCGGTATTGCTAAGAGTAACCACTGAACCAGTACGTGTCTGGCCAATGTTAACAGTACCTGCAGAATTTACCTCTGAGCCAGCACCGTCGATCGTAATAGCACCTGTTGCCGCATTTCCTGCATCAATATATATATCACCTGTTCCTGTTGTGCTTACTATACCAACTGCTGTACCAGAATTTCCAATCAACACATCACTTGTACCAGCTACCGCATCTATGTCTATATCACCATTTACAGCGGTTACTGCCGCATCCACTGCCTGGGCTACGGTCACATTTCCTGCTGTGGCATCTAAATCTATTGCACCATCTCCTGATGTCGAAACATCAGCATCTATTGCAACATTACCTGCTGTTGCAGCCATTGTAACGCCACCGTCACCACTCACTAAACCGTTTATATCTATACCGCTTATGTGATTATTTGCCAAAGATACTGTGCCGCCTGCCTGGATAGAACCTGCTGATGCAACATCTATCTCACCTGTTACCCCTGATACAGCTACATTACCAGTTGTTGCAAAGTCTCCTGTAAAACTCGTAGTAAAACCGTCATCTATTGTCAATGCCTGTATGTCTGCGTCTTTTAAGATTATAACGCCTGAGGCATGCGTTGCCGAAAGCGTAAGTGCATGAGCGCCGTCTAAGTCGCCAAGTAATATACCTGCTGCTCCAGAGGCGTCCATACTTATATCATCTGTCAATGTGGCAAGTCCTACGCCTGTCGTATTTATGCTTACCGCCTCTATATTACCGTTGATTTCAGCAGCATCCGAGTCTATATCCAGAGCACCTACATCTATAGTCGTACCTATAGCCTGGGTATATACTGTACCATTATCCGCTACTAAGCTAAGGTCAAATGCGCCGTCTACAGCAGCATTCAGGTCAATGTTACCGCTTGTTGCGGTTAATGTCCTAGCTCCGCCGCTTAATGTAACTGCGCCATTTACAGTTAAATCTTGGCCTGCTGTTAAGTTAGCGCCTACGTTGGAGGCACTTTCTAAAGTGAGGTTATTTAAAGCTTGAATAGTCTGGTCAACATCTATGCTATCTGTTCCCACTGTACCAGTGATAGTTGTTGAACCTGATGTATTATTCTGGACTGCGGTTATTAATACTTTCTGGGTAGCTGTTAATATAACATTAGTTCCGATAACATTGGCAGCAAGATTTATGTCCTCTCCGATAGCTGCACCGTTGGCAGCAAGATTTACCTCTCCTGTTGATGTGATAGCACCGCTTATGGTGAGTTCATCATCAGCTGTCAAGACAACAGAAGCTAAGTTTTCAGTTGTTCCTATTGTATCATTTACTGTGATATCGTTTCCGGCGTCGATGTTTAAGGCAAAGGCACCGTCTATTACATCCAATAATGCATCATTTCCGACGGTGGCTGTAACATCAGAACCAAGCTGGACATCATCTGCTTCATCAAGGTCAAGGTCTGTACCTACTCTGATAGCACCGTTTAACTCTGTCTGGCCGGATGTGTCTATCTGCAATGTAGCAAGGGTAGTTGTTGTGCCTATAGAATCCCCTAATGTCACTGTGCCACTGCCTGCTTCTATATCTAATGTTTCGGTGTTTGCCGATGTTCCATCTATTTTTCCGGTTATCTCAAGACTGCTGTTGTTTGCGCTGGTATCTATAATTACTATGCCTCCACCCGCTATTACCACGCTGTCATCATATAGAACATCACTGCCTGATGTTACATTGCCTGATATAGTTGTTGTAGATGTGCCAACGCCTGTTACTGTTAATCCACCTGTTCCAATTTGCGTTGTGCTTGAGAAGAGGGTATCACCTGCTGTTACAGTAAGAGAATTAAGATCAGCTGTGCCACCGACTGCTCCTGTAAAGGTGGCTGTGCCATTGTTAGCGTTTACCTCTAATGTGTGGTTGTTATCCGCGCTATCTAATACAGCGCCTCCGAAACCTACATCGCCGTTTGTGCTTGATACTATAGAATGACCATCCACTGTTACCTGATCATTTGTTACGCTTACGTTGCCATTAGCTGCTGTTACATTACCAGACAGCGTTATTGCAGCACCGGTTGTATCCAAGGTAACTGAATCACCGCTTACTGTACCGTTTATGTCTATATTTACTGCATTAGCAAAACTTACTACTCCACCTGCCTGAACTGACTGACCAGCTGCTACGTCAATCTCACCGACAATTGCAGTGTCTACCGTAACCGCTCCGCTGGTTACAAAATCGCCAGTGAAGAATACATCGTCTGCAGAATCTATACCAAGAGATGCTATATCTGCATCGGCTAAAGTTACTGAGCTGTTTGCTGGGTTTGTTGATATGGTAAGATTATTAGTTCCGTCTAAAGCACCTAAAGTTACACCGCCATCTGTAACAGCACCGGTAGTATCTATATCAACTGTGCCTGCAGCTAATGTAGTTAGATTTACTCCACTTAGATCTACGTTGCCATCTACAACTATATCCCCGGCAAGCTCTGCTGTAAGTGAGTCAATATCTACCCCTGTAGGATCATCTCCTACTCCTATAGTCTGAATCGCTACATCGCCATTTGCTGCATCAAGATTTAGAACCTGGGTTCCTGATATATCAGCGTTTACGTCAATGTTACCGCTTGTTGCGGTTAATGTCCTAGCTCCGCCGCTTAATGTAACT
>CAZAYU010000013.1:7422-8070 GCA_964489445.1 uncultured Planctomycetia bacterium
GCGCCGTTAAATGTCAAATTATCAGCTGCTGTTACATTAGCGCTTAGTGTTGCGGCACTATTGAATATGGTTGAACCACTTGTATTATTTTGTACTACTGTTACAGGTATAGCATTACCTGCGGTTATATTCACACTCGAGCCAACAAGTACTCCACCTATATTTACATCATTAACGGTCGCAGCAAGATCGATAACACCTGTTGCAGTTATGTTTCCGCCTACCGTAAACTCATTTGCTGCTGTGGCATCCAATGACGCTAAAGGAGTGTTTGCACCCACAGCAACCGTGGTTATATCCTGGCCAGAAGTCAACACCAGGGCATAAGCGCCGTCTACATTATTACCAAATACAATATCACCTGCTCCGTTTGTTGTGGTAAGCGTAACCGCTGCACCTAAATCTAAATCATCTGCATTAACAAAGGTAATGCCTGCTGCGCCGTCTGCAGTTATATCACCTTGCAACGTAGTCGTGCCTGTAGAGGTCACAGCAAGGCTTGCAATAGGATCGCTTTGACCTATAGCGCCAAGATAAACATCGCCTGTGCCTGAATTTATTACCGTTGCGATAGCCGCGCCGGTATCTGCATTAATCGCCCCGCCATTTAGTTTTATATCAGTATTGGACGAAGTAAATGTACCTGAG
>CAZAYU010000014.1:0-3729 GCA_964489445.1 uncultured Planctomycetia bacterium
ATTGAATCAAATGAAAAGATCGGAAATATTAACTATAAGTTTGCTGACGGAAGTTCTGACTCAAGCGCTAATTCCGGAAAAACGCAGAATGCGTTTAGAATTATTAGCCATAATACATTAAGCTACGCTAATAAGATAAAATGGCTGGGTATTGAACCTTATTTGGGGTATTATGCTAACTTTTATTCTCACGATAAAGATCGGAAAAATAATGTCTGGCGATTAGTTCCGGAAGCCGGAATTACGTTTAATACTAAGCTGTATAAAATGTTTGATTCCAACTGGAATATTTTTGGTGAAGAAATCAAGCAAATGCGCCACATCATAACTCCGGAGTTAAAGTATGAATATATTCATGCTCCCAAACTTTCAGATGCTTATTTTTATAATTTTGACGGCGATGATGTTTTAACCAGAACTGAAACAGTTACTTTTACCTTAAGAAATAAAATCCAAGCCCGTAATGAAGAAAGAACATGGGATTTTATTTATTTTAGCCCCTCGGTAACTTATCAAGCTCATCAAGAGGGAGAGCGGCCTAATTATTTTGATAAATTAACTATTGATTTTGAAGTTTATCCAAGGTCAGGTATTTCTCTACACACAAAAACTGAATACGATCTACAAATGAAAAAGTACACTTCTTTTGAGGCTGATTTAAGCTTTAGCAAAAAATATAAGGTTACCGAAGGCGGAGAAGAGGTGGAGAAAGAGAGGTATGTGGTTTCTTTAGGACATCGCTATCAGAGAAAAGATAATACCGAAGGAACGCTTAACTTCGAATATCAGCTTACACCCAAGCTAAGGTTTAAGAGTTACATAAGGTTTATTTATAATACTGAAGACTTCCAGGAGCAGCAGTATGCAATAAGAGCTGATTTACACTGCTGGTGGCTAGATGTAGGTATAAATTTAAATCGACGCACAGAAGGAAGTAAAGACACAATGCTTTGGTTTGCCTTTACCTTAAAGGCTTATCCGGATATCAACATTGGGTTTGATCAGACTTATGACGGAGGAAAAGGATCATATTACGATTAAAATGTTTTGTTTTTTTTCAGCGGCTATAGTTTATTAATGAGACAATAACAACTGATAATAAATTATTATGAAAAGTAAAACTATTAAAAAATATAAAATTTGTGTCGTAGGTGCAGGACATGTCGGATTAGTAGCTGCAGCTTGTTTTGCCAAGTTAAAGCATGAAGTAATTTGTGTAGATACTGATAAGCAGAGAATAAATAATTTAAACAGCGGCAAAATACCGTTTTATGAGCCGGATTTACAATTATTAGTGGCCAAAGGCGTAAAGAAGAATTTATTATTTTCTATTAATCTGCCTGAGGCAGTAAAAAAATCAGAAGTTATTTTTATTGCCGTAGGCACTCCGCCTTTACCAGACGGGTCAGCTGATCTTACGGCTATCGGCAATGTTGCCTTGGTGATTGCTAAAAATATTAATTCCTATAAGCTGGTAGTCGGAAAATCTACAGTTCCGGTGTGGACCGGGAAAAAAATCAAAGAAACAATCTACCGCTACCGCAAAGGAAAGAATAATTTTGATGTAGCTTCCAATCCGGAATTTTTAAGAGAAGGTAAAGCAATTTATGATTTTTTTTATCCGGATCGGATTGTAATTGGAGTTGAATCTCCACGTGCGGAAAAAATACTAAAAGAGATTTATCATTCTCTAAAGTCAAAGATAGTAGTTACAGATATCAACACTGCAGAGCTAATCAAACATGCTTCTAATTCGTTTCTAGCCGCAAAAATATCGTTTATTAATGCAGTTTCACGAGTTTGTGATTTAGCCGGTGCAGATGTAGAAAAGTTATCGCTGGCTATGGGTATGGATAAACGAATCGGAAAAGATTTCTTAAACGCCGGTATTGGCTGGGGTGGATTTTGCTTTCCTAAAGACGTGGAGGCCTTTACCTATATTTCAAAAAAACTGGGATATGATTTTAAATTATTGAAGGAAATTAAAAATATAAATGAACAGCAGGGTCAATATTTTGTCGATAAGATAAAAGAGCATCTCTGGATTCTAAAGGCAAAAAAAATAGCAATCTTAGGGCTTTCATTTAAACCGGATACTGATGATTTACGGTTTGCACCTTCAATCGGAATTATTGAATTGTTAGTTAACGAAGGGGCTAATCTATCTCTTTATGATCCTCAGGCAATGGCAGAGGCTAAACAGCTTTTTAAGGAGTCTAGCCAGATTGTCTTTGCCAGTGATGTTTATCAGGCAGCGAAGGAAAGCGATTGTGTCTGTTTTTTAACTGAATGGGATGAATTTAAGACAATAGATTTTAGAAAAATGAAGAAAACAATGAATTATCCGCTTATTGCTGACGGGCGGAATATGTTGGATAAACAAAAAATAACTAAATTAGGATTTGAATATATCGGCATTGGCCGATAAGAAAAAGCACATAGCTTTTGTTCTAAAAGAAAAAGTAATTTAAAATAGTTTATTTATCAGTTTTGTATCTTATCCTTTATCCTTGAACCTTTATGCTTTATACTTTAACCTTATTATACAATGAATACTTATCAAACACTTCACAATAAGATAGAGAGCAAAAAGGCAAATATTTGTGTTATTGGCTTAGGATATGTTGGGCTTCCGCTTGCTGTATTTTTTGCCAAAAAAGGATATTTTGTTTACGGGTTGGATAATAGCACTTCAAGAATAAAAAAATTAAAAAAAGGAAACCAATATATTGTTGATGTTGACTCTCAAGAGGTAAGCTCATTAATAAATAAAAAGAAGTTTCTCCCTACATCTGGCTCAGAAGTTTTAGAAAAGTCAGATGTAATAATAATTTGTGTTCCTACTCCTTTGCGAAAAGTGAAAACGCCGGATATCTCTTATATTATTAGTGCTTCTCGAACAATAAAAAAATATTTACATTCAGGCCAGCTGATTGTTCTAGAAAGCACAACTTATCCGGGGACATCGCGTGAGGTAATTTTACCGATTTTAAAACAAACAGGATTACTTGAAGAGAAGGATTTTTATTTAAGTTTTTCTCCGGAGAGAGTAGACCCCGGAAATAAAAAATATCCGTTAAACAAAATTCCTAAAATAGTCGGAGGAATTGGTAAAAAATCTACTAAATTAACGAAAGATTTGTATTCAAAGATTATTAAACAAATCCATCCGGTTTCATCAATTGAAACCGCTGAAACTGTTAAATTGCTGGAGAATACTTTTCGGTTGGTAAATATTGGGCTGATTAATGAATTTGCGATTGTGGCGGAAAAATTAGGAGTAAATGTTTGGGAAGTCATTGAAGGAGCAAAAACAAAACCATTTGGGTTTATGCCTTTTTATCCGGGTCCAGGATGTGGAGGACATTGCCTGCCTTGTGATCCGTTGTATTTATCTTGGAAAGCGAAAAAATTAGGGTTTAAAACAAAAATGATTGATTTAGCTTCATTTACCAATCACTTTATGCCTGAGTATGTTACAGAAAGAGTCGAAAGGATACTAAATAAAAATTCAATAAAATTAAATAAAGCAAAAATTCTTATTTTAGGCGTAACTTATAAACCGAATGTAAAAGACTTAAGGGAATCTCCGGCTTTAGATATCATTGAAAAGCTTATACAAAAAAAAGCAAATGTTAATTATTTTGATCCGCTTGTGCCTTATTTAAAAATTAACGGCATTAATTTAAAAAGAACTAATTTAACAAAAAATAATTTAAAAAAATATGA
>CAZAYU010000014.1:3829-5230 GCA_964489445.1 uncultured Planctomycetia bacterium
AGAAAGTGATTTGCCTCAACCGGTATCTCCTTATGCAGCAACTAAACTTATGGATGAGCACTATGCGTATATTTTTAATAAATTGTATAATTTAGAAGTAGTGGCTTTGAGATATTTCAATGTTTTCGGTCCCCGGCAGTCTTTAGAAAATAAATATGCAGTAGTTATTCCTAAATTTATAACTTGTCTTTTAAATGGACAACAGCCTCCTGTCTATGGAGATGGAAGCCAAGAAAGAGATTTTTCCTATATTGACGATGTGGTAGAGGCAAATATTCTAGCGCTAAGCAATCAAAATGCAGGCGGAGAAGTATTTAATATAGCTAACGGCGCTCCACAATCAATCAATGGATTAATTAGCGCGTTAAATAAAATTCTTCCTAATAATATAAAGCCGAATTATTTGGAAAAGCGCACAGGAGACGTATTAAAAACACATGCTGATGTTTCAAAAGCAAAAGAGATATTGAATTGGCAACCAAAAACTAACTTTCAGAAAGCGTTAGAGACAACAGCAGATTGGTTTAAGAACCGTATATAGTCGATAGCCAGAGAAAGAGGGGCAATAGAAGGATGAAGGATTATAGTGATTGGGAACCAATAGGTCAATCACTATAATCAATTAATAATCTTTGTAATCAAGCATAATTTTAGTTTATACTTGATGATTATGCTAGGGGAGTTTATGAAGAAAGCGTTTATTACTGGAATTACTGGTCAAGACGGTTCTTATCTGGCGGAATTTTTACTTTCTAAAAATTACGAGGTGCACGGGTTAATTAGACGAGCTAGCACTTTTAATACTTCACGGATTGAGCACATCTATAAAGATCCGCATAAAAAAGGGGTAAAGCTTTTTTTACATTACGGGGATTTATCTGATTCCGAGCAAATTTATAATATGGTTTATAATGCCAAGCCTGATGAGATTTATCATTTGGGTGCACAATCTCATGTTCGGGTCAGTTTTGATATTCCTGAATACACGGGAAATACTACGGCTTTAAGCACAATAAGGATTTTAGAGGCGGTTAAAAGAAGCAAAAATAAAATAAAATACTATCAAGCCTCAAGCTCAGAGATGTTTGGCGGAGCAAAACCGCCTCAAGATGAACAAACTGCCTTTAAGCCCCGCAGTCCTTATGCTTGTGCTAAAGTGTTTGCTTATTGGATGGCAAAAAATTATCGTGAAGGCTATAATCTATTTGCTTCTAACGGCATATTGTTTAATCATGAATCTCCTCGTCGGGGGGAGACTTTCCTAACTCGCAAAGTTACCCGGGCGATTGCGGCAATTTTAGCTAATAAACAGGAATATTTATATTTAGGTAATTTAGAAGCAAAAAGAGACTGGGGGTATGCTCCGGAATATGTTGAAGCAATGTGGACTATTCTCCAACA
>CAZAYU010000014.1:5330-7528 GCA_964489445.1 uncultured Planctomycetia bacterium
AGATGGTGGCGTGTTGATTAGAAACCGCTAAGGTTAAGGTTGAGGCTAAGGTTAAGAAAAAAGAAATATGAATTATAATTCATTTGAGGAAATGCCTGTATGGCAAAAATCAATGGATTTAGCAGTTAATATCTTTAAACTTACGGAGAAGCTTCCCAAGAAAGAAGATTTTAGTTTAACTTCTCAAATTAGAAGGGCTGGGTTATCTGTTTCAGCAAATTTAGCAGAAGGGTTTGGGAGAAAACATACTAAGAATAAGTTAAACTTTTATTATAATTCTAGGGGTTCCTTGTCAGAAGTTAGAAGCCATTTGACTTATGGGTATCGTGTAGGGTATTTTACAAAAAAAGACTTTAGTGATAAAAAAGATTTGATAACTGAAGTATGGAAAGAATTAAATTATTTAATTGCGTCTTTAGAAAAGAAATCTTAACCTTATCCTTAGCCTTAACCTTTGGGAAGAACTATGAACTATGAACTAAAAGGCAAGCGCATTGTGGTCACTGGAGGCGACGGCTTCCTGGGAAGGCACTTGGTTCCGTTAATTGAGAAAAAAGAGCCGGAAAGCATATTCGTGCCTAAAATTGAAGATTATGACTTAAGAGAAAAAGAAGATATTATTAGAATGTTTAGAACTGCTAAACCGGATATTGTAATTCATTTAGCTGCAGTTGTCGGAGGAATTGGCGCTAATTTACAAAATCCGGGTAAGTTTTTTTATGATAACGCGATAATGGGTATTCAGCTGATTGAATATGCTCGCCGGTATAGTATTAAGAAATTTGTCGCCTTAGGTACTATTTGTGCTTATCCTAAGTTTACCCCGGTTCCGTTTTGTGAAGATAACCTGTGGAATGGCTACCCTGAAGAAACTAATGCGCCTTACGGTTTAGCTAAAAAAATGCTTCTGGTTCAGTCTCAAAGCTATCGCCTGCAGTATAATTTTAATTCAATATTTCTTCTTCCGGTTAATCTCTACGGACCCGGTGATAATTTTAATCCGGAATCTTCTCATGTAATTGCCGCATTAATTAAAAAATGTGTTGAGGCAATTAGAGAAAAAAAAGAGGAAATTGTTGTTTGGGGAACCGGAGAAGTTACTAGAGAGTTTTTATATGTTGATGATGCAGCTCGGGCAATAATCTTAGCTACTGAAAAATATAATAAATCTGATCCAGTAAATATTGGCGCAGGTTTTTCCGCCAAAGGTGGATCCGCCTCTGGCGGAGAAATATCAATTAAGGATTTAGCAGTGTTAATCAGCAAGCTTACTGGATTTAAGGGAAAATTAGTTTGGGATTCATCTAAGCCTAATGGTCAGCCACAGAGAAGCCTTGATACAACAAAAGCTTACAAAGAATTTGGGTTTAAATCAGAGATTCCTTTTGAATTAGGACTAAAGAAAACCATTGAATGGTATAAAGCATAATGAAAGCAAAAAGACCTTGGGGAAATTGGGAAGTCGTAAACCAGAGAAAAGGGTTTAAGGTCAAAACTATTGAAGTTTTACCGCTTAAGCGTTTAAGCCTTCAAAAACATAAACAACGTATTGAGCATTGGGTAATTTTAGAGGGTGAGGCAAAAGTTACAAACAAAGATAAGGTAACTATTTTGAGCAAAGATCAATTTATCTCCATAGAGAAGGATGCTGTGCACCGTTTGGAAAATTGTAGAAATAAGACATTAAAAGTATTAGAAATCCAGATTGGCAGTTATTTAGAAGAAGATGATATTGAAAGATTAGAAGATGACTACGGAAGAACATAAAAATAGTTTTTATAGATTGTAACAGTTTGTGAAAATCATAAAGTATAAAAAATAATAAATAAAGGGGCTAGTATGAATATTTTATTAACCGGCGGAGCCGGATTTATCGGGTCTCATTTGTGCAAAAGGCTAATTGATCAGGGGCATTCTGTGATTTGTTTAGATAATTTTATTACTGGTTCTAAAAATAATGTCAAAGATTTATTGGAAAATCCTCATTTTAAGTTAATTGAGCACGATATATCGCAAAGCCTATATTTAGATGAACAATTAGATTGGGTAATGCACTTTGCTTCTTTGGCTTCTCCTAAACACTACCTTAACTATCCGATTAAAACTTTAAAGTCTGGATTGTTAGGTACCCATAATTGCTTAGGCATTGCTAAAAAAAAGAAAGCAAAGTTTTTATTAGCTTCTACTTCAGAGATTTA
>CAZAYU010000015.1:0-6957 GCA_964489445.1 uncultured Planctomycetia bacterium
CAGGATCTATTGAAAGCATGAATGTTTGGTATAAGAAGCTTTGAATAGGGTATACTAAAAAAAGAAGAAATCAAAAATGTCGGAAAAATCAAAAGATTTCGCCCAAAGCAAGCCTTCAGTCTTCATTAAGACATTCGGCTGAAAGATGAATGATGTAGATTGTTTTGTTCGTCTTGTGTCCGAATCTCGTCCATCCAAAGCTCGTTTTGCTTATCCCACAATAATTCTTGAGAAATTTTATGGGCTATGTTTATACTTAGCCTCTGTAAGTATGGCTCGTTGGATAGTAGAATCTTTTCCTGGATAAACGGTGATAAAAGAAGAAGGCTCGTAATCTGGCTCATTCTTGCTGGAGTGTATCCAATCCAGCAAGCAATTTCCTTTAATGTTCTTTTAGGGGTTTCTCTTTGTATGCTAGGGAGAATTCAAGGGATAATAGCTGCTCTTAAAAATCGAGATGGGAGTTTTTCTTTATACCGTGTTGATTTAAACTGGTATAGATCGCAGATGGTTTCTTCTCGTAGCAAGGCATCTTCTGCGACTAAGATCATGATGGTTTCCTGTAGAGCTATTAGGGAGCAGTATTCTTATTTTGCTGAAATGTCGAGATCTTAGATGATAAAGAGGTATTTGAAGTAGGAGGGTAAAAAGGGCGATATGTGGGGTATATTTCTTATAATTTTTTTCTTATTGCCTATTATTTGGTTTTTTATTATATCTATCATTGATAGTTCTCTTGGTGGTATTTTAGGTATTCTAGGTGTGTACTTACTAAGTCTTTTATTTTATTTTCTTGAAGAAAAGCTAAATCCTTATGCGTTTACTCGTTCTTCGGGGTTTTTAACAGATAGAGCAATTAGATTGATATCTTGGGCAATCCCAATAACAGCAGTGTTATCTTTGATTATTATTTTAATAAAAAGAAAAATGGGATAAAAAGGCAAGGGAGTTTATATCCATGATTGAGTTTCAAGGTCGAAAATATTTTGACGACAGGATTTTTATTCTATATTTATGTAGAGGAAAAGTTGATACTGATTCAAATGGGCTTATTTCAACGACAATTTGTTAAACGAATATTTATCGAGGTGTTAGGAAACTGACGCCTTTTTTTGATACATAAAGTGTTAAAAGTGTTGCATACAGGGTGTTTCGCCGTAGGTGAAACGGATAGAGAAAAATATAAGTAGTTCAAGGGAAAGTTTAAGAACGACTTGAGCTATAAAGGATACAGGTGTTTTCATGAGGTAAAAATCTTTTAGCCAAACAATAAAGCAAAGAAGTGTTATTCCCTTGTTAAAAGAAAAGGAGAAATAATATGTTTTATGGCAAAAATCCGCTTAGTATTAAATGTGCTTTTGATAGTTTTTCTGTTAGAAAAGCGTTTCTGATGGCTAAAGCATCTAGTTTGTCTTACAAAAATTATAATGAAGTTAAAAAAAGCTGTGCTCGAGAACTTAGGATTAAGCAAGAGAATATATTTTATACAACATATCGCTTAACACAAGCATATGTGTTTTTTAAATCAAATGAGATAATAGTAGCTTTTCGAGGAACAGAAAAGACAAAACTTGAAGATTGGATTGCAGATTTAAAGGTAACAACTGAAGAAATAAAAATCGGTTTTGCTCATAAAGGTTTTTTGGGTAGTTACAAGATTGTTTCAGGTGATGTTTTAGCTAGGGTTGTACCGCTAATAAAGAAGAATACTAAGCTTTTTATTTGTGGTCATAGCCTTGGTGGCGCTTTAGCTATGATGTGTGCGGTAGATTTTTTTAGTTTAGGAATTTTAGTAAGTGGAGTTTATACTTTTGGGCAACCGAGGGTGGGAAAGAAAAAATTCCAGAAGAATTTTCCTAAAATTCTCGAAAAAAGAATACATCGGTTTGCAAATGATAAAGATGTTGTTCCTCGAGTTCCCCCAAGACTAATTGGCTATCGTCATGTTGGTAATCCTAGATTTTTTACTAATGATGGAATATTGCATCTTGATAAAGTTGAGTGGCGAAAATTTAAAAAAAGATGCAAACAGAAATCTAAGTCTGTTATTGGAAGATTGTTAGAATTAGTAGCAACTTCAGGGGAGATGATTACTGATCATAATATGGATGACTATGTCAAATTATTAAAAAAGGCAAAGTTCTGAAATAAATACAATGATTGACGATGTCATTTTTATTTTGTAGGCTATAAATATAAATTGGGGCATAAAATAACAGGGTCTGACCCCGTTATGCTGGGCAGGCAAGCCTGGTAAGAATATTTTTCTTACTGAGTTTAAAGAACAACTTGTAAAAAGCCCACATTGGCAGGACATATTAGGGGGGGCAGACACCTCAATGGATGGTTTGACTGTGGGGCAAATATAATATAGAATAAAACAATGGTACACTAATATAGCTCAGTATAGCGCAATAACATATAGAGGCTTATTCAGAGTATAATGATGAGAGGTGGAAAACAACAGGGTTTGAGCAGTGGATTAGAAAGGTGACAGTAATGAAAAATATTTATAAAGCTTTTAGCGGCAGATGCTTATAATTAAATACCGTAATAATATCTCTATTAAATTGCTGAAAAACTTGCAATTTAGTAACATATATGTTACCTTATGATTAGGGTAGGAGAATATACCACAGAAGAAGGAGATAGCCCTTTTGCCGATTGGTTTAATGGTTTGGATCCGCAGACAGCAAACAAAGTGAATACGTATTTGACTCGCATAGAGGGGGGAAATACGTCAAGCCTTAAGCCTATTAAAGGTGCCTTTCAGGAGGTGCGAATTGATTGGGGACCTGGTTATCGGGTGTATGTGGGAAAAGATGGAGATAAGTTAATTATTCTTTTTGGTGGTGGAACAAAACAACGGCAGGAAAAAGATATTAATAATGCAGAGAAACTCTGGGGTGAATATAAAAAACGAAAAAAAGGATCATAGCTATGGCCATTACAAGAAATTTTAAAGAAACTATACAAAACCGAGCTTTATCTGATCCCGAATTTCGGGAAGGAATTCTTCGTGAAAGTGTTGAATGCATGCTTGCTGGAGATCTAAGAACAGGAAAAGCGCTTCTCCGCGACTATATTAATGCGACTATAGGTTTTGAAAAATTAGCTAAATTAACGAAAAAAGATCCAAAGAGCTTAATGCGAATGCTTAGCTTTAGTGGTAATCCAACAGCTTCAAATTTATTTGGTGTGCTTTGCGTTTTAGAAAAAAAAGAAAATGTACATTATGAATTGCATGCTGCCAAATAGACTTGATAAGATTATTTTTCTCGTTTGTAAATGAAGCCTAAACCTATCATAAGCTAGGTGCTTGAATGAGCCCCAAATAAACTACTAAGCAGGCTTGGTATGCTAGTGTCCATCTTTCCACCCTGGACAGATAATAAACCGTTATCACATAAAGAGTTAGATAATTTTGGGATATAAAATTCCGGACAAATTTAGACATTTCCCCTTAGTTTGAGCCCTACTCGAGGCACTAATCCTAGTTACAAACCATATCTCTTAACTCAATCGATTAAACGGTAGGGCGTGTAATGGTTGCTTATTATAGGGGATGACAGATAGAGATAGTGTTATCCTAGACCCCCACCCCCCGAGCCATGAATAACCCTCGAACGCAAGTTCGAGATAATAAATAGTGCCCTGAATTCAATGTAGTTCAGGGCATTTTTTATGTCTTGTCATGTCAAACGGTTAGAGGGTAGTTTTCCACTTTCTAATCGAGTAAATAAAAACATATTTAAAATGAGCTAAACCATTTAATCACAATGGCTAAAACCAAATCACAATCTATCTCTTTATCTCCGAAGAGGTACCTATTTAATCGCCTGGATTTAATTAGATATTTGGGTGATATTTCAAGGGCTGATAAGTGGATTTTTGTGGAAGATAAACGATTAAACGGTAGATAGTAACCTCAATTATCTCTCTTAATCGGTATTAAGGTAGTGGCTAGAAATTAAGTTTATGTTGGGGGTTTTGCGAGGATATTAATTCGGATATTCTATTTACAAATTTTTCAGCGGTTTTGATAGCATCTTTTGCCTCTTTTATAGAACAGGGAATGTCAGGTTCATAAACAAATTTATGTCTTTTTTTCCTCATGAAATCATAGCTATTAATAAGTTGTTTGAATTTTTCACCCAGGATAATACTTGAAAATCTCACAACAGTCAAATGTTTGTTTTTAATGTCAGGACGAAATCCCTGGCTAAACATTAAGGCAATTCCCGAACGTAAAAGGGCATTATAAGCATAAGTGTAAGCGCACTCTTCATCCTGTTCTAGATTTCTTTTTGCGGTTTTTAAGTCGATGGATGTTCGTTTTAGAAGATTTTTGATTGCCTTATGATCAATAGGACATTTTTTAATAATATTTTCTCTTAAGAGTAATTCTATAGAGTTTTTATAGGTCATTTTTTTCACCTATCAACATTATTTTTGGATTATCTAAAAGATCTTCGATAAAACCACTTCCATCTTTTTTCTTGGTCCTATATTCTGACAGAGAATAAATTGTAGGATTAATCTCTCTTTCTAATTTTTTCTCTAATTTTCCAATTTTTTCATGAATGACAGCAAAGTCAGGGTTGCCAATTATCATGATATCTATGTCACTGGAAAATTTTTCAGTATTGCTTGCAAACGAGCCGTATATAAAAGCTAGTTTTATTTTATTAATAGAGGAAAGAGTATCTTTTAATAGCCCTTCAAGTCCTACAGTTTTAGAAACTATACTTTTTAGCTCGTTAAATAGAGGATGCTTGGTGTTTAGAGAATAATAAAGTAGATTTCCGGTTCTGCTGGTCTCAAAAAGATCATCTTCCTGAAATTTTAAAAGTTCTCTGCGTATGCTACCGGCGGAGTGACCTAGAATGCGCTGAAGTTCTCGTAAGTAATACTTTTTTGATTGATTAGTGAAAAAGAGGGCTAAGAGATTTCGTCTGATTTTTGATTTTGATATGTATAAACTATTGAACATGTTTACTCCTATCTGAGTACAATTGTACTCAGATAGGGATACAAAGTCAAGTTGTTTGTTGGGAAATTTCAGGCTTAAAGCCTGGTTGGTCCTAAAATTATGCAGTTTGAGCCCTAGAGGAGCAGTATTTAGTTTCGAAATTGCATATCTAAAAATCAAACCATCTTCAAAGATGCCAGAAAAGAAAAGATCTCTAATGTGACCAAATATCAGAGATAGAGTTCGATACCAACAAAACAAGGCTAAACAACGACAGACAGCAACACGATTGAACAGGATTAAGTAAATAAGTTCGAGCCTTGCTCGGGGAGCTTGTAAATAACCTCGAACGCAAGTTCGAGATAATAAATAGTGCCCTGAATTCAATGTAGTTCAGGGCATTTTTTATGTCTTATCACTTCAAACGTTTAGTGCGATAGCTTTTCAGTTAAATTGTAATGCCACGAAAGTCCCACAAACCTTTTAATCACACTGCCTAAAACCAAATCACAATCTATCTCATACTCTCTAAATTGCCACCTATTTAATCGGCGCCATTTAATCGAATATTTGGCAGATATTTGAAGGTTTAAGGATAGGTGATTTGTTGAGTAAAAGCGATTAAATGAATTGGGTAAGTATTTCAGAGAGGATTTATCTCCCTTTATCGCTAAGTTTTGGTAAAATATAGCCAAATAGAAGGTGTTATTATGAAGATTGGAAGAAATGATCCATGTCCTTGCGGCAGTGGGAAAAAATATAAGAAATGTTGTTATTTAAAACAGCAACCGCCTAAAATGCAAAGCTTACCTCCTGAAGTAGTTAAGAAATTTAGAGAAATTCAGGCTAGTGAAAATGAACGGCGTAAGCGATATGGCGAAGTACGTCCAATTATTCATACAGATTTTAAAGATCATAAAATTGTTGCTGTTGGAAGAGAGATTCACTGGTCTAAAAGATGGAAGACTTTTCCGGACTTCATCTTATCTTATATCAAAACTTGCTTAGGAGTAGATTGGGGCAATACAGAGTTGAAGAAACCGTTTGAGCAAAGGCATCAGATTATGAAATGGTATGATGCAATGTGCCGTTTCCAGCAAAGGCAAAAGCTAAATAAAGATGGTATATATGATGCAATTCCAAATGGAGCATTCTCAGCATATCTTTTATTGGGATACGATTTATATGTTTTGAAAGATAATAAAGCATTGCAAGACAGCATTATTCGAAGGCTAAAAATTCCAGATCAATTTCAAGGAGCTCGCCACGAATTGTTTGTAACCGCAACGTGTATAAGAGCAGGTTACAATATAGAATTTGAAGATGAAAAAGACAGCACAAGAAAGCATACAGAATTTATTGCTACCCATAAACACACAAAACAGAAAATTGCAGTTGAAGCAAAGAGTAAGCATCGTCTTGGAGTACTAGGTTTTCCGGGAGAAAGGAAATTGGCACAAAGCATCAAGCTTGGTGTAACGTCATTAATTAATAATGCAATTGTCAAGAGTCCAGATGTGCCACTTGTGGTATTTGTTGATACTAATTTACCGCCTAGCATAGCTAATAGAGTGCACGGGAAACAACAGCCGTCTGAGGAATTCAAAAGAACTTTAGATAGGGTCAAAAAGGATTCTACAGGAAAAGATCTTTTTAATCTTATTGTTTTTACTAATCATCCACATGCATATGGTGATGACGAAGAGGATGATCCAGTTCGTCACACAACAGGTATTTTTACGCTTAAACCAAAAATTTTTCCTCAACATTCCCAGTCTATAATTGATTTGTATGATGCGGCTTGCCAACATGGTAATGTTCCCAATGAATTTCCTCCAGATTTTAATGCTTAGAAATATTAATCCACATCCCATTTTGTTTATCCCACAATAATTCTTGAGAAATTTTATGGGCTATATTTATGCTTAGATTGTGTAAGTACGGTTCGTCGGATAGCAGAATCTTTTCCTGAATAAACGGAGATA
>CAZAYU010000016.1:0-6755 GCA_964489445.1 uncultured Planctomycetia bacterium
TTTTATGCACCAATCGTGTTTGTGTCAAGAAAAAAGGTCGCTGTCCCCTTATATTCCCAAAAAGGACACTTTTTCATTCATTAGCTAAATTTTTCAGAAACCTAACGCATTAATAATTTTACTCAACAGCAAATAAAAACCGATTTTGAAAGAAAAATAACAAAAAACAATAATGATAAGTACCAATAGCCCTAATAATAATTCTAAAAATGATGGTTGTCTCATAATTTCTTGCCACCATTTTTTTCTACTCGGAGCACTAGCTCTAAACTTATCCAATCCCTTCTTAGCTCTTTGCTTTAGGATATCCAAACCCGCTTGACGCTGTTTCTTCCTATTTTCAACATTAGATTCAAATTTATCAATATTCTTTTTAGCCTTTTGACCAAAATATTCCCAAAAACCTATGGCAGATTCATGTTGTGGTTTTTCAGATATCATTTCACCGCAATGTTTGCATTTAACAGCGTCATCCTGGATCTTCTCCGCACAAAATGGGCATGCCTTCATGCTACCCATAATACAATGGCTTGATTAATGATGCAAGGGATTTTACGGTATTGTAATACCGTGTTGCTCTAGACCGTGTTGCTCTAGACCGTGTTGCCTATAATAAAATTATGTTAACCCCTGAAATAAGGCTTCAATTTGCGCGACGGCTTAAAACCCTGAGAAAGAAATTCCATCTAACCCAAGAACAAATGGCTGAACGGTTGGAAGTGGACATTCGTTACTATCAACGTTTGGAATCTAATAAGCCCGGCGCGGTAAAAATAGATACTATCGCTAAAATAGCGAAAGCTTTAAATTTAACCCCTTCAAAGCTTCTTGATTTTAAGTAAACTCCCACAAAGATGTCTTTGAATAGTTAAGTAGCATGTCCTCCGATTTTTGAAACAGCTAGAGCTATTCTGGTTTATCGTAACGGCAAGAAACTCTGGATTCCTAAATCGCGGGTATATAAAATACGGTTAAAGAAGGGTATTTTTGAAATTTACACTAAAGAAAGCTCAGTTGAATAATTGAGTGTTCTGTTCCCAGATTTCAGGTTTTAATGCGTAATTACTTTAAAATAGAAGTAGACCTTTTTACTATTTGCCTAAAGTAATAGTGTCAAAAATATAATTATACTGTTCCAGAAATTTGATTTTTTCCCAACCATGGATCTTATTCATAATATTCTCAAAACCCAATCCTTCTATCGGTGGTGGAGGATTATCTTCGTAAGCCATTTTTTCTTCGATAATCTTATCGAAAGCTTCCCGCTTATACGACAAAATTTGTATTAACCGTTCGAACTCTTCTGTGTCGATAAAGTAGTAACCTTTCAAGGTCACCCCGCACAAACGTTCTACCATTTTTTTAAAAGCCGCGTCTCGGAAGTATAATTTTTCAAAATGTAAAATTAATTTCACTTTTATCCTTTTCGCATCTTTAACTGTCTCCTCTGTATTTTGCAACTGAATACATGCTTTCCCAAAATTACCCATGTATTCTTCTAACTTCTCTACCGAAGGATATTCTGTTTTTAATCCTATACTCATTAGCGATGATTTTTGCTCTACAATTAATAAATATTTATCTGTATAAATTAGCCAATCCGCATTTCCTTCTTCTATTATTCTTTTAAATTCACCGGGTTTCAAATAATATTTTAATAATTCCTCTATATATTTTTCGTAATACTTGCCAAATGCTGCTGTAAAGGATCTATCATTCTGGACGCAGTATTTGTCTCTAACGAGCCAATAAATTCCCTCATAGAATTTTCTAGCCCAAATAAAAGTATTAGCAACGATAAACCTTTTCGTTTGAGTCTCAACGATAGGTTTAAAAAATATGGGATTATGTACATGCGTATCTTGCCTATAATAACCATAGGTTTCAGTAAAAAACCCAATGCATTTTGTGAGATTTTCACGGGTAATCAAAGGATTTCTTTCTGTAAGCTCTTTGTCTATGGGATATTTCTCAAAGTCAATCTCTGGATCGATGGCGGTCACCCAAACATAGCTAGCAAAAAGTAGTTTAGAAAAATCTTCTATAGTAAAACCTGTTATTTCTAGCAAATCTTCGTTAGGTTGCTTAAGCCCAGGGAAATATTTAGGCATCTCGTTAAGCATTAAATAATATCTCAAGAAATCATATACAAGAGTCCTTCGTGTCTTAACCAAATCCTGCCACCACAATTGCGTTTGTGATAACCCATGAAAAATATGAAATCTTATTTCTTCCGGACTCTTGTTGCCATGTGTTCCTTTGCTTTTCTCATCCCCAACTTTCGCAAGTAAATTATTAAACTTTACTATATCATCCGATTTTGGGATACATGCACGATAGTCATTCGAACTGTTGATTGCGCGCCAAGAAAGTTCTGCTAGCCCCCAAACAGGTAAAAGTATTGGTTCGCTAGATAAAACCACACCATCTATTTTTTTAGAAAAACGGGTTTCCTGGATAGCCTCACCTTTCATATACATATCTTGAGATCTCTTTGCCAAGACTAATAATAAGTCATCTAACTTATATCTTTTAAGTTCTAAATTTAATTCATCTTTACAATACATACTTATAAAAATTTTGAGAACACAGCGCTTAATTACTTAAAAATAGAAACGTCCCTTTTCCCATTATTGCACCCTTTACCATTCAACATTTTTTAGTCGAGGATTCATTCGTTTCATTGTTTCATACCATCTTCGAAATATTTTTTTGATACGAGCTTGCTTTTTTCTATCAGCAACAAGCTTGTAAGTATAAAAAAGCGTCTTGATGTCTCCGATGAAAGCTCCTTTAATCCATAACTCGATTAGCTTTTCCATATATTTAACTAAATCGTCGGGCCTTTTTCTCGCAACCATGCTCAACACTTCTTCAGTTGAATCGACCCAAATATCTATATGGTCTTTATTTTTTACCTCTGTGATCATATTATCTAACATTTTTTCAAACCATATTATGCACTGCATTGGTTTCTTCTCCACCCACTTCTGCAGAAAATATTGGGTATTCTGATAGAGCCTTCTTTCATAGGGTGCTTCAAATAATAAATCAAGATAAAATTTTAACTTCTTAAATTCTTTAGGGTCATCCTCTAAAATATCACGGAATATCCACGCAAAACTTGATTGCAAACATCTTTCTATCTCTCCACGACTATTCATTACATCTATCAAGTTTTTATTCAATTTAACTCCATTAAATTTTATACCCATACCTTTAAAATGATTCTTCCGATAAATTCCAAAGTAAATAAACAAACTAGCAGACCTACTTGTAACTTTTAATGCATTAAGTACCTGCAAAGCTTCTTCTGTGGATAAATCTTTGTAATACTGAAAAACATCAACCATCCCTTCAGCAATGAATTTCAAATTGGAATTGGTGGAAAGCAATTCCAACAAGTTAAAAACTAAGTCATGGAATCTTTTGTAGCTCCTCCTGTATGGTCTAACACCATATCCATCAAGCCACTGTCTCTTGGCAGATATTTGTGTTAAAGGCACCATTGCTTGTTTTTTTACGTAAAAATTTTTATGTGCTAAAAGTTTCTCAGTAAAATCAAGAGCTTGCTTAATATATTTTTTTGAAACTGTAAACTTCTGGATAACCCAAGCTAAATAGCCTAGAACTGTCGTTATAACCCTTGTATCTTCCCCAGATAAAATTTTCTCATGATAATTAAAGATGGGTTCTCCCACATACTTATCAGGTCGAGTAGGATCTGGGTCAGTTATAAATTTCTCAACTAACCAAATTGCATCGTCCCATCTCTGGTTTCCAATCAACCATTCTCCTAGATGTACCATTTCTTGACGTTTAAATTTATCATCAAAAACTTCGTATGGCTTATTCCTCTTCAGAAATATTTTTAGGCCTTTGAATAACTTGTCTTTATGTCGATCACCCATTTCTAATAAAGCATAATACCAGCGTTGATATAGTCCTGTATTTGTTTTAGAAGGTGATATCTTCCCCTTTTCGTATTGTTTAAAAAAGTCTTTGTCGTAAAGTAAAGTATGCTCTGAATCTTTTTTCTCTGTTGAAATCTGAAGCCAAATCTCGTTAATATTCTCAGATGCAAGTATTGCTTTGTATCCAAAGCTTATCCCTTTTATTACCTCATCGACTTTATTAGCAAAATGATAATGACTAACTAAAAGAAGTATTCGCTTTTCAACCTTTTTCTCATAATCATAGCTGAGTTGCTCATTGGCTATTGCAATCTTAGTGGAGATATTTTGATAGATCGTGCCTGCTGGATTTACAAACCCGCACCCTCCTATCGCTCCAAAATAAATACCTTTTCCGTCATCGCTGATTTTTTTAATTTCAAATTTAACATTTTTAATTGTAATTTTTTTTGCACCACCCAACACCGCTACTATTATCTCACTAGCTGCTTTTTCATATTTAACCCTACCTTTAGGAAACTTAAAAAGTGGTGGTGTGTTAATTGAATAGAAACCTTTTATCTTTTTAATATCAGGATGGCTATTAACAAAATATCTAATTTTGCCAATTATTTTACTCCACTGTGCAAGCTTTCTATTCGCCTCCGTATCATGGATTCCTTTTACTTCAACTAGCATTTTAAGTTTTGGAATATAACAATCTGGTCTTTTTTCTTTTCCTTCTTTAATAGGGCAACAAGAAAACGTACCTTTAACATATGTTTTTAGAAAAGTACGCACATTATTGCACTCTTTTTTGTGTTTTGCTTTATTATCCGCCATAGATCGTCATTAAGGAATTTTATAGACTTCTGGGGACGCAATACTTAATTATTTTAAAATAGAACCGTCCCCATTTTTACGCGTGCTTAACCATTGGGAGTCTCTTCCTGATATTCCTTTTGCTGCTAACGACGACATCATCGGCGTTTTCGCGTAACGAAAATGTTCTCTGGATGAAGTTGTTAGATTTAAATTCTATAAATAATTTTTCACTTATTTAAAGATTCTATATTCTTGTTTTTTGGATCGACCTTTTGGATTAATTCTTGGTGTTGTTCATAAGCCTGAGCTATCCTTGCTAAAATTGCTAAAAGACAGCCACCACAGATAAATCCGACACCCATTGTTGCTTGAGTTAAACAAAAAATGCCAACAAAACCTCCTAACAAAGCTGCGATAACCAGAAATACACTCATGGTACCTCCTAGTTAATATATTATTTAAACTTGCCACGAATGTCCGCATTTCGGGCATTTTGTTGGTTCCCTGCCCGCAAGCAATGCTAACAAACCGATTGGAAAAAAGCAGATAGATACAATTATTTGCCACGTTGGGATTCCTCCCTTCGTGGACATTTCACCGCATTTAGGACAACTTACCTGCGCCATAAACCCACCTCCTTATATTAGACGAATTATCCAAACTATCAATAAAGTCAATATGAGAGAAATGTTTAATCAACGGGGTCAAGTCTTGTTTCTTGCAATTTTAACACAATGCACAAAACAAGACTTGACCCCGTGCATATTCATTTATTCTATTTTCTCTTTAACTCATCGAGGGTTTTCCCATCTTTTGTTTTCCACTCAGTCCACCCATTAGCAGACCGACCTAAAACAGTTGCAGCCGCTGCACTTGGGGTGTTAAAAAGAGAATCCTCATTAAAAACATAAACATCGCCAATTTGTTTTAACATCCCTGTATCAATTAATTTTCTACGAATACGCATAATCCACTCTTGTATTGACCTAGACTCATCTATGTTAGCTTTTGACTCCGCCAAAACAAGAAACCCATCATCAGTATATTCCCCATGCGCTAGCGCTTTCTTACCCTTACAAATAAACTGCTCCTGTTTTTTTGCCTTCTTCAGTGGATTAAAAACAGGAAACCCTAACACCGAAAGCAAAACGCTCATATTTTCAAAAAAATCTAAAGAATATGCCTCGTCAGCTTCTGATATCGCAGATTTTGTAGGTTCAGCATTATTCTCTAAACGATATCTCTTTATCTCATTTGCTTTATTATAACAATACCACTCCAGGAATTTTGCACATGCTTTATTTAAATTTGCATCTTTCGAAGTAACGACAATTGCTGTATTCCAAAAATCTTTATTGCGATTGTGCTGCTTTAGACGATGATGCACGTCTTCCGCTTCACCAATATAAACTACAGGTTTAACATCTTCCTCACCTTCACCAAAGAGAAAATAAACACCCACGCGATTAACCTCCTTCCTTTTTTGAGCATCTTGGATCTTATTACGAGGAATACAGACCGCGTTAACAATACGTGCTGTAATTTCAGCAATACGTATGCCTCGTGCCTCACCTTCTGGTAAAAATATCTGAATTGTTTGTGGCTTGGTCATGTAACTCCTTATTTATAAGAAAAATCCTAGACAACGTAAATTTATTTGTTAAATAAAGTCTCTAAGTTTTTCCAATTCTTATCCAGATTTCCTGGAATATATTTATAATCCTCTGAATCATTATAATTCCAAACTCCGTCCTCCTTTACAATAATCCCGCCAATATATTTCCTGCCCAATTCCTTTAGTTTTTTGGCAAGTGCTGGTGCCCTGCCCTCTGTGTTAGTGGCTGTTCTTCCATTCTTTGTATCAAAAATCCCTATTTTGCCATTTTTAAATTTGATGATCCAATCTGGGTAAAAAAGAGCATATCCGTGATCAGCGCTATAAAAAAGGGGACAGCGACCTTTTTTAATTATCCTTTCTTGGTCTTCCTCGGTTTAAGCACTGTAGAGAACGCTTCAATAGTTTTTCTAGTTTCTTCA
>CAZAYU010000017.1:0-4260 GCA_964489445.1 uncultured Planctomycetia bacterium
CAATCCAAACATCAACATAACTTAAAGTCACGCTGTCAAGGGTCGGGGTGTAACTGCTATCAGAATAAAGAATAGCCTTATACTGAACCCACATATCCTCATTAACATCGGCATTTAAAACATTAATTCCTTCTGACCCAGTCTTATCAATATAAAAAGTTTCCCCGCCGGTAAGAGCTATGCTTATCTGGTCTAATTCAGGAGTAAAAGTTCCGTCGTCAGAATGGAGAAATGTCCGGTAATAAAAAGCTCCCTGAGGGTGTTCGGTTTGAAAACCGGCTAAGTTCGCGTTTATTTCGGCTCCGGTATTTGCCTGAGAATACCCTGCCTCAACCAGGTGCCAGCCAAGATCAATACTATTATAAGCTGTTGATGTAGCCCAGAGGGCTCCCTGTTCGGTAGTTAAATTATCTTCCCAATACCAATCCCAGAGGGCTCCGGTTACTGGCTCAGTCTCAGCTGATGAGGTATGGCCCTGTATACACTTATAGTCAGAGAGATCCGTTCCGACAACCAGGCTAATCGGCGTGTTGTTATACCAATACCAATTCCAACCGTCAGGTGAAACCTGGTGCTTTACTCCTGAGCCGGGCGGCTGGGTCGAAATCTCGTTAAAAGCAGCTAAATTTTGATCATAAAAAACACCAGCTAAAGGCTGAAGAAGTGGGTTATCCTGATAGTACTCATTAAGTGAAAAAGTATTGGTTTCACCCTTAACAACACCTCCTAACTTAGCCTCAAGGTCATAGGTCGTCCCCTGGAAAACCAGCCAATCATCAGTATCAGTAGTTTCATCCAGGTCATAATGTACTATATGAGGCCTTAGATTACTCTCGGTAGAGTATATTGAATCATAAAGCAGAGTCCAGTTGGTCTCTGATGCCGGCTTAATATAATAAGTAGCGCCCATGGTCTTTAAGTCTATGCGGATGTCATACCACATATCACGGTTATAAGTCCCGACATTTTCCCGGTTAGCGCCGTCCTCATAGATATAAAGATTGCTGTTATTAAAATATATGCAATAAGGCATATTTGAGTAAGATACTCCGGACTCATTATCTTTCCAGCCAATATGAGCTCGGGTGCCGTAGTGAGCATTTATCTTAGCCTGAAAACTTAACCCGTCACTTCGGGAAAAAGCTGAACCATTCCAGGAAAGATAAGAATCATGGCTGTTATTGTCATTTCTAAGCGTAAAATAGCCCTGATTTAGGAAAGCTGATTTCTCCTGTCTTGCCCCGCCGCCGGCAGTAAATCTTGTCTCATCCAGACCGGCATAAGTTGCCAAATCAAAAGCATTATAATTATTATTACTGGCGCTATAACCGTACTCATCGCCATAGTACATATGGATCACTCTCGGCCAAACAGTATCCTCATCGCTCTGGACCCTCAAATCAATGCTAGCCTCTTGTTTAGTATAATCAAAATAATCGATATCAAAATATTGAGATATCGGGTTACCTGATGCGACACCTTCATCGTAAAAACGGATATCTCCGGCGTCATCTTTTACATGTAGCCAAAAATCAACCCATTCCGGAGGAATCTTAATATTAACACACTTATTGGTCAACTCTTCTACGCTAGCATTATTGATCGTAATCGGCATACTATAAAGGTAAGTCGGAACAAAGACTTCTCCCTCCCGGTCAATTTCGCTTGGCACACCTGAGGCTTGCTGTAAAGGCCTTAGAAAAGTGCCGGTGCTAGCTGATACAGCCCCAGCATTGCCAAAATAAAGCCAGTAAACCTGCTCTTCTCCGTTATCAATTGCCGGAACCTCTACTAAAACGCTTCCCTGCTTAATATCAGAGTCAAAGAAATCAAGCCAATAAGGCAGCACTGTCTCATTATCCGACGAAACAACTCTAAGGTCAGAACCGTCTATATTTACATTAGCCCAAAATGTATCCCAGCCGTCCTCCATGTCAACCCTTACTACAGCCGAGTTAGGGTCATCGACAGTGCCGAAATCCGACCCGGAATTATTCTTAAGCATCAACGGTATCTTGTACGACCAGGCTGAAAGAGCTACTGAATCTCCGGCTACTTGTCCGTAACTGCTAAAATCCTCTTCAACATCCATGCAAAAACTCGAATCTTCGGCTGATACTGCTGAGCTGTTTCCATAATAAAGGTATAAAGCTTTACTTCCCAAAGGCAGGCTCGGCACTTTAACCAAAACAAAGCCCTGTTTATTAGCATAATCCCATTCGGGAATATAATAATCCAAAATTGCCGTATCATCACTATCAACCACCCGGATATCAGCCCCGTCACTCTTAACATGGGCCCAGAATTCATACCACTTTCCCAAATCAATTCTAATCACATCATCGAGCTTAAGCCCTACCGTACTGTCAACCACAAAGGAAATCTTCTTTTCCCAGCCTGAGCTCACTAAACTAGCACAAGTAGCAGCTTCTTCTTTACAGGCAAAAGCAACCTTATAGGTCCAATCAGTAGACATACCTTCATAAAGGTACTTGACTTCTAACCCTGATAAGGCTCGATTGTATAAAACCATCTCATCCAAATGGCCTTTCCAGCGGTAACTGCTATTATACCTGCGACCGATATCCCAGGCCATAGTCGTAATATCCCGGGAAAGATAGGTAAAGCTTTTATAGTTTCGATAAATAACGGCATCAGTATAACCCTTATAACCCTCACTGTCATGGCTGATTACATAGTGCCGCCACTTCTCATCCCTGCGGGTATGATAGGAAAAATTATTTCCGTGGCTTGCGTTTTTGGGATCATGCCAGTAGTGATACATCCAGTTGTTGGGATGCAACCATACAATAGGATAAGTCCACTGGCAACCAATCGCGGCTTGCCAACTTCTTTGTTCAGTCGGCTCTTCATCAATTGTGCCCCAAAAAGCTATTGTATATTCCTCGCCTAAATCTGGCACATTGTAAACCCGAACATAATCATCAATACCGTCAAAATACATAGCACTGCCGTACTTACCGTCTTCAACCCAGGCCGGACTGCCTTTGGCCGCAGTAGGATACCGGGTTCCGGTATTAGCGTAGCCTGAGGAATCAGCTATCATTTCCCCGGCTCCGTCATCAAACTTCCAATACCCAACCATGCCGTCGGTAGGCACATTTACATAAGACTGGTTACTTACCGATTCAGCGTCGCTGCTGCCGTAAACTATATATATAGTTTTTGTTGAATCAGCGTCTATGGCCGGAATTTGGACATTTATCTTAGCTACATGAGTATCATAATCAAAACTGGCCAGATAATACCCCAGCTCCTCGGTTCCGTCATGAAAACGTATATCCGCACAATCGGTTTTAATATTATTCCAGAAATCATCACTAACCAAAGGAATTTGAACTGTTATTAGAAAATCAGTTTTTGCTCCGCCACCGCTATTATCAATATATAAAGTTTGAGAATAATCAAAATCAGCCAGGCGCTTAAAAAGCTTGACTGTTCCGGCGCTAAACTCAATTTGGGAATTAGATACATAGTCCGGTTTATCGCTGAAATCATAGGTTTCAACCGTAGCATCCTCAGGCCCGGACCAGGCAGCTGACGAAAGGCCGGCTAAATCATTGGCTGTTCGCAGTTTAAACCGAATATCAGTGCCTAAAGCTTGAGCATCACTCCACTCCAGCTTAAACAACCGGTTAGTAACAAAAGTAGTATCATAAGGCGAAGATATAAGCTCCTGGCTAAGCGGGTAATTTTCATACTCTATCGTGACGTCATCGATAGTTGGAAGTTCTAGGAGATTATCGGTAGAAAAACCTATTTTGTACTGAACATAATTATCAGTTTCATTAACCGAAGACGCTGTGCTTAAATCAGCCCCCTCTTCCATGTCTCCGCAAAGATCCCAACTTAAAGCATCTGATAAATCAGTTTCATTTCCACTGCGAAAAGATAATTCAGCAGCTTGAGTATCATTAAAAGTCCAATTAACATTGCCCCAGCCCGAATGTGCCCCAATTGTCATTATACCCGATTCATAACTCCCGTAACAAAAAGCATAATATTTAGATAACTCATACCGTCCATAGCCTTTAGTGGCGTAATAATATTCACCTCCGGGCCAGATCATACTTCCCGGGTGATCAACACCAAATGAAGCCGGAGCAAGCTCTTGCCACTCATCTTCAAGTATGTCATAGCGCATATAGGTATAAGATTCAAAATCACTATTCCAGGAACAACCATGAAGAATATATAAAAAATTACCAAACCCGGGATAAATCAACTCCGAATGCGAAT
>CAZAYU010000018.1:0-3464 GCA_964489445.1 uncultured Planctomycetia bacterium
TTCTTAAGAACCAAGAGGATATGATGAATGGAGTAAAAGTTCTTTGGCCGGAAAAGGAGTCCTTCTATGATTTGATGATTATGCGCGAAAGGGGCTCAGAAGCTAGTTTTTATACCGAGAAGCAAAACGAGCCACTAGGTGGTAGTAGTTTTTGGTTTCCTGCTGAGAATTTAGTTTATTGGGATGATAAGTTCAATTCCCCAGATGATCTTTTGAGGTTTTTAGGGGATAATAAAATTATTTTAGGTGCTATTGATCCTTCAATGGGAAATAGTAGGAAGAGTGATTTTTCGGCAATTGTTACCGTTTGTAAAGACAGGCGAAACGGTACTATGTATGTGATAGCAGCTGACATTGGGCGCTGGCAACCCGATGATTTAATAACTCGGGTTATAAACGTATTTTGTAAGTGGGGGCATCATAGGATTGGCTTTGAGGAGAATGGCTTCCAAAAGCTTCTGGGAGTAGATATCATTAAAAACTCAGCGAGCCAAGGTAAGGACATTCCTATATCTTTCATAAAGAATACTGACCGTAAAGAGAATCGCATTACGAGACTTCAACCAATGATAAAACAGGGCCATATTCAGTTTAGCAGAAGTTATGGTGAGTTGATCAGGGAAATACTACACTATCCAAAAGGTGCTCACGATGATGGCATTGATGCTTTGTCTATGATTTTAGATATTTCCTCAAGCATGTTAATAGCAGACGTTAAAAAGCAGGGAGCGATGTTTAAAGAGTTGGCTAAACCTTATGTGCCTGGCACGAATAAAGTTAAGTGGGAGATTAATCCAAGGACAGGCCATAGGCGTTCATTTGATGACCCTTTTGGACTTTTAAGCGTATAGCAAGGAATGTAGCAAGAAAAAGGTTGGATCCGAAAAAAAAGGGGGGGTAGCCTTTTTCATTTTATGGAGCCAAATAACTTGCTATAAAGGAGAATATGTGGCTATATGTAATAGAAGTCATGAAAGACAGACAAAAAGCCAATAAGTATTATTTAATAGCCATGAAACATGATCGTCATAGTGAAGATGGTGGCCAAGAGCATCTATATAAGAACCATGTGAGGTTTTGGTGTAAAAAATCATTAAAAAGAGACAACGCTTACCCCCAGGCATGGGCACTACTTGCAGATGTGTACTCTTGGATAGCCCTTGTGTATGCACACCCATCTAGATTTTCCCAGAAGATCAGAATCAAGCGATTAGAAAGAGGTATTTTTTGCATTAAACAAGCTATAAAACATGACCCTAATAATTATGAGCATGAAGCGACTTTGAAAAAATATTATCATATAAGAAATGAAGAATACAAGTCTGAATGGCAGATAAGGATAATATAGGAGGTTATTATGATTTCAATATCAGGAGATGGAACAATTAATGCGAACTGGGTTCAAAACGGCATCAGAAACCAGAAGAAATTCAAATCCATGAAAAAGGCAGATGAATATATGGAGGTTGTTGAGGAAGTTCAAAATTCTATTAAGTTGTGTGAGGAGGCAGACAAGTTCAATAGGGATTTTGACTATGACCCTAACCTGGTTAATCTCAAGATAGAGAACGCAGGAAAGGATATAGCAAATCTTAAGGAAAGCTTAAGGGTTAAGCAGGCCTTGCAAAAGAAACTAGGTACGGCTACTCAGAGACTATCTGAGCAGCCAAGGAGCGTTATTGATAAGGACACCTTCTTCAAAGAAATTAAGTCCTTAAAGCGAGACATAGAGCGCTTAGATAGGTTCTTTAAAGAGCATGCTTTGCTCTCGTTGCAAGTTTCAATGAAAGAGACCCTGGAAGATATGAAGGGGTATTTAAAGCAGCAGAAAGAGGCAATAAAAGAGACAAAAGATTTATTCAAGCAGCTAGAAAAGGATGTTTTGCAGAAATTTTCAAGCATTACAACAAAGGATAGAGTGCTTAGCATCAAGGAGGTTGCGAAATATCTGGGCATCAGCTATTCAGGCGTTCAATCTATGATGTTCATGAAGAAATTACCGTACTTTTGTGTTGGCAATAGATATAAGATAAAGGAGAATGATTTAACTAGGTGGATAGCAAAAAGTATGAATAAAGTGCAAAATAAATTTTCCTTGACATAAGTAGTTTAAAGTAGTATAGTTAGAACACAGTTAAATAAGTCCCGAGTTATGAAGGGTTAAATCCAGGACGTTAATAAATTAAAACCTTCGCAAGGCGAAAGCACGCCAAGCGAGGGTTTTTTATTTTTGAAACTAAATAAAGAAATCTTAAGGAAAGGGGGTATTGCTTATATAACATTTTAACCATTTAAAGGAGGGTGTCATGAAAGGTTTTTACTCGGTGGGTAGGTTTGTAATTAGTGTTGTAATTTTCTATTGTTTATTTTTTGTTCCTGATCAGGTTTTTGCTCAGGGGCAACTACACCAAGCCGAGGCACCTCCAAATCCTTACCAACAATCTATAGAATCAAATCCCATTCCTGGCATAGAGCTTGCCGAAAGCATAGCTTCTGAAACAGCTGGTTTGTTTGAACAAAACCATAAAGATAAAACAGCTATATTCTTATTGTATGAGATCGGATTAGAGCTAAAAGAAGATTTCTCTTTCACATCTAAAACACATAAAATATTAAAAATTCTAAATGATTCAGGCAAAGACTTAGGCGAAGTACCCGTTCCTTACGAGAAGGGCAGAGAAAAAGTAACTAAGCTTGAGGCATTTGTTATTACCCCTGATGGTGAAAAGCATACTAATACAAAAATACAAGACTTAAAAGTATATGAAGGCCTTGGTATGTATTCTGATTCCAGAATGAAAGTAATTAGCTTTCCTCAGGTAGGGGTAGGATCAGTGCTTGATTATGCGTTAGAGATAGAAGCAAAGGAAAGCCCAATAAAGAATGCTTTTTGGCAGGAATATCATTTTAAATATTCTTTACCAATAAAAGAGGCAAAAATTACTTTCACGTTTCCTAAAAGCATTGGCATGCAGTATAAGGAATTTAATTTAGATTATAAACCAACCATCACTGAAACAGAAACAACTATAACATATTCATGGCATCTAAAAAATATATACCATAAATATCGCTCAGTAAGTTATTCGCCGCCGCCTAAAGCAGATAGGATGGAGAATGTTGTAGAGTTTTCATCTTTGAAAACCTGGGCCGATGTATCAAATTGGTACTATTCTCTTATTCAAAAGAATCTTAAAATTAATAGTTCTATCACAAGAGCTGCTAAAAAATCTGTTAAAGGCCAGGAAGGCATAAAGAATAAAACAAGAGCTATCCTTGAATATATACAAAAGAACTTTAGATATGTTTCCATGTCTTTTGGAGACAATACGTTAGAACCGCACCCAACTAGCCAGGTCTTCAGAAATAAGTACGGAGACTGTAAAGATCTTTCTCTTTTATGTTTAGCAATGCTTGATATTGTTGGGATTAAATCTCACTTAGCTCTTTTTAATGATGAGTTT
>CAZAYU010000019.1:0-3228 GCA_964489445.1 uncultured Planctomycetia bacterium
CCGAATCCGCTATTGCCTTGATCTGCTGGCCTTCACTTATCTCAAACACCTGGCCGCCGTAATGAAAAGCGCCATCATACTGTAGCCTGAATCTTGCGAAATAAGATTGATCTGCTTCAAGCCCGGGATTTGCCCATTTTGCCCAAAACACACCACTGTTATCCGCCTCAGAGGAATCCAGTCCGATTGTATGTATTTCATTATTATCACCATCAAAAATCATTATAAGACAGCTCTGCAGGCCCGCAGTACGCGTAAGCAGTTTTTCCTCCTCCTGCAGCCAACACTGTATTCTAAGAGTATCATCCGGGGCGTAATATTTGATCTCAGAATATACTTTTCTCGCTTTCAGCACCTGCTTGGTGGGTAATTCTACATCCATCTCTTTTCCATCGGTATCAGCCAGCCAGGGAGTCGGCTGGTATACCGCATCCAGATAAGCGTCTCTTGACCACGTAGTCTGATAAAGCCTTCCGGGGTAATAATAAAGCACAACAGGGCTCTGTAAACCCGCTCTCTCTTCCCAAAAAGCATTATTATTGCTCACATCAAGGGATGCTACGTTTAAGGCGTCCAGACTGCCTATAAGGCCGTCTGCATCGGAAACATTCCATGTAATCTTATAATAACTTATGGCATATCGCATGTTATCATAGGCCTCTTCCTCCGAGGCGTCTTGTACCTTAAAATACACATTTGTGTTTGGCGATCTGTCTGCAAGTACAGCATTGGGGATAGTCCACATACAATAACCGTTATTGGCAACATTTAAAGCTACATCATTCCATAACGATCCTCCGTTTTTGGAATAATACAAATTTACCCTGTTTATTGTGCCTGTAGTATCCCACTCAATCATATTCTGCTGGCCTACAAAAAACTTTGTGTCTTCAGATGGACTTGTAATGGAAAAAGCGCCCATTGTCTTGAAGCTATCAGATATGCCGTTAACAAAACCGTAATTATTATGGGTAATCCTTATCTTAATACCGTCAACACTTATATCAGGAACCGTCCATTGATAAGAACCGTTATTCTGCGCTGAATTAGTTATTATTACCGAAGTAGCAAAATCATCAACCGAGTACTCTATCTTAACTTTGTTGCTCAAGGCCTCTCCCAGTTCAGCGTAATCTCCAATGCCTGTCCATGTTATATTATAAGCGCTGTCTATAATCAAAGGCTCCGCGGGGCTATTGACAACAAAATACGGGAACACAAGTTTGAATGTTTCAGAGACCGCATATATCTCCTGTCCGAAAATAGATTCAGAATCCAAGTCGGTAATCTTAATCCAGCCATTCTCTGAGGCGTAATCCTGAAAACTATCCGGTATATCCCACAGATACGATACGCTCTGGCTGTCAATGTTCTCTGTTACGACCTTAGAAGTAGACTCATCCTTAAAATATTCTATCTTTAGGTTTTCGCTTATGCCTGCTGTTTTCGTCCATGTTATCTCTCTATCAGTATCATATATAGCCCATATATCCCCTGATGAAGGCGTAATAATGTCTATCGCTGGCAGAATTATAGAAAAATTGGCAACCGACGTGCCGCTTCCGGTAGAAACAACTCCTTCTACCTTTATTCTTACTAAATTAGCTACTATATCAGGCAATGTCCATGTGTAACTAAACGAACCCGAAGTGTATGTAACATTATCCTGATAGGCCTGTTCATCACCGGAGCTATTATCGAATAATATATTAGGATAGGTTATACCGCCATTAGTAGAATAACTTATCTTTATGTCTTTGCCGATATCCCCTGTCTGTGTCCAGATAATATCATGCTCAGAACCTGCCACCCATTGCTCGCCTCCTACGGGCTGTTCAACATTTACTTTAGGCGGCACTATGGAAAATCTATCACTTATAAGCGTTAGGTATTTATTATCAACCCATCTAAATATGCCTCTATCTTCTATTTTTATCTTGGCGTTATTGCTGAAATCTAAAGGCACATACCAGCTATAAATGTGTTCAGTACCGTTAACTGTTACTGTATCGGTAATATAAGACAGATATTCATCTGTGTTATAGTTAAAAAGCGCATTGGGATATGTTGACCCGCCGTTAACAGAATAGCTTATTATAAGTTTCTCGGTAACTGCCTCCTGGCTTCTCCATATTAGCTGATGTTCCAGATTCGCGTTAAGCATGCTAAGATAAACAGGATATAAAAATTCCATTGAAGGAACATCTACTATATCAAAAACTCCCGAGTCTGCTGTTACGCTGTTGCCTCCAATCTGCGTAATCCTTATCTTTACGCCTTGCATATAGGTATTTGGCACATTCCAGTTTATGCTCCCGTTATTTTCTGTTGAAGCAATAATAACATTGGAATCCACAAAATCATTGGTTGAGTATTCCAGCATTACACGGGAATCCCCAAGAGCAAAACCCTGTGAATCCCATGTTATTTCATACACCGAGCCCTTCACCCATTTATCAGCCTGGATTGGCGCTGTAACAGTAAGAAGGCCGCCTAAATTTACAGTAAATAATTCTGACTCAACTGTTATGCTCTCATTCGAAACGCTTGTTATTCTTATCTTTGCCTGGTCGCTAAACTCTATATCGTTTCCTATTGTCCATGGATAAGTGTAAATACCGTCGATGCCTTGAACGGCGCCGGTGTAAACAGGGGCATCAGAATAACTCATACCTCCGTCATCAGAATACTCTATTATAAAGCTGCTGCCTACATCTCCGCTTCCCTGCCATATGATACTGTTGGTCTCACCCCTTACCATGACACTTCCTGTTACAGGGCTTTCAACTACCATATAGGGATTTGATACCTCGAATATCTCCGATAATGCTGTCACATTCGTATTATCAAGATTCGTCACCCTGATTTTTACGTTTTCTGACGGAAATTCCGGTGTGATTGGCACAATCCAGTTATAAGACCATGTATCCTGATACCAGTTTTCTCCTTGTGACATAGTTACCGCTTCAGTACCGCTTACACCCTCTTCATAAATCCTTGTAAATGCGGCTCCTCCTACGGAACATTCTATCTTAAAGTTATTTGTGACAGCTCCATGGGTAACCCATTCTATGGCATTAGCACTTCCTACTGCCCATCTCTGGCCTGCCGCAGGGGAAGTCATGTCATCAAATGCCGCAGAAGGCCTTATCATAAATACCTCGGAATTAACCTTGACTTCAGAATGCTCTTCTTTAGTATTCAATATCCTCAGGTAAACTGTTTCCG
>CAZAYU010000020.1:0-2663 GCA_964489445.1 uncultured Planctomycetia bacterium
ATTAGGGTTTCTGGCCAAAGGGATAAGCTTCTTAACTATTTGAATAGCAATGGGATAGGTGCACGAGTTTATTATCCGGTCACAATGCAGAGTATGGGTGCGTTTAGTAATGCTCGCTGTTTGGGTAAGTTAAATAATGCCTTAGACGCCTCACGGCAAGTTTTATCTTTGCCGATTCATCCGTTCTTAAAACAAAACGAAATTAATTATCTAATTAAAACACTGCGTGCTTTTTTTAAATAATTATCTTCAATTAAATTGTTTAGAATAACACCAATGAATATTTTAGGAATTTCTGCGTTTTATCATGATAGCTCAGCTTGTCTGGTAAAAGACGGAAAGATTATTTCTGCCTGTCAGGAAGAACGTTTTACCCGCAAAAAACATGATTCTAGCTTTCCAACAAATGCGATAAATTGTTGCTTGGCCGAAGGAGGAATAAATAGAGAGGATTTAGATTTTGTTGCTTTTTACGATAAACCGTTTATTAAGTTTGAACGTATTTTGCAGACTTATTTAGCCTATTCTCCTTTCGGCTTAAGATCATTCCTAAAAGCAGCGCCGCTATGGGTAAAGCAAAAATTATGGATAAAAGATATTATTGCCGAAGAGCTAAAATTTAAGGGGAAAATTATTTTTCCCAAGCATCACCAGTCTCATGCTGCATCTGCATTCTTTCCTTCACCATTTCCAGAGTCTGCTTTTCTTACTGCTGATGGAGTGGGGGAATGGGCAACAACAAGCTATGGTCTAGCTAAAGATAATAAGATTCAAATATCTTCAGAACTCAATTTTCCTCATTCATTAGGCTTGTTTTATTCAGCGTTTACTTATTATTTAGGCTTTAGAGTAAATTCTGGCGAATATAAGTTAATGGGGCTAGCTCCTTATGGCCAACCGCGCTATAAAGATTTAATTTTATCTGAGCTAATTGATTTAAAAGATGACGGCTCGTTTAAATTGAATATGAAATATTTTAATTATTGCTCAGGCCTAACAATGATTAATAAACGGTTCAAGCGACTGTTTGATGAGCCAGCGCGCAAGCCAGAGTCATGCTTGACTCAGAAACACATGGATTTAGCATCTTCGGTACAAAAAGCAACAGAAGAGATAATTTTACGTATAGCCTGTCATGTTCGCAAAGCTACGGGAATGAAAAATTTATGCTTAGCCGGAGGAGTTGGTTTAAATTGCGTAGCTAACGGAAGAATATTACGAGAAGGTATTTTTGACGATTTATGGATTCAGCCGGCTTCCGGAGATGCCGGAGGAGCTTTAGGAGCGGCACTATTTGTCTGGTATCAGTATTTAGGAAATAAACGGATCTCTGATAGCAAAAAAGATGCTCAGCAGGGATCTCTATTGGGGCCGGAATTTGATAACCAGTTTATTTTAAATTATCTTAAAAAAAATAATATTGCTTACATTGAGCTTAGTCAGGAAGAAATCATTGAAAAAACCGCAGATTTAATCGCCGAACAAAAGGTTATTGGCTGGTTCCAAGGAAGAATGGAGTTTGGGCCACGGGCATTAGGAAATCGTTCGATTATTGGTGATGCCCGTTCAGCTAAAATGCAGAAAATAATGAACTTAAAGATAAAATTTAGAGAAAGCTTTCGTCCGTTTGCGCCTTCAGTTATTGCTGAACAAGCAGCAGATTATTTCAAAATAAACAGAGAAAGTCCTTATATGCTGTTGACCTTTCCGGTAAAAAAAGAAATCAGAAAAGAGATAACTTCTGATAGTAGAAATCTCTCTGGTTTAGATAAATTAAGCATCGAACGTTCCCAAATTCCGGCAGTTACCCATGTTGATTATTCTGCAAGGGTTCAAACTGTCAGCAGAGAAGATAATCCGTTGTATTATAAATTGATAGCTAAGTTTAACGAAAAATATAAATGCCCGGTCGTTATCAATACTTCGTTTAATGTTCGCGGCGAACCGATAGTTTGTACGCCGGATGATGCTTATAAATGTTTTATGCACACGAATATTGACTGTTTAGTTATGGGAAATTTCATGATTGAGAAAAATAGGGATCAAATAAAATGAGCGAAATATTAAAGGAAATACGTAATATTAAATCTCAAAAAGCCCAATTGCGCCAATTTGGATTAGTAGTAGGAATAGCTTTGGGGATTTTGGGAGCAATATTGTTGTTTAAGGGGAAAAACTATTATTTACCGATTTATTTTTCTTTTGCGTTGTTGTTCTGTGGCTTGTTAAAACCAGAGCTATTAAAACCAATACAAAAAGTTTGGATGTCTCTGGCAGTTGTTATTGGCTTGGTTATGACTCGGGTGATACTAACTCTTCTTTATTGCTTAGCTGTTGTGCCTACTGCTTTTGTGGCAAAGCTATGCAGAAAACAGTTTTTAGATGAACATATCGATAAACAGGAAAAAAGCTATTGGATTTTGAATAAGAATAGTGTATCATCTAAAGAAGAATACGAAAATCAATACTGATTAGAGGGTGAAGAGAAGAGTCAAAAAAAAATGAGCAAACTATCAATAATTAAGGAATTCTGGAAGTTCTTAATGGTTAATAAGCTCTGGTGGATCACACCAATAGTTATTGTCTTACTTCTATTGGGGGCAATAATTATTCTCGGACAAAACTCAGTCGTCACCCCATTCATCTACACTTTGTTTTAATGA
>CAZAYU010000021.1:0-2252 GCA_964489445.1 uncultured Planctomycetia bacterium
CCCTCAACCTTTTCTTCTTACTACCTCCCACTTCGTCCATCATCCTTCATCTCTCGTCCATCTTTTCTCTTTTCTACTTTCTACCATCCTTCTTCCATCTTCCCTCATCCCTCTTCTATCTTTTCTCCTTTTCTCCTCTAAACCTTAACCTTAATCTTAGCCTTCTCTCGGTACCCTTTATCCTTTATCCTTATTGCCCATATACCTCTTGACACAATTCACAGACTAGTTATAATGTTCAATGCTTGAACATAAGCTTAATGTTATCAATATTAAATACATGCTTAATACCAACCAAAATTACAGCACTAAGGAAGATATCTTCAATATTTTACGTCTTTTATCCTCAGACGAAAACTTAACTCAAAGAGATGTGTCAACGCATTTAGGGTTTTCTTTAGGTAAAACTAATTACCTTTTAAAATCATTGATAAAGAAAGATTTAATCAAGATAAACGATTTAATTTCCAGAGGAAATAAGGTAAAAAAAATTCGGTATTTTTTAACTAAGAATGGATTGAAAGAAAAAATCAATCTCACCTATCATTTTTTGCAACGCAAAGAGAGTGAATATAATAGTTTAAAAAAAGAGTGGGAGAGTTTACAGGTATGATTTTTAACAAACTAACCATGTGGATTATGAATTTTTCTCCTAACCATCGACTTTATAGATTTTTTAATCCTTATCTCTTAATCCATAATCCTTTCCAATCTTCTCCCGACTTACGACCTAGGATATCGGATTCTCTTAACCCTACAAACGCTATTAACGCAATAGATGGAATTAACGCAAAAAGGAGGATCTATGACCAACAATACGCAATACGATGACGAAATTAACTTAATGGATTATATCAAAGTCATTATCAAGCGAAAAAAGATAATAATAAGTATATTCATCATTTGTGTTGCTGTGGGAGCGATTGTAAATTTCCAAATCTCGAGAATGCCCAAAGTGTATAGAATCGATAGCACAATGAGGATAGGCAATATCGGAGGAAGTTTATTTTCCATAGAGGAGATAAGAGAGAAAGCAAAAAGTAGAAGTCTACTGCAGTCTATTATTTCCGAAAATAGATCAAAGCGTAACGGTTGAGAGATTAAAAAAGGCAATAAAAATTGAAAAGATAAAAGGTACAAATTTTCTTAGAGTACAAATGGAGTCTGCAAATCCTAATATAGCAGTTAATATTTTAAGGAAAATTGAAAATAAGCTTGTCTTAGAGGGTAATGAGTTTTATGAAAAGAATATGGTACTAATCAATGAACGAGTTCAAGAGTTAGCTGCGCGAAAAAAGAACGTCAGCAGTCAAATCGAGGCACTTAATCAAAGAATTTCTAGAAACAAACTGGGCCTTAATTATCCACTTGTTCAGAATACCTTAACAAATTATGAAACTATTTATAGTGATTTAAGCGCAGGAGAATATTCCTTAAAAAAAGGTTTATTATCGGCAAAAAATTTTAAGATAATCGAGCCGCCGGTCAAATCTATAAATCATATCAAGCCGAAGAAAAAACAAATGGTTACTATTGCGGCAGTTGTAGGGTTAATGTTAGGTGTATTCATTGCATTTATTGTGGAGTTCTGGCAGAAGCGTGGAGAAGATAGACAATAGAAAATAGAAGGTAGAAGGGAGAACATAGAACGTAGAACAATAAACTCAACAAACTCTATGAACTCAATCAATTCAAATTGGAGTGGATATGGGATGTAGATTCTGAAGAAGGTATTTCGTTGGCTACAGAAAAATATAATAAGTCTGAGCCAGTAAACCTTGGCGCTGGATTTTCTGCCAAAGGCGGATCCGCTCCTGGAGGAGAAATTTTAATTAAAGATTTAGTTGGTTTAATCAGCAAACTCATCGGTTTTAAGGGAAAAATTGTTTGGGATAAAATTAAGCCTGATGGCCAACCACGTAGGTGTTTAGATACGAAAAGAGCAGCAAAAGGATTTGGATTTAAAGCAAAAATGCCTTTTGAAGAAGGATTGAAAAAAACGATTGAGTGTATAGAGATATAAAAAAAGATGAACAAAATGAGAGATAAAATAGTGAGTAATAAACAATTTGAAATAAATATAAAAGATATTCAATTAAATGTTTATGACTTTGATGGAGTCATGACAGACAACCGTGTTATGATTTTCCAGGATGGAGCAGAAGCAGTTATGGTAAGTCGGGCAGATGGCTTAGGCGTGGAGCGTTTGCGCACATTAGGTATTCCTCAATTAATCTTGAGCAGTGAAACGA
>CAZAYU010000022.1:0-2082 GCA_964489445.1 uncultured Planctomycetia bacterium
GCATTGCTAAAAAAAAGAAAGCAAAGTTTTTATTAGCTTCTACTTCAGAGATTTACGGTGACCCTTTAATCCACCCGCAAACAGAAGAATACTGGGGGAATGTGAATGCAGTTGGTGTGCGGGGTTGCTATGATGAGTCAAAAAGAGGCGCTGAAGCCTTAGCTTACGCTTATTGGCGTCAGCATGGTCTAGATATAAGGGTTGTAAGGATATTTAATACTTATGGACCGAATATGGACACTGATGATGGAAGAGTAGTGTCTAATTTTATTGTTCAAGCAATAAAGGGAGAAAAATTAACAATATACGGAAAAGGCCAACAGACGCGTTCATTTTGCTATGTTGATGATTTAGTCAAAGGTATTTTAAAGATGTTTGAAACCGATTATCAAATGCCGGTAAATTTAGGAAATGCTCAAGAATTTACTATAAATGAGCTAGCTCAAACAGTGTTAAAATTAACCAACTCAGAGGCAGCCATCGAGTATCTATCGTTGCCGGAAGATGATCCTAAGCGTAGGAAACCAAATACCGATAAAGCAAAAAAGTTGTTAAATTGGCAAGCAACCACCACCCTAGAACAAGGCCTCACCAAAACCATAGACTATTTTAAGAAAGTATTGAACGTTTAGACAAAAAAGGTTAAAGGATAAAGGCTCAAGGTTAAAGTGATAGATAAAGAAAATGAACTTAAAAATATAAGGGATTTAGAGGAAAGGACTTTTAATTTTTCAGTAGAAGTAATTAATGTTTTAAAAGAGATTAATTATTCTAAAATAAATGATGTCATTAAATATCAATTAGCAAAATCGTCAACTTCGATTGGCGCCAATTACGAAGAAAGCCAAGGTGCTTATAGCAAGGACGATTTTAAATATAAAATATCAATCTGTTTACGAGAAGCAAAAGAAAGTAATTATTGGTTAAGAATTATTAAAGCGACTAATATTGCAAAATCTAAAAAGATAGATTTCCTGATTCTTGAATCAGAAGAACTTAAGAAAATATTTGGCAGTATTTTAAAGAAAATTCATTATAGAAAAGATGTTTAATAGCACTCTGTATTTAAATTTTTATTCTTTAACCTTTAACCTTGAGCCTTTATCCTTGGGTAGTAGGTACATGGTTACAAAAATGGAACAAAAAACATGATCATCCCCATATTAGACCTACATCGCGAATACGCATTCCTAAAGCCGGAGATTCAGGCGCAAATCCGAGATTGCTTAAACAGTCAGCAGTGGATTTTGGGGCCAAAAGTAAGTGAGTTTGAAGAAAAAGCTGCCCAGTATTTGAATGTAAAATATGCTGTGGGTGTTGCTTCCGGAACAGATGCTTTAATTTTATCGCTGAGCGCCTTGGCTTTAAGATTAAAACACAAAGAAAGTTTTGATTTTAAAGACGAAATCATTACAACTCCATTTACGTTTATTGCTACTTCTGAAAGTATTATGCGCAGTGGTGCAAAACCGGTATTTGTGGATATTAATCCTGAAACATTTAATATTGATGCCGAGGAAATAGAAAAAGCAATCACTAAAAATACTGTGGGAATTATGCCGGTTCATTTGTATGGTTTGTCTTGTCATATGGAGAAAATCCGTAAAATTGCTAAGAAGTATAATCTGTTTATTGTGGAGGATGCCGCTCAAAGTTTTGGCGCTGAATATAAAGAAAAAAAAGTTGGCTCACTAGGAGACTGTGGGTGTTTTAGCTTTTTTCCCTCTAAGAATCTAGGTTCTTTTGGAGACGGAGGGTTAATTACGACAAACAATAAAAGTGTTCAAAAAGTAATTAATATCTTAAGAAATCATGGTCAGAAAAAACAATATAGCGCCCAATATTTAGGATTTAATTCTCGCTTAGATTCGCTGCAGGCGGCAATCCTGTTAACTAAATTAAAATATATTGATAAGTTTAATAAAAAACGAACAGAAATTGCCAATCAGTACAATCAAGCATTTAAGAATATCCCCCAACTCCAAATTCCTTCATCCTTCTTTTCCCACATCTACCATCTGTACACCATTAGGGTTTCTGGCCAAAGGGATAAGCTTCTTAACTATTTGAATAGCAATGGGA
>CAZAYU010000023.1:0-1814 GCA_964489445.1 uncultured Planctomycetia bacterium
ATGAAATGCATGGTTTACGTTGGCGCAAGAAAACCTTGCAGCAGCAGGCGATTAAGCAGAGGGTAGAAGACGCTTTAATGCATAACACATATCATGAACAATTTTAAAAAAGTTAAAGAAATATTTATTGTATAATGAAAAATGCTAAAGATTTTAAAATAAAGCTATTTTATCCACCAGGCACATGGAGTGCCTGGTGGCGAGGTATGTATCCTTGTACAGTTCTTCCATATGGTATGGGAGTGCTCGCTGGAGTATTACGCAAAAATGGGTATTATGTTGAACAGGATGACCTTCTGGCAAAGACAAAATTTTTTAAGCATACAAAAGGGATTGATGTTTCTATACTGACGCGCAGGAATCATGCTGAACGTTGTTTGCATCAAGGTATTTTAGATCCAAATCTAAACCAATTGGCTAATCAAATATTAAAGATGACCTCATATGGTGTTTTTGATATAATAGGATTCTCTATATCTTCTTATTCTCAATTTTTATTCGCATTATTATTAGCGGAAAGGATTAAAAAGAATACGAAAAGTGTAATTGTTTTTGGTGGTGCATTTATCACCTTGCAGGGATATGTATTTTTTCCCAAATATAATTTTATTGATTTTATGATAACAGGTAATGGGGAGAAGCCCTTGCTTGAGCTATTGCATGTATTACAGAATGGTGGTTTGTACGAGAATATTTCCGGGTTGTTATATAGAAAAAATTCTGTGGTCAAGATAACGCCAAAGGAGCGTTACGACATTGAAAATATGCCATTGCCCGATTTTGATGGGTTAGACTTGAATTTATATAGGGACAAGAGTAAAGCGGTTGACGAGATATTATTATTACCATACCAAATTAGTAAGGGGTGTGTGCATAAATGTAGCTTTTGTGTCCAACGCAGTTTAGAGAAAACAAACATAAAATCATTTGATAAGATAACAAGAGAGATCAAATGTTATTGCGAACAATATAAAAGCAGGCATTTATTGTTTAGCGATTGGACATTAAATAGTTCCTATCATCATATGGATAAATTGTGTGATTCATTTATTGCAAATAAACTTGATATCCGCTGGCGAGGATTAGCAAGAGTTGATAATCTCGATGAAAGACTCTTGAATAAAATGAAAAAAGCCGGTTGTGTGAGTTTAATCTTCGGAGTTGAGTCAGGCAGCAACAAGATATTACAACTGATGAAAAAAGGGTTTAATGCCGAACATTCATCTAAAATTTTGAGACTTACCCATAAAACAGGTATTAGTGTTTACTTGACTATAATGGTTGGTTTTCCCCAAGAAAATAAAATAGATGTAGATAAAACAATTGAATTTTTAAAGGATAATTCACGATACATTTCGGGAATCTTTTCATTAAATCGTTTTCTTCTGGAATTAAACTCACCAATCTACAGAAATCCAGAGGAATTTGGGGTAACAAATCTTGGGGTTCGATGTGATGGATTGCACAGAAATTATTTTAGTTTTGATGAGATTGATGGGTTGCGATGGAAGCGAAAGATGCAACAGCAGAGAAAAGCATATCAAAGGGTGTTAAAAGTGGTGTATTACAATATTTTTTCAAAACACTCTAAGAGGCCATACCTTCCTTTTTTACTCTGGCTATTTCTTATGAAGAAGAGGATTATTAGAGAAATAGGATAGCTTATTTTACAAGGGAATTTGCCGCTCTTTAACCAATTTTAGGATATATTTAGTTTCTATGAAAAAAATATCTGAACGTAAAGATTTTAAGATTTTGCTAATTTCGTTATTTGGTTTTGACATTGGTGCGTATGCAATCAGCGCATTTATGAA
>CAZAYU010000024.1:0-1653 GCA_964489445.1 uncultured Planctomycetia bacterium
GACTAAGCAAATTTTTCCTGCCCACTTTGAATAAGGAATAAAGATAATAAACAAGGAAAAGTTTACTAATAATGCTTTCTCTAAATAAAAAATTAGTTTTTTCACTGTTTCTTAGTAATTAAAAATATTAAATTGCGGATTACTCGTTATATTGAAAATTCGGCACGAAGGAAGGAACAATTTCTTGTATTTTTTTTACTATTTTTCTCTCATCTCTTATTTTTACCAATTCTTCTAATTCTTTAATCTGGCATCTCAACTTTCGAGAATCAAAACTAACAGGCTGAGTAATATAAATTTTATTATGTTTTGTAACTTTATCGCGCTCGGCATCATGTAAAGTTTCTTCACGTAATTTTTCACCCAAACGCAAACCGATAAACTTTATCAAAATATCTCTTTCCGGCTTAAGCCCGGAAAGAGATATTAAATTGCTCGCAAGATCAATTATTTTTATTTGCTCCCCCATATCTAAAATAAATATTTCCCCCCCCTTTCCAATAGCACCAGCTTGCAAAACTAACCGCGTTGCCTCATTAACACTCATAAAATAGCGCATCGCATCAGGGTGAGTAACTGTAACGGGTCCACCTGCTTTTATTTGTTTTTTAAAAAACGGAACAACGCTTCCGTTTGAACCCAGCACATTCCCAAAACGAACCGCCATAAATTTGGTTCTGCTAATTTTTGCCTTTGTCTGTAAAATCATTTCCACAATACGTTTGGTTGCCCCCATTACACTTGTCGGGTTAACCGCCTTATCAGTAGATATCAACACAAAACGTTGAACATTGTAATGTTCAGAGGCATAAATAAGACCCCTACTACCAAGAACATTATTCCTGACAGCATCGGCAACATTTTTTTCCATCAACGGCACATGCTTGAAAGCAGCAGCATGAAAAACTATCTGAGGCTTAAGCTTAGAAAAAGCATACTTGAGCAAGCTAACATCTTTAACATCTCCTATAACAGTTTTTAAAGAAAGGTTGGGATACTTACTTTTTAACTCTCTTTCTAAAAAATAGATGTCATTTTCATTATAATCCCACAAAATTAATCTTTGTGGAAAAAAGCAGGCAATTTGCCGAGAAAGTTCTGAGCCAATCGAACCTCCTGCGCCAGTTATTAAGACAATCTTTCCTTCAATATAGCGCTTTATTTCCTCTTCATTAGTATCTACTACTTCCCGTCCCAAAAGATCTTCAAGCTGAACTTCTCTCAACTTGATTTCCATACTACCGTTTAAAATCTTGTACATTCCTGGGACAATCTTAACCTTGACCCCTTTAATCTGACAATACCCTAGAATATCTCTGATTTCTCTTCCTTCCGCAGAAGGAATCGCAATAATAATCTCTTCAATTTCGTATTTCTCTACTATTTCAGAGATTTTTTTTCTATCGCCTAAAACCTTCACTCCCTGAATTTGTAAATTCCGCTTGCCAATACTATCATCAATGAACCCCACCACACTGAATTTCATATCTGGATTCTTCCGGCATTCTTCTAAGGCCAAGTTTCCCGCCTCTCCGGCTCCCACAATAAGTACCTTTTTGTTGCGAAATTTTAAAGAAAAACTCTTTTTTTCTCTAACCAATCTTCCACTAAATCTAAAACCACCGATCAATAGTAAACATATACCCCAATCTA
>CAZAYU010000025.1:0-1613 GCA_964489445.1 uncultured Planctomycetia bacterium
GAAGATGGAAGAGGGACGATAGGAGGAAAAAGGATAAAGGTTGAAGGTTGAAGGATAAAACAGGATTAAGGATTATGGATTAAGTGTACTTAAAAATAAAAACGAGGGAAGATGATAGCGATAGGTGGATAGTTATTTTTCGCTTAGCAGCTTAAGGATGTTTTCTTGAGAAAAAATGTTTAAGTCAGAAGGGTTTTCCAAAAAGTTTTCTACATCTTTTTTGACTTTTACCCAATCAGCATTCGCAACAACTTTATAAATAAAATCACGCCAGTCATTTTCAGACAATACCCCATCTTTCCATCCAGTCTGCAAAAGCGCGTTATTAAGCAGCTTAAAATTCGGACAAATATCCTTCCAACGCGATAAATACCAACCAAGATCAAAAAAATCACGCCCCTTAGTATATTTTCTACTCAATAAAGCGTGTAATTTGCCGGCAAATAGTGAAGATAGATCGTAAGATAAAAAAGAAATAGGAAAAAATTTATTCACAATATCCGTCCTGACTTCTGCTTCTTTTGGAGGATTCATATCAACTTCGATCTTAATAGAAAGATTTTGACTCTTTAACGGAGAAATCTCTGCCTCATACATCAATTCTGAAAACCGTAAAAAAGCATGATTAACGCTTTTTTTGTCATTGTAAGACACGGAAAGATTATAGCCCGCCAATAAAAATTCCTCCTTCACCTTTCCAATAATATCAGCAAAGGAATATTTAATATTTGCCACCAATGAAAAATCCAAATCCTCGGAAAAACGCGGTAGATTATGCAAAAATCTTAATGCTGTTCCGCCTAAAAACGCGGTAGACCGAAAAAACCCCTGATCGTATAAAATTCTTAATGCGTAAGCTTGAAGATATTCACGCATAATATTTAATTTAGCGTTAATACCTGATTGCTTAGAAGCTAACTCTAGAACATAATTTTTCATAGTATCTCCTCCTCATCTTTTTTAATCTCCACATATTCCTTGATCATTTTACAAACAGACAAAATGCCGGGCTTTTTGAACCTTTGACCATACTCAAAGAGTATACCTAGATTAATCATGTTTAAATTCTGAAGCCGTAGCTCTTTAAGGTATTCAAATGTAATTCTTAGTCTTTTTAAGTAAAAGAAATCAAGCAGTGCTTTCTCGGGCGTAGCAACAAAACCAGTCTGGTTATTTACAGTAATAGACTTATACCCCCAAAAAAGACTGGTTTTAATATGTCGATAATCGAAAACTCCCATCCGACAAGTAAATTTTCCCGGCCGCTTAGTTGTAACCGAAGTATACACCGAAACAGCTTCGGGAATCATATTATAATATTCAAGCGCCTTCTCTAAGCTGAGATAAGAAGGTTTTTTCAAAACCGATGCCGCGTAAGGCTCATAAATACTAATTTTGCGGAAAGGCTCAGCTAATGCATAAACACCTCTTTTAAGCTGAATTAGCTTACCTACCTTTACCCAACGACTAATTTGGACTTTCACCGGTTCAATCTTAAGTGTTCCCGCAAGTAAAATCTCCGGTTCAATAATTGGTAAATTCCCGGTAATATTAACAAACTCTTCCCATCTCATAACGCTATATTAACATATTTGATAACATAATGCAATAGA